>CAUQNJ010000021.1:0-32631 GCA_963519515.1 uncultured Campylobacter sp. | reverse complement strand
TGGAATTTTAAAATTTAGCAAGCCTTCGCGGGTTTGAAATTTTAAAATTTAGCTTAGAGCATCGGCATAGAATTTTAAAATTTTATGCAGCTCGGAGGAGATAGAATTTTATTTAGCCTTTGCCTGTTCTAAATTTTAAAATTTAGAGCAGTGCGGAGACTTTGAAATTTAGAATTTTATCCGTCCTTCGCAGATTTTAAATTTTAAATGCACCATAAGAATAAGGCGGTAGAATACGCCAAAATATCTTTTTATAAAAATGGGGAAATTTATGAGGGATTATGATAAGGAGCCGATAATAATAGAAAACGACTACCTGCGCAAAATGGAACTAACGACCGTTGTGGGAATTTATGCTTTTGGCTTATTAATCCTTTCGTATGGTTTGATATGGGGAAATTTTGGATACAACTACCATCGTTATATAGTTATATCTTGCGGTTGCATTATTATTGTTGCTAATTCTAAAAGTATAAAAAATTTATTGATTTTATTTAAAAACAGGTACTTGATCACAATCTATAATGATAAAATTGTATTTGATTTCGCGGATGAAAATGGAAATTTAAAACATGATATTATTGATAAAAAAGACATCATAAAAGTCAGTTGGAGTTTTATGCCTTTCTGCGTTGGAAATGATAATATTTGGTTGAATGATGATACAAAAAATATAAGCGAAAAGCTGTTTGGTGTCATACTTATGCCTTTAAGCTTAATATTGTCGCTATTGCATTACTTCTTATTTTTTATGCTCAGCGGCTTTAAATTTAGAAAATACATATTGTATAGATTCAAAGGCGGGATAATTTCCATACCGAATAATGAAAAAATAGATACGAAAAACATAAAATTTGAAATTCTATCCTTGTTTAATAAGCACATTTTGCAAGGAGGGGATTACGATAAAAAATGAAATGTTAGAAAAATATTCTTTAAAAACAACGACCCCTATTGAATATTTTGCGAGTGGCTTTTTTATTATATTCTGTATCTATTTGTATCTGTTTAATAGCAAATTTAGGATATTTGTTTCAAGTGATTTTAAGGCGGAATTGTTTAGTAATGTCGAAATTTTAGAATAGAGGTGTAAATATGATATAATTCATTTCGAAAATATTGATGCAAGATTAAAATTTCGATTTAAATTCTATTTTAATGAAAGGAGATTTCGAATGAAACTCATCAAACTAAGTTTAGCTGCGGCGGTTTGCGCATGTGCTGTATCCTCTCTAAGCGCGGCAGAGAGTGTAGCCGAGGCGATTACTAACGGCAAGCTTGGCGGAACGGTAAAGACAACTTACGCCAATAAAACCGTAGACAATAGAGGCGAAGCCGCTACGGGCGATAACGACTACGAGGCATTCGGCGTGGGTCTTGAGCTCGGATACGTTACCGATCCTCTTTACGGCTTTAGAATAGGGCTTACCGGACAGGGCTGGTTGATGCCGTATCACGTAGGCTCAAGCAATAAGATCGCCTACGATAAAGAGTGGTATACTAAAGGTGCGGTATTATCGGAATTATACCTAGGATACGGCATAGGAAATACTGATATAAAGGCGGGTAGACAATATGTCGTAACTCCACTCGTTGCTGGCAACTATACGAGGGCGTTTAAAGAGGCTTTCGAGGGCGTAGCGATATCCAATAAAGATATCCCAGATACTACATTGTGGGGCGGATGGTTTTATAAATTCCAAGGAAGGAGTAAAACCGCTATGGGTGCTCCGGCAGGCGAAGGAAAGGCTCCTTTGTTTAAAGATAGGGTGATTCTGGGTAATATGACTGGTCCCGTTACCGTAAAATTTGAAAATATCTTCTCTGCATATATTCAAAACAAATCCTTGCCTTATACTACTTTAACCGGCGCTTACGCAGCGGTAACGGACGTAAAACCCGCTAACGCATTAAAAGACGGCGACGTTAGCTTGTATCTTGCCGAGGCAAATGTAAAAGTGCCGGTAGGCGAGATTTTAAAGCTGGGATTTGATCTTAACTACAAAGGCTCGCGCGTAGACGGAGGGCTGGAGCCAAGAAGGCTTGACGGCGATATGTTCGGCGCAAGAGTCTCGGTTAGCGAGTTTTTCGGATTCGGTCTATCGTATGCCTATACGACCGTTAGCGATGATGATGCCGTTATTTTAGGCGTCGGCAACGGTCCGGGATCATACACCGCGCTGCCTATTAGAGGTCCGTTCGTCTTCACGGGATATGCGGGTATGGATACGCACAAGATCGTGCTTGATTACGACTTCGGCGCTATCGGCTTGGACGGCTTCAAAACCGCGCTACACTACGTAAAAGGCGATCAAGACAGAGTAGGCGGCACGAATAATATCAATGCTAGCGGGGCTGCGGGCCAAAAGGTCGGCACCAGCATGGACGTAGAGGGCTGGGCGGTAACGGCAAACTACGCTCCTAAGGCTGTTAAGGGGCTAAGCTTGGGCGTAACCTACACCGCGCTTGAGAGAAGCGATCACTATGCTAGCGGCGTAAATAGGAAGTTCGACGAGAACGAGATATGGTTGCAAGCTGCGTATAAATTTGATCTAAGCGGCAACTAAAGCTTTAAAGAGCGGAGTTTTTCCGCTCTTTCTCATCCGTATTATTTTGCCTAGTATATGACGCAAAAAAAGGGCGTTTGAACCCGAAAAATTTACTCTTTCTCATCTGCATTATCAAGCGGGCTCGCGCTTGATAAATGTTTCATCCAAGTCTCCTAAATTTAAACATGCTCTTAAATTTTAAATGAAACGGAGGTAAAATTTATCTAAAATTTTGCCGCAGAGCTTAACGTACCGAAATTTAAATAAAGCTTGGGCGTTGAAATTTTGACGAGGATTTTGTTCTGCGCGCTTTATAGGAATTTTAAATTTATAAAAATTTTAGAGATTTCCTTACAATTACAAGAAATATACCTTTCTAGCGTTTTAAATCTTTTGATACGAAAGCGCGTGGATATTCTTTTAGGTGCATCGTTACAGACTCTCCTATTCCAGGCACATTTAAAATTCCTTTTGGAATATGCTCTACAACAAACACCATTTTATTCCTCTTGCTTATCGATTAAGTTTTGTAACTCCATAGTGTAGTTCTCTCTTGGTTTATACAGATCAATATCTCTATATGTTTCCAATGCAGCTTCTAATATATTTAAAATATCTTGAAATTTTAAGGTTAAAGTATATTTTGGTTTTAAACTTAAAAGTCGCCAAATCCTATGAAACTCATTCGGTATTTTTGTTTTATTGATTTTACAACTTTCATCTAAAATAGCTTCGATATATTCTCCATCATAATATAAAACCCAAATAGATTTAGAAAGAAAAGCTCTATCATAATTTGGATCCGGAAAACTATAAATTTTTAAAAGCCAGCAATCCAATTGCCTATCTATTGTAAAATTTAGATTTGGCAACTTTGCTCCATAATTATACCTACCATATAGCGCACTCAATCCATACTTCTCATCATCCTCTTTGGTGATGATTGCGTTTTCAAACGCCATCGCTTTCTCCTAAAATTTTAATTCGATTATACCCTCGATAATTTATGCTAGCCTTATGCTCTCATAAATGTATCGTGAGTATGAAATCAAGTTAGCACTATAGTAAGGCTCATAGAGATGCAATTGTAAGGGTTTTTTGTCGATACTTTTCGTTTACGAGCTGGCGAGTAAGAAGCGCATAAACTTAAGTTGCGGGCGGTTGGTTTAATATAGTCTGATAGATGAAATTTTAAATCGAGAATTCTGGTAAATTTTAAATCTAAAAGCCGATAAATTTAATAAACACTTCACAAAAATTTCGTCAAAATTTCAAAAATCCCGTCAAGGTCTCAGCTAAACCTCGGCGGAATTTTGAAATTTAGAAATTCTAGGATTTCAAGCGGCGTTATTTCTTCGCGCTAGAAGCGTCCATAAAGGCCTGCTCTTCGGCGCTAGGTTTATACTCGTCGCCGAAAAATCCCTTTTTCGCCTTGATCTTCTCCTCCATCATCTTCTTTTCGTAAATTTTATACGTCGGTCGCCAGTACTCCAGGTAGTTGCGAAGCCCGATGCCATGCCCCGCGCTTACGTGGCAGCTCGCACATTTAAGCTCGCGCTCGGTGCCTAGGAGCTTTTTGTAGTGCGCGTGCATGCGCTGCGCCTGCTCGGAGGTGATTCTGCTGTCGATCACGGTAGCGTGGCAGCTCGTGCAGCCGTTGTCGAACACATAGTGCTCGCGGTTTTTGCGCCTTGCGTTCCAGTCGTATTTCTCAGGCTCGTCGAAGAAGTGCGAATAGCCCTCCAGCACGCCGTTTTTGGCCTTTTGATAGACGTATTTTACGATATTGTCGTGCGGTAGGTGACAATCGACGCATTTAGCTTTGATGCCCGTTTTGCCCTTGCCCGAGTGGACGTCGTCTTGATAGGCGATCACCATCGGATCCATCTCGTGGCAGACGTCGCAGAATTTATCGGTGCTTGTTTTCTCAAGCGCATAATGCACCGGCACGACGACGAAAAACCCTATAATGCCGCTTATTAAGATGATAAGCGCTAGTAATTTTTTAGAAATTCTCATGGTGTTACCCCCATCCATTGCGGCACTTCGTGCTCGTGGCATTCGGTACACATATTCGTAGATGCCTTGTGCTCGTTGTGGCATTCGTCGCAGTATAGCGTAGGACCGTCGTGGACGGAGTTATGCGGATTAGCCTTAAGAGTATCCATAAATTTAAGCCTCAAAGCGAGTTTCTTTTTGTCGCCGTGGCAGCTGATACAGCCCTTGTCGCCGATACTTTTAAATTTAGACGGATCGCTTCCTTGATTTACGTGGCAATCGACGCAGTCAAACGCCAAATGCTCGTGGTGCGGCTTTAGTTTGTGCTTTGCCCTAAGCTCATCCGAAACGACTATTGTCGTGGCGTTGGCGTCGTTGGCAGACGGCGCGCCGAACAAAGTCGCGATGATACAGCACAGAAACAATGCCGTAAAACTGATTTTTTTCATTTGCAACCTTTTATAAAACTGCCTTGCCGGCCCGCGAAAGCTAGCCTGCAAGGCTTTAAAGAGCTTGCGCCCAGGCCTAGTTAGGCGATCTGCTCGCCAGCGATCATTCCGAAAACTATGCAGTCGGTGATCGCGACGGTGCCTAAGCGACTTGCGCCGTGAGTTCCGCCGGTGATCTCGCCCGCAGCCCAAAGCCCAGGGATCGGCTTATTGGTTTTAGAGGAGATTACCTCTGCCTTTTCGTTGATCTTTAGACCGCCCATCGTGTGGTGAGGCTTCGGCGATAGGCGGATGACGTAGAAAGGTCCCGCTTCGTTGATCTCGCTAAGCGCGCTTTCTTGCTTGCCAAACTCGTCTTTTTTCGCCTTAACGCCTTCGTTATATTTTTTGACGCTCTCTTTTAAGGCATCCGCAGGCACGCCGTATTTGCTAGCGATCTCATCTAGGCTCGCGCATTCGCCCACTACCTTACCGCCTGCCATGCCTTTAGAAATAATCTCTTCGCTTAGGTCTTTAAACGCCATTTTAGTATCGGCGAATGTTATCGGATAGGCTTTTGGATCCTCGCGTAAAATTTTAAATTCCGCGTCCGCGCGAGTCTTGCGGTCTGCAAGCTCGTTCATAAAGCGCTTGCCCGTGCGAACGTCCACGGCGATACCGTATTTAAAGGTGCCTTGCTGAGTTAGGATCGGAGCGGTACCGAAGCCCTTCTCATCGGGGCTCGCCCACGGACCGAACTGGATCCAATCGACCTGCACCGGATACGCGCCGATCTCAAAGGCTTTTAGTAGCACACCCGCAGTAGCTCCCGCGTGATTTGTGCTATCGACGTCATCTGGGATGCGCGGATCTTGAAGCTTGCGGAAAATTTTATCGCGGCAAAATCCGCCGGCTGCAAGCACTACGCCTTTTTTGGCTTTGAGCGTCTTTTTTGTGCCGCTCGTGTTTTCAAGATCGTCGCTGTAAAGATTCGGATCAAATTTATACTCTTCGCGGATCACGACGCCCGCCACGCGATCTCCGTCCATTACGAAATCGTCAAATTTTGCGCGGCGGCGAAGCTCGCAGCCCTTATCTTTTAGCGCTTCAAATTTTTCAAGCATCGGCTGGATGTAGCCAGAGCCGCTATCATTCGTCGTTAGCATCGAGCGTGCGACGCTGTGTCCGCCGAAGTGCGCGCAGTGATCCATTTTAAATTGCACGCCGTTATCTACGAGGAATTTAAACGCGTCTAAGCCGCGATCGGCTAGGGTGCCCAAAAGCTCGGGGTGGTTGATGCCAAGTCCTGCTTTTAGACAGTCGTTCATAAATAGCTCTTTGCTGTCTTTAACGCCGGTTTTTTCCTGTACGGGGTTCATCGGTACGCTCATACCGCCGCCGTTGATGACGGAGTTTCCGCCGATGCGGCCCATTTTTTCGAGAATCAAGACTTTGTTGCCTTTCTCGGCTGCTTTTAAGCCCGCCGCAAGTCCCGCAAACCCGCTGCCGATGATGATTACATCCCACTCTTCGTCAAATTTGACGTCCTTTGCGTCCACTGCGCTTGCTTGTGCATTTACCGCGCCGAGTGCGAGTGCACCGGCTCCTACCATACCCATTTTCAGTATGTCGCGTCTCTCCATATTTGCCCCTTTACTTAGAGATTTTTTAATCTTAAAGATTAATGTCGTAATTTTATATTAAATCTTTATGTAAGTCAAATGTTATTTGGTATATAATTTAATAGCTAAAGGCTATAAAATTTCAACCGAAGGGGCAAAAAATGAGCCTGCGACATATGGAATTTGCGGTAAAAATTTCGGAGCTTAAAAGCTTTACAAAAGCGGCGAGCGAGCTTGGAATCGCGCAGCCGTCGCTTTCAAAGAGCATTATGCTTTTGGAAAAGGAGCTCGGGATCGAAATTTTCGATAGGAAAAATGGGCTTGAGCTTACATACGCGGGCGAAATTTACATCGCCAGAGCGAAAAATATGCTTAGGCTCAATAAGGAGCTAAATAACGAAATCCGCGGGCTTTCGTCGATCAAGACGGGCAAGCTCGTAATCGGCGCGACCTCGACCAGCTTTAAATTTATCGAAAAGATCATCGCGATGTTTTACAGTAGGTTTTCTAAAGCCGACATCAGGGTCGTGCACGCTCACTCCGAGCCTGCGCTCATCGAGATGCTAAAAAGCGGCGAGCTTGACATCGTCTATGCCGCGCACTTCGGCGAGCTTTTCGCGGAGGGGCTTGAGTGCGAGTTTATAAAAAAGCGCAGGCTGCTTCTAAGCGTCTGCTCCTCTCATCCTGCCGTTTCGCGAGCTAGTATGAATTCTACCGAGAGATACCCCAAGATCGCACTTAGCGAGTTCAAATCCGATAAATTTGCAATCAGCAGTAAAATTTTAAAAAGCGAATCGAACTTTAAAAAGATCTTTGAAAACGCGGGCTTTACGCCTCAAATTTTCTGCGACACCTCCTATCTATACGTGGCTAACGCGATGGTTGCGGCGGGGCTTTGCGTGAGTTTCAGCTTCGCGCGGTACATTTTTGAGACGCAAAAGGACTACATCACGCTCTTTGACGTCGCGGATGAGCCGCTTTTGGACGTGTCGTTTTCGGTCGTGTATAAAAAACCATCCAAGCTCGCAAAGGAATTTATAAAGATGATAAAAGCGGGCAAAAGCGGCGAGTAGGGCGCGCGGGTTTAAATTTAATAGCGCGCCGCAAAGGTTTAAATTTAATAACGCGCCGCGAGGCGCTGCGGTCAAAATGCATTTAAAATTTTATCTTGCAAATTTGCTCTTTAAATTTCAGTTCGCAGCTTGCTTGGTCGAAATTTCATCTCAAATTTTATCTTGCGCTCTAATCGGTTAAATTTTATCTTGCACATGCAGGCTAAATTTTATCTCGCAGCAGGTTGGATTAAAATTTTCATTCGCGGCGGCTGCACAAATTTACGGCACGCTTTTTCATAAAATTTTATCTGCAAGCGGGCAAAGAGCGTCTATTTAGTACTTTTGGCTCCCGCTTGATTAGCTTTTCTTGCTCGCCGCCAAAACTTGCGCTAAGATCGCCGCTAGCGCGATATTTAGGCTGACGCAGAGCCCAAACAGCGCCACGGCCTTGGTGGAGCTGAAAGCGAGCGTAAAAAAAGAGATTATGCTGGTTAAAGACGCTAGCGTGATGCCGAAAATTTTATCGCTAAGCGCCATCTTATCGTTGTTTGCAAAGATCATATAGTCTATCCCCACGGCGCCCGAGAGGATCAGCGCAAAGATCGCAAAAATATTCACGCTCACGCCGAATGCGCTAAGTAGGGCAAGCACGGCTAAATTTGTCGCAAAAACGCAGATAACGATCAGCCACGCCGTCTGCGCGCCGAAAAACGCCCACAGCAGCGCGAGAGCGAGGGCATACGCGGCGCATTTTAGATACAGAGCGTTGATTTTGATCTGTGAAAACGTCTCGCTTATGGCGCTTCGCATGTTTAGATGCAGCGCGTCCATCTGCGCGGTAAGCTCGCTTACGGCTGCTTTATCGCGCACGCCGCGCAAAAAAGCGATATGCGGATCGATGCTCGGCATTGCGGCAAAAAGGACGGAGCTTCTAGCCTGCTCGTAGCTTAAAATGGGTGCATCCGCGATCTTGGCAAAGTTCGCGTCCACGAGCTCGCGGCTAAGCCCGAGATGTAAAAATGCGCTTCTATCGTAGTTTGCAAAGGCCTGCTTGATAAAGCTCTGCGTAGCGGGATCCAAAATCGGCGCGCCGGTGTATGAGTCTGCAAGACCGCGCGCTACGGCCTCTTTGGCTACCGCGCCCGCATCGTTGCCCACGATCAGATCGAAGCTGGAGCCTCCGATGCTTGCGAGCTTGGCGCTCATCGCGATCAGGTTTTTATCCAAGCTCGCGTATTCGCTGACGTCGTCCTTAAGCTCCATTTTAAAATACAAAAACGCAAGCAGCGCCGCGCAAATGATGGCGAGCGCTTTGAAGCTTAAGTTTATCTTGCAAAGCGCCTTCGCGTAGAGCTCAAGAGCTTTTGCAAAGATCTGGGCGGGGCGAAATTCCGCTCCTTCAAGAAGTAGCGGCAGGGCGAAGTAGCTAAAGCAAAACGCTCCCGCAAGTGCGGCTATGGCAAAGATCGCGATCTCTTTGAGCAGAAAAAACGGGCTGAATAAAAATACGAAGTAGCCTCCAGCCGTGATGAAAAACCCTAGAAGCAGGATGTTTCGCATGCTTTTTATCGAGCGAGCCTCGATGCGGCGCGCGATGTTTGCGCCCAGCCAGTGCACTGCGTAATCCAGCATCAGCCCGATTAGGCTCGTCGAAACTACGGCGCTTAGGATGTGGATCGAGCCGCGGATCGCCATCGTAGCCGCTATGCCGCAGGCAAGCCCGAAAAGCGCGGGCAGCAGCAGACAGAAGATCCGTGCGCGCGAAAATGCCGCCAGCAGCAGCGCCGCACACAGGCTAAGCGAAATGGCGCCCGCGACGGAGCTTTCGCGCACGCCCGCACTTTTGCCTAAAGCGCTAAAAAGGGCGGTGCCGGAGATTAAAATTTCGCTCTTTTGCGCCTTGTGCACCAGCGCGCTAAGCGCGTCGTCGTTTGCTTTCGGAGCCAATTTGGCCGTAGCGAGGTAGTGCGGCGCGTCGTCAATGGCCGCGATGAAGCGATTTTGCGCAGGATCGAGTTTGATAGCGCCGTGAGTGCCGAGGCGCGAGTGAAGGCTGAGCGAGAAAAAATCCTGCGAGAGGCCAAGCGGGCGAAATTTTGAGTAAAGCTCACGCGCGCTACGCTCAAAAAAGGCCTGCGGATCGCTTTTCAAAAGCTCCACGCTCGCATCGTCTAGCATCGCGGGCGCAAAGCGCGCAAGCTCGCTCTGATACACGCTCGCGTCCTTTACCTCATAAATTATGCTCTCAAAAAGTCCGCTTTTTTGCATATCTGCAATGAATGCGTCAAAGCTCGCCCTCTTTGCGCTTGCGACGATGATTTGTCGCGCGATCTCGCGGTTGAAAACCTCGACGCTCTGTTTCTGCTCGCCCGAAATTTCGATGCCGCTTAGCTCGTAAAAATCGGAATTTACGCGGTTTAAATTTAACGCTATAAAGGCGCAAAGCGCGATGAATGCCGCGCCGAATACCGCTAAAATCGCGCTCTTACTCATCTAAGCTCACGACGCCAGAAAATACGTTTTCGCTCACGTCGCCATTGGCGCTACTGATCCGCAGCACTCTGACGTAGGCGCCGCCCTCGATCACGATATTTTTAAAGATATTTTGCAGCATCCCTTTTGGGCTTAGCTCGGCGCGCCACGCATCTTTGCTGCCGCTTAGCGCGATCGAGAAATTTTTGCTAAGCCGCGCTACGTCTAGGCGCGAGATCGCCAAAAAGGTGTCCTTATCAAAAAGCGAATCGGCGCTTTTAACCCACGCTTCGCCGCTACGCTCAAAAACGCCGTCCGCGCCGATTTTTAGCTCGCTTCGCACCGGCTTTAGCGTCGTCCAAAACAGCTCGCCGCCCTTGATCCTAAACTCGCCGCTGCTTCGCACGGGCTCGGCAAAGCCCTCGATGCTGAGCGTTTCGCTAAATTTACCGCCGATATTGTCGGTCTTAAGCGCCAGATCGCTCACTTCAAGCGCGCTCGCAAGTCCCAAAATCGCTAAAAATAAAGCTAAAATTTTCATCGTAGTCCTTTAAATTTCATGCTCGCTAAATTTCACTGCTCGCTATCGCTAGGCAAAATTTCATTTGCCGCGACGTTTTGAGGGCAGTCTTGCTCGGAAGCGGCTTTGTTCGCTACTGAAATTTCATTCACTGTCGAAATTTTATCTGCCGCCGAAATTTTACCCGCGGAATTTTTTCCCGCTAAAATTTTATCCGCGCACTCCCTTAGCTGCGGCGGTATCTCATACAGCGTCCTTTTGGAATCAAGCTCCACCGCAGCTTGCGACGTGGTTGCCTTGGCTAAGAGTGCGCCCGACGGGCTTTTGATGCGGTAGGAGAATTTTATAATCGTATCGCACTCAAGCAGCTCGATGCCCACCGTAACCTCGTCGTCAAAAAGTATCGGAGCGATAAATTTAAACTCCATTTTGATAATGGGATATATAAATCCATCATCTCTCATCTGCATATATGTGTAGCCCGCGTCGCGCCAAAACTCGCATCTAGCGTCCTCGCAGAGCTTTACGTAGTTGCCGTGCCACATCACGCCCATCGGATCGGCGTCGTAAAATCTGGCGCGAAATTTATACTCTTTCATTCCTCTCTCCGCTATGAAATTTTTCGTCCTGCGCGGCGGATTTTGCGGCGGCTAAATTCGAATTATCTAAATTTAGCGCGGTATCCGAACTCGCCGCATTTTTCAAATTTGACGCGGCATTTGAACTTACCGTGTCGTTTAAATCTGCTGCGCCATTTAAATTTGACGTAGCGTTTGAACCCGTCTCGCCGAAATTTTGCGCGCCGTCTCGCATCGTCTCGCTCGCGTCTTTTCCTTGCGCCCAAAAATCAAAGAAATTATACCATTGAGAAGGAAATTCTTTGGCATAAAGCTCGAGTTGGCGCACGTAGCATTTAAGCGCTAGTGCGACCGATCGCGCCTTATCGCGGCTCTTTAACGGTGCGGGTAGCGGCTGCAGCCGCAGCTCGTGGCCGCTGCGCCCCTCGTAGCACCATAGGCTAAATAGCGGCGCGTCCAAAATTTTGGCGAGCAGGTAACCGCCGATCGGGAAGTTCGCGCTGCGTCCTAAAAAATCCTCGCTTTGAAATTTATCCGAGCCCACCGGCATGCGATCACCCATTACTGCGATGTGTTCGCCGTTTTGCAGTAGCTCTTTGATTTGCAGCATCTCGCCGATGCCGAGCTCGCCGACGTAAAGAATTTTTACGCCGCCGCCCATTTTTTCGATAAATTTCATAAAATTTTCGCTGTGTTTGCGAAAAATCAGCACGTTGATTTTTATCCCCGCCGTGCTTGCTGAAAGGGCGCGCGCGATCTCGGTGTTGCCGAAGTGCGAAGTGATTAAAATTTTGCCCGTTCCGTCGCTTAAAAGCTCCTTCATGCCGCTTTGCACCCGTATTTGATCCAGCGCGATCTTGCCGTTCCAAACCGCGATTTTTTCGCACAGACTGAGAGAAAATTTATAAAAATTCGCATAAATTTCGCGGGCCTTGGGCTCGCGATCAAGCGCGCGCCGCAAAAACTCCCCGATCGCGCGTCGCTCGTTTTTAAGCAGCGCAAAATAGATCGCCGAGATAAAAAGCGCGGTGCCTCGCATACAAAAATCGGGCGTGTGAAGCGTGATGAAGCGGGTTAAATTTAAAAGCGCCGCGCCCGCCTTTTCGTTGTTTTCGCTCCAGTGCTTAGCCATCGCGCGCCCGTCCTTTGCGGCGGCATGTTGCGACGAGGCTTTTACGAGCGAGCTTTGCGCTGAATTTTCCGCCTGTGAGCTTTGTGCTGCGGCTTTGTCTCTGCATTTTTCGGTACCAGCTTTTTCGTTTGCGCCGCCGTCCATCTCCTCTTTTGCACCTTTACGACCATCGCGCCGCGCGCCGCTGCAAAAGTTTTGCCCCGCTAGCCCTTGCAAAATTTCGTCTGCGCTCTGCCGTGAAGCCTCCCGAAAGCCGCGCTTTTTAAATTTATCGCAGGCGCGCTTTAGCGCCCTTTTTACAAGCCAAAGCGGAAGCCCACAAAATAGCCTCGCGTGCATCAGCGAAATTCCGAAATTATCCCGAAACGGCGCGAAGTGGCTCACTCCACCCGCTTCGTAGCGCACCGCCAGATCGAGCCATTTTATCTCTAACCCCGCCCGCGCGGCTAGGATTAAAATTTCGGCATCAAAGCTCATTCTGCGGCTTTTGGTGCGGGGAAGAAGCGGCACGATCCCCTCTAGCGGGTAAATTCTAAAGCCGCACATCGCGTCTTTTATGCGGTGCGAGAGGGTATTTATCACGCACCAAAAATTCATTATCTTGCGTCCGTGCAGACGGGATTTGGGCGCGCTTTCGTCATACGCGGGCGCAGCGCAGATCAGCGCGGCGGGCTGCTTTGCCGCAAGCGCCAAAAACTCCTCGCATCTGCCTACGTCGTGCTGAAAGTCCGCATCGATCTGAAAGGCGTGCGTAAATCCAAGCTCTTTTGCCCACGCCAGCCCGTCGCACACCGCAGCGCCTTTGCCGCCGTTTTGCGCGCGGGTGTAAATTTGAGCCGTAAGCCCCTTTAGCGCGCTTTTGCTCGCTTCGTCGCTACCGTCGTCCACGATCAGCACGGGCGCGATGGGCGCCAGGGCGTGCACGAGCTCGGCGATGCGCGCGGGGTGGTTGAAGTAGGGCAGCAAAAACGCGGGCTTAAAGACAAATTCTTCCACTGGCGCAGACCTTGTCGTTTGAAATTTCAAAGCGGAGTTTGCCGCTTGCTTCGGTGATTTTGATCGAAATTTCATCGCCGGGGCGGATGAAATTTTTAAATTTTAAATTTTCTATCTTTTGCGTGCCGTCCAGCTCGTAGCCCAAGGCTTTTGCGCAGATCAATACGAAGCGAAGCTGCATAAACGCGGGCACCAGCGCAAATCGCGCAAAGTGTCCGTCGAAATAAAAATCGCTAGCGCGCACCTTCGCACGAAACTCACTCTCCGCGCTTTGCTCGAAAAGCGGCACCTCGTAGCGCTGCAGGGCGCTTAAAAAGTCCTTTTTGCTTAGCTTGCCTTGCTCGTTAAAAGGCAGCTTGCTTGCGATCTTGAAGTAGCGCAAAATCGCGCCGAATTCGGGCTTCAAAAAGGCCTTCAGCTCGTCCGTGACGCCCTTTTTGCCGCCTACGCGAAATGCCTGCTCGCCGCGCTCGCTAAGCTTGATAAGAGCTACGGCGCGGTCGCGCTGGGGGTGCAGATCGATCCTGCACTCGCCGATAAATTCGTGCGAGCGGAGTTTGGCTTCGAGAAGATCGAGGCTCACGCGGTTTTCGTTGATTTTGACGGTGCGGTCGCCGCGCCCCAAAAGCGTGATCTCGTCTGCGCGCACATAGCCGAAATCGCGGCTTTCAAAGCGCTCGCACCAAGGAGAGCTGATCGTAAACTCGCCCGTTTGCGAAAAATTGTCGGCGGGCTGCTTTGCCCTAAATTTATCGCAAAGCGCGCTCTCTTGCGTAAATTTATCGTCATGTTTTGTCACAGAGCTCGGTGTGGAGCTGTTTTTCTGGCCGGCCGCGGTTTTATTGCCAGCGTCTGCATTAAATTTAGACGCCTGCTCGCCCAAGCGGTTTGCGTCTTGCTCGTCCGCATTTTGCTCGCCCGCGCAGCGCGTTTTAGGCTCTGCCGCATAATTTTCGTCGCAAGAGCTTGCCGCAGGATCAAATGGCTTGTCCTCGCGTTTTGCCGCGCCGCAGCTATGGATATCCGTGCGGATCTGCACGCTTACGGGAACAAATTTCTTAAGTCCCGCGCCCTCGTTGCAGGCGATCACGCCCGTCTCGCTGGAGCCGTAAATATCGACGATGCGGGCATTGCTAAGCGAGCGCAAATTATCTCGGATCGCAGAACTTAACGGCGCACCCGCGCTAAAAATGGTGCTCAAAGGCGCTATGTTTGCAGCGTCCGCGTGCTCACACAGCGCGCCTAGCACCGTGGGCGAGCTGATCAGCACGGCGCCTGCAAGATCGGCCGCAAGTATGATTTCAGGATAGTTTAGCCCGCCTTTTTGCGTGCGCGAGCCGCAAAGCAGCGGCACGAAGATACTAAAGGTAAGCCCGAACATATTTTGGTGCGAGACGCCCGATAAAAATCGATCGCTTGCGCAAAGGCCAAATCTCTCTACTAAAAATTCCGCCTCCAAAACCATATCGCGCAGGCTTTTTTCGATGTTTTTCGCCTCGCCCGTGGAGCCCGAAGTTTTGATATAAAATTTTTGATCGGTGCGCAGTAGGTGCAAAGAGATAGCCTCTTGCTCGCACGGCGCGTGATTTTGCGGCGCGTTTTTAGATGAAATTTTAAGCGGAGATTTTCCCGTGCCCGGAGGCGAAATTTTTTCTAAATCATGGGAGCAGAATTCGTCTAAATTTTGCGCTGCGGCGAGATTTGGAATTTTCACGTCGCCGCCGAGATGAAATTCGCCGCTAAATTTGGGCTCTCGCAGCAGTACGGGTGCAAAGCCCGCAATCATCGCACCGAAAAAAAACGCGATGAACTCTGCTGCGTCCTCGCCGTAAATTTCGATCATCGGTGCGCTTTTTTGCTCTTGCGTCTGCGTAGTTTGCGTGGCGTGCGCGGTATCTGTACCGCCGCTAGAATTTTCCGCGTCATTGAAATTTGCGCTTCTGCTAGAATTTTCCGCGCCTTTTAAATTTACATTTGCCGCGATGCTTTGAGGTTCGTCTGCGCCTTTTAAGTTTGCCGCTTCGTCTTGTTTGCGCCGAGTTTCCGCTAAACCACGCGCAAGAGCCGCCGCAGCAAGGATTTCGCGCTCGTAAGGCTTCAAAGAATTAATCAAATTTTTTAACATAAAATTTCCTAAAAATCATCTCGCCGCCAATCAGCGCGCCGATGAGGACGTATGAGATCGCGCCGCAATAAATGCTCCAATAAATTTTATCTCGCGGTAGCAGCAGCGCCGCGCTAAGCAGGCCGTTTAGCACAAAAAATCCGAGCCAAATTTCGGTCAGCTTGCGCGTGTAGGCGCGGCCGTGCTCGTTGAGACCTGGCTGCTTCAAAAGCGCCAGGCGCGTGATCGCAGGCGTCGATCTTAGGCTGAGCGCGAAAAGCGCCGCGAGCGAGAAATTTATTATGAGCGGATACAGATACGCAAGCGTTCCGCCGCCAAAAAGGGCGCACAGCGCAAAAAATGCCGCGCTTGCGCCCTTAATAGCGCGATCTTTACTTTCAAAAACGGCTCGCGCCCCCCATAGCGCGCTCATCGCTACAAGCAAGCAGACCCGCGCGCCGCCGTGCAAAAAATAGAGGCCGAAAGGGTAAAACACGCTCAAAATTATGGTAGCTGTTTTTAAAAATATCGTTCGTCGCAATCTTTGTAATCCTTAAATTTAGCCGCGAGGGCTTGGTTTTTACCGCGGCAGCTTTAGCTTCGTCACGGCGTTGGGCTTTGCTGCGGTAGTTTTGGTTTTTGTTACGGCGGCTAGGCTCTTGCCGCGGGCGTGATCTGCGCGATTATTACTACGCTTCGATACTTTAAATTTAGCCTTAGCGTTCGATTTTAGGTGCCGTACTTTTAAAATTTTAATTCAGCCGCGCCTGCCGCCTTCAAATTCTAGCCGCATCTTAAAATTTAGCTGCGCTTTCATTTAACTCGCACTGCCGCACCCGCGATTAGATCCGCTAAATTAAATTTAGCCGAAATTTTAAAATTTTTGAAATTTTAAGAAAACAGCGGTCGCAAAAGAAACAATGCCTTTTAAAATTTCAAAATTTCACCCAGGCTTGCAGATTAAAATTTTAAAATTTTGATCTGCAAAGCGCTTTATATACTAGCTTAAAAGCGGCAGGCAAGCGGACTTTGTGCTGTGCCGCTTAAGCGCTAAGCCCGTAAAGCCGCTCGCTCCACGCTCTTTCAATAAAACGTTCGCCGCTCGCCTCGCACTTTTGATAATATATTCGCCGTGCCTTATCCAAACCGCCGAGCGCCGTCAAACAAAATGCCGCCGTATATTATCCGCTCGTCCGCCGTCTTTGTGCCGCCGCAAAGTAAACTACCGAACCGCGCCGCATACGACCTTACCGCGCCGCACGGCGAAATTTAACTTTCGCCGCCCGTAGTTTCCACGCTTGCGCCCTGATCGAGCTTTGCGGCTACGGCATCCACGATGTCGCCGAGAGTTTGGATGTTTTTAAAATCATCGGGCATCAGCTTGTAGCCGGTGTTTTTCTTGACGTAATCGACCAGATCAATCGCGTCGATACTGTCGATCTGCAGATCCTCGTAAATTTTAGCCTCAGGCACGACCTTGCTCTCGTCAATCTCGAAAAGCTCCACGAGCGCCTTTTTTAAAATTTCAAAAATTTCATCTTTACTCATTTTTACTCCTATTTTCGGCGATATATTGCGCCAAAGACGCAACGGATGAGAAAATTTGCTTTAAATTTTGGGTTTTTGAGTTAAGCACGATGCCGTATTTTTTCTGCACCAAAAGCCCGAGCTCCAGCGCATCGACCGAATCGAGCCCGAGCCCGTAGCCAAAAAGCGGCTCATCGTCATTTATGTCGCCGGGCGCTACATCTTCGAGGTTCAGCCCCGAAATGATCAGCTCCTTAAGTTCCAAAATTTCTTCGTTCACAGATTCTCCTTTTCATATAGATTGGATATTTTTTCGTAGAGTTTGCGCACTCGGATCGGGTTTGGGCGATCCGGCTCAAAGCCCGTCAGATCCAGCGCGCACAGCTCGTAGAGGTCGTACTTCATCCGAACCTCGGGCGTATCGTACCATACTTGTCCTTTTTTTAGGCTTTTAGGATCCATTTTTATCGCGACGCAATTCATATTTTTTGCGAAATTTATCGCGATGTAAAACGCCGCTTTGTGCATGGCGATGCGATCCGCGGTGCGCGTGCCCTCGGGGAAGATGATTAAGCTTTCTCCTCGCGCAAGGGCGCTTCGGCACGCATCTATCATCGCTTCCGAGCCGGTGTTTGGGATGTAGCCTGCGGCTGCGATGGCGGCGGAGAGGAAGGGGTTTTTACATAGGCTTTCCTTGACTACGCAGTTTGCGCGTCGCACGTGGGCTAAAAAGATCACCACGTCAAGCAGGCTGGGGTGGTTTGCGATGATGAGAGTGCCGCTAGGCGGGAGCTTGCAGCGCCAGCTTACGCCGATGCTGCCGTAAAGTCGCGCGAGCAGCAAAAAGATGCGCCACGAGATCATTATAAAATCGCGTACGAAATTTCGCACGGCGCCTATGCGGTTTAGCCGCAGCAGCGCTACGGGGAGGAAGAGCAGGTTGCCCATCATACACAGCGCGCCGAAGCTTGCGAAGGATAACGCGATGCCGATCTGTTTAAGCTTGCGCCTTAGCGGATTTGCTTGCTTCATCGCGCGGCGCCTCTTTTTGCGAGGATTGTGCGGCGGCTCTCGTTGGGGATTTTATGGCTATCGGCGAGGGTTTTGTTGTTCTCGGCGGGGATTTGATGGCTCGTCATACGCGCGATCTCGATAAAATTTCTACGGCTTGCCGCCTGCTGCACCGCAGCGGAGTTTTCGCAGTTTTCTGCACGCGATATTTCTCCTCGCGGTATGCGTCGAAGTAATAGAATTTTTATAGTCTGAGCGGAGGTGATCTCGGCGCCGTGTATGTGTCGAAGCAATAGAATTTTTGCGGCGCGCGGTAAACTGCGCTTTTGCAGAATTCTTGTCGTTTGCCGTATGTATTGCTCCGGTGAAATTTCCGCAGTTTGCCGCATGTTTCGTCGCGCGTATTGCTGCGATGGAATTTTTATCTTTTGCTGCACATATCGTTGCGGTAGAATTTCGGCGGTTTGCCACGCGCGCCATTGCGACGGAATTTTTGCGAAGCGCCATATACGCTGTTTTAGCGCTATAGCATGGCGCACTGTCTGATTAAATTTGTAACTCGCGGCGCAGTTAAATTTAAAATTCATCGCAACGCCTTGCCGTGTGCATCCTGCCTGGGCGTTTACTCGGTTCATCGCGCGGCTAAATTTAAACTCGTAGCCCAAGCTTTGTTCTGTTAAATTTATAAAATTTACAGCCTGCTGCGCGTAGCATTTCAGCTCGCCGCATCTGTCTTTATAGCGAAATTTTACGGTGTCTTCCATGCGCCGCTGCAGTAAAATTTTTATAGCTCGCAACTCGCACCGTTTAGGCGGATTTTTTTGGGTTTGTTGCGTATGCCTCGGCGGCGCATCTTCGCAGCACGCCTCATTGCAACGCGATTTTGGGGCGCATGGCACGCGCCCTTTCGGCGTACTTTTAAGATGCGCCGTTTGGGCGAGCTCGTGTTTGATAGCGCGGCTAAATTTAAAACCTTCACTATATCCGCGTTTGGCGGAGCGGCTAAATTTAAAGCTTGTCGTTCGCGCCGTTGCGGCTCTGTGTGGCCTGGGATTTTGATCAAATTTGCTCGTCTCGCCGCGCTTGCTTATGCGATGAAATTCTGCTATTTTAACGCTCACGATCTTGCCTTAAAAAAGCTGCGATTTTGGCGGGATCTTTGATGCGCCAAAGATAGTCCAAAACTCCGTCGCTACTGCGCCATTCGCGCTTGTCGGAGAGGATTTTAGCCAAAAATTCCACCGCGGTATCTAGCGGGATTTCGCCGCCCTCTTTAAAGCTTCGTAAAATTTCATTCTCGGCTCGCGGTTTTGGATTTTGTGCCTCTAGGCTCTGCGCCATCGCATCCGCAACGTGCGGCGAAATTTCGATCTGCACGTCATCTCCGCGCTGAAGCACCAGAAGTAGAGCGCAGGCGAAGTTGCAGCGCTTCAGATAGTCGTTATTTGCCTCCTCAAAATAGCAGAGCAGGGCGATTTTATCGTTATTTGATTTGCATGCATCGTTTTTGCCTGCTTCGTTCGCATCCTGCACGGAGCCGGAATTTTCCGCGCTTTCTTTCAGCCTTGCAGCGGCGATTATTGCGCCGTTTTCGAGCGCGCACGCCGCGGAGATCGTCGAAATTTCGGCATGATTTTGCGTAAAAATCGCATTTTGCGCCGCGATCGCGTTGAGCACGCTGACGCAAAAGCTCGAAGGCGAGACGCTTTCGCTCATTGAGCCGAGCAGGCTAAAACAGCGGTTGATCTCGCCCAGGCGCGAGCAAAAGACGAGCGGCATTCCTTCACGCTGCATCGCGGAGCTTTGCATCGCATGATTGCAGGCTCCCGAGCTTTCGTTCGTTTTGAAATTTTGCCTTGCTGAATTTAAGGAATTTTCATTTGCTAAATCCTGCGGCGACGGGTTTTGTGCGGCGGCGCGGCTTTTGCTCGCATCTAAATTTTGAGGTGCGAGATTTAAGGAGCTTTCCTCGGCTAAGCTCTGCGGCGCATTTTGCGAAATTTCGCCTAAAAGCGAGATGCAAAGTTTTGCCCCAAGCCCCAATCGGCGGCGTTGCAGCGGCGGAATATGCTCAAGAGTCGGCTTTTTCTTTAAAGCTTCGAGTGCTAAAATTTCCTCTTTTAAGCGGGCGTGAGCAGAAATTTTTAAATTTCCTACGGAGCTGTTTTGTAAAGCCCCATTTTCGAACGCTGCAAAATTTGCGGAATTTATGGAATTCTGCTCGCAGCCTGGAATATCTGTAAAATCTTGCGTAGAATTTAACGCGAAATCATACGTAAAATTTTGACTTGCATCGCAAGCGAGATCGGAATTTCCGTCTAAATTTACTTCGGAAATTCCGTCCGAGCAAGCGGCGAGGTTTTTATAAAACTCCGCCGGCTCGCCCGAAATTATCGCGCTTGCGTAAGATATGCCGAAGCTTAGTTTATTTTGCAATATAGCCTCTTAGCGTGACGCCGCTCATTATCGAGCCTACGCCGCATTCAAACTCTTTGTCGCTTACGAAAACGTTTTTGTAATAGTAGCTCGTGATATTGACGACCTTATTGCCGCCCTCTTTTTTGGCGCGATCTTGAAAACTAAGCAGCGCCGATAAAAACGCACGGTTGCATGCGGCTTGATCGCTCTTGCCGACGCCGTTGGCTTTTTTATTCGAGCTTAGCTGCTGCGTGATCTTTCTGCCTGCGGATTTGTTACCGAAGTAGAATTTTATGTTCGGATCAAGCTTAGCTTTGGCGTCTGGCTCTGCGAGTGCCGCTGCGATCGGGAAGCGCACGATATCGTTTTTGGCATAAGCCGCATTAGCGACGAAAAGCGTCGCAACTACGAAAAATAGAAATTTTTTCATTTTCTCTCCTTTAGTCGATAAATTTTTTAAAAATCAAAGAGGTGTTCACGCCGCCGAAAGCGAAGTTGTTATTCATAACGTAGTCCGTCTCTATCTCCTGCGGCTGCGTGAGGTACCTAAGCGGCGCACATTCCGGATCGATAGCTTGTAAATTTAGATTCGGATAGAATAATCCCTCATTCATCATCATTACCGAGATGAAGCTCTCCAGCGCTCCGCACGCGCCCAAAGTATGACCTAAATAGCCCTTGTAAGAGCTCACGGGCGTTTGTGAGCCGAAAATTTCATGCGTTGCCGTAGATTCCGCGACGTCGCCCTGTCTGGTCGCCGTAGCGTGGGCGTTTACGTGCCCGATGAGATCCGGCGAGATGGCGGCATCTTTGAGCGCTAGCTGCATCGCCGCGCGCATAGTCTCGCTCTGCGGGCGGGTGATATGCGTGCCGTCGCAGGTCGTGCCGAAGCCCACTATCTCGGCGTAAATTTTAGCGCCGCGCGCAAGCGCGCTTCCAAGGCTTTCCAGCACGAATATGGCGCCGCCTTCTCCCAAAACCAGCCCGTCGCGCGCTATATCAAAAGGCGCGGGGCTGAGAGTAGGGGTATCGTTTTTACAGCTTGTCGCGTAGAGCTTGTCAAATACGAATGCCTGGCTCGGGTGCAGCTCGTCCGCGCCACCTGCTAGCATCATATCTATCAGGCCGAATTTTATCGCTTCGTATGAGTATCCGATCGCCTGAGATGCGCTCGTGCACGCAGAGCCTGTGGGGATGAGCCTGCCTTTCAGTCCGTAGTAGATCGCGATATTCGCAGCGACGGTGTGGGGCATCATCTTGACGTAGGAGTTGGCATTGAAGGTGCTATCCTTGCCGTGCAGAATATCTACGACCTCGCCAGTAGCCTTTGCATCGCCGCTACAGCTACCCGCTGCGACGCCCATACGGCCGTCTTTTATGCGCTCATCCTCTAAAAGCCCAGCATCTGCCAGAGCCTCGCCCGCGGCATCGACGCCAAACATCGCTACCTTGCCCATCGAGCGAGTATCTTTGCGATTCCAGTGCGCAGGCGGCGCGTAGTTTGGTATCGGCGCGCCAAGCCTCGTATTTAGCTCCTCGCCGAAGATATCCCATTCGCTCATATAAACTACGGCGCTTTTTTGCTGCGCCAAATTTTGTTTGATGCTCGCCCAGTCCCGCCCGAATGCACAGACGTTGCCAAAACCCGTAATAACTACTCTATTTAACATAATCCACCGTCTATTTTAATAACCTCTTTTGTGATGTATGCGGAATTTTCGCTTAGCAAAAACTCCACCAAATGCGCTACTTCGCTCGGCTCGCCGATACGGCCTAGCGGGATCGCGCCTAAAATTTGCTCGCTTGCAGCTTCGTTTATGCCTTCGCTCATCGCCGTTTTGATGAGCCCCGGGGCTACGACGTTTACCGTGATCTTGCGGCTTGCAAGTTCTATCGCCAGGGATTTGGCCGCGGCGATTAGGCCTCCTTTGCTAGCGGCGTAGTTGCTCTGGCCGCGGTTGCCGGCAATTCCGCTAACCGAGCTCATCACGACGATACGCCCGCCCTTTTTGGCGCGGATCATCGGCATTATCGCGGGCTTTATGACGTTGTAAAACCCGCCTAAATTCGTATCTATCACGCTTTGCCAATCCTCGCGCTCAAACCACACGAAGGAGTTATCTCGCGTGATACCAGCATTTAGCACAATGCCCCAGTATGCGCCGTTTGCCTCTATGTCTGCTTCGATCCGCTCCTGCGCCGCAGCGGTATCTGCGACGTCAAATTTTAAAATTTGAACTTCTGTCGCGCCCGCGTCCAAGCAGCGCTTCGCCACGTCTTTTAGCTTTGCTTCGTTGCGCCCATTTAACGCCAAGCCGTAGCTCTTTTGCGCCAAATTTAACGCGCACGCCTCGCCGATACCGCCGCTTGCTCCGGTAATTAAAATTCTCTTAGCCATTTATACTCTTTATCATTTCGTCGCTCGCGCGCATTACGCTAAGCGTGGCGCTTGCGATATGTTCGCCGCCGCAGCTGATCTCGCAGTCGAAGATATATAGCCCCTCGCCGTCGCTCACGCTCTGCCTCGCCGTCGTGATTACGCGCTCGCCCACCTTTAGGCTTGCGCGCGAAATATGAAGGTTTCGCACGCCCAGTAAAAACCCGAGCCTCGCCTCGCCATCGTTTCTGTAGCCCGAATACACGCCGATACACTGCGCCATTATCTCCATATACGCGTAGCTGCCGAGCTTGCCGTCTTCGGTAAAAGGCGAGTCCTCTTTAACGCTAAACGCGCAGCTTACGTAGCCGTCGCTAACCTCTAAAATTTCATCTGCGAAGACCATATACCCGCTCTGGGGTAGGATGCTAGAGGCTTTCATACGCGTCCTATTATGGTTACGGCGTTGTCGCCGCCGAAGGCAAAGTTTATATTCATCGCGGTATCTACGCGCGCTTTTTTGGCTTCGCATGCGAGATTAAATTTAGACAGCGCCGCTGGAATTTCGCTAGTTTGCGAAGTTTGATCCGCAGCGTCTTTTAAAATTTTGTCTTCCGCGCCATACAAAGCTTTAGACGCAGCCAAAATTTCATCCGCGCCGCTTTTTGAAATTTCACCCTGCGCGTTTTGCAGAATTTCACTGCCCGAGCTGCATGAAATTTGATCGCTTGCGCTGCTTAAAATTTCATCGTTTTGCTCGCCGTGCCGTGCCTGTACGCCGCGAAAAATTTCAGCCTCAGAGCCGCCCCAAATTTTATCATTCGTAAAATTCGGCGGGATCACGCCCTGTCTGATCGCCTCGTAGCAGACGGCAAGCTCAATCGCCCCTGCTGCGCCAAGAGTGTGTCCGGTCGCCCATTTGGACGAGCTTGCGGGCGCTAAGGGCAGGGCGGCGCTCATAGCCAAGGCCTCCATCGCGTCGTTAGCCGCAGTGCCGGTGCCGTGCAGATTTACGTAGTCCACGCTTTGCAGCTGCGCCGATTTTAGCGCGGTTTTGATTGCCGTGATCTGCATGCGCGCGCTAGGATCGGGCTTGGTGATGTGGTAGGCGTCGGAGTTTGCGGCGTTAGCCAAAAGCGCAACGTCGCTTATGCGCTCGCGCGAAAGCACGAATGCGCAGGCTCCTTCGCCCAGATTTGTGCCTGATCGCGCCTCTGAAAACGGCTTTAGCGGCTGCTCGCTTAAAATTTCAAGCGCGCTAAAGCCCTGCAGCGTGAGCTCGTCTAATGCGTCGGCGCCGCCGAATACGACCGCGTCGCAAAGTCCCGCGTAGATGAGGCGCGAAGCTTCGATTAGAGCTTTGTTTCCGCTGGTGCACGCACTCGAAACTCCGATCGCGACGGATTTTAGTCCGAAGTGTTCGCGGATAAAATTTGCGGGGTTTGCGTGGGAGTTGCGCTCGAAGCAGAAGTTTTTAAATTTATCGTTTGCATTTTTTGAATTTTTAGCGAAATTTTCGTTGTTCATCGCAGAAATCTCACTGCACGATGCGTAATTTCCGCCGTCTTGCGAGATAAAATTTCCCGCGTCTTTGCCGCAAGCGAAAAATTCCGCATAGTTTTCCTGCACGCCGGTGTTGGTGGTCGCAAATACCACTCCTACGCGGTGCGCGCCAAATTTTTGCACGGCTTGCTCGATCTGCCCCTGCACGCCGAGGCAGGCGTAAAGCGCCAGGGCGTTCGTGCGCGTGGCGTAGGCGCGATCTTTGATCTTCGGCAGCGGCGTATCTACGCGCCCGAAGATGAAATTTTTGCCGCAGACGCTAAGCTTTTGCAGCGAGGATCTTTTTTCGCACAGCACACTAAAAAGCTCTGCGGCGCTGTTTGCGCCCGCACAGATGAGCCCGGGACTACTTAGATACTGCGTCATATCGGCGCCCCTTTGCGTTTATGGTGAAATTCGCTTTATCCGCATTCTCAAGCAGGGCTAAAAATACTCGCTCGCTTTGCGAATCGGGCGGCAGGAAGCCGTCGTTGCGAAATTTAGCCTCGCCGTCCGCGATCGATAAAATTTTGCGTGCTATCGGCGCGCCTAGCATATCGAGCCAGACGAGCTTGTAGCGGCTCTCCTCGCCGCTTGCGGGTGAAATTTTTGAGATCAGGGCTCTGCTTTTTACGCCGTTAGGATCAGTTAGGATGAACTGTTTTTGGCTAAATTCAGCTATCTGCTCAGGCGCCTTACGCGCGCATCCGCCTATAAAAAACGCGGCGCAAAGCAGAATGAAAGCCGTTTTAGAAATAGCGTAAAAACGATAAACAGGTCTCAAAAATTCTCCCTAAAAACTAGCGAAATCAAAATCTCGCCCTCCAAAATATAGCTCTTGTGTGACCACGCCTTGCCGCGCTCATCAAGTGCCAGAACCTCTCCGTCCGCGCCTCGCGCTAGCCCCACGCGAGCAAGCGCGTAAAAACCCAGGCTTCGCGCCTTAATCAGCGCCTCTTTGATCGTGTAAATTTTATAAAAAACGAGCGCCTTTTCGCTCTCGTCCGCCGCCGCCAAAAGCTCGCGCTCAAAGTCGTTGAAACAAAACTCGCTCGCCGCGGCAAAATTCCGCGGTTTTAAAATTTCAAGATCGAGCCCGAATTTTTGCCTCGCTAGAGCCACGGCGACGATCGTTTTGCCCTCCGCGCTTTTGTGCGAGATGCAAAATTTGCCGCGCTTTTTAAAGCGCGCTTTAAGCGCCCGCGAAACGCGAAACTCGCGCAGATGGCCTCGCGCTCGCGCCAGCTTCTTATCGCGCCTGCTCAAAAGCTGCCTCGGGGCGCACAGATCCTCGTCGGTGATTAAAATTTTTATCTCGCTCATAAAGCCCTGATTTTACTAAAATAGTCTTTATAAAAATATAAAATAGCGCCGTAGCGTTAGAATTTTGTTTAAAATTTATTTGATGCGATTGGGTTCAAAGGCGCACTAAAACATAAAATTTATTGCGTTTGCGCTAAGGCCTCGGGCGCGGTAAAATTTTAAAATTTAGCTCGTCTGCGATCTGCGCCGCGCGCTTTTTGGTTCGTCGTGTGTAGTTTTGTGGCGTCGGCTGTGTTCGTTGCGCTCGTCTTGTTCGTCGTATCTCGTGCGACGACCGTCATGTTTGGTTAAATTTTAGCGTGGCTGTATCAAGAGGCAGGCAGCGTAAGGCTTGAAAGCCTCGGCGGAAAATTTTAAAATTTCACGATGAAATTTTAAAAGCTCTGCCGCAGGCGGCGTTTACGCCGGAGCTTTTGCGACGAAATCTAGATGCGTCGTGCGATGAAATTTTAAAATTCCGAAGCGAAATTTAAAATCGCGAGCAGTGCGCGGCGCAGCAGACATCGTAGTATAACAGCGCAAAATTGGCCGCATTTGAATAAAACGGCATAAAATTTAAGCGCTCCTAAATATGGCAACTTGAAATTTAAATACTCTTAAATTAAAGCGGCACGAAATTAATCATGCTTAGCTGCCGCAACCGCATTAAATCCCGAGCCGAGGCGTGCCACACTAAATTTGCCGCCAAGCCGCATTAAATTTTATGTAAAAATTTCGCTGCTAAGCTGTGACAAATTTAGATTCAAATTTCGCTAGCATGCCTATCTGTGGTAATTTTTTACGAATTTTTCTATGCGCTCAAAGCCGCGTTTTAGATTTTCCATAGAGCACGCAAAGCTTACGCGGAAGTGCCCATCCATGCCAAATCCGCTTCCTGGCACCGTGGCTACGAGCCCTTTATCTAGCAGCTGCATGCAGAATTCCATACTATCAGGTTCTACCTGGGAGCAATCTATGAAGAAATAAAATGCGCCATCTGGTTTTACGACACTAAGCCCAGGAATCGCGCCTATCGCGTCTGTGCCAAAATCGCGCCTGCGCTCGTATTCGCGCCTCATCTCCTCGATAAAATCATCCGCCTCGCCGCGCAGCACCGGCATAGCGCCTGCCTGGACGATGCTTGCTACGTTGCTGACGCTTTGACTTTGTAGGCTGATCATAGCCTTATTTAGCTCATCGATCGCACAGGCGGTGTAGCCAAAGCGCCAGCCGGGCATCGCGCCGCATTTGCTTAGCCCGTTGATCGTCACGGTGCGCCTAAACATATCCTCGCTGATACTTGCCGCGGCTACAAATTTTTTATCGTAAACGATCTTTTCGTAAATTTCATCGGAGATCACCAAAATTTCAGTGCCTTTTAGCACCTCCGCAAGCTCTTGCAGCTCCTCGCGCGAATATACGGCGCCTGCGGGGTTGCTTGGGTTAAAAAGACACAGCGCCTTCGTGCGCGGCGTGATCGCAGCTTTAAGCTCTTCGGCGGTGATTTTATAGCCGTTTTGCGGCTTTGCGTTTATAAAAACCGGCTTGCCGCCGCAAAATTTTACGATATCGGGGTAGGTGACCCAGTAGGGCGCGGGTATTATAACCTCGTCGCCATCATCTACAACGCAGCTAAAAGCGTTGAATAGCGAGTGCTTGGCGCCTACGTTGGTAATGATCTGATCTGGTCTGTAATTTAGGTCGTTGTCGCGCTTTAGCTTTTGAGCGATTAAATTTAAAATTTCGGGCGTGCCGCAGATCGGCGTGTATTTGCCGCAGCCCTTAGCCATCGCCTCTATGACCGCTTTTTTAGCGACTTCGGCGGTATCGAAATCGGGCTCGCCCGCGCTTAGAATGACGACGTCTTGCCCGCGCGCTCTCATCTGCTTAGCTTGCGTGCTGATTGCTATCGTGATGCTCTCTGTGAGCATTTTTACGCGATTTGAAAGTAACATCTCTCCCCCTTTTATTTTAATGATTTTAGATACTCTTCGTAGAATTTATTTAGATCCTCGTCCATTGCAGCGATATCTTTTCTGCCGCTGCAGATGCACTCTTCTAAAATTTCGATACGCTTGATGAGATATTTAATAAGCTCCTGGCTGATGTCGGGAATTTTATTATGCGCTAAAGGATCGCTCTCGCAGCTTCCTAAAATTCTAGCGGGCACGCCCACGGCGGTGCAGTTTGGCGCTACGTCCTTTACGACGACGGAATTTGCGCCGATTTTGGAATTTTCGCCGATGGTGATGTTGCCTAGCACTTTGGCTCCCGCACCTACTACGACGCCGTTTTGCAGCGTCGGATGACGCTTGCCGTGCTCTAAGCTCACGCCGCCGAGAGTGACGCCCTGATAGATCAGACAGTTATCGCCGATGATAGCCGTTTCTCCGATGACAAGCCCCGTGGCGTGGTCGAAAAATACGCCCGAGCCGATACGTGCGCCCGGGTTTATATCTACGGCGGTGATTATACGAGTAAGTCCGCTGATCGCGCGAGCTATAAGCTTAAAACCTCGCTCGTAGAAAAAGTGCGCGAAGCGGTAATTTATCAGCGCCCAGACGCCGGGATAGCAGAAAAATATCTCAAATACGCTGTTGCATGCGGGGTCTTGGCGCATCGGCTCGGTGAAGTCCCGTTTTAAAATTTGCCAAAAACTCATTTGATCGTCTTTAGATAGCTGTTGTCGTTTAAAAACAGATATAGCTCGCCCAGGATATGCTTTTTCTCTTTTGCGTCTATGAGGTCAGATTTTTCAATCCGCTCGTTTAGGCTTTCGCGGATATCTACTACGTCGTAGTCCATATCCTCCAAGATGTCGATGACCGATTGCGATTCGATGAAATCCTTGATCTCAAAGCCGCCGTCATCGCGCAAGATCACGGTAGCTTCGCTTGGATGAGCGAAAAGATTGTGATTCATACCCAGCACCTCTTGATACGCTCCGACAAGGAAAAATCCTAAAAAATACTCCTCCTCTTCGGGGTCCACGTCGTGCAAAAATAGCGGGTTGGTCTCCCTGTCAAAACCGATCTCTCCGTCGCTATCGCAGGTGATATCCCAGATCGACGCCGATAGCGTGGCGCGTTCGTCCAGCCTCTCTAGCGGCATGATCGGAAAGTGCTGCTTGATGCCCCAAAAATCGGGCAGGCTTTGAAAGATCGAGAAATTTACCAAATAGCGCTCTTGGGCGTTGCCTAGGGAGTTTAAGAAATTGCTGTATTCTTGCTTGTTGCCTAAAATTCCATACGCCTTTCGCATTATTAGATGAACTAAAATTTCTCCGTTTGAGCGGTCGATCAGATCGACGTAGCCCAGATCAAATAGCGTAAGCACGCTCTCCATATGCGACATGGCGTCGTGCAGATATTCTAGCGCGTTGGACGGCTTTAGAGTTTTATACAGATCGTATAGCTCGGCGACTACCGGCGGATTATCCTTTTTTAGGGCGAGCTTCTCTTCGGCGTATTCTTGGGTAAAAAGCTCCAAAATCGGCGCTACGAGCACCGCATGGCTGGCGGCTACGTATCTGCCGCTCTCGATAAAAATATCCGGCTCGGCCTCTTTTTTATCCTCTGCGATCGATTTTAGCAAAAAGACCACGTCGTTGGCGTATTCTTTTAGCGTATAGTTGCGGTTGGAGCTCTCTTTGGCTTGGGAGTATTCGATAGCGAGCCCTCCGCCTAAATTTATGGATTTTAAATTTTTCGCGCCCATTTTGCGAAGCTCGGTGTAGATATTGCCCGCCTCGATGAGGGCTTTTTTGAGCGGATGGATCTCTGTAATCTGTGAGCCGATATGAAAGTGGATCATCGTAAACTGCTCGATGAGGTCGTTTTTCTTGAGTAAATTTATCGCCTCTATAAGCTCGGTCGAGGTAAGACCGAATTTAGAATTTATCCCGCCGCTTTTCGCCCACATACCGCTTCCGGAGTTGTGCAGCCTGATGCGAAGCCCGATAAAAGGCTTTGGCGCAAACCGCTCCTTAGCCGTTTCGATGATGGTTTCAAGCTCGTTTAACCCCTCGATCGTAAGCGTTACGTTATGCCCCATCTCTGCGGCGATGAAGCCGATATTGATGAGCTCCTTATCTTTAAAACCGTTTACGGTAATCGGCGCACCGTAGTTATTATACGCCATCGCTAGCAGCAGCTCGGGCTTGCTGCCGGCTTCGAGTCCGTATCCGTAAGGCTCGCCGATATCGACTAAATTTCTAACGAAGCCAGGGAATTGATTTACTTTAAGCGGATAGACGGCGTGGAATTTTCCCTTGTAGCCAAACTCCTTAATGGCGCGGTTAAAATTTGAGTAAATTTCAACGATCTGCTTTTTGATAAGGTGCGGGAAGCGCAGCAGTATCGGGCCTCGCACGCCGTCTGCGCGAATCTCTTTTATTATATCCACTAAAGGCTGCTTGAAATCGGAGTTTAGGCATAGTTTGCCGCCGTCTATCGTAAAGTTGGAATTCCCCCAAATATTTAGTCCGTAATCGTTCATGCTCTATCCTTAAAAAATGCTTCGACCTCTTTAAATTTAATCGCAAAGGTGGTTTGATCCTCTAAATTTTTACACCATACCTCGGCGCTATCAAACTCGTCCTGCCCGATGCAAAGGCAAAATTTAGCCTCCGCTCCGTCGGCCGCCTTTAAATGCTTCGCAAGCGCCTTGGGCTCGTATGAAATTTGAGTTTTACAAAACTTTCGCAGCTTTAGCGCAAACGAAAACGCCGTGCTTACGAACGCCTTGTCCAGCGCGCCTATATAAAGTCCCTCACGCGCTTGCTTGATTTCGCGCGTTTTTAAAATTTCGGCTATTCGTTCGATACCGATCGCAAAGCCCACGCCCGTCGTCTTTCTGCCGCCTAAAAACTCCACGAGTCTGTCGTAGCGCCCGCCGCCGCCTACGGCGCTTTGTGCGCCAAGCTCGCTTGAGACGAACTCAAAGGCGGTTTTGCAGTAGTAATCAAGCCCGCGCACGAGTTTAGGATCGATCTCAAATTTTTGCCCGTTTTGGGTTAAAATTCTTTGCAGCTGCGTAAATTCCGCGGCGCAGGCGTCGTTTAAATTTTCAGTTATAAGAGGCGCGGTGGCTAAAATTTTCTGGCAGCTCTCATTTTTGCAGTCCAGTACGCGGATTGGATTGGTGTCGATGCGCCTTTGGCAGTCCTCGCAGAGCTTGTCTTTGCGTTCTTGCAAGAAATTTACGAGCTTGGTTTTATACGCTGGCATGCACTCCTCGTCGCCTAAAGAGTTGATTTTAAGCGTTGCGGCGACATTTAGCTCGCGTAAAATTTGAGCTAACATCAAAATCACGCTCGCATCCTCATAGACGTTATTTTCGCCGAAGCACTCGACGCCGAATTGATGAAACTCGCGCAGGCGCCCCTTTTGCGGGCGCTCGTAGCGAAACATCGAGCCTTGATAATAAAATTTATGCACGCCGCCGCTGCGGTCTAGCTTTTTTTCGATAAAGGCGCGCACGACGCCTGCGGTGCCCTCGGGGCGCAGACAGACGCTCTCGCCGCTTTTGTCGCTAAACTCATACATCTCCTTGCCGACGATGTCGCTGCTCTCGCCGACGCTGCGGCGAAATAGTGCGGTCTGCTCGAGTTTGGGAGTTTCGATGAGGCAAAAGCCGTAATTGCGCGCCACGCGCTCGCACACGCTTAAAATTTGCGAGTAGATGCGCGCCTGTTCGTCCAAAATATCGTTCATACCGCGAAGTGCTTTGATCATCTATAAAATCCTTTGTGAAATTTTAAAATTTTCAAATTTTTGCGGCGATTATAGTTAAATTTACCTAAATTTTAAGCCCTGCCGCTCGCAGCAACGCATCGGTTCTGCTTATTTGCATCGCGCGCCGCAAAATAAAATACGCTTCGTGATAAATTAAATTCGGCAAAGTACGGATAAAAAGGCAAACCTCGAAGGTCGCTAAATTTCAATCGCCTATGCAAGCTCAAGCGAAAGTATCTCCGTGACCTTGCCCGCTTCGTCCTCGCAGTTTACGGCGATATAATCAAAGCCGTTTGCTTTAACCTCATCCCACGAGGCGGCCCCGCCGTTTATCAGCAGGACCCTGCCTCGCTCGTCCGTTTCGTATTCGTCCATTTCGTCGTCGTAATCGATGCTGTAGCCGAATTTTAAGCGGATCTTGCACGGCGGTAGGTTAAATTTCGCTAGCTCGCGGCGGGCTACTTTTTCTGCACCCGGCTCGTCGCAAAACATCGCGTTGTAGCCGTACGAAGCGCCGTCAAAAAGTAAAATTTCCTCGCCCGTTTTCACGCATTTGGCTACAAGCTTGCACGGCACGAGCTCGTCCTCGTCGTCGTAAAAATCGGCGATGTAATCGTTCGGCAAAGTTTCGCCGCGAAAAAGCTCGCCGAAATAATAAATTTCAAAGTATTCGCCGCCCGCGCCGGATCTGACTTGGGCATTTAGATAATCATCCTGAGTTACGTTAAATAGGTTGTTTGCTAGATAAGTAGGCACCCTCTCGTTCATCTTCGCTCCTTTGGCGTAAATTTTAAAATTTCGCGAAATTATAACATATCTCGCGTCCGAGGGCGTCTGCTCGCGCAATCAAAAGGCGGGCCGTTTGTAAGCCTGCTATCGCCGCGCGCCACTGGGTTTAGTATATCCCGCACTGCGAAGCGGTTTGATTTTAAAATTTAATTTGCGATGCGTCGCGCCGGTTCGCGGCATGCTATGTAAATTTAAAGCGCTACCGAAATTTATACGCCAAGCAAAAATTTAACGCATTGCGTAAAATTTTAAATTTTACCGCACCGTCGATCGCACCGCCGTTTCGACTTAGGCGTCTATTTCAAACCGGCTAAGCTCGCGGTAAAATTTCTACTTCGCCGCCTTGAAGCTCAAGAATTCCTCGTAACGGCGGTCGATGATCTCTTTGATCTCGGCGTAATTTTGCGGCGAGTTTTCTATGTAAAAATAGGCGTTGTCGAAGTTTTTATCGCCGAATTTTCGCGCGACGAAATCGT
>CAUQNJ010000020.1:0-33149 GCA_963519515.1 uncultured Campylobacter sp. | reverse complement strand
TATCATATTTTATTAAAGATGATAAGAGAGAATCCGCTTAGCTTATCTTGAGCCTAAATTTTTTAGTGATTTTATCAAAAAACCAGACAATTTATTTCAATACGGCTCTATGTTTAAAGAGGAATTGGGCGATATAGTATCTTTTGAAATTATTCCTACCGAATATAAATATATTGGCGATAGAAGATCGTTTTCGACATCTATACAGAATAAAATATTACTTAAAAATGCAAGAGGAGAAATTTTAAATGACACCAGCCTTGGTTGCGGGGGCAGTCAACAATATAACTATGCAAAAGTAAGAGAGTTAAAAAACTAGTAAATTTCAAATTTAGCGAGCAAATTTCGCCTACTTCACCAGCCCCGCTTCCCTTAAAAAGCAGCTCGGCTCGTAGCTAACTTTTCTAATCTTATCAAATTTCGCGTAGCTTAGCACCAGCTCGTCACGCGCTCTGGTAACCGCCACGTAAAATAGCCGCCGCTCCTCCTCCAGACTGCCGCCCATCGCCATTAGCTTGAGGTTCGGGAAGCGGTTTTGCGCCAGATCGATGAGATAGACGCTGCAAAATTCAAGCCCCTTGCTTGCGTGCACACTGAGCAGATTCACCCCCTCGCCCTCGCTCATTTCCTTTGCGCCCAGGGTTATGAAGTTATAAAAGCTCTGCGGATCCGCGTATTTGCCGGCAATCTGCTCTAAAATGCCGCATTTATCGTAGATACGCGCAGTCTCGTCCTTTTTGCGATCCTCGTCTAACTTGCCGTTTTTCAGCGTCGCGCGCTTTGTAGCGATGAAATCCGCTACGAGCGCGAAAAGGCGCGAGTTTTTGATTTGTGAGATCAGAGTAGCGGACCTTGCAGCTGAGCCGCTTTTTTTAAAAATTTTATAAATTTCGTGCAAAAATACGGCGCCGCCCTCGGTAATTTTATTGTGTTTTAGCACTGGATGCGAGCGAAAAAACTCATCAAATTCCAAAGCTTCAAAGCGCGATACCGAGCCGATGATATCCACATCGTCAAAAAGCCCGAGCTGATAGTTTTTCCTCTTTTTTTCAAAAATTTTAACGCTCTCGTCGGGACGCAAAAGCCCTGCGTGAATGCTTCCGTGTCCAAGCGCGATTAGCGCGTCGAAAAGCTCCTTGCTTAGCGCGCTGCCGACGCCTCTTGCGTATTCGCACGTGCTCATAAATGCCATCATATCTTTTGGATTTATTATCATCGCGAAGATGTCCGTAAAGGCCTTGATCTCGCGGCTTTCAAAAAAGCTCACGCCGCCTTTTCGCTTTGCGCCGATGCCGAGCTCCTTAAGCGCAACCTCGACGCCGTCGGCGCTGGAGTTGTTGCGAAAGATGACGGCGATCTTTTCGCGCGGGGTGGCGCTTTGCGCGATCTGTGCGGCTACGTGGGCGTATTGCGCCGCCGTATCGTCGTAAATATGCAGCTTAGGCGCGCTAAATTTGCCTTCGCGCCCTACGATCAGCTTCTTTTCGTAAAGGCGCGGATTGTTCGCGATGACGCGGTTTGCAAGCGCCAAAATCGCCGAGCTTGAGCGATAGTTGATATTCAGCGCGTAAATTTTAGCGTCCGCAAAGCGCTTGCCGAAGCTGCCGATGATGTCGATGTTTGCGCCGTTGAAGGCATAAATGCTCTGATCGAAATCGCCGACGCAAAAAAGGCTTTTCGTCGCGAAGGCATCGATGAGGCTTCCTTGCAGCGAGTTAGTGTCCTGATACTCGTCCACTAAAATTTCATCAAACCGCAGCGGCGCGCCCTTTCGCAGCTCATGGCGCATTTTTAACAATACGTCGTTGAAATCGGCGTAGTTAAATTTCGCCTTTTCCTCCTCAAACTCGCGCAAAATATCTGCGTAAATTTCGGCAAATTCCGCCTGATCCTCGTAGTTTTTGCTAAACCACGTCGCAAAATCCGCGCTCATCTCCTTGTTTTGATACAGCGAGTACACATCGTACAGATAGGTCCCGCCGTAGGGGCGCGCGTCGCTTACGTGATAAAATTTGCGCTTTTCTACGAGGCTTTTTAGCAGGGTTTTTAGCTCGGCGGGCTGCTTTAGGATCACGCCTTTGCCCAGCTCGCGAAGTAGGGCGTAGGATACGGCGTGAAAGGTGCCCGCGACGATTGCGGAGGTGATTTTTTTATCAAAATGCCGCTGCAACCTCGCTATCATCTCGCTTGCGGCCTTGTTCGTAAAGGTAAGGAGCAAAATTTTTCTAGGGCTCGTGCCGAGATTTAGCAGATGAGCGATACGCGCGACGATGGTGCTGGTTTTGCCTGTGCCTGCGCTTGCAATTACTAGATTGTGCCCAGCAGGAGCGGTTGCTGCGGCGTATTGTTCGGTATTTAGCTTAGCTAGAGCGTCCAAGATTATTCCTTTGCAAAAAGACGCCATTATAGCCTAAAATCATTAAAATTCTTTGATATAATTGCGCGATGAAATTTCTAAAATTTACGTTAAAAATCGCGCTATTTTGCGCATTTGCATTCGCTCTGTTTTTGATCTTGGACGCGCTTTATCCGCTAAATTTGGATATGCTAAACAAGCAGAAGAGTAGAATTTTATATGACCGAAACGGCGAAATTTTAAATATGCAGATCAGCGACGATCAAATTTGGCGCTTCTACGCGAGCGCGGACGAGATACCGCCGCGGCTGAAACAAAGCGCGATCTACTTTGAAGATCGCTATTTTTACTACCATTTCGGCGTCAATCCAGCCTCGATTTTGCGCGCGGCTACGTATAATTTTACGAAAAATTTTACTAAAAAAAGCGAGGGTAACGTCGAGCGCGTCGGAGCCTCGACGATCACGATGCAGGTTGCGCGTATGATGCGCCCAAAACAGCGTAGCTACAAGAACAAAATCATCGAAATCTTCAACGCCTTTCAGCTGGAGTGGCACTTCAGCAAGGATGAAATTTTAGGAATGTATTTCAACCTCGCCCCATACGGCGGTAATATCGAGGGGGTCAAAACCGCGGCGTATTTTTACTTCAAAAAGGATCTGCGTGAGCTTAGCAACGCTCAAATCGCGCTTCTTAGCGTAATCCCGAAAAACCCGAACAAAAACCGCCTGGATCGTAGATCAAATATCAACGCGCTTAAAAACCGCCTAATTTCGCAGCTGCGAGAAGGCGGCGTGATCTCGCAAAGCGAGTATGAGCGCGCCATCGCAGAGCCGTTTTCGCCCAGACGCTATGCAGCGCCCAATTACGCGCCGCATTACGCGCTGTTAGCGTTTAGCAATTATAAAATGCAAAATTTTACCGCCAAAGATGACGTAAATTTCACTCAAAATTTAAAGCAGGGCGGCACGCCCGGCGCGACGGCGAAGGAAGCAAGCTTGGCTGCGCGCCGAGCCACGGCAGAGGCAGAGTCAAATTTTTCGGACGCGGCTAGTGCCGAAACAAATTTTACGACTGCGACAAGGGGTGAGCCAAATTTATCAAATGCCGCAAACGCGCAGGCGGGAGTGGATTTGAAAGAAATAAATTCCAAAGAGGCGGATTTTAAAGCAGATGCGCCAAAGAGTTTAAATTTGGGCGGACGAACGAGCCTAAATTTAAACGAGTGCGAAGGCGCAAAATCGCAGGAAGGCGCAAAACCGAATGAGCCGGAAAGCGCAAAATCAAATGAACAAAATGGCGCAAATTTAGATGAGCGTCGAGATTTTATTGCCGCACATCCGTCGCAAAATACGCAAGACCCAAATTTAAACGAGCGACGAGGCGCTGTGTATTCGCCGCAGAATTTTAGCGCAGATACGGATTCGGATAAAGGGCAAACCGAGTATTCGCCGCAAAATCCGAGTGCGAATATAAATTTAAACAAGCGGCAGAATGTCGTCGGTACCGCGCATCCGCATCAAAACTCGCAAAATCCGCAAAATCTAAATTTAAATAGTCGGCAAGATGCTGCGCGTTCACCGCAAAATCCGCAGGCAGATGCAAACTCTAGCGAGCGGCCGAGCGCAAATTTTAGTGCGCAGAGAAATTCCGTTTCAGACGCTAGGGCACAGGCGGATTTCGCTTCGTCGGACGCTAATGCTCAGACAGATTCTACTCCGGGCGCCAAATTGCGGGAAAATTCCGCTCCGAACGCCAAGGCGCAAATAAATTTCGATCTAAACGCCAAGACGCAGGAAAATTCCGCAAACTCTAAAGCAGGCGCGCAGTCCAAGGAGCAAACTGCGCTAGCGCAGGAGCTTGCGCGTCTAAACGAGGGTAAAATTTATTCGAGTTTGGATCTGAAAACACAGATCGCGCTTGAGGGTTTTTTGAAAAGCGAGATCCTCTCTCTACGCGATAAGGGCGTTAGAAACGGCGCCGCGGTGCTGATCGACAACGAAAGCATGAGCGTGATCGCCTACGTCGGCAGCCACGATTTTAGCGCCAATGAGGGGCAAAACGACGGCGTGCGCTCGCAAAAGAACGTGGGCTCGACGCTCAAACCCTTCATCTACGCCAAGGCCCTTGAGCACGGCCTCATCACCCCTTCAAAAAAGCTGATCGACGCGCCGATAATCTTTGCGGGCTACGTGCCGCGCAACTACAACCAGGGCTTCATGGGCGCGGTGAGTGCGACTGATGCGCTAAGTCTTAGTCTGAATATCCCCGCGGTGAAGCTAAATTTGATGCTTGGTGACGACGGCCTGTATGAGATGCTATCAAACGTGCATCTGGCGGAGTTTAGCAAGGATTATTACGGCGCAGGTATCGCGCTGGGCAGCATTTCGATGAGCCTAATGGATCTTAGCCGCCTTTACAGCGCGTTTGCAAACGGCGGGAAGCTACGAAAGCTCGAAATAGCGGGCGCAAAGATCGGCGACGATGCTAAAATTTTAACCCCGCAGAGCGCCTACATCGTAACGCAGATGTTAAGAAACGCGCCGCGCTCCTATCTCGGCTCGGTGTGGCAAAATACCCTAAACGCGCCGCCGTTGATGTTTAAAACGGGTACGAGCGCCGATGCGCGCGATCTCTATACGGTCGCGCTCACGCCTAAATTTACCCTCGGCGTCTGGCTGGGAAATTTCGACGGCTCCAAGACTAGGGATCTTAGCGGTGGCGTGAGTGCGGCAAAAGTCGCGTTTAATATGTTTGCTTTTCTCGATAAATCGGGCATGCTGGGCGAGGCGGAGTTTGCGCGTCCCGCGGGCGTGAGCTTTCAGCGAGTATGCACCGACGCATACCGCGAAAAGGAGTGCGCTCAAAGTGCCGAGGATCTTACGATCGACGGGGTTGAGCCCAACGAGGAGTGCGAAATTTACGGCACGAGCGAGCTTTTTTATCTACTAAAACACGGCCTAGTCGATCCGCAAAAGGTGCGCGCAGGAAGGTGCGCGGCTAAATTTGCCGCCGTAAAGCCCGTACTAAACGACATCAACGCCAAAACCTACGAGACCGGCGCGGACGGCTTTTTGCGGCTTAAGGTGCAGTGTACGGCGGTTTTCGGGCAAAACGTCTATCTAAAGATCAGCGGCGGCAATGAAGGGCTCATCGCCTTAAATCCCATCGCCTCAAAGAGGCCGTCTTTAAATCCTGCGAGCGGAAATTTTAAAATTTCACGCTCTGCGGGTCTAAATTCTACGGATTCCGCTTCGAATCCCGCAGCTTCCGCGGCGCAAAATTTAGACGAAACGCAAGCGGCAGAGGGAGCGAGAGCTCTAAATTTAATCTCGCAAAATTCTGCGAAGCGAAATTTAAACGAGCGAAATCCCGCCAAGCAAAATTTAAACGGCTCAAATTTAAACGAGCAAAATTCCACGCTTTTATCGTCGGTGCCGGTCGCCGCACCGATACGCGGGCTAAATTTAAACGAGCAAAATTCCGCCGCAGATGGCTCCAACTCCGCCGAAGCCGCCTTAAATTTAGTGGATCAAAGCCCCGCGAAGCAAGATTTTGCCACAAAGTCTCTAAATTTAGCGCAAAGCCGCGCGGTGCAGATCAAAACGGGCGAGTATTTTATGCGGGCAAACGACGAGCCTTTTATGCTGAGCCTGGGCGCCGGAGAGTACGAGATAGGCTGCTTGGATGAAAATGCAAATTTTATTAAAGCGAATTTTGTCGTAAATCAGAGAAAATAAAAGATTTTTTGTATACAATTCCATAAAATTTTTTAAAGGAATTTTTAATGAAAAACAAATTGCTAAGCGTTGCGCTATTTTGCGCGCTAGGCGCCGTTTCTGCCTCGGGAGTCGAAATCGAGACAAAAAACGGATATTACGAGTTTGGCGGCATTTACGCAAGCGGTTTTAGCATCACGCAAAAACCGGTGCTTAAATGCTCGCCGAAAATTTCGGGCACTTACGAGAGCATAAACGAAAACACCTTTCGCTTCTATCCCCGCCCGAAGCTAAGCGCGGGCGTAAGCTACTCGTGCCAGGCGGGCAAACAGAGCTTTGAGTTTGAGACCGAGTCTTTTGCAAACACCGAGCTGCGGCTGCTGCGCCCGGGACTTATCTTGGTAAGCTTTAATGATGCGGTCTCAAAAGATAGCTTGCAAAAAGCCAGCAGGGTGTTTCGCGTCATAAATTTAGCCAAAAACGACATCACTTACGAGATTACCTCGCACGACGATAGGAATTTTTTATTCGCTTTCGATCCAAAGGCGCAAAACGTAACTTTGCAAATTTCGGATCTTAGCTCCAAAGCGGGCGCGAAGCTTGAGGACGATATCGTCATAAACACCGACGAGGAGCCGTTTAACGACAATATAAACGCTTCAAATTTAAGCGGCGTGCAGATTAGAGCCGCCAGCTTAAAAAACGGCTCTCTCGCGGGTAGAATTTGCTTTCCTAGCTATATGGACGGCATCTCTGCAAAATACGTAAGGATCGAGGGTATCAATAAATTTAGCCTCACTCAGCCGCGCTATTATTACGACGAGGACGATGAGGACGGAAGCGACGATCAGTGCTACTACCACGCAGATATCGTAAGCGACGAGTTTTTACCGGAGAAATCCTATGAAGTGCGGCTGCTAAAGGGTTTCGGCGACAGCTCATACGTATTGCGCGAGGAGATCAAACAAAATATAAAAATGGGCGATCGAATGCCTTTCGTAGCGTTTAGCGACGAGAAAAATTTCATCCCGAAATCCGCCTCGCTTGCGTTTAAAAGCTCAAACGTAAACGAAGTCAAGATCGCCGTCTCAAAAATCGGCGAGCAAAATATAAGATATTTTCTAAATTTCGCAAGCTTTGATCAGCAGGACGGAGTAAATACCCTAGCTAGTGAGATCGCGGTAAAAAATTTTGATATCGGCGGACAGAAAAATGCCGTCTTAGAAAACAAGATCGCGATGGATTTCAAAGGCTACGAGGACGGCATCTACAAGATCACGGCGTTTTACAAAGTGGGCGAAAAGATGCAAGAGGTCTCGCGCATCGCCTATCTTAGCGACATCACCGCGCAGGTGGTTTTGAGCGAAAAGGGTGCGCTTATCTATACGTCGCGCTTAAGCAACGCAGAGGAGCTTAGCAGGGCGAAGGTTAAAATTTACAACGACAAAAACGAGCTGATGATCGAGGATAAAACGGACGGAGATGGAATTTTACGCATAGACGATCGTGAAATTTTATCTAAAAATCCGCGCTCTATCGAGATTACAAAGGGCGACGAGAAGGGCTTCGTGCTCTTTAATAACGCCATTGCGAGCATCGAAAAAACTACTACGCAAAAGCGCGCGTTTGTGTATTTTGCAAGCGAGCTGGTAAGCCCCGGCGAGCGACTTTTAGGCACGATCGTAATAAAAAATCGCGATTTTACAGCGCTAAAAGATACGCCGATAAAATTTAAAATTTACGATCCTACCGGAACCTCCATACTAACTCGCGCGGTTAAAACGGACGAGTTCGGTAGCGTCAAAATAGACGAGCTTATGGGCGAAAAAAGCGGCACATACCGCCTAGATCTAATCTACGAAGATAAGATCATCGCGGCTAAGAGCTTCAGCGTCGAAAATTTTGTCCCAAACCGCGTTAAAAACGAAATTTTAACCGCCAAAGAGGAGTTCGGCGCGGATGAGCTAATAATCGCCAAACTTAGCTCAAACTACCTAGCCGGCGCGCCTGCTAGCGAGCTTAAGGGCTCCTTGGAAGCGACGCTTTACGATAAGAAGCTGAAGCTAAAAGATTACGAAGGCTACTCATTCTCAAACGACCGTTTAAAGCAGCCGGGCGCCATAGTGCTTCAAAGATCGGAATTTAATCTGGATCGCGCAGGCAAAAAGGAGCTCGTACTTGATCCTGCAAGCGTCGATCAAAACGTCTCCAACGCCGCTGATATTTTACTAAATTTTAGCGTCGTCGAGGAGGGCAAAACCGTAAGCGCATACCGCTTGCTAAGCTACTTCCCATACGACCGCATCATAGGTATCAAGGCTTCAAACGACTTCGTCTCCGCAGGCGATAGCGTGAAATTCGGACTTGCGATGATAGATGCCAAAGCAAAAACGCCCGCCGCGGGCAAGATCGACGTTGAAATTTATCGCAACGATTTCAACTACGTTTACGACGGCAACAGATATGTCGAGCAGGAGGAATTCAGCCTCGTATCGGCATTTACTACCGACGCTCGCGAGATTAGCTATAAATTTGAAAACGGTGGCAACTACGTGATCATCGCAAACGACTACTCAAGCGGCGCAAGTGCTAGCGTTCGCGTGGACGTGAGCGGCTGGGGATACTACGGGCGGGTAAACGCCAAGGATATCCAAAGCGCCAAGATCAAACTTGCAAGCGACAAGATTAAACCCGGCCAGAGCGTCAAAGGCGTCATCACTTCGCCTATCGAAAACGGCGTGCTAAATATCTCGCTCGTCGGCGAAGGAATTTACGATTATAAAATTTTACGTATCAAAGGAAACAGCGCGGAATTCGAGCTGCAAACGTCAAAAAATTTCATCGGCGGACATATCAACGCCGTAGTTACTCGCGCGGCTACGCCTGCTGCGATGCCGCTTCGCGCTTACGCCAACATCCCGGTGGCGCTAGATGCGAGCGAGCACAAAGCGGGAGTTCAAATTTTATCCGATAAGGTTTATAAAAACGGTCAAAACGCGCAGATCAGCGTAAAAAGCGAGCCAAATTCCAAAGTGGTGCTCTACGCGGTCGATCTTGGAATTTTAGATATCGTCTCGCAAAGCGAGCTCGATGCGTTTGGAGCATTCGACGTTAGCGCGTATTTTGCGATGCAGTATTTCGATATCTACGACGATCTTAGCGTGTATCAAACCATAGCCAAAGAGCTAAGCTTCGGCGGCGACGGCGTGATGGCGAAGGCTAAACGAAATTTAAGCCCGGTCGAAAATAAAAAGCAGAAAAAATTTATCAAGATGCTGATCGCAAAAGCGGACGCAAACGGCGAGGCGAAATTTGATCTCGCGCTGCCGCAAAATTTTAACTCGATAGTCCGCCTAAGCGCTATGGCGATCGGTCAAACCGACAAGATAGGCTCTGCAAACGCGGAGGTGAGGGTCAAAGACGACGTAGTTATAAAGCCTGCGGATCTAACATATCTGGTGCGAGGCGATGAAATTTCGGTACCGCTAACGCTCATCAATACGACCGATAAAGAGCAAATTTCGATTTTAAAGATCGGCTCCGGCCAGTCGATTTCCATAAGCGGCGGCGAGGCGAATTTCACGCTCAAACCGCTTGAGGTCAAGCACCTAAGCTTCACAGCAAGCGCGCTTGATATAGGCGATGCGAATATTAAATTTGATCTTGACGCAAACGGGCAGAAATTTAGCAATAACGTGGAATTTGACATCATCAGCCAGTTCCCGCGCTCGAAGATATTTCACGCGAGCTACGGCGATAAGCCCGTAACGCTCAAAATCGATCCGAGCTATAAAGAAATTTACGCTCACGTAAGCTCTACGCCTAACGCTTTTAGCCTAGCGGAGGAGCTTTACTCCTATCCTTACGGTTGCACCGAGCAGCTTACCTCAAAGATGGTAGCACTTGATTACATTGCGCGCAAAGACTCCAACCAGACCGTAGTAAACTACGTAAACGCTCATGCAAATCGTATCCTCTCTCGCCTCAAACCTAGCGGCAGTTTCGGCTACTGGAGCGCTAGCGGCGTGACTAATTATTACTCTTCGATCTATGCAAGCGACGTTTTATTAGAGCTTGATACGCGCTATAAATTCCTTAGCAACAGGCAAAGATCGCTGATATTTAGCGCCTTAAAATCAGACTACAAAGAGCAAGATACGCTTCGAATATACGCGGATTTCGTGCTGGATCAATACGGCAAGCTGGACGATGATGAGTTAAATTTCATTTACGACAACGGCCTTTATGATAACTCGCCGATGGCTCGCATCGCTATGGCTGCTATACTTAAAAAGCACAATATGGCGACCGAGTTTAACTTCATGCGCGAAAAAATAAACCAAATGGATTATGACTACGCCGAAGACGGAGCGGGCTTGACATTTGCTAGCGACATAAGAGACGCCGCCTTTAAGCTCTACGCATTCGGCAAGGCGGGCATCAAAGACGATAGCACAAGCAAGACGGCTATCGCGCTCGTGCGCAACCTAAAAGATGCAGACAATACGCAGGAGCGAGCGAGCGTTATACGCGGATTTGATGCGTATTTTAAGGACGCTAAAAAAGATATTAGCTTTGCTTTGAAATACGACGGCGAGACGAAAAATTTCAATTCGCCGCTAGATACTAAGCTCGCGATTAAAGACGGCTCGATAAAATTTACGCCGATGAGCGGCAACGGCGAGCTGTTTTTTACGGTGCTGGGATTTGGATATGAAAGCGCTGCGGTCAAACACAATCCGCTTAGCATAAATAGACCGTTTGATAACGACCGAGATAAGAAGGTTGAAATTTATCGCGAGTTTCTCGATGCTCGCGGCAACATCGTCGATCTAAACAAACTCAAAGTAGGGCAGAAAATTTACTCTAAGATCAGCTGGCGAGCGAATCATTATCTGTATAATTTCGCAATCGACGAGGCGATGCCTAGCTGCTTTGAGGCGGTAAATGAGCGCCTGGGCTCGGCCGCACAGGCTCGCCCGGAAGGCTTTGTGGATAGCGTAGCGATCGAGCATACGGAGTATCTGTACGACCGAGTACTTCACTTCCCGAAAAGCGGTTATTTTTACTACGATCCGCAAGAGGGCCATAATAGTACCGGCGTCATCTACACGCCGATAAACGTGATCATGTCGGGCTCGTGCGCGCTTCCTGCGATCTCTATCGAGGATATGCAATACGAGCGAGTAAATAATTACGATCTGCAAACGCTTAAATTTAAAGTCGCTCGCTAAGGGCGTAGCGATTTTAAGGCTCGGCGCGAATTTTGTATTCATTGCGATTTTCGCGCCGAGATTTTTATTTGAAGCGAATATTTCACAAACGAGCGGCATTTAAATTTTAAAATTTAAATCCCCGCTTGCCGAATTTCAAAAATTTATATCAATTATAAACTAAAGGCAGAGTTTTTACACGATGATCTTTTCACCCCTCGCATATTTTTACAAAAAATGCGAGGGGTGAATTTATCAAATTTTATCTTTAATATAATTAGCCCGCTTTTTAAAAGCAAAAAATTTTAAGCGGCGAATAAATATAAAATTTTAATTAAATCAGATCAAATTTAAGGTGCATAAATTCTAAATTTTGATAGAATGCCGTTTCAAATATCCTAAAATTCAGGAGGAAGATATGGTTGATTTGGCTCAAATTTCGGCTAGACTTGATGCCGTTGAGCGTTTGCCGCGAATAAAAGCAGAGGAAAGCATACAAGAAAGGCTTAAAAGCAAGGGTTTTTCGCGCCGCGATTTTATGAAATGGAGCGGAGCTATGACCGCGATGCTAGGGCTTCCGGTCGCATTTGCGCCGAGCGTGGCGCGAGCGGCGGAGCTTGCGGATCGCTTGCCTGTGATCTGGCTTCATATGGCGGAGTGCACGGGCTGTAGCGAGAGCTTACTTCGCACCGATACGCCTACGATCGACAGTCTCATATTCGATTACATTAGCCTAGAATACCACGAAACGATAATGGCTGCCGCAGGCTGGCAAGCCGAGGAAAATTTAGAGGGCGCGATCGAAAAATACAAGGGGCGCTATATCTTGATGGTAGAGGGTGGAATTCCAAGCGGCGAGAATGAATTTTTCCTAACCGTGGGTCCTGAGGGCAAGAGCGGAGCTCAGCACTGCAAGCACGCTGCCGAAGGCGCTGCGGCGATATTTGCGATCGGCACCTGTTCGAGCTTCGGCGGTATCCAAGCCGCGGCTCCGAATCCGACCGGCGCCGTAGGTTTGGACAAAATTATAAACAAACCCGTCATCAACGTTCCGGGCTGTCCGCCTAGCGAAAAAAATATTGTCGGCAACGTGCTAAATTTCATACTTTTCGGCACGCTTCCAAGCCTTGATGTTTACAACCGACCGAAATGGGCTTACGGACTGCGCATCCACGATCTGTGTGAGCGCCGCGGACATTTTGACGCGGGCGAGTTTGTAGAAAGCTTCGGCGATGCGGGCGCAAAGGATGGATATTGCCTTTATAAAGTAGGCTGCAAGGGCCCTTATACATTTAACAACTGCTCGCGCGAGCGCTTCAACTCCCACACTAGCTGGCCGGTACAGGCCGGTCACGGCTGCATAGGCTGCTCGGAACCTGATTTTTGGGATCATATGGGACCTTTTGAGGAGCCTTTGGCGGATCGCCTTTACGAAAGCGTTTTCGGCGGGCTCGGCGCTGATGCTACCGCAGATAAGATAGGTGTCGGAATTTTAGCGATCACGGGTGTTGCGGTAGCGGCACACGCGGCGATTGCGTCATTTAAGAAAGATAAAGGGGAGTAATCATGTCGCAAAGAATCGTAATCGATCCGATAACCAGAATAGAGGGACATTTAAGAATAGAGGTCGTGGTAGACGATGAGAACGTCGTCCGCGAGGCTTATAGTAGCTCGACGCTATGGCGCGGGCTTGAAACTATAGTAAAAAACAGAGATCCTCGCGACGCGGGATTTTTTATGCAAAGAATTTGCGGCGTCTGCACCTTCTCGCATTACAAAGCGGGCATCGTCGCGGTAGAAAACGCCCTCGGTATCACTCCGCCGCTAAATGCCTTGCTAACGCGCACGTTGATGGCTAACGCGCTGTTTTTACACGATCATCCGGTGCATTTTTATCAACTTCACGGACTTGATTTTGTAGACGTCGTAAGCGCGCTTAGCGCCGATCCTAAAAAGGCGAGCGAGGAGGCGTTTAAATACTGCGATACCCCTTATGCGTGCGGTGCGGATAAACTAAAAGAGGTGCAAGATCGCGTGGGCGCTTTTGTTAAGAAAGGCGCTTTAGGACCTTTCGCCAACGCCTACTTCGGCCACCCAACATATAAGCTTAGCCCGGAGCAAAATTTAATCGCTCTTTCGCACTATCTTGAGTGTTTGCGCATTCAGCGCACGGCGGCTCAGATGATGGCGATATTCGGTGCGAAACAGCCTCATCCGCAAAGCCTCACCGTAGGCGGCGTAACCTGCGTAATGGATATCCTAAGCCCTGCAAGACTGGGCGAATATATGTCTAAATTTAAAGAGGTCGCAGACTTCGTAAATCGCGCCTACTATCCTGATCTCGTAATGGCTGCAAAGGCTTACGGCAACGAGCCTAGCGTACTAAACGATATCGGCGTGGCAAATTTATGGACTCATCAAGAATTTCAGCTTTCAAAAAACGAATGGCTATTTCAAAGCGGCATGATCCTTGACGGCGATATTAGCAAGGTTTTAGAGCTGGATGAGAACAAGATCACTGAGGAGGCAACGCATGCGTGGTACAAAAACGATGCGGCGCTTCATCCTTACGACGGCGAGCAAGAGCCGAATTATACGGGCCTTAAGGACGGACAGAGCATCGACGCGCACGGCAAAGAAGCGCATACGAAGGTGCTCGATACCCAGGGCAAATACACCTGGATCAAAGCTCCGCGCTACGACGGCAAGCCGCTTCAGGTAGGACCGCTTGCAAATATCGTGGTAAATTACGCAAAGAAAAACGAGCGCGTAGTAAAGGTCGTGGATCAATTCCTAAAAGACGCCGGCTTGCCGCTTGAGGCGGTATTTTCGACGCTTGGACGAACGGCGTGCCGTATGATCGAGGCTAAAGTCGTTGCCGACAACGGACTGATCGCGCTAGAAAATTTGATCGCAAACATCAAAAGCGGTGATACCGAGACCTGCGCAAAATATGTAATCGATAACTCCAAAGAGTACAAAGGTCGCTATATCGGTCACGTGCCGCGAGGCGCGCTTAGCCACTGGTGCAGGATCAAAAAGGGCGTCATCAAAAATTGGCAGGCGGTCGTACCGTCTACTTGGAACGCCACGCCGAAGGATAAAGACGGCGCTATGGGCGCTTACGAATCCTGCTTGATCGGGCTAAAACTTGCCGATCTTTCCAAGCCGCTAGAGATTATCCGCCGCATCCACTCTTACGATCCTTGCATCGCCTGCGCCGTGCACGTAATGGACGCCAAAGGAGCGGAGCTTGGCTGCTATAGGGTAGATCCCAGCAAAGGATAAATCATGAAAAAAAGATTTGCGGAATACGAGTTCTCAATCGGTCTTAGGCTCACGCACTGGCTGCGTGCGCTTTGCATTACGATTTTGGTGATCACCGGATATTACATCGCCTTTGTTTTCACTGCGCCCGAGGTGAGTCCCGAGCCGGTGCTTTTCATGCAGGCTAAATTTAGATTCGTGCATCTGATCTTCGGCTTTGCGATGATCGGCGCGGCGATCTTTAAAACCTACCTTTTCTTCTTCGATAAAAAGAGTAGAAAAGAGCTTTTAAGCATCAAGGATTTTTTTAGCCCGCGCGTCTGGATAGCTCAGATCAAATACTATATCTTTTTGGGCGAGCACCCGCATCTTCGCGGCGTTTATAATCCGCTACAGTTCATTTCCTATCTGGGCTTTTATCTAGTGCTGTTCGTAATCTGCCTAACGGGTATGATATTATACGTGCACGTCTATCACGAGGGGCTCGGCGGCGCGCTATACGGTCTCTTACGCCCGCTGGAAGCTGCGATGGGCGGTCTAAGCGAAGTGCGAATGATACATCATCTTTGCATGAATATCATCATAATCTTCGTGCCGATCCACGTCTATATGGCGGTCTTTAACGCCGTCAAGGGCAGGGACGGCGCGATGGATGCGATCGTAAGCGGTTATAAATTTAAAAAGGAAGAGCACGCTTGAGAGTGCTGGTACTGGGTATCGGCAACGTCATCTACGCGGACGAGGGCATAGGCGTGCACTTCGTCCGCGCGCTCGCGCAGAACTATAAATTTTATCCTAAAACCGCCGCACGAAATTCTATGTCGGGCGAGAATTTAACGGCGCAGAATTTTATGCAAAATTCCGCCCAAGTATCTGCGATACAAAATTCTACCTCGCAAAATTCCATAGAGCGCGACCCCTCGCAAAATTCTGCGGATGAAAATTTTATCTCCGAGCAGAATGCCGTAGCAGTAAATTCTCTCCGAAATTCCAAGGCGGTAAATTTAGATCGAAATTTCGCCGCTCAAAATTCCGCAAAGCAGAATTTCGCTTCAAATTCTGCTTCGCAAAATTCCGTCATAAATTCCGCAGCGCAAAGCTATATCAATGCGGACTTTATCGCCGAAAATTCCGCCGCGCCGAGCAGCAGCGCGGATCAGATCCGATTTATCGACGGCGGGACTCTGGCTAGCTTTTTGATGCCTACGATGGCAGAATTTGATGAAATTTTGCTCGTAGATTGCATAGACGCGGAGGGCGCAAAGGGCGGCGAGGTGTATTTTTTCGACTACGACGCGATGCCTAAGCAGATCAGCTGGAGCGGTTCGGCACACGAGGTCGAAATGCTTCAAACCCTGCAGATGATGGATCTTTGCGGCGATCTGCCTCACGTTAAAATTCTAGCTGTCGTGCCGCGGCGCATCGAGGAGGCGAGCTTTAAGCTAAGCTCCGTGATATTAGAGTCCTCAAAAATCATGGAAAAAACGGCGCTTAAGTACCTATCGGATCTTGGCTTCGCGCATGAAAAAATCGCCGATCTCAGCGCCCAAGACATCGCGGATCGATTTGCAAAAAAGGGGCGAGATGATAGTAGCATATGAGTTTAACTACCTTAATGAAAACGCGCTGATAGCGCACTTTTTGCTGTTTTATGCTCGCAAAAGCGCACTTGAGTTTTGCCTGAAAAAAGAGGCGAGCTTAATAAGCCTTTTCGTGCGCGGCGGCGAGGATGAAATTTTAAAATTTAGCGACGAGGCGATGCCTCTGATTCCAAACTCCATATTTTTGGCAAAATCCTCCGTGCGCGTGGTGGACGAGGACGGCGCCGAAGCGAAAACGCTGAAATTTAACGGCACGTTTGAAGATACCTCCTCGGGCGATATAAGTAAATTTTTAGAGGATGAAATTTCAAACGCCCATAGCGCGGCTAAATTTAATAACTTCACTCCGCGAGTGATGAAAGAATACCTTGCTCACGCCGAGCCCTCTCAAAACGAATTCGGGATAATAAGCGGCGCCGGCGTACTTCATGACGGCAAATTTGAAGCGGTAAGCAGGGAAAATTTCGCCCGCTTGCTGGAGCTTTGCCGCCTAAACTTGCTTTACGCCAGGCAGGTGCAGATCGAGCGCGGCGGCGCAACTTTCACACTCAAAGCAGACGTGGATTTTAGCGCCGATTTTCTGATAGCTGCGGGAGTGGGCGCGCTGGATGGGATTTTTGTGAGCGACGAAAAGAGCAAAATCGCGCTCGCAGCCTTCGAAAAGCCGCTAATAAGCCTAAAAACCAATGCGATCTTTAGAAAAAATCACGAGAACGCCCCTAAATTTTTTGACGTAAAGCTTGCGGGCGACATATTCGTGTTTGCGCTGGCGCGCGCTTTAGCAAGCGACGGGATCTATTTTTTAAGCGCAAAATACGAAAGCGCGGCGCAGAAAGATAAAATTTTTAAGGTCGCGCCGCTGCAAAACGGCTTTTTGATCGTGCAAAACGAGGACTTTTTAAGCAACGCCGCAAGCGCTTATCTGAAAAACTCAAAGGACAAAAACTCCGCTCTTTTTGCGCTTACGTGCCGCGAAAAGGGGCTTTTAGATGATCCCAAAAAACGGGTTTTGCGCTGCTTTTTGGGCGTGGGCGCGGATGATGAGATTGCAATTTATGGCGAAAGCTCCAAAAAAATTCTACTTAAATTTGATCTGCCGCGCAGTTTTGACAAGCTTAAGGCGCAAATTTGCGCCGACGAAACGGGCGCTAAACTGCTTGAAAATTTTAGCGCCAAATTTAACGTAAACGCCGCAAAAATAGATGAAATTTTAAAAAGTGCAAATGCGGGATTTTACGGTATCTTTAGCGTCGCCGCGCAGCTTATCTGGGGGCGCGATACGGCGTTTTTGATCGCGGCTGCGGAGGATTTTGCGGGCGGCAAAGGGGTGCGGCTTGATTTTTGCACGGACGAGCGCGGCTGCGTGCAAGCGGATAAAATTTTGCGTTCGGCGATGAGCTATGCGCTCGCAGGCGCCAATGAGAAGCTGTTTGCGTTCGGATTTTTCGATAGTTTGGGCTATTTTTTAAGCGATCTGGCGGATGAGCGCAAGGAGGATTTTGACGTTTTGATCCTCGGCGGCGCGATGTTTAGCGGGCGCAAATTCGCGGATTTAATGCTTAAACTTTGCAAAAATTTTGACGCGAGCTTTAGCGACGAATTCACGCTTCAAGCTCGCTAGATTAGGCATATATGCGAATTTTCGGCAAAACTCCTAAGTCTTATCCGCAAAACAGCGAGTTGCGCGGACATTGCGACGCCGATAGCCGCGCCATACGGGCTAAATTTAACGCAGATGAGATCGCGCGAAATTTTAAAAAAGCGGCAAAGGGCGCGGAAGCGAAGGATCAAATTTTATTAAATTTAGAGCACATTTTGCAGCGTTCGGAACGCTTTGTCCGCCCGCCGCGAGCGCATTTTGCTCGCAAAACAGCTCCGGCGTCGCGCAATTTATGAAAGCATGTGCATGAAAGCGGCTAAATTTGAGGTTTTCGGAGCGGTGCAGGGGGTCGGGTTTCGCCCGTTCGTCTACAAGCTCGCCGTGGATTTGGGGCTGAAAGGCGAGGTTTATAACGACGGCGAGGGCGTTAAAATCATCGTTTGCATAGACCTTTTTGGGGCGCAACAAAACCCGGTCGATAAAAATTTCGCCCCTTTAAATTTAGATGAGTCAAATTCTAACGAAATTCAAGCACAGAAAGTATCGTTATCGGCTGCTCGGTCTTTAAATTCTACCGAGGCGGATTCTAGCGAGACCGCAAGCTCATCACTAAATTTTACGGGCTCAAATTTAAATCCAAACTCCATTTTTCCGCAAAGCGCACCGAACTTACCGAATGATTCGATCGGCTCGCTACGTGATCTAGCAAACGATTTAGCAAATCCGCCTGATTTGACGAGCTTGCCGCATGATTTGACGAGAGATTTTCAAGCCGCAGCGAGCGAGAAATTTTTACCCAACTTATCCGAGCTAAGTCTAAACGGGCAGGGCTCTATCTTGCCAGCTTTGTCCGAGCAAAACCTCTGCTCGCAGGATTTGCAAGACTCCAAGCGCAATCCGCAAAGCGCCGAGCAAGATCTGCGCGAAGAAGAAATTTTAAAAATTTTCGAGCAGCGCCTTCGCAGCGAGGCGCCGCCGCTTTGCCGAATCGATAGGATTATTCGCGCAGATATTAATACACAAGATTTTGCGCAAAATTCTACTGATTTTAAGATCACGCAGTCCAAAGAGGGGCGTAAATTTAACCCGATTTTGCCCGATTTTGCGATCTGCGATCAGTGCAAAAAAGAGTTTTACGACCCGCAAAATCCGCGCTTCCACTATCCTTTTATCAACTGCACCGATTGCGGCCCGCGCCTTAGCATCATCGCCGCGCTGCCGTATGACCGCGCAAACACCACTATGAGGGCGTTTGAGATGTGCGAGTTCTGCCGCGGCGAATACACGGACCCGCTCACGCGCCGCTATCACGCCGAGCCGATCTCCTGCCCGCACTGCGGTCCGCAGCTGTTTTTATGCGGCGCGGACGGCGAAATTTTATCTAGCGGCGAGGAGGCGATAGCGCGCACGGCAGAGCTTTTGCGGCGCGGACAGATCGGCGCGATCAAAGGTATGGGCGGCTTTCACATCGTCTGCGATGCTACGAACGAGCGCGCAGTGCGCATGCTGCGAACGCTCAAAAAACGCCCAAGCAAGCCTTTTGCGATCATGTGTCGCGACGCAGCGCAGGCAGGGCGCACAGCGAGCCTAGGCACAGAGGAAGAGGCGCTGATAGACTGTAACGTCAAGCCGATCGTGATTTTAAAAAAGCGCGAGTTTGTTTGGCGCACAGAGGCGGGCTTTGCGGCGGATTTCGGCACGCAAAATTTAAAGGCGCAAGGCGAAAATTTTATATCGCCGAAATTTGCTGGCGAGCTAGAGAATTCGGCGCAAGGGCAAGGCTCTGCGTTACGAAATTTACGAAATTCTGTGGAGCAAAATTTTAGTACGCAAAATATTGGAGTTTGCGCGGAGCAGGGCGGGTTGCATAGTGCGCAAATTTTCAGCAAAACGGCGCGCCGTAATTTCACCTGCGATGCGTCGGTTGCGGGCGGCTCGAGGAGCGCAGAAAACGAGCTAGAGCACGCATCGGGGGAGTTTGATTCGCAGTGTGCGGCTAAAAATTTAAGCCTACCGCAATCAGAAGGCGAGCTAAAGCTGCGACATACAGCCAATGAGTTAAATTTACAGTCCGCAGCGGATAGCCAAGACTTGCGATGCGCGGCGAAGAAGCTTGATTCTTGGTTTGCGACGGACGAGCCTATTTCGCAAAATTCGGCGAATATGCAGGGCTTGCGACATGCTGCAAATAAGGCAGATTTGCAGCGCTCGGTGAGCGAGTCGAGTCCGCAACAGACGATAAATTTGCAAGGCTCATGCTCTGCACAGGCGTGCACGCCGGACGCGCGCGGCGCCCATTCCGATAGCGAGGGCGATTTCGTGCGTTTGCCCGCAAGCTTTTCGGCGATTTTTAGAGCAGGCGCGATTTTTATCGCTCCAAGCGTGGCGCCGAACCTTAATAAAATCGGCATTTTCCTAGCCAACACCGGCGTGCATCTGCTGCTTTTTGAATACTTTGATCGCCCGATCGTCGCCACAAGCGCCAATATAAGCGGCGAGCCCATTATTTTTAGCAGCGAGGAGTTGCGCGAGAAGCTGGGCGGCGTCATCTCGTTTTACCTGGATAACGACCGCGAAATTTTAACGCCGAGCGACGATAGCATCGCCTTTTTGCCGCAGTTTGAAGCGCGAACTTCGGCGCCTGCTTCAAAAACGACTCGCAGTTTAAGCAAAATTTCCGCGCCGCTTCCGACCTGCACCGAGATAAGAAGCTCCGCGCAAAATTTCATTCTAGCGCAGAATTCCGTCATAAATTTCGCGGACGCGCAAACCCTTACCGCGCCGCAAAATTTTAATGAAAATTCCGCCGCCGAAATAAATTCTGACTGCGAGACGAAATCCGCCCGCGCCGCAAGCATATCAAATTCCGCAGGTGCCCTAAATTCCACAAATGCTGTAAATCTCGCAGATGCCGCAAAACCGGCAAACACTACAAATTTAGCGAGCTACACAAATCATTCCGCCGAAGCGGACGCTTTAGATCACGCGCTGTTTTTGCGAACATCTCGCGGAATGAATCCAAAAATTTTCCCTAGCAAATTCCGCACCAAAGGCACTTTCCTGGCGCTCGGAGCGGAGCTTAAAAATCAGTTTGCAATCTACAAAGACGGGCAAATTTTCATCTCGCCCTACATCGGCGATCTTAAAAATGTCGCCACGAATGAGCGATTTTTCGCGCTTTTGGATATGTTCGTGCGCGCCTACGAGCTGAAATTCGACGCCGTCATCGCAGATCTGCACCCACAGTTTTCGCACACGCGATTTTTCGAGCAGCGCGGATACCCCGTGATCCGCTACCAGCACCACTTCGCGCATCTGGTGTCGAATTTGGCGCAAAACGATCTTCTTTTTAGCGGCAAAAAATACCTCGGCTTTTGCTTCGACGGTACCGGCTACGGCACGGACGACACGATCTGGGGCGGCGAGGTGATGGTGTTTGATCCGCGCGGCTACCGACGCGTCGCGAAATTTGACGAGATCGCGCTTATCGGCGGCGAGAATGCGATCAAAAACATCTACAAGCTTGCGCTTGCGCTCGTGTTTAAATTTAATGCAAAGGGCGCTGCGCGGGAGTTTTTGGCAAAATTTGACGCGAGCGAAGTAGCAAATTTAGAAAAAATCGCGCCGCGTGCCGTCCGTTCAAGCTCGCTAGGGCGGCTATTCGACGCGTTTGCAGCGGTGATCTGCGACCTGCGAGCCGTAAGTTTCGACGGTGAGGCGGGCATGCGACTTGAAAACCTATACATCCAGGGTTGCGAGCAGAGCTATAAATTTAGGCTGAAAAAAGCGGGCGAAAATTTTATCCAAAACGCGTCGTATTCCGCTTCGCAGCAGCGGGGCGTCGATGATTTGCGGCACGAAACACAGCGCGAAGCGGGGCAGGGCGGTCTGAATGCGCAAAATCATAGCGGCGCCAAAAACAGTTGCGCGTTGCAAGGCGATTTTAAAGAGTTTGCGGACGATGCGGCGAGCAAAAATGAGCTTGAGCGGGCGGCTGAAAACATCGCCGAAAGCAGCGATAAAAAGAATGAAAGCTCTGCCGTAAATTCTATAGAGCAAACGTCCGCCCTAAATTTAATAAATTCTGAAAGCAAAAACACCGCCGATGCGGACCAAATCCCGCAAAACGAAGCTTGCGCGCCGAGCTTTGAGGGCGAATGCTACGTGATCGATTATGAAGAGGCGTTTTTGCAGGCTTTGAGCGATGAGCCGCGCTTGGCCGCGACGAAATTTATAAACGGCTTGGCAAACTTCATCGCGGAGTTTGCAGAGAGCTTTGGGCTCGAGGTCGTGCTAAGCGGCGGAGTCTTTCAAAACGCCACGCTTCTAAATCTTACGTGCGCAAAGCTGCGTGCGCGGGGCGTCAAATTTCATCTAAACCGCGCCGTTCCTTGCAACGACAGCGGTATCGCATACGGACAGCTCGCGGCGTATCTAAGCGAAATTTCGCGCTAAGGCAGAATTTGCACTGTGCGCAGAAGCCCTTGTTGCGTGCGGTGCAGCTCGTTTAAGACCAACGAAAACGAAGCAGATTTAAAATTTCGCTTCAAAATTTTTACAAATCGCGGCGTGAAATTTTTGCGAAATTTCTGCGCGAGCGGGCAGAATTCCAAAGCACGAGCAAAATTTAAAGCAGGGGGGCGATTAAATTTCAAAATAATTTAAACCTAGATGAAATTTGAGCGGAATTTCGGTAAAATTACATTCAAAATACGCGAAATAGGGGGACATTATGAAAAAAGAGGAAAAAGAGAGCGCCGTAAGATTTAGCATTTCGCTGCCGACGAAGCTTTTTGAGGATCTCGATGAGATGGTGCGCGCCAAGCAATACCTAAGCCGCAGCGAGTTTATCCGCGATCTCATACGCGAAAAGATGGTCGAGGGCGTGCTTCACGGAGATGGCGAGGATGACTGCGTGGGCGTGCTTTGCATCGCTTACGATCATCACCAAAGCGATCTGATCGAGCAGCTCGTAGAGATCGAGCACCACGCAAACGTCACCATCGTCAGCACCAGCCACTTCCACATCGACGAGCGCCACTGTTTCGAGGAGATCACGATGCGGGATAAAATTTCAAAGATTGAGCGGCTCAGCGCCAAAATCGGCGCGCTAAAAGGGGTGAAATTTTCCAAGCTCGTAAAGGCGATCATCACCGAAGCGTAGGGCTTTTGCACGTTTTTAAAACAGCGTGTCGCGCTAAATTTTACGCGCTTTTAAATTTAAACGCAGCGGTTGCGCGACTTTTGCGAGTTGCGAAGAGCGATTTTGCGGTCGCGTAGTAAATTTAAAATTTAAACGCAGCGTCTGCGTTAGGCGGCAGCAAAGTTTGTTTAAATTTACGCGGCGAACGCGAGAGTGAAGTTTAGAAATTTTAATTGAAAAGCGCTCTTGCCGCGGGTTTAAATTTTACGCACTGGCGCGAGATCGGTACAGCTAGCGACTAAATTTTATAAGGCGCCGCGCTTTCGTGCCATATTGTAAAGCCGAATCCGCGCAAAATCGATATGAAAACGGCCGCCGCGTTGATGTTCGTCACGCCGTAGAGCATGCGCGAGGTTGCAGGGCGCCGGATAAAATCCACTCGCAAGCCCTAAATTCCGCGGTTTATTCTTGCGGCGACTTTTGTATTGTTTTGAGCCGCTGCAAAGCCGCGCAAGCTCTAATTTTACGCCGTGCAGCTTTATAATCTACGAGCAGACGATTAAATTTAAAGCAGCGTCTGTGCTCGCAAGCTTTAAATTTGGCGTCGAGCCTTCGTAAACAGCGCATGAAATTTAGACGAAAACGGAGCGCGTAAATTTCAAGCCTCATTAAATTTCATAAAATTCCGCACTTCGATATAAAATTTATCAAATTTACGCAGCTTAAAGCAAAAACGTGGTATTTTACGCGCAAAATTTATTTTCCAAGGATAAAAAATGTGTAAAGATTGCGGCTGTTCAGTAGGCCATACCCATGACGCTCATTCGCACGAGCATCTCCATACCCACGCGGACGGCACCGTCCACTCCCACGCTCATATGCACGAGGCAGGGATCGATCACGAGCACGACGCGCACGATCACGTCCACGCAAATGTCGCTATTAGCGACGCCAAGACGATCGAGGTGATGAGTAAAATTTTAAGCGCCAACGACGAGGAGGCCGCTCACAACAGAGCCCATTTTGACGAGGATAAAATTTTATGCTTAAATTTGATGAGTAGCCCCGGTAGCGGCAAGACGACGCTGCTTGAGGCGACTATCAAAAGCGGCAAATTTAAAATCGGCGTCATCGAGGGCGATTTGGAGACTAACCGCGACGCCGATCGTATCATAAAAGCGGGCGCGCAGGCCCATCAGATCAGCACCGGCGAGACCTGCCATCTGGACGCCTTTATGGTTCACGAGGGGCTTCATCATATCGATACTAAAAATTTGGATCTTGTTTTCATAGAAAACGTCGGTAACCTCGTCTGTCCTGCAGCATTCGACGTAGGCGCGCACCTGAACGTAGTGCTTCTAAGCGTGCCCGAGGGCAGCGATAAGATCGCAAAATACCCGGTAATATTTCGTCGCGCAGACTGCGTCGTAATCACTAAAACCGCGCTGCTACCGCATTTTGACTTCGATATGGAGGAGGTGGTGCGCGAGGTACACAAACTCAATCCGAAAGCCGACGTCATCGCGCTTGATAGTAAAAGCGGCGAGGGCGTGGAAAAATGGCTGAAATTCCTACAATACAAGAAGGAATTTCGTTAATGTGTCTTTCAATCCCTTCAAAAATCATCTCGATCGACGAAAATAATTTCGCGACCGTGGAGACTCTGGGCGTGCGCCGCGGCGTGAGCTTGGATCTACTCCCCGAGCCCGCGGCGGTCGGAGAGTACGTGCTGATCCACGTTGGCTTTGCGATGGAGAAGATCGATACGCAGCGAGCAAAGGAGAGTATCGAAATTTACGAGCAAATCGCAAAGCAGATGAGGGCGGAAGAGGGCTCCGTATATGAAAGCATAGAGCCGCGAGTCGGCGCAGAAAACTAAAACGCTTGCAAACCCGTAAAAATTTAAGGTAAATAATGGATCTAATCAAGGATTTTAGGGATAAGGATCTGATTTTAGCGCTTAGCAAGCTGATAATTTCTAAAAGCAAAAAGCCGCTAAACATCATGGAGATTTGCGGCGGACACACGCACTCGATCATGAAATTCGGCCTTCCGAGCCTGGTCGGCAAAAATATCAAATTTATCCACGGCCCCGGCTGTCCGGTGTGCGTGATGCCGCGCAGTCGCATCGACGAGGCGATCAAGCTCGCCGCGATGCCGCAGAGTATTTTTTGCACTCTAGCAGACATGCTGCGCGTGCCCGGCTCTCGCACGAGCTTGCAGAAGCTGCGCGGCGATGGGCACGACATCAGAGCGCTTTATAGCCCGCTTGATTGCATAAAGATCGCGCAGGAAAATCCGCAAAAAACGGTGATATTTTTTGCGATCGGCTTTGAGACGACGACGCCGATGAGCGCCGTGCTGATCGATAAGGCGCTAAACTTGGGGCTAAAAAATCTCTTTTTTCACATCAACCACGTTACGGTGCCCGCTCCCGTGCGAGCGATCTTAGACGACGCGGACGTGCAGATAGACGCGTTTTTGGGGCCTAGCCACGTAAGCGTGATCACCGGCGCGAAGGCCTATGAGGGCATAGCGCGCGATTACAAAAAGCCGATCGCCGTAAGCGGATTTGAGCCGCTTGATATAATGGCGGGCGTGCTGAATTTGGTGGAACAGCAAAACGCCGGCACCTACGAGGTTTTCAACGAATACGAGCGCGTCGTAAAAGAGGGCGGCAACCAAAAAGCGCAAAATTTAATAGATAAATATTTTGAAATTTGCGATTTTCCGTGGCGAGGGCTCGGCGAAATTCCAAAAAGCGGCATGAAGTTGCGCCCGCAGTACGCGGCGCTGGATGCCAGGGTGCAGTTTGATTGCAGCGTACAGAGCGCGCCCGAGAGCAAGGCCTGTATCTGCGGCGAAATTTTACGCGGCAAAAAAAGCCCCTATGATTGCAAGGTCTTCGGCAAGCACTGCACGCCGCAAAACCCGATAGGATCGTGCATGGTCTCAAGCGAAGGGGCGTGTGCGGCGTACTATAAATACGGCGACGTCAAAAACGCGGGTTAAATTTTGTGCGCGGTATCCGCCAACAAAGCGTAAATTTTAAAAATAAGTCATGATTTAAAATTTTAACCGAAGCGAAATCGTTGCGCTAAAATTTTGATTTAAATTTAGCGCGATGTCTTAGCAGCACGGCTTGTTCGGCTACGAAATACGGGCTTTAAATTTAAAACCGAGTGAAAAGGAAAAATTTTGAACGAAACTATACTTTTAAGTCACGGCGGCGGCGGCGAGGAGATGAATAAGCTCATCAACGAGACGATCTTTGCGGCGTTTGACAATGAAATTTTACGCGCGAACAACGACAGTGCGATACTAAATTTAAATTTAGACGATTTAAATTTAGACGCCGGGGCGAGTTTTGATCGCGCGGAGCCGAGCTCTGCTTTGAATTCTGCGAGCTCTAGCGGCGAGCTGGCTTTCAGCACCGATAGTTTCGTCGTCACGCCGCTGTTTTTTAACGGCGGCGACATCGGCAAAATCGCCGTTTGCGGCACCGTCAACGACCTTGCGATGGTGGGCGCAAAGCCGCTGTTTTTAAGCTGCGCGCTCATCATCGAGGAGGGGCTTAGCCTAAGCGAGCTGCGACGCATCCTAGACTCGATGGCGAGTACCGCGCGAAGCTGCGGCGTTCGTATCGTTTGCGGCGACACGAAGGTCGTGCCGCGCGGCAAATGCGATAAAATTTTCATCAACACTAGCGGCATCGGCCGTGTTTTGCGACCTGCGCGCGTGCAAAACATCAAAGCGGGCTCAAAAATCCTGCTTAGCGGCGACATCGGGCGGCACGGGGCGGTGATACTCGCGGCACGCGACGAGATCGCGCTAAGCAGCGAGCTACAAAGCGACTGCAAACCGCTTTGTGCTGCGGTAGAAAAGCTAATCTTGCAAGGCGTGAAGATCCAAGCGATGCGAGACGCGACGCGCGGCGGGCTTAGCGCAGTTTTGAACGAATTCGCAAGCTCTAGCGGGCTTGAATTTTTAGTGCGCGAAGAGGATATTAAAATCAGTGACGAAGTAGTTGGGGTGTGCGAGCTGCTGGGTTTTGAGCCTTACGAGCTTGCGAACGAAGGCACTTTCGTAGCGATCGTAGAAGATGATGCCGAGGCGGATAGGGCGCTTGAGATACTGCGCGAATTTGATGCAAACGCCGCAATCATCGGCGAGGTACGCGAAGTAGGGCACGGCGGGGGCGAATTTGAGGGTACTTTGACGCCAAAGCTTAGCGCACAGGACGAATTTACGGGTGCGGGCAACGCGGGCGCGGCGTCAGAAAATAGGGTGGGACAATTTCAAACTTCGCATGCGACAAAAGGGCGAGTAATTTTGCAAAACGCCTACGGCTCGCAGCGATTTTTGGAACTTCCAAAAGGCGAGCTACTGCCGAGGATTTGCTAAATTTGCGTGCAAATTCGGCAAATTTGAGCTTAAATTTCAGGGTACGTTTTTAAATTTACAACGAAATTTCGCATAAAATACGGCGCGGCCGTAAAATTTAGAGGTAAAAATGCATGAACTATCGATCGTAGCGGATCTTGTGGCGCTATGCGAAAAGGCGCTAAACGCCGAAATAGCAAAGAAAAAAGGCGCGGCCGAGCAGGGCGATAAAAATCGCTGTGATATTGCCGATACTGCTAGAAATACAGACTCTGCAAATGCCGACATAATAGATGCTAAGAAAGCTGAAAATACGGGCGTTGTGAATATGGGCTCGAACGACAAAAACGGCGATTTTGCTGAAAACTTTGATGCAAATCCGCAGGCGCCTTGTGATACGCCTAGCGCAAAAAGTCCGCAGATAAGGGAATTGCACGTAAAAATAGGGCGGCTAAGCGGCGTGGAGGCGCATTATTTGCAAAACTGCTACGAAGTCTTTCGCGCAGGCACCGTCTGCGAAAATGCGGATCTTATCATCCACACCCAAGAGATCGTCGTAAAATGTAAAAACTGCGGTTTTAGCGGAGATTTGACGCAAAACGACTTTTCTTGCCCGCGCTGCAAAAGCTCCGAAATCAGCGTAATCGACGGCGAAGATATGTATCTAATGCGCCTGGTTATTGAGTAAAAGAGAGCGTTTTCTAGGCGCAATAAACTTTCCATATTTCAAATTTTAAACTATTACACATAAGCGAAATTTCATTTCCGCCCAATTCAGATATTTATCTATTTTAGTTCTTGCAGAAAACACATCGTCCTTTTGAAGTCACGCTAAATTATCAAATAAGATTGATGTAAAAATTCTTCTAATAAAAACATTAATAAAAATACCAAATGCGTCAAAATACATGAAATTATTCATATAATTATATGTTAATTTCGCATTAGATTTTTACTTGAAAATTATAGTTTTCAATATAGAATACCTAGAATTATAGTGTTTTTGCTCCAAAAAATTGAAAAATGATGAACTACTGATATATATTTTCCTATTAATGATTTCTATGTAGTAAACGATTTATAAAAATAAATTTTTTGATTTTATTAATTTTTGCATCATTTCCATAAATTTTAAGAACGTATTTGTTTAAATTATAATAAGTTTATTGTATTGCCCTATTTTGTATCTAAATTTGCAATATTAAATTCAATATAAATCATACTTATATTCTACATTAATTTAATATTGTAATAGTATTGACAATGATTATCTCATCTGATATAATAACACGAAAATTTTATCAGATTTTAGGAGTTAAATTTTGAAAGTTTTTACTCTCTCTCTCTCTCTCTGAAGCTGTAGCTACCCTACTTTTATTGAGCGCCGCAAATCCAGCCATAGCCGACGAGCAAACTAAGCAAAGCGTAAATCTCGGCGAAGTAGAAGTTACCGCAAACAAAATAAGTGAAAATTTAAAGGATGTGCCACAAAGTATCAGCGTCGTAAGTGATACTGAGCTACAAGAACGAGAAGTCAAAAACGTCGAGGAGCTGGTAAAAACTATGCCAAACATTACCGGTGTGGGCGGGATGTACGAGGGCATCAGTACTAGAGGACTCAATCCTTCGATATATACGAGTTCTAACCCCGTCACGGTCTATGTCGGCGGCGTAGCGCAAAGTAACAAAGACGCAGCCTATATCCCCGTTACAAATATCGATCACGTCGAGGTTTTGCGAGGTCCTAGCAGTGCGATCTACGGCAAAGACTCAATCGGCGGCATCATTAATATCGTTTTAAAAGAACCGACTAACGAATGGAGCGGCAGCGTCGGCGCCGAATACGGCTCGCGCAAATACATGCTAGGTCTTTTTGAAACCAGCGGCGCGCTAATTGATGATAAACTATTTTTAGGCTTAAACGGCTCGGCGTCCAAAGAGGACGGCTGGATCATCAACGATCTAAACGGCGATAAAGCCAACGACAAGAAAAATTACAATTTCGGACTAAATTTAAAGATAGTGCCGACCAATCGTTTTACGATTAAAATTTACGGCGATCTTTTTCACCGCCAGGACGACTCGCTCGACGAGCTTTTTATCCCAAAATCGAGATTTGGCAATATCTCAAAAAGCGAAGCCAAGCATATAAACTTAGAAACTCCCGCCCGCGTAAAGCAAACCTCTAGCTCGGGAGCGTTAGATCTAAAATATGAATTTGACAAATTTGACGCGACCTCGGCTACGACCTTTCGTAGAGCCAAAAAAGACGGGCTTTACGACGAGGATTTTGGTAGTAAAATAACCTATCTCGACCCCGATCACTATGGGCTAGTTACATTTTTAAATTCTAAAAATGATACCTTCTCCGAGGAGCTTAGATTTAGTAGCAATGACGAGCAAAGCTTCAAATGGGTCGGTGGACTTTATTACGAAAACGAAAAGCAAGTCTTCGGCCCGATCGGCGATCAATACGGCGACGGCGGCGGTAGGACGATAGTCGAGGATTGGCCTTCAATCAATCGCGCGCAGACGGCATCGGTATTTGGTCAGATCATCTATCCGATCACGAGTAAATTTGACGCGACGCTTGGCGGCAGGTATCAGCAGATCAGAAAGCACACAAAGGTCGATTATTTCTCATACGAGCTGGGACACAATCCCGGTGTGCCTGCGTTCTCGATGGACGAAAAAGCAACATTTAGGACGTTTTTGCCGAAAATCGCACTTGGATACGATATCACCGACGAGCTAAATATTTATGCGATGTATTCAAAGGGCTATCTAGCCGGCGGCTTTAATTTTTACACCACCGGCGGCAGCAGGGAGGATAATAAATTTGACGCACAGACGAGCGATGACTACGAGATCGGTGTAAAGGGTTCGTATGAGAGCTTTAGATTTTCTACCGCGCTATTTTATATGGACATCAAGGGCACGCATATATTTTATACCGACCCCAATAACCCCAACATCTACTCGACCGCAAACGCCGATAAATCAAAATCTATGGGTGTGGAATTTGAAGGCGTCGCAAAAGCGAGCAAGGAGCTTGATATAAATTTAGCCGCAAGTCTGCTAAAGACCAAATACGGAGATTACATCAACAAAGACGGCACGAATAATAAAGGTAATAAAATCGAGAAAAACCCCGAGTATAAGCTCTCTTTGGGCGCGTCATACTACGCTCCGATGGGAATTTATACAAGACTGGACGGAAATATGATGGGAAAGACCTACTTCGATGCTCAAAATAAGCTAGCCCAAAAGAGCTATTTTACGGCGGATGCAAAAGTAGGCTACCTAAAAGATGGCTTTGACGTGTATTTTTACGTCAAAAATTTGACCGACAAAGAGTATTTCTCGCACATACGCGACAGAGCGAGTAATGTCTTAGTCACCTATGGCAAAGGCAGAACGCTCGGCGTCGGCGTAAGATATAGTTTTTAATTTAGTAAATTTATTAAAAGAAAGGATGAAAAATGAGGAAAAGTTTAGCTGCATTGGCAGTTTTAAGTGCATTTAGCGTAGCAGGCGCGCATGATTTTTGGCTTGCGGGTCAAAATGACGACAAACTAAGGGTTCAGATCGGATTTGGAGATGGATTTGCCACGTGCGAGCCGATTGATAAGCAGAGAGAAAATAATTTTGAAATCCCCGTAGTCATAGATAAAAACGGCAAAAAAATCGAGCTAAAGCGCACGAGCGAGAACTATAAATTTGAAGGCGAAAAGCAGCCGGAAGGTGTCTATATTATTACCGGGCAATATAAACCGACCTTTTGGACCGAGGATAAAAGCGGCAAATGGCATATGGGCGGCACGAAAGATACGATCAAAGACGCTAAATTTTGCCGTCGCGCCACTATGCTCGCAAAGGGCGCAATCAACACACAAGCAGGCGATCTCATAACTAAGCCTGTGGGCGAGCGACTCGAGCTCGTACCTTTAGAAAATCCGGTAAATTTCAAAGCCAATAAGCCGTTTAAAATTAAAGTGCTATTTGAAGGCAAGCCGCTTACAAATGCCGCAGTTGAAGGTGCGCCAGATGGGTTTTTGGAAGATATGAGCGCATTTTATGGTATGACCGACGATAAGGGCGAAATCGAGGTTATGGCGCTAAAGCCGGGTCCTTGGATACTAAAAGCAAGAAATAAACTCGCATTTTCGGATCCAAAAAAATGCGACGAAGAGACAATCATCGCGTCATTTGCTTTTGAGGTAAAATAGTTTAAATTTACTCTAATTTTACTCCGGCTATTAAATTTAAAAGCCGGAGTACGCTATATTGCGCGGACTTTAGAGGTTACGCGCGTACGCTGCGCTTTTAACTCGTCGCGATTTACGCATTGTGCTACGACAAGCCTTCCTGGCAAAATTTCAATTTTAGCTTGAATGCTCGCTTTTTCATAAATGAACACTTATTTTAAAATTCAGCTTCTAGTGCCTATTCACCTGAAACAATCCTCGTTCAAAACCAAAAGATTAAATTTAATTCAAATTTTGCTCTATTCAAAATTCCACTCGCGCCCCAAAATTTATCTAAATTTCAAACCCCGCAAGTATAATCCGCCGTAAATTTTAAAATCCAAAGGTAAAAAATGAAGTGCGATACTTTAAGCGCCATAAAATTCCGCGGCATAGCCTCTAGCGTTTTATCAATCTGCTGTTATTTGATCATTTGGGCTTGTTGTGAGCTTTTGCATGGCATTACGATGATCGGTTTTTTCGCCACCGCAGCCGCAATCGTCGCCGTGATTTTTACTTCGATGAGCTTTAAGCTTTCGGCAACCAAAATAATCTCCGATATCTCCGCTAGCAAAGTCTTTAACGCGTATCGCGCTATGTTTTTTGCCTACGCGATATATGCCGCCTTGCTGGGCGCGATGCTATGTTATTCGCTAAATTATACCGGTCTTGCTAGCTGGGATTACGCTCTGCAGCAAAACGGCAGCTCTTTTGAGGAGGCCTTTTATTGCACGATAGCTGCGCTTTATGTAGGTTTGGAGCATCTATCCGAGATTGGAAAATCTCAAATCATGGCTCTTTGGAGCACAGCAAATATTATGCTGGCACTCATTGTTCTTTGGAAGCGGGTCGCCACGCTATACTTGCTCGGCAAGGCAAGCGGAAGCAAAATTTTCTATCTTTGCGCCGTGATAACTTTAACGTGGGAAGCGCTTCTTAAACTTCTTAAAATGCTCGACGTCGATAAGTCGTGGTATGGCAGCGCGCCTGCCCGCTATGCCGCACTTACGGTAATCATTTTATATGAAATTTTAGAACTTATCGCTTGGTTTAGGATTAAAGGAATTTCGGGCGCAGAGCTTTGGAATAAAAATTTATGAACGACGCCTGCAAAATAAAGCATAAAATCCAATCTAAAATTACGCGCGAGCGCTTGAAATTTTACAAATTCCATATCGCACCGCGAAATTCTACGCGAAATTCATATGCCGATGTAAATTTTCAAATTCGCCCTACTTTAAAATTTCATCTTTTACCTAAAATTTATCATTAAAAATCTATAATATTTCAAAATATATTTTCTAAACGTAGCCGCCTAAAAAGCACGCAAAATTGGGTGTATTAAGAAGTATATAATCTAAATTAAAGGATAGAAAATGAGTAAGCCTCACTCTTTCGCGCTAGCTCTTGCGCTGTGCGCGAGTTCGCTTTTTGCAGACCGCATTATAACCGACCAACTAGGCCGCGACGTCACGCTGCCTGATGAGGTTAAGCGCATAGTCGTGCTTCAGCACCAAAGCCTAAACGCGCTCAACGAGCTAAACGCGCTGGATAAGGTTGTCGGCGTGCAGGAGTCGTGGGAAAAGTCGCTCGGCAAAAACTACATCCGCCTAGCGCCGA
>CAUQNJ010000019.1:0-36765 GCA_963519515.1 uncultured Campylobacter sp. | reverse complement strand
TATGCTCTATTTTATCGCCAAATTCGTCTCGCGCAGCGACGTCTTTTCGCTCATCCTAGCTGGCATCGTCATAAACGGCGTGTTTGCTGCGCTAACGAGCCTCGTGCAGTATCTAGCCGATAACGAAGACGTACTACCGAACATCATCTACTGGCTGCTTGGCAGTTTCGTGCGCGCAGACTATGATAAGCTCATCATGCTCGCCGCCGTTTCCGCGCCCTGCGTCGCGGCGCTCATCGCGATGAGGTGGAGATTTAACCTACTCAGCCTCGAAGACGGCGATCTAAAGGTGCTCGGCGTAAACATCGTGCGGCTGCGCTCGATCATCCTCGTCGTCTGCACCCTGCTAGTCGCCGCGCAGGTCAGCGTCAGCGGAAACATCGGCTGGATCGGCCTGGTGGTGCCGCACGTCGCTAGGATGATATTTGGCAGCGACCACTTGCGATCGATGCCCGCTTGCTTCGTAGCTGGAGCTGTTTTTATGCTCGCTATCGACGACGTATCGCGCTCGATCAGCTCTAGCGAAGTGCCGCTTAGCATCATCTCCGCGCTCATCGGCAGCCCGATATTCGCCATCCTCTTAAAAAGGAGCGCCGATGCGAACAGAAGGTAGTTTACTCTCCATCAAGGACGCGGGATTTTTCTACGAAGAGGGCAAATTTCTTTTTAGAAATTTAAGCTTTGAGATTGAGCGCGGTCAAATTTTAGCGATCTTGGGGCTAAACGGTCAGGGCAAAAGCACGCTGATGTCGTGCATGATGGGAATTTTAGGCCTCAAAGAGGGGCAGCTTTTCACGCAGGCGAAATTTGGCTTTCTGCCGCAAAGCTTTAGCGTGGCGTTTGATTACAGCGTGCAGGACATCGTGGCGATGGGGCGCGTGCGCGATATTTCGCTATTTTCAAAGCCGAGCAAACGCGACGTGCAGATCTGCCTGGACGCGCTTGAGAGCCTTGAAATTTCGCACCTGAAAAACAAGCGCTTCAACTCGCTTTCGGGCGGTCAAAAGCAGCTCGTGCTCTTTGCTAGAGCGATCGCGAGCAAGAGCGAAATTCTGTTTTTGGACGAGCCGGCTAGCGCGCTTGATATCAAAAACCAAGACCGCGTGCTAAGCCTCATCGCAAATCTCAAGGAGCAAAGCGGCGCGAGCATCGTTTTTACCACGCATCAGCCAAACCACGCCCTAGCGGTGGCGGACCGTACGCTCATCTTAAAAGACGATCTTAGCTACGTTTACGGGCCAAACGTCGAGGTTTTAAACGAGGAAAATTTAAACGCGCTTTACCGCGTGCGGATGAAAACGGCGAAATTTGACATAGAGGGCGAGCAAATCCCCAGCATTACGCAAATTTTCAGCGCACAGGTGAAGTAGGCACGAGCGGCGCGACAAAGCAACTCGTCAATCGGCGTGGAATTTTAAATCGCGAAATTTTGCCTTGATCTAAATTTAAATCTCGGAATTTTGTCTTGAAATGCCGTCTTGAAATTCTGATTAAAATTTTATATCGAGATTTTGCCCTAGAATTCCAGTCTAAATTCCATAGTGAAATTTTACCGCGGAATTCCGAGTAGAAATCTTCATAGCGGAATTCTACCTGCGGCTTGCCGGTTTTTGAAGCGCGCAATGAAAGATACCGCGCTTGTGGTTTAAAATTTTTGTAGTAGAATTCTGCCTGCAAATCCATAGATGGAATTCCGTTTTAAATCCGGCGGCGAAATTTTATTCTCGCTCTGGTAGAATTCCTGAAATTCCGCAGTCTGCAAGCTTGTCCCGACGAAATTTTGAAATTTTAAATTTAGCCGTTTAATTCCTGCTTTACATCGATTTGTGTATACTTCGGGATAAATTTTAAAAAGGCTTATTATGCAAGATCTCGTATCTCAGGCAAGAAAAAATGGGATGATCAGCACCGGCATCGATCTGTTTTTGGCGGCGTTACCGGTGGTTTTGATGGCGATAGACTTTGTTTTTGAGGGCATACCGGGGTATCCATATAATATCGTGATCATAGGTGGAATTTTTATCGCTTTTATTTGCTTCTCGGTAATTTATAGGTTAAGAGCGCTCAGCAAAATTTCAGCTCTTAGCGGTATAAAAGCAGTGGCGCTTTACCGCAACTGCGTAATTGTCTGCATCTGCCTCGCGGTGTTTTCATTATTTCATCCGATAAGTTCTTGTAGAGAAGAGATGATTAGAGAGACAACAGGAGAGACTATATGGAATTTAGCGGTACCCGCAGCCGCAATCTACATAATCGTAGCGTGGCTTCGCATAAATTTCTCTTTGGCGCGAGTAAGCGGCGTGAGTGCCTTTCGCATCTATGTATGGCTCTGCGCCTTCTTTTTTGCGCTAAATTGGCTATGTGGCGCGGGACCCTTCGGTTTGGCTAACTCCAAGCCGCAAACTGGCGATTCCGATGCGGTTTTAATTATCGCGTCATTGAAGGAATTTTTGCCGTTTGCCTCTCTCATAATAACTAGCGTCGTGCACCTGCTAGCCTGGAACAAGATAGAAAATATAAGCGCAGAGGTTTAAATTTTAAATTTCGCAAACCTCTCGTCGCTATGAAATTTTAAAATTCCTCAAGTAGATTTAAAATTTCAAAATTCCGCTAGCAGATTAAAATTTAAAACCCGCCGCGCCTTTCAAATTTTAAAATTTTGCAAACCGTGTATTTTGCGCTGCGCAAGACTGCCATAATTTTAGTCCAGCTTATTTCTAAAAAGCGACGCGGCCAGCGCCATCGTGCCCGCGCCGATCAGCAGCAGCGGCACGATGAGATACCACAGCTCGCCCAGGCCCGCACCCTCCAGATAGATCCGCCACATGCAGTTGTTAGCATAATACATCGGATCTAGGTGCGCGATGTAGTAAAACCACCGCGGCATCGCGTCCGCAGGCGTTATCAGCCCGCTTATCATAATGCACGGCAGCAGGAACAAAAACGAGCTCACGACCGATTGCAGCGAGGTTTTGCAGACGGTCGAGATCACGAGGCCGATGCCTACGTTGCAGGCGCTAAAGATCGCGATGATTGCAAAAAGATGGGCAAAGCGCCCGCGGAATGGAATTTCGAAGTAAAATACGCAGATCAAAAACAGCGCGAGCCCCTGCGCGATCGCGATCAGCACGGGCGGCACGGCTTTGCCGATCAGCATCTCAAGCGGGTTCGCGGGCGTCATCAGCATCATATCGAAGCTCCCCTCCTCGCGCTCGCGGGAGACGCTAAACGCCGATAGCATCAGCACCTGAATCATCGAAAGCCCCAAAATCATACCCGTCATGATCGTGTAGCGCGTGATCGTGTTTTCGTTAAAAACATAGCGCGGATTTATGCTGATTAAATTAACAAAATGCTGCGCGTTGTATTCCCCCGCTATGGCCTGCACGAAGCCGATGACGGTGTTTGCCAAGGTCGTATTGCGCGAATCCGCGATGATCAAAAGCTCGTGCGTGTCCTTAAAATCGCTGCCAAAATAGATCCCGATGATCGCCTCGCCCTCGCTTACCGCGCGGCGCAGGCAGGCTAGGGCTTTGCAGCCAAGATCTGTTTTAAACATCGGCGTAGCGGCGATCTGCTGTACCAGCGCGGTGGACATCGCATCGCGGGCATCGTCCAAAATCGCGTAGCGCACCTGCTCGGGGGTAAAATTCGCGCCATAGCCGAATATGATCGCCTGCACCAGCACCGGTACGATCAACACCATGCGCGTGCCTTTGTCGCGAAACATCGCCAAAAATTCCTTTTTTATCAGCGCGCGAATTCGAAGCAGGGATTTTCGCAGAGCGTTCATCGCGCACTCCTTTCAAATTTAGCGGCGCCTTTAAATTTAACGCCATTTTCAAATTTAGAGGCGCGGGCGGGTGGAATGGAATTTAAAGCGAAATTTAAACGCACCGCGGACGCAGGTTTAAATTTGCGCGGCTCGGGCGTAAATTTCCGCAGCGCGAGCTTGAGCTTATACGACGCGAACATGAAATTTAAAATTTCAGATCTATTGCGCGGCACCTCGGACGCAAATTTCAAAAGCGCAAGTTTAAATTTACGCGGCGGCAAGGAGATGAAATTTAAAAGCGCGTTTGCGAAGTCAAATTTGCTAAATTTTTCTTCGCGCCCTGCTTCGGCACTATCTACGCGCGGCAAAACACGACGCGGAGCGAACGGCTGCTCTTGAATAAATTTTAAAATTTTAAATCTATTCTGCAATATGAAATTTTGCGCTGTGTCCGCAAGACGCGCTGAAGCGCGCGTAAATTTTAAAATTTCAAACCGATTGCGCAGCACGGACGTAAATTTTAAATTTCTAAATCCGTCGCTCAGCTCGGGCGTAAATTTTAAAATTCTAAATCCATTGCGCGGCGGCGCGGGTGTTAAATTTAAAAACTCCGTCGTCGCCGTCGGCAAGCCAAAGCGTCTTGCGGCGAGAAATTTTAAAATTTCATATCCACGCTCTGTTTGTTTGCGCGAAAATTTCAAAAATTTCATCGCGCGCCCCTTTTTACGCTAAGCACGCACAAGCTGAAAAACAAAACCGCTCCGAGCGCCTGAATGGCGAGGTTTACCCACAGCGTCGCGCTCTGTCCGCCCGATAGGAAGCAGATGCGAAAGGACTCGACCGCGTATGTGGGCGGTAGCAGGTGCCCGATGAAGTTGACCGCCGCGGGCAGTCCGCGCAGATCGAATATCATGCCGCTAAGCAGCGTCACGGGCAGGTAGCCGATGACGATGGCGTATTCCTGCGCTAGGAATTGATTTTTGCAGATCGCCGAGATCAGCATGCCTAGGCAGGTCATCTCCAGCACGAAGACGCACAGCGTTGCCAGCAGCATCGCCACGCTGCCGCGGATCGGGATGCCCAAAAGCACCTGCCCGTAAACGAGCGTCATCGCGCCGCCCAAAAGCGCTAGGAAATAATACGCGCCGACCTTGGCAGTGACGATCTCAAGCGCGCTTGCATTGGAGTTGTAAAGCGAGGCGATCGTGCCGCGGTCCCATTCGCGCGAGATCACGACCGCGACCATAAATAGGCAGATGAGCCCCAAAATCCCCACGTACTCGGCAGATACGAGATACCACGTCGATTCGTTGGCTTCGTTGAACCAGCTGCGATAGTTCACGCTGACAGGTCTTGCTGCGGCGTTTAAATTTGCATTTAAAAAGCCGTAATCTTGCGCCAAAACCTGCTCGATTACGCCCGCGACATAGACGTAGCTAAGAAGCGCTAGCTGCGACTGAGTGGCATTTTGGATAAGAAAAATCTCGGCGCCGTCTTTATTCGATCTGCTCGCGCCGCTTGAGCTGCCACCGTTATTTGCAGCGCCGCTTACACCACCCGCGCCGTTAGCGTAAGGGCTTGCATTGACGCCGCCGCTCGCATTTTGGAGATCGTCCACACCGCCGATGAGGCCTGTATTCGTATCGCCTGCGCCGCCTATTAAATTTACGCTGCCTTGATCTGTGCTCACGTCGCCTGCGCTGCCGTCGGAATCTACTCCACTGCCGCCGCCAAAAGAATTTACGTTGCCGCCCGTTTCCGCGCCGGTGCGATGCGAAATATCTCCGCTTGCGCCGCCTGCGGAGGCGTTTATGCCGCTTTCCGTGCCGGCGTCTGCGCCGCCGTCCTCAAGCGGACGGACATTTTCGGCGGCGCCCATATTTTGGATATCGCCTGCGCCGCCTGCGAAGGAGCTTTCGTCGATAGAGAGGTTTAAATTTACGCCGCCGCCCGTGCCGCCGAGCCCGCTCAAGGTGTTTTGAAATTTCGCCGCAAAGCGCGGATCAAAATACAAAATGCTCTCGATCTCGTGCGCCCTAAAATCCCTCTTCGCGCTCTCTAAGTCCGTGTAAACGCGGGTTTGTAGGTATTTTGAGCCCAAAAATCCGCCGAGCAGATCGCGCTCGATTTTGGAGCCCAAATCGCTTACGAAGCCCACCTTGACGGGCTTTATGTCCATTCGCATCGCATATCCGTAGATCACGACCAAAATTAGCGGCATCAAAAACGCGATCACGAGCGCCGATCGGTCCTTTGCGATCTGCGCGAACTCCTTTTTTACTAGGATTTTTAAAAAGGTAAAGTTCATCCGCCCTGCCCCTGTGCTCGGATTTTGCGCCGCTGCGCCGCTCGCGGCGAGCTCCCGAATTTTAATCGCGCAAATTCGGCGACTACCGCGCTTTGAAATTTTATCAGTGTGATCGTACTCGGCATACTTTGGAATTTTAATCGCAAAAGTTCGGCAACCGAGATTTGAAATTTTAACGGCACGGACGGACTGCCCATGCCCATTTCGCTCATCGAGCCCACAAATTTTAATCGCTTGATCGCATACGGCAGGCTTTGAAATTTTAAGCAGTTGTGCGGCACGGTCTCGCCGCGAGATTTTTGACGCAAAAGCTCTACGGCGGCGCAAAATCCGCGATGAAATTTTTGCATCGGAGTTTTAAATTTACAAGCTGTTCGCAGACTAACAGCTATTTTAAATTTGCGATCTGTTTGCAGAGTGGTCGCGCCTTTAAATTTATAATCCGTTTGCGAGCCGCTCTCGCTTTGAAATTTACGGCGCAGACGAAACGGGCTCGTTTCGCCGCAGAGCTCGCGCAGTATCCATCTAAAAAATCCGCGCCGTGTACCGCCGCGCGACGTCAGATTTAAAATTCCACTGCCGCTCAAAATTCCGCAATCTCTTAAAATCCCGCCGCCTTTCAAAATTTTATTATCGATCCAAATTTTGCCGTCGTTTAAAATCTCACCGCTTGGAATTTTACCGATGTTCAAAGCTCGGTCGCTCAAAATTCCGCCGCCTTTAAAAATTTCATCGCCCCGCAAGAGCCTTTCGCCGTTTAAAATTTTACCGCGCGGGCGCGCAGGTTTTCGCCCCGCCCGCATAAAATTCGGATCAAAAATCCTCTCCGCTCGCGCAAAATTTAGATCAAAAGCCCTCATCGCCCGCCTCGCTTCTAAATTTTTGCACCTCGTTTATGAATGCCTGCTGCACGCTAAGCCGCCGCCCGTCCTGCACGCAGACCTCGTCGGGGCTGCCCAGCGCCAGGATTTTGCCGCGATCTTGGATCAAAAACCGATCGCAATACTCCGCCTCTTCCATAAAATGCGTCGTTACGACCACGCTCACGCCGGTGCGCGCCAGCGCATTTATGCGGTTCCAAAAGAGCCTACGCGAGAGCGGATCGGCGCCGCTGGTGGCCTCGTCGAGAAACAAAATCTCGGGGCGATGGATGAGCGCGCACGCCATCGAAAGGTTGCGCCCCGCGCCGAACGGCAGGTTTTGCCACGTCTCGTTTCGCAACCGCTGCAAGCCAAACTCGCTCAAAAGCTCCTCTATACGCCGTTTCAGTGCTACTCCGCCGATGCCGTAGCTGCGGCCGAAATACTCTAAATTTTGATAGCAGCTTAGCTTTTTGTAAAGCGAAAATTTCTGCGAGACGTAGCCGATGCGCGATCTAATCGATGATTTGGCGTAGCGCAGATCCTCGCCCATGACCGAGATCTCGCCCCCGCTCATCCCCAAAAGCGCGCAGATCATGCGAAATGTCGTCGTCTTACCCGCGCCGTTTGGGCCCAGAAGGCCGAAAATCTCGCCCTTTTTGACCTCGAAACTCGTATTTTCCACGGCGGTGAATGAGCCGAATTTTTTACTCACGTCGCGCACTTTGATGACGGTTTGAGACGCATCGAAGCTCCTTTTTTCATAGCCGAAGTTTGCCGCGCCGATCTCCGCTTTATTTAAAAAAATATACGCATCCTCCAGGCTCGCCTCACGCGGGCTCAGTTTAAATTTAGCGCTTTCGTTTTCGTTAAATTTGGCATCTCCGCTTTTACTAAATTTAGCGCCCTCGCTTTCGTTTGAAATTTTAAAATTTTCGCCGCGCCCGTTTTCGGGATCCGTGCCTTTGTCGCCCACATTTTCGCGCTCTGTATTTTCGCCATCACCCTCTAGGCTAGCGTTTAAAAACTCCTGCAGATCGCGCAGGCTTATCGGCTCATCGCTTAGCAGATCGACGCTGCCGTCTCTAGGGCAGATGTCGATGAGCGGGGAGTTTTTTAAAAACCTCTGCGTCTTAAACATCAAGCGGCGCGCCAGGCTCTGATAATCCTCACCGTCGATGCGAAAGGTGCGGTCCCGCAGCGCCGCGGTGATCTTTGCGGCGCGCTCCTGCGCTATGATCTTGCCGCCGAGCAAAATCAGCGTCAGATCGGCATCCGCCGCCTCGTCGAAATACGCCGTCGAAAATATGCATTTCGCGCCGCTTTGATCCAGATACTCGCGCACGATCGCCCACAGCTCGCTGCGCGAGAGCGGATCAACGCCGACGGTAGGCTCATCTAGCACCAAAAGCCGCGGACGAGCCGCAATCGCGCAGGCGACGCCGAGCTTTTGCTTCATCCCGCCGGAGAGCGAATCCACGGCGTAATCTTTAAATTTCAAAAGCCCCACGCGATGCAAAAGCCCGCGCAGATACTCCTCGCCGCCTTTTAGATCAAGCCCTTTTAGGCCCGCGAAAATGTTTAAATTTTGCCAGACACTAAGCTCCTCGTAAAGCCCCAGGCTCTGCGACATATAGCCGTTTGCGCGGACGAATTCTTTATTTTCGCCGCTCGGAGTGAAGCCGGCAAATTTTATCTCGCCGCAATCGGGCGCGATGATGCCGCAGATGAGCTTTAAAAGCGTGGATTTGCCCGCGCCGTCGGGGCCCGTGAGGCTGATGAGTCGCGGCGAGGCGCCAATTCGCAGATCGAAATTTTCAAAAACGACGTTTTTTCTGCGATCTTCGCGCAGGTAAAATTTCTTTAAATTTACGATATTTAGTAGATCCAAGCCTAGCTCCAAATTTTATTGCTCGCCCCGCCGCTTGGCGCGACGAACGAGACCTACGCACGCCTAAAAGGCACTTTTTGTCGCGACGCCTTGCTTCTGCAACCGCCGAGACGTCTTGGTTTCACAGCAGCTACGGCGTCTTAGTTTTGTGACAGCCGCGGCATCTTGGTTTTACAACCGCCGCGCGCTTTAAATTTCGCGACGCACGCCGCGTGCTTTAAATTTTGCGACAAGCAACGAAAAGTATCCACGCATAAAACGTCGCGATCCTAAACATCGAGCGCTCCGTGAATATCCGCGATAAACTCGCTTCAAAACGCAAACGAGTTTTCAAACACCTGGCGACCCGTGAGCGCCGAGCTCTATCTGTGTCGCGCCTCTTGCGATGAAATTTTACTACCGCCGCGCTTTTTGGCGAAATTTTACCTATTCTCGGCTTTCTTTACATAGTGCCGGCTTCAGCTACCGCGTCCTTTGGGGTAAAATTTCACCGCCACTCACAATCGGTATTTAATCGCGCCGCTTGTTTCGTAGCGAAATTTTACTGCCGTCCACGCTCGGTTCAATCGCCGCTTGTTTATCGCAAAACGCCTGCTCAAAACAAAGCCCGCCGCTCTACCGCCCGGCTTTTACCTATTCTCCGCCGAGCCGCAAATTTTAAAATTTAACTCGCGCTGCTTTGCGCCAAAATTTCGCCGAAATTTTACTCGCTACGCTGCAGAATTCCGATCTTTTATCCAAAGCCGTTGCCGGCTCGCGCAAAACCCGCGCGATAAAATTTACGCCGCCTTCCCGCCTTTTGTACGGCACCAACTCTAAGTGCGCAGCATTTCTATAGTCGTCTGCGCCGAAACGATGTATCTTTAGACGTAACAAAAATTTTATCGCCCTGCTCTGCCGAACAGGCGCCGTTTAAATTCCGCCTCGAAGCGCGCTTTTAAAATTTCATCAGGCTCACGCCGTATGCACGGCTCGCGCGGCGTTGCGTAAAATTTTACCGGGCGACGAGCTTTGCTATCCAAATTTTGCCCGCAGTATCCAAAGTGCCGCCTGCGCGCCAAATTTCGCTCGTGCATTAAAATTTCGCGCGTAGAGTTTGCGCGTTAAAATTCCACGCTGATCGGCTGTCCTAAGCGAAAGCTGCCGTCATCGTCGCTGAAATCGGCGCGCGCCTCCCACACGAGATCGGCGCGCAGCTCCTCGGTCTGCACCGTGCGGGGCGTGTACATCGCGGTTTGGCTCACGTAGGCGACCTTTGCGCTCGCGCTAGAGCCGTCTGCCGCGATGATCTGCACGCTCTGTCCGGCACGCAGGAAGCGGAGCTGATTTTCGCTTAGATAAAATTTCGCGCGCTTATTTTTTACTTCGCTGAGCTCAAAAACGCCCACACTGGGTATGCTGATGTCGCCAGGCTCCTTAAGGCGCGCTCTGATCTGCCCGCTAAAGGGCGCCTTTAGCACGCTTTGCGTCTCGATTTGATAGTTCAGATATTTCAAATTTTCCTCGCAGCTTGCCAAATTTGCGCGCGCAGCGCCGACATCCTCGCCGCGGTAGCCGCTTTGAAGCTGGCGCAGATTAGCCTGTGCGCTTTGCAGCTGGGCTTGCGTGCGCTTCATCGAGTAAAACGCCTCGTCGATCTGCTGCTTGGACGCGGAGTTGGTTTTGCCTAGGCTCTTGAGGCGTTCGTTCGTCAAAGTAGCGAGCTGTAGGGTATTTTGCAGCGCATTTACGTTCGCCGCTGCCATCTCGATCTCCTCGTTACGAAAGCCACTTTGTAGCTTTTGCAAGCTAAATTTGAGCCCGTCGCACCTCGCGATCTGGATTTGCCTTTGATAGCTCAGATCCGCCGTATCCAAAGCCGCCAAGACGTCGCCAGCCTGCACGAAATCGCCCTCGTCGCGGTAAAGCGCGCTAATGCGGCCGCTGCGCTCGAAGCTAAGCGAACTCTGCCTGATATCGATGATGCCGTAGGCCTTGTGCGTGACCTCTTCGCGCCTATCGAGATTGAAGTAGATCGCCGCGGCGAGGGCGGCCAGCGCAAAAACGACGAAAAATAGAAGCCTTTTCATAGATCGCCTTAAATTTTGATATGCGGTTATTATAAAATAACTTTTCTAATGCGGCGCTGATATTTGAGGTTCAGGCAGTGATTTTATAAATCGATCGAATTAAATTTGCCGTATTGAATTGGTCGCCGCGCGAGCAGAATTGAAGCTTGGACGGATGTAATTTTAGCCTATCTGCGCGATTTCAAGCGGTACGGCTTGTAAAACACGGCGACTTTTTGAATTAAAAATTTTAAAATTTTGACGAGGGGGCCCCGCTCGGAAGCAGAGCGTGAAATTTTAACGTGCGGGCGATACATAGGTGCCGCGAGCGTAATTTTGACGCGTAAGTAAAATTTTAATATGAGATTAGAATTTTAATGCGCAGGTGCTACACTGGCGCTGTGGGCGGAAATTATAGTGCATAAACAAAACATCGCAAATTAAATTTTTGCGATGTTTATAGTAATCTACGCGGCAAGTTGGAATTTACAGCCTCCGCTAGCGATAAAATTTTACGCAGCATAAACTGGCGGCGCTTGGATGCGACGAAAATTCTAACGGCGCAGCGAGTAAAATTTAAGAGGGCTCCGCTTTCAAGCGGAGCGTGAAATTTAATGGGGAAATTTAACGAGCTTTAGGCTCGATGAGCCCAGAGCTCGGTCGGTTGCACAAAAATTGAAATATTTAAAACTCGCCTTTAACCGCAGCGATCCATTTATCGGTCCTCGCCTGCCAGTGCTCGTCGCCCTTAAAATCGATCGTAAGACCTACAAATTTGCCGTTTATGAAGGCGCGCGAATGTTTAAATTTATAGCCCTCCGCGCCCCAAGCGCCGATGAGATCGGCCTTTTTAAGCACTGGCAAAAACGCACTCATACCGCTGCAAAAATCGCTGCCGTGGCGCTCGACGTTGCCAACGCCTATGAGCGCGACCTTGCGTCCGTCAAAATCGGTTTTATTCAAAAGCTCCAATTTGTCGTCAAATTTAGCCTGGATCTGTCCGTCGCCGTGCGTCGAAGCCGCAAAAATAAACACGCCGGCTCCCGCCAAATCCTCCTCGCCAAGCTCTTTGGCCTCCTTGATCTCAAAGCCGAGCTTTGAAGCGATGTATTCGCTCACGACTTTCGTGTCGCCGCCTTTGGTGGCGTAAACTAATAGTTTTTTCATTTTTTCTCCTTAAAAATAAGAATGATTCTAACAAAATAAGATAAAATCTCGGTTAAAATAGATTTTGTGCGGCCACTCGGCTTGGCAAGCGCATTTAAATTTTAGAATTTTAAATTTATGAAATTTAAAAGGCGGATTAAAATTTGCTCGGCGGGCGAAACATTAAATTACGGCAGAGAAAGCATTAAATTTTATGAAGCGTTAAATTTACGAATCAATGAAATTTTATCCAAGAATTTTATAGCGACGAAAAGTATTTTAGGATAAAGTAAGCGTAGGTCGGATGATTTTGTGAAATACTCGCAAGGCGCGCTATGTGTACGCCGCAGCGAAGTATTTTTATAAAATCATCCCTTAAATTTTAGAAAATTCTAAAAATTTCTCAAAAACTAGCTTACCAATCTCGTTGCATCTTGGATATTGATATTTAGTCCAAGCTGCTCGTTGCTTAGCCCAAGAGCAAGTCCTACCAGCTGAGATAGGTGGATGATCGGCTTTCTTACCTTAGAATCCCTTGCTTCTTGGTATCGCTCCTGATAGATATCAAGCTGCATCTGACATAGCGGACAAGGGGTAACTACGACGTCCGCTCCGTTTTCGCCCGCGTTATTTACGATCTCGCTTGACATCTTTTGAACAGACTTTACCGCAGGATAGCTAGCGTGAAAGCCGCAGCAATCAAGGCGTTTTTCAAAAGGCACTATCTGAGCACCAAGTGCGCTAACTACCGCTTCAAAGCTTTTTGGATTGGTTGAGCTTTCTTTCTTAAGCTCGCGCTCCGGTCTTAATGAGTGGCAGCCGTAAAATAGCGCTACTTTTAAATTTGTTAGCGGCCTAACGACTTTAGCTTTTAATGTGTCTAAGCTTTGATATAGCACCCAAAGTAGGCTTGTTATCTCGGTACTTCCCTGATACTGCATACCGCCCTCTTTTAAAAAGGTATTGATATAGCTTTTGGCTCCCTTATCCAAAGTTAGCTTTGCTTTAGTTAGAGTTAGCATACAGGTGGAGCAGGTAGTTAGCAGAGGCATATTCATACCCTCGGCTAGCGCGATGTTTCTGGCATTAGCCACTAAGCTCGCCATAGGATCGACGCATTGAGCTTGACTAGCCCCGCAGCAGCTCCAGCCCTTTATCTCGTGAAGTTTAATACCCAGCACCGGAGCGATCGCTTCAAGTGAAATTTTAGATTCCTTTGCGGCTTGACTTAAAACGCAACCCGGGAAAAATGCAAATTCGTTATTCATCCTCTCCTCCTTATTCTATCTCGCCGCTAGCTTGAGCTTTGCGTGCGGCCTCTATCATCTTAACGAGCTGAGCATGTCCCTCGATCTCCTCGCCTCCGAATACGTGTAAAGGATTCATCTTGCCCGCAGCCATTAAATTTGCCGCTACGTCCATCTTGCCCATATTTGCAAATACGCCTTCGCTTCTTAAAGCAAGCTTGATCTCGTTTAGCCTTCCGCTGCCCTCTACGATGTCTAGTAGGAATGCCTCGGCATGACCAGGACCGCTTCCTGCGGTTAAGCCCTTTTTCATCGCTAGAGCGCGAAGTGCGGTGATGTCGCTTTGAGCGCTTATACCTTTAGGGCAGCGATCAGCGCACTCTTGGCAGTGCACGCATAGCCATAATCCGTTTAACACCGCAGGTTTTAGATGAGGCATAGCGTCCCTGCTTCTTGAATCAAACGCGGCACGGTTAGCATGCGTGAAAACAAAAGGTTGCATATAATCGCTCGCATCGGCTCCAAGCTTATTGCATTCGCTAGCGCAACATCCGCAAAGTATGCAATCCCACTGCTTTTTAATTCGCTCCATCTGCTCAGGGCTTTGTTTACAGCCCTTTTCGGCGCTAAATTCTTTCTTAGGAGTAATGGTCGGTTTGATCTTTCTTAAATTCTCGATACTAGGCTCCCAATCCACTACTAGATCCGAAATCACTCGGAAATTATTTAGCGGCGAGATCGTAAAGCTATCCGGGTTCTCATACTCCGCAAGCAGAGCCTCCATCTTGGTATCGCAGGCAAGATATGAGTGCCCGTTTACCCTCACGGCACAGGCTCCGCATATCGCCATACGGCAAGCTGCGGTAAAATTTAAAGTGATGTCTAAATTTTGTTTAATAAATTGCAAAACTCCAAGCAGGGTCTTTCCTTTGATCTGCTCCAAACTTAACTCGTAGGCTTGCTTATAATTTTTGCTTCCGTCGAAGCGGTCTATAATAAATTTCATTGAGGTTTCCTTCCGTCAAGAGAGAATTCCGTAACGACGACCTCTTTGTAGCCCAAGCTTAGCTCGCCCGCGTCGTTCATCGTCACGATACTGTGCTTTAAAAAATTTTTATCGTCGCGCTTCGGATAATCCTCTCTGGTATGCGCGCCGCGGCTTTCAAGCCTCTTTTGCGCAGCCAAACACGCACAGCGCGCAAGCAGGATTAAATTTCCAAGCTCGACGTAGTCGGTAAATGCAGTATTCATAACAGGATTTACATCCGCGACGTGCAACTCGTCGTAGCGCGCTTTGATACCCTCTAAATTTTGCGAAAGCAGATCGAGCTTCTCGCCTGTTCTAAAGATACCCATATTATCCCAAAGCTGCGCGCCTAGCTCTTCGCGCAACTCATACATCTCGCCTACCTTGCCCGAGCCGTTTGCGATCTGCTTAAATTTAGCCTGCCATTTTTGCGCGAGCTCGCTCGCTCTTTTACCGTCACCAAAACCGCTTTGTTTTGCAGCGTAATCCGCTGCGCCTAGTCCTGCGAGTTTGCCCGTTACGACGGCGTCGGTCAAAGAATTTCCGCCCAAGCGGTTTGCGCCGTGGATCGAAATGCAAGACGCTTCGCCCGCGGTGTAAAGCCCCGAAATTTTAGTGCTCATATCGTCAAATTTAGACACTTCAATGCCGCCCATCGAGTAGTGTGCGGTCGGACGAATCGGAATCGGCTCCTCGATCAGATCAATGCCCTCAAACAAAATGGCGGTGTGTCTGATCTTAGGAAGGGCTTTTAAAATTTTATCTTTTCCGAGATGTCTTACGTCAAGCAGCACGTATGCGCCGAGCCCCTCGCCGTAGCCCCTACCCTCGCGAATCTCGGTTTCGATCGCGCGAGCTACGACATCGCGCGGCGCAAGCTCCATCTTTTCGTGGTAGTTTTTCATAAAACGCTCGCCTTTGTTATTGAGCAGATATCCGCCCTCGCCACGCGCAGCTTCGGTAATGAGCGCGCCGCCGCTTTTGATACCGGTCGGATGAAACTGCACCATCTCCGGATCGCTAAATCCAAGACCCGCGCGCAGTGCCGCCGCGATGCCGTCGCCGGTAGCGATATAAGGCACCGAGGTGCGGTTGTAAAACATCCTCGTATATCCGCCCGTTGCGATTACCAAGGCTTTGCAAAGCACGGGATAAAAATCGCCGGTTTGGATATTTCGAAGCACGACGCCCTCGCATCTACCGTCAGGCGCGCTGATCTCAAGTAACTCGTGATCGATTAAAAATTTCACGCCGTTGCTGACCGCATCGTCAAAACAGGCGTGCATCAAGATATGACCCGTCTTATCGGCGGAGTAGTTGCATCGTTTTTTAGACGCGCCGCCCATAAAGCGCTGTGCTACGCCGCCCGGGACGCCGCTTTCTTTGCCGTCCACGCCGCCGCTAGCGTTTCTGGAAAACAGCGTGCCGATGTAATCCATCTCGGCAATCGTAGGGCCCGCAAGCTCGCAAAATTTAATCGCGGCGTCCTGATCTACGAGATATGCGCCGCCCTTTACGGTGTCGTAGGCGTGGAGTTTATACGAATCGCCGTTTGCGAAGCTCGTAACGCCGTTGATACCGCCTTCCGCCATACAGGTGGCGTTGCGCGAAGGCATCATCTTCGTAGCCACGACTACGCTGAGATTTGGATTACTCTTTCTTACCGCTACGGCTGCACGCAAACCCGCGCCTCCCGAGCCGATAACGAGTACGTCCACACTAGGAAGGCCGCCTTCGTTGCCGCCGTCTGCGCTTTTACTTTTGTCGGTATCCACGCAGCCGCTAAGGCTAAGCGCGCCGACGCTGATACAGGCCGATTTTAAGAAATCGCGTCTGTTGAAATTTGATTCGCTCATTGTACTTCCTTGAAATTTCGTTGAATGGCGGAGCCAAAACAGAATTCTTAAATTCAAGGAAATTATATATTATCAATTCTTTAAGAATATTGAAATTCTTAAATATTATTTAGTAAAAAGAGCTAATTTTATCTTTAAGCTAAAGCAGATAGTTTTCGTATATTTTGTTTTATAAGATACGATTTTAACGGGATTTTAATTTGATATTTGATTTTATATAATTTCGTAAAATTTTGAATTATCATATCATTTTGATAATACCGCCGCGCGATAACCGTCGGTATAATCTCGCGCTGTATAATAGCAGTAAATCCATTTTAAGGAGGATATTATGCGAAATTTCACATTATGTTTGATCGCAGCGATAGCGCTTTGCGGCTGCGCGACTCCACAGGATCGATACGGCGGCGACGTTTATAATGCAGGCGAAACAAACAGAATGAGGCAGAGCGATCAGATCGAGATCATCGACGTCCTACCCGCAAAAATCAACGTAGAGCGCTCCGAGGGCAATACGGGTAAAATTTTAGGCGGCGTCGCGGGCGGAACCACCGGCGCTATCATCGGGCATAAGCTCGGCAAACATAGCAGCAGCAAGCGCTTAGCCGAAACCGTAGGACTCATAGGCGGCGCAGCAGTGGGTGCGGTCGCCGGAGATGCGATCGAAAACTCCCAAAAAACGGTGCAAGGCTCCAACATCATCTATAAATTTAAAGGCAAGGAGTACTCATCGGTGCAAGCCGATCCGCCGTGTAGATTTAGGCGCGGCAAGGCCAAACTGATACATATCGGTAACGAAACGCGGGTGCAGCCGAACTCGGGATGCTAAATTTAAAGCCGCCTAAAGCTTGCGGTGAAATTTTAAAATTTCACCGCGACGTTTAAATTTAAGAGCGATGTTTTAAATTCTAAAGCGACGCGACCTTTGAAAATGGCGCCGCCGAATTTAACGGGCGATCAAAATTTTAACTCTACGAAATTTTAAGAGCCCGCTAAAATACTTTAATATATAATCGCCGCTTAAAAACAGGGGCGGCGATGAAAAAATTCTATCTTAAAATTTCTATACTCGTTTTTATAGTGGTATTTGCGGCGATCCCCGCTGCGGCGGCGGAAGGCTTGGATTATTTATTAAAAACCAAAGAGGAAAAAGATTTAGCGATTGCTTGCGATAGCGGCAACGGAAAATATAGCGCATGCACGAGGCTAGTCGAAATTTTATCCAAGAGGTGCGACGGCGGAGATTACGAAAGCTGTGGTTCGCTCGGTCTAGCACTTTTCGATTCCAATAGATATGAGGATGCTGCCTCCGCTTATAAAAAAGCTTGTGAGGCCGGCGTAGTAACCTACTGCTATATGCTAAGTGCGACCGAAATACACTATGGCGGAGATGTAAATTTGGTAATTAAATATCTTGGTAAGACATGTGAAGCGGCAAATAGCCTGTTTAAAAACGAAGCGTGCAAGATAAACGAGGAATTGAAAAAGTGCCTAAATGACAGCGAGTGCAATCCTATAAAAAAAGCAAGAATTTTGTTAAAAAGCGTAAGATGATATTGTTTAAAAAGCCGCTTTATATATCAAAATTTTAAATAGGAGAGAAAATGCAGAAAATTAAATTTATAATTCTAGCTTTAATATTTTCAATATGCTCTAGTATGGCAAGACCCATGGATTCGAGCTTTTTCAAAACTTGGGAGGAAAAAGAGCTAAATTTAGAGTGCGATAACGGCGATGGAAAATACAGCGCATGCACAAAGCTAGTCGAAATTTTATCCAAGAAGTGCGACGAAGGAGATTACGAAAGCTGCGGATCGCTCGGCGCGGTGCTTTTGGTTACAATGGGTAGATATAAGGATTCCGTTTCAGCATTAAAGAAAGCTTGTGAAGCGGACATGATGTATTATTGCTTTTTGCTAGCAGGGAATGAAATATTTTACGGCGGAAATATACATAGGGCTATCGGTTACTTCGATAAGGTTTGTTACGGAAAAAAGAGCGACAAGAAGGATTTTTCTTGTAAGGTAAAGGAGCAATTAGAAATTTGCCTAAGCGATAGCGAGTGCAATCCTTTAAGAAAAGCGATGAGTATACTTGTACCAAAATAAAAATTTTAACAACGCGATAAATTTCATCCTTATAGCTGATGCACTTCGCAAAAAAAAGCAAGAATAAAGCCGCTAAGAATATACCGCCCGCTACCGCTTTGCCGCCGCTAAATTTTATTTTCGTACTAGCGATAAAACCCTTAAATAGCCAATTCTTTTTTAGCCAAATTTGATAGCCACGCCGAGCGGTTTTTGGTAACGGCGTCTATCGCGACGAGAACTGATTTGGGTATGGTTAAATTTACGCGAACCTTGGTATTTTCAACGACCTGCTCATATATATTTTCGCCCTTTTCTAGCGCCCCTTCTACGTAGCATGCAAAAGCTTCTTTTAGATCGCTTATCGCCTCCGCCTCATCCTTTCCCCAGCCCGCCATCAAAGCATTTTTCGTAAGCCCCGCATCGGCATATTGCGCGAAATAGTCCCTATCGTCTAGCCTTTTAACGGTTATCGTATAGGGTAAGCTTAGATAGTAATTTAGATCTTTTTTCATTTTCGCCTCCTTATTTTTACCGTAATTCACGGCGCGCGTCCTTATCTTATTGCTCATCTGTTTGTCCTCTGCGCAAAATTTTCTCTAGCGTATTTTTTTACTTCCAAATCATAAGCCATTTTGTTTAGCGCGCGGGTTTTTTCGGGCGCAGAGCAAAGCATCTGTTCTTTTACAAGCCTCTCGTCTATATAGCGACTAAAGCGGTCTACAAATCGCCGGAGTCACGACAATTTGAATGGTGGCGCTTCCTGCTTCGTATTTGGCGATGCCGATAATAGGAAATTCGTAAATTTCAAAGTTTCGCGCTAAACGGAATTATGCTAGTTTAAATTTATCGCCGAAGTAAAATTTCGCGCCTTAAAATTTTATCTACAGAAAGATTTGCGCAGCCTAAAGCTTAGCTACGAAATTCCGCTCCGCGCACGCTAAAACTTCAGCCCCGCTACGCTTGCGCGCATCCGTTCAAGCTGTGCGTAAAACTCGCCCGAGTAGGCGAAATTTCTCTCTATCGCGCCCATTTTGCCGACGCTTACGAAGCGCCCCAAAGGTACTCCCGATCTATCCGCGACGCAGCAGGCGAGCGTGCCGCAGGTATCAAAAAGGATGTATTTTATGATCTTTACGATGCCCGCAGCGGGCGCCAAATACGCCGACGTACCCAGTAGCTCGCCGATCTGCGCGCCGGCGCGTTTGGTATTTTGCACCGCGCGCTCGAAAATTTTATCCGAAATTTCAAACCCTAACTCGTTTTTAAGCGCGATCATCTCTTCGCTATGCGGACCCACGATCGCGCTTCTCATCGATGAAATTTCCTTGCCGCTCGCTCGCGCGAGTTCAAATTTAAGCCGCGCGCCGTCTAGCTCGCCCGCCATGCCGATGACGCGCTCTTTTGCAAACCCGCTAGCCTGCAGCGCCGCATAAACCATCATATCAAGCGGATTGGTAACAACGACGATAATGGAGCCAGGCGCGTATTTTGCGGTATCTCGCGCGCATTGCGCGACTATGGCGGCGTTGCTGCCAAACAGCTCCTCCCTGCTCTGCCCCGCCTTTCTTGCGTGCCCCGCCGTAATCACGACGATGCCTGCGTCCGCTATATCGCTAGGCTCCGTACTGCCGCTTATACGTAGGTCGCGCTCATAAACCGCCGCCGTATGGGCTAGATCGAGTGCCTTGCCGCGCGCGATCCGCTCTACAGCATCCACAAGCACGATGCTATCTATCTTTTGGCTCAAAGAATCGCTTACGATAAGATCGTTCGCTACCGCTGCGCCGATGTTTCCGGCGCCGAATATCGCTATTTTCATTGTTATCTCCCAAATATCGGCCCGCATTTTTATAACTGCGGGAGTTAAATTTTAAAATTTAAAGACGAAATTTCGTTTTTTAAATTTAATGCCGAAACGGCCTTAAATTTTACCTCTGCGCCTTTACGTTGCGCTCGTGCTCGGCTTGCGTGCGCGCAAAATCGTGAAGCCCCGTCTTTTTATTTCGCATAAAATACAGATACTCGCTCTTTGCGGGCGCGAAAACGGCGCGTATCGCATCGCGAGAGACCACGCACACGGGCTCTTTGGGAAGTCCGTCGTTGAGGTAGGTGTTGTAGTGGCTGGTGTCGGTGCGGATGCGCTGCGGAGTGATCTTGACGTGCGAAAACTCGCCGTAATTCAGCGTGCCGTCCATCTGAAGGCGCATATTTTTGGCTAAGCGGTTGTTGATGACGGAGGCTACGAGGGGCATCTCATCTGCGTTTGCGGCCTCTTTTTGAATGACCGAGGCCTTGATCAGCACCTGCTTCCACGCCGTGGCGTTGTAATCGCCGCTAAGCTCGCGCGACAATCCTTCGTGGAATTTTTGCGCGCTTGAGATGAGGTGGTCAATGATATTTTTTTCGCTTTCGTTTTTGCTAATTTTGTAGGTTTCAGGCACCAGAAAGCCCTCGTAAAACGGCGCCGTGGCGTTGTATTCGCGCTCAAGCTCGCTAAAGCTTAGCCCGCGATCTTTCGCCAGCTGTTTTAAAAACACGATCGTAGTCTCTCCCGGGATCAGCTTAATCTCGTTCATCACGGGCTTTGCGACGCTTAGCTCATATAAAAATTGATATTTGGGCAAATTTTCGCCGCTAAGCTCCAGCTCGCCGGTTTTTGCGCCGCCGTAAAAAGAAAGCAGCCTCGCGTCAAATTTCGTAAATTTTGGATAGCTCTTTGAGAGTTGCGATAAAATTTTCGTTGAGCTGCCCTGACCTATCTGCACGGTTGCCGCGTTGCCGACGCGCTCGTGTAGATCAAAACCCACGGCCAAAAGCACGATAGCCGCAAGCTCGATACAAATGCACGCCGCTTTGATGAGCTTTATAAAGAATTTCATGCATTCCTTTCAAAATTTAGCTGAAATTATAGGCAAATAAGCCAAAATTTTGAATAAATTTCATATTATAAGCGCAGTTTTTCGGCACGCCCGATTTGGTTTTGGGGCGGAGTTTTTTAATGAGGCGATGATGTTTAGAACTTTGGCTAGATTTTTTTTGTGCATAACCATACTTTTTATAATCTGCGCGGTAGGTCTAAAACACGGTATTGCGATTTCGCAGCTGGACGTGGGCTTTGCAAAGCTTGAGGGTTTTTATCTCAAGCTAAATAAAAGTCTCGTGCTGCGTATCAAAAATCTTGAAATTACGCAAAATAATACACAAAATTTAGAGCAAAATTCCACCGATCTGCGCACGCAAAGCGAGAAAATTTTGGAATTTAGCAAAAAAATCTCGCTCATCAACTCCTTTTTTGAAGAGATCGATGTGCAAAATTTGAAGATCAAGGGCGAAAGTCTAAAACTAAAATACAAAAGCGACGTTTTTTACGCCGATACGCGGTTTTTTAGGCTAAACTCGAAGATCACGCCGAGCGCAAACGGGCTAAACTTCGATCCGATCGAGCTTGAACTAAATGATTTTAATCTCACTCTGCACGGCACGGCGCGAGCAAATTTCAGAGCCGATACGTATGATTTTAACGGCACCTTCGCTTCGCACGAGATCGCGGGCGAGCTTGACGTGCACAATATCGGCTCGGAGCTAAATATCGAGATAAACCGCGCCTCGGCCTTGAGTCTGAAAAATTTTATGAATGAGCTAGGCGCGCTTACTGGGCTAAATCCCCTTGCGAACGAGTGGATCTACGGCAAGGCGGTCGCGCAAAACTACTACATCGAGAATCTGCACGCCAAAATCGATCTGAAAGATCCGCGCCCGATCGCCGAAAACGTCAGTGCCACGGCTTACGCGCAGGATCTTACGATAAAATTTCAACCGCAAATCGAAGCCGTAACGGTAAAAGATGCCAACATCACACTTAAAAACGATTTTCTAAATTTCACGCTAAATGAGCCTAAATTTAAAGGTAAAAGCCTGGAGGGAAGCAGCGTGCGTATCGGCGGACTCTTTGAAGAGAGGCCGATCGTATATCTGGATCTGCGGACCAAGGAGAGCTTGGGCAAGGACCTTATAGCGATCCTACAAAGCTACGGCATAGACGAGCCCGTATATCCGCTAGGCGGCGGGATCGATGCGCGCGTGCTGATAGACGTGGACGTCGAAAAGGAAAGCGCCAAGGTCGATGCGAACGTGACGCTAAAAGACGCCGATCTGATGATCTCAAAGGCAAAATTTCACTCCAAAGCCGCGCGGGTGCACATCACCGAGAAAAAAATCGACATCAAAGACGCGAATCTGCAAAATGAAATTTTTAACACCACCGCAAGCGGCAGTATCGATATCGCCACGCGCAAAGCTAAATTTAACGGCACAATCCATAGCTTCAATCTCTCCCCGAACGGCAAAGAAATTTTAAAATTTGGTGACGCGCGAGATAATATAAGCCTTGATTTTAGCGGCAAAGCGCCAGTGCTGAGCTCGCAATTTTTAGGCGCGAAGATGAGCTTCGGCGAGCGGATCGAGATTAGCTCGCCCGATATTAGCGGAATTTTGCCCTTTTCTAAGACGCTTAAAAACGCAGGCATTAGCGGCGGAGATCTTAAAATTTTAACCAGCGATTTTACAAACTTAGATATCAGCAGCAACAATCTCATCTTTGATTTCGGCCTGCTGAACAAGGACGGAAGCCATTATAAAAACGACTCTTTCGCGCTTCGGGTGCGCGGCGGCGATCTGGACGGCTCTAGCGGAAGCGGTAAAATTTCTCTTAAAATAAACAAAGGCGGCAACTTCGTCGCTCTAAAAGACGTGGACGTCGCGATCAATACGAGCGTGCAAACCAGCGAGTTTAATAGCGGCACGAAGGAGCGCTCGCCGATAAATTTCAGCGGGCAAAATTCCGCGATCGTGCTATCCGATCTAAATAAGACGCTTAAATTTACGCACTTTAACGGCGTACTGGACGGCAAAAATATGAACCTGAACGCGAATTTCAAGCGCGGCGACGTGAAGCTGATCTTTAAAAAGAGCCTGCTTCAAATTTTTGCGCAAAACATCAGCGGCGAGGCGCTCAATCAATTCCTAGGCTCGCAGAGCTTCGACGGAGGGGTATTTACGCTAAAAGCAAGCGGTATCGATCCGCGCAACTACCGCGGCGAGATCAACGTGCAAAACACCTATCTGAAGGACTACATCATCTATCAAAGGCTGCTTAGCTTTATAAACTCCGTGCCGTCGCTACTTACTTTTAAGACGCCCGATTTCAACGATCGCGGCTTTAGCGTGCAGAAGGGCAAAATTTACTTTCGCCGTAGCGGCGATAAAATCTACATAAACGCGATGAACTTTACCGGCAGTAGCGCCGACATCGCCGGCAACGGCGAAGTGGATATGAAAAGCGGCGCGCTAAATATCGATCTGGAGCTTAAATACCTCAAAGACGCAAGCTCGATAATCTCAAAAATCCCGCTGCTAAATCATATCATCTTGGGCGAAAACAACACGATCTCCACGATCATCGAGATTCGCGGCACGACGAAAAAGCCCACCTATTCGACTGCCGTTGCGACCGACGTACTAAAAACGCCGTATAATCTCATCAAAAACACGCTGATGCTGCCCTTTGTGATCTTTGGCGACAGCGAGGAGAGCAAATGAAATTCCCGCTCGATTATAAGGATAGCTTTGAAAAATCGCTGCTGTTTTGGCTCGTAAAATTCGTGCGCTACAAGCTAAGCGCGCTATCGAATAAGGAGCTTAAAAACGACGCGCTGTTTCGCCGCGCGAGCCTGGCTCTAAATCATGAAGTAGCAAGTATCGGCGAACTCGAGCGTCTTGCAAAAGATGCGCGAAATGCAGGCCTTACCGGCATCAATACCTATTTTAACCCACTTAAAAAATTTTACGAAGCGATCATGCAGTACGGCCTTGAGAGCATGAAAAATATCGATGAGGAGCTTTTGAGCGAAATTTTAGCTTCCATTACGGGCGGGCTGAGCGATGCGAGCAAAAAAAATTACCGAATCGCGCTGATAAATTTTTTCGGCTTTGTCGACCGCCAAAACGAACAGGACGGCACCTCGCACAACTTCGGCATCGAGCTTAAACACTGGGGAGGCGTTAGCGGCAGCCGCGGCACGAAGCTTCCGGAGTTTATGAGCGAGGAGGAGTTGAAGCGGTTTTTGGACTCTATAAATTTAAGCGAGTTTCGCTCCTTTGCGCATCGCAACCGCCTGATCGTAAAAATCATCGTCTACACCGGCATCCGCGTGGGCGAAGCGATAAATTTAAAGCGTAAAGATATCGCGCCAGAGGGCGATCTTTTCGTCATCCGAATCCGCGGTAAGGGCAATAAATACCGCATCGTAATGATCAAGCGCCACCTGATCGAGGAGCATCTAAACGCGCTGGAGACGAACTTTGCTAACAAAGAGGGCTATCTTTTCGTCACCAAAAACGGCGCGCCGCTCACGCAAGCATACGTCAGCGGCATCGTGGAGAAAATTTTAATGAGCGCGGGCATCCGCAAGGAAAAAAACGGCGCTCACATGCTTCGCCATACCTTCGCGACGATGCTTTACAAAAAGCAAAAGGATCTCGTGCTCGTCCAAGAAGCCCTCGGTCACGCAAGCCTCAATACTTCGCGCATCTACACCCACTTCGACAGCGACAAACTGCGCCTTGCGGCGAAGGTCGCGGAGGAATTCGAGGAGTGAAATTTTAAAATTTGCGGCGGAGCGAGGCTTGGCTGAGCACGAGTTCTTTAACGCTCACAGATTTGATCTGTTTGACGCGCATAAGGCCTGGCGGCTTCGCAATATACAAGATTTGACGGTTTTTACGGACGCGAAACCTAACGAATGCAATATTGATACGCAGCGATCTGTAGAGCTTCGGCAGCTTTTGCGACATGTACGGGAGCTAGCGCGCAAGGTCTAAATTTAAAATTTTACTTTGCGGTTTTGAGTTTTCTAATTCTAAAATTTTATCTTTTTAAAATTTAAACACAGCGCGGAGCTATCGGTGCTTAAAAATCTGTATCACCTTAAAATTTCGCCTTTTAAAATTTAACTTTGAGATTTTAAGGACAGCGAGTTTTGCAGAGGCAAGACCGCGCAAGCCGTATCTAAAAATTTATATTGAAATTTTAAAGCGTAAATTTATTGGCAATATACACTTTCTGCGCTACGCAAACCTCTGAATTTAGCTGTGCTTGGGGTTCAAAACGAAGAAATTTCGCCCAAAAAGGGCGAAATTTCATTTCTTAGGGGATAAGAAAAGGAGTTGTGGGCTAAAAATTTAGCCCGAGATTTCGTCAAATCCGCGACCTACGCGGGAAAAGGAGCAAAAGACGAAATCTCGCGCCAAATTTATCAGGCTTCAAGAAGCCAAACTATCCATCAAATTTTAACAAAGCCTGCGTTGCACCGAGCTACTCGTAAATTTAAATTTAGACCGCATTTAAATTCCGTGCAAGCCAACCTTCGCGAGCTCCGTCGCGCACCGATCGTGCGCAAATCGCGACCGCTTAGAGCCGCGCGCTTTGCTTAAATTTTAAAGCGCAGCGCAACACAAAATCGCGCCATGATATGAGCGGCGTTAAATTTAAATCGCCGCGACTTTTAATTCTACAGAACGTAAAGCCCTAAATTTAGAGGCTTCGCAGGCGCTTGTTTACCGCGCCCGCAAAGCCAAATTTTTAGGCTTAGACGAGCCTTTGTTTTTTGAAATACTCGCGCGGAGCCTTGCAGAGCGGACAGGCGCCTGGGGCTTTCTTGCCGCGATGAACGTGGCCGCAGACCTCGCACACCCAAACTTCCTCGTCAAAGCTCTCGAAAAAGCCCTCTTCTAGCAGGATCTTTTGAAGCTCGTTGTATTCGCGCTCGTGCTCCTCCTCGACCTTGCTGATAGCGTTAAAAAGGCGCGCTACCTCTTTTTTGCCCTCTTCAGTGGCGATTTTAGCGAAGCTCGGATACATGCTCTCGTGCTCGTAGCGCTCGCCCGCGGCGGCATCGAGTAGATTTTTATCCATCTTATCAAGCGGAATACCTGCAGCTGCGTGATGTGCCTTTAGCTCGGCTCTGGCGTGCCATTTTTCGTTTTCGGCGGCCTCGTAAAAATGTCGCGCGATAGCGTGAAAGCCCGCCTCTTTAGCCAAATCACCGTAAAGATCGTATTTATTGCGCGCTTGCGACTCGCCTGCGAACGCCTTCATTAAATTTACCTGCGTCAGATCCTCAGTAATGCATTTCATTGGCTCTCCGCAGCAACTAAGCGTGCCGCCGCCTACGTTTTGCACTTCGACCTCCGCGCCGCACTTTTCGCATCTGTAAGTTTCGTACTGTCTCATTTTCAACCCCCCTATCAAAAATTTTGCGGAATGATACCACAGCTACTATTAAATTTTACTTAATAAATTTTATTCTTTTCATAAAAGTTTATATTTTGAGAATTATAAAGGTAAAATTTTCGGCGCAAAAACCTAAAATTCAGCTGTCTTTAGAGCTCAGCCGGTCGCCGGCAAAATTTAATTCATCTTTTAGGATATTTTCAAGCAATGAGCCGATATGCGCAAGGCTGAGTTTAAAAATACATAGCGATATAGGCGACAGTTTTTGGATTTTGGCTTAAACTTTCTCTCAAATCAAAGATGATCAAAATTTCATGGCAAATACACGCAGCTAGCCCCGATAAGCTACGGCATTTTAGATAAAATTTAGATGAATTTAACCGCTTTGGAGCTTAGATTTAAATTTAAAGATGAGCGTTGATAATTCTAAAATAAATTTAGCTCAGATCGCTAATTTAGCGTGCTTTATTAAGCGTTCTGCGGGTAATCAAACATCACGATTCTGCCGCTATGTTCGGCTATATCGATAAAATTTTTCGCTTCAAATTCCAGCCCGCAAATCGCACACGGCGGAAATTTTCCTATCGCCCGCTCGCCCAAAAGCTCGCAAATTCCGCCTATTGCAGGATTGTGCCCAACGATAAAGACGGGCTCGTCCGCGCCGTTTCGGCTCGCTCTCAAAATATCTGCGCCCAGTGCACCCTCTGGTGCGCCTTCGCTCGAAAAAATATCTTTCTTATGCGATTTTTCGGCACCGCTCACTGCACCATCACCCGCACAGAAGCCGTTTAATAGGCCGTTTTTGCTATGGTTACTTTCGCCACGGCCGTTTTTATTTGCAAAGTTATCTCTAGCCACAAATTTAAATTTATCGGCAGCGGGATCGTCCAAGTTTAAATTTAATCCGTCCGCATCGTCCAAGCCGCGAACAAACTCCGCCAAATCCCACAAATTTATATCATAAAGCTCGCGCGAAACTCTTAAAGCCTGCGGCACGCCTAGCGCGGCCGCGATGATTCGCGCCGTCGTAAGTGCGCGAACTGCGGAGCTTGCGACGATGAGGCGCGGCAATAAATTCTCGCTGCGCAAAAGCGCGCCCAGCCTCATCGCATCCCCTTTACCTTTAGGGCTTAGCTCTCGCTCAAAATCGCTTCTGCCGCCGCTTTGCGCCTCTGCATGCCTAATAAAATATATCCGTTTCATCTGCGCCCTTTCATAAAATTTTACATAAAATTTCGCGCTAAATTCTACAAAATTCTAAATCTTTTCTGGATTAGCCCAAAGCCGTAACCGACCGCAAAGCCCGCTATGTGCGCGTACCACGCCACGTTTACGCCCATTAGCATCGGCAGGAAACTCATCAGCAGTACCGCGACGAAGATCCCGCCTGCGTCGCGCCTGTCAAAGCACGCGATGATACCCAAAAGCATGCATATTGCGCCGCTTGCGCCCACTATATTTACGAGCTCGCCCCTGCTTAGCGCGTACCAAACGTAAATGAGGCAAAGCGCGCTAGTAAGCAGGCCGCCTGCGATGTAAAGCAGCGCAAATTTCGCCCCGCCGAACGCCCGCTCCAAAATCCCGCCGAACCGATACAAAATCGCCATATTTATCGCCAGATGCGCGATGCCGCCGTGCATAAAAAAGGAGCTTAGAAGCTGCCACGGCATGCCCTCGAAAAAGTATGGATTGAGACCGAAAACCATGTAGGATCTAAAGCCCCAAAGCTCCTCCAGCGCGAATGAGAGCGCGAAAAATAGGACGTTTAGCGCGATGAGAGCGAGCGTAAATTTGCCTGATTGCATAAAATTCCTTAAATTTTTCGCGCATAGTAGCGAAATTTCGATTAAATTCACGATGAAATTTCGCGACCGTGCTTTATGGCAAGATTGAAATTGATTTAAAATGGCGCGATCTGCGATGAAATTTAAAATAGTTTTGCGCGATCTGCGGCTAAATTTAAAAATGCGCGACGCGTGCACATACGCGCTCTCCAATGCGGTGCCGACTTTGTACGGCGCTCAAATACGCACCGAAATTTTAAGCGTAAATTTTAAATTAAAATATGAAAGCTATGCATTTATTTTATCGCGTATCGCGCTTACTCGTTTAAGCGCTTCGCAATTCGGACAAGCTTTGAAATTTAGCGCAAATCTTGCGGGTTTTTGTGGATTTAAATTTTTAAATTTGAGCTTTAAATTTAAATTGAAGACTTCGGCGGGCTTAAATTAACTTTGAATTTTTAAATTCTATCCTGCCTTAAATTTAACAATTAGAATTCTGTATTTCGCAGTGTTTCTCGCGCGTAGATACTAAGCCTGTGCACAAGCTCTACACGCAAATCCCGTCCCAAATTCCACGCTAAAATTTTAAAATTACCCCTAAGAAATTTCAGAAATTTTAATCGTTCACCCGCCCGTATCCTGCGAAGCGATTCGACGCCAGGCAGCTTATGCGGTCTCTGCCGCAGCGGACGATATAGCTATTTTCCATCTTTCGCCCCGCGATGTGGACGTTCTTTTTATTTAAATTTACGAAATCCGCTTGATTTCTACCGCGAGTATTGTGGACGAATTTCACGCGCCCGTCGGGATATATCTCGCGCACGATGCCGATATGGCTGATCTCGTTGCTGATCTTGCCTTTATTGGAGCGCAAAGTGTTTTGAAAAAACACCAGATCCCCTACTCGCGGCGTATTGCTCAATAAATTTTTGCGGCTGTAATAATTATAGATCGCCTGGGATTTACGTCCGTTCGTGAAGTATTTCGGCAGATCCTTCGAGTTAAAAAACAGCTCGTCGTGCTTGCTGTTTAGCACGGTGATAAATCCGCTGCAATCTCCTCCCGCGCGAGTGCCGGTATAGCCGTCCACCGACGCGATTAGCGGGCGATTAAACTCGCTTCCTGGTATAGAGGTTATCCCCTCTTCGCGATCGTTTAAGACATAAGCCTGCTGACTGCCAGCGGATGGGGCTTTTGAGGAGCAGCCGACCAGCAAAAACACACCCAAAGCGCAGATAATTATTCCTTTCATTTATATCCTTAATTAAAATTAATAGCGCAATTTTAGCGCCTGGCGGTAACAAAATGGTAACTTTTAAAGCTAAATTCTGTATAATTATTTAAATTTTACACGGAGAAATCATGCATTATCTACGAATTAACGGAGGCAAAAAACTAAGCGGCAGCGTCAAAATAAGCGGCGCAAAAAACGCCGCACTGCCGCTCATAGCTCTATCTATCCTTTCAAAAAACGAAGTCGTAATTAAAAATTTACCCGCAGTTTCCGATATCCACACGCTAATTCAGCTACTTTCAAATTTAGGCGCAAAGTGCGAGTTCCTTGACTCCAACACCGCTAAAATCGATCCGCGCGAGATAAACTCGACTAAGGCGATCTACGATATAGTGCGTAAAATGCGCGCTTCGATCTTGGTGCTGGGGCCGCTTTTAGCGCGGTTTAGACACTGCGAGGTAAGCCTTCCGGGGGGCTGCGCGATCGGCGCAAGACCTATCGATCTACACCTTAGCGCGCTTGAAAAGATGGGTGCGGAGGTTAAGATCGAGCAGGGTTACGTCGTTTGCACCGCAAAAAAGGGGCTTAAGGGCGCGACTATAAATTTTGACAAAATTACCGTCACCGGCACCGAAAACATCGTAATGGCGGCGGCTTTAGCAAGCGGTACCACGCATATCATAAACGCGGCGAAAGAGCCCGAAGTAATCGCCGTTTGCAACGCATTAAAAAGCGCAGGCATCGACATAGAGGGCATCGGCACAAACGAAATCCTCATCAAAGGAAGCGGCGGCGAGCTTTTAAGCTTGGATGAAATTTCGATCATTCCCGATCGCATCGAGGCGGGCACCTATCTGTGCGCAGGCGCAATCACGGGCTCCCGCATCACGATCACGCACGCCTGCGCAGCTCATCTTGGCGCCGTGCTTGCAAAATTTGAAGATATGGGCTTTAAATTTGAAATTTCAAGCGGCGGCGACGAGATAACGATCTTACCCGCTTCAAAGATCAAACCAGTTGAGATTATCACAAGCGAATATCCGGGCTTTCCTACCGATATGCAGGCGCAGTTTATGGCGCTTGCGTGCATCTCCTCGGGCGTCAGCACCATCGACGAGAGGCTTTTTGAAAACCGCTTCATGCACGTAAGCGAACTTTCAAGAATGGGCGCGGATATCCGCCTAAACGGACACATCGCGACGATCAGCGGCGGCAAGCTAAACGGCGCGGACGTGATGGCTACCGATCTGCGCGCCAGCTCGGCACTCGTTTTAGCCGCCCTTGCGGCGCGCGGCGAGAGCAAAATACATAGAATTTACCACCTAGATCGCGGATACGAAAAGCTCGAGGAAAAGCTTAGCGCACTCGGCGCGAGCATAGAAAGGCTAAAAGAATGATAGATATTTCAAATGCGATAGAGCTTGCTTTGGGGCGCGTCCTGCCTCTTCGCGGCACTGAAATTTTAACGCTAGAAGACGCTTTGGGACGGGTTTTGAGCGAGGATATTACGGCGCGCAAAGATATGCCCGGCTTCGATAACTCCGCGCTGGACGGATATGCCTACAACAGCGCCGCCGTGGATAAAATTTTAAAGATAAAAGAGCCTACGATCTTTGCCGGCGATAAAAATTTCTACGAAATTTCAGAGCTACAGGCTCAAAAGATCATGACCGGCGCGCCGATGCCATCAGGCGCGGACGGCATTGTTAGGCTTGAGGACGTGGAGCCTAAAAACGGCGAGCTGCAACTTCCGCAAGATATCAAAATCGGCGACGGCTTTCGCAAAAAAGGCGAGGAGGTGCGCGCGGGCGAAATTTTACTCCACGCATCGGAGGTGCTTACACCCGCAAAGATCATGCTCTTAGCCGCGCAGGGAATCTATAAAGTAAGCGTCTTTACCCTGCCGAAAATCGCTCTGTTTTCCACGGGCGACGAGCTTAAAGAGCCTTGGCAGAGCGCGGACGAGCGCGAAATTTACAACGCCAATTCAAGCGGAATTCGCGCGCTATTACGCAAGGAGGGCTTTGCAAGCGAATATTTAGGTATAATCCGCGACGAAAAATCCGCCGTGGTAGAGGCGCTGAGATCGGCTTGCGAGAAATTTGACGTCGTAATCTCAAGCGGCGGAGCTAGCGCCGGAGAGGCTGATTTTATGCAAAAAGCGCTCGAAGACCTGGGCTTTGCGAGGGTTTTTGATCACATCAACGTAAAGCCCGGCAGACCTACGAAATGCTATGAAAAGGACGGTAAATTCGTCTTTGCGATGGCGGGCAATCCTTTGGCGGCATTTATTCAGACCCGCGTGCTATTTTTGCCGATTTTGCGAAAAATTTCAGGCGAAGGCGGCGAATGCCTACATCCCGAGCCGATACTCGCCGAAGCAAAGGGCAGGATCAAATCCAGACCTTCTCGCATCGATATAACTCTAGGCATCTACAAAGACGGCGGATTTACGCCCGTGCAGACGCAATCGGGAATGATAAAACCACTCTCACTTTGCACCCATTATTTCGTATCGTCCGCTTCGGGCGAAACGGCGGAAAAGGGAGAAATCGTAAAAATTTATGAAATTTAAGCGAGAAATTATTGACAAATGAAAATTTATAGGTTAAAATCGCGCTTCATCTTTACCGCATGCGGGAATAGCTCAGTGGTAGAGCGCAACCTTGCCATGGTTGATGTCGCGAGTTCGACTCTCGTTTCCCGCTCCATTTCAACTTCAAATTTTAAAATTTCTTCCGTTCCGCTCGCTTTTAAACCGCAAAATTTCGATATGAAAGCCTTAAAATGAAAATTTTAGTTTGCGTAAGCGGCGCCAGTTTTTGCGAGATCGGACTTGATCTACTTAAATTTCTCGCTAGCTCGCCACATGAAATCCACGCCGTGCTTACGCAGGGTGCACGCCGCGTCCTGCGCGCCGAAAGCGGCATAGACGCGGACGAGGTCTTAAAATCCGCGGAATTTAGAAGCGTAAAATTTTATCCCGACACCGATCTGGGCGCGCCGCCCGCTTCGGGCTCATTCGGCATTGACGCAGTGATCTTTGCGCCCTGCTCTATTGGCTCTTTGGCTAAAATTTACGGCGGGCTTTGCGACAGTTTAAGCACTCGCGCCGCCGCAGTCGCGCTAAAAGAGCATAAACGGCTGGTTCTTGGCGTACGCGAGATGCCGCTTTCTGCGATCAGCCTGCGTCAGATGAGTGAGCTAGCCGCACTCGGCGTCATCATCGCTCCGCCCGTGATCGCAGGCTACTGCGGCGTGCAAAATTTAAAAAATTTCATAATCGGCAAATGGTGCGACGCTCTGGGCGTGCAAAACGAGCTATTTAAGAGGTGGCAACAATGAAAAATCACAAATTCTGCATCTATCCGGGCACCTTCGATCCCATCACAAACGGGCATCTGGATGTCATCGAGCGCGCAATTAAAATTTTCGATAAGGTCATCGTCGCAGTCGCCGCAAGCGAGAGCAAACAGCCATATTACAGCCTGCAAAAGCGCATCGAAATGGTAAAAATTTCGACGGCGAAGCTGAAAAACATCGAGGTTATGGGCTTTGATAACTTGCTCGTCGATTTTGCCAAAAGCCACGGCATAAACGTCGTAATCCGCGGACTTCGCGCGGTCAGCGACTTTGAGTACGAGCTACAGATCGGCTACGCAAACGCCGCGCTTTGGGACGAGCTCGAGACCGTTTATCTGATGCCGAGCCTCAAAAACGCCTTTATCTCAAGCTCGATCGTGCGCTCTGTTCTTAGCCACGACGGCGACGTCAGCAGGCTCGTTCCGAGCGAAATTTTAGAAATTTTAAAAAGATAGCTCGCGGCTAAATTTAGCTCGTAGGCGCGGCTAAATTTAAAATTTACAAACTGCACGGGAGATGAAAATGAATAAGCAAATGGATGAGATAGAAAAATTGCGAGAGCTTTTTAAAAGCGCAAAAAATGACTACGAAGCCCTAAAAAAGAGGGCCGAAGCGCAGGTCGTAAGCAGACGTTGGGCGTCGGACGAGTATATTAATTTAGAGCCGTTTTATTTTGAGTTCAACCGCTTCTCAAAAGGTAGGGTTTTAAAAGAAGCACCCAAAAAGATCGCAAACGCCTACGAATACGGCTTTGACACGCAAGATCGCGTCGTTTTTGAGAGGCAGTATGTGAGCGAAAAATATTTCTACGAAGAGTTTTATTTTCGGCGCCGGGATGAAATTTTAAGCTACCGATTTGATTATTACGATAAAAAATGCGTGAACGTAAAAAGATTTGTCTATGAGGATGGCACGCTAAAGTCCATTTACTCGGCTTTTGCGAGCGAAGGCTACTGGATAGAAAATTTCGCTTACGAGGGCGGCAAGCTCGCGCAAAAGCAGTGGCTCGGCACGGATCCGTACGGAGGCAAATTCGACCGCGTCATAAACTACCAATTTAACGCTATAGGCGAGCTAAGCTTAATAGTCGAGGGCGGCTACGTGCACTACAAAAAACCTGATAAAAAAATGAGCTACAAAAAGCTCTATGAGCTCGCCGCGCAAAGGCTGCTACCGGCGATTAAAGAGACGATCAAAAAGCGTGCGCCCGGTTGCAAGCTCTACTGCATAAATTTAGCCTACGACGACACGGGCTCGCTGCCGCCTCAGATCGGATTCGGCTCGCAAGAACAGCGCGCGCAGTGGCTTGCGCAGGGCGATGACGATAACTGGATCGTTTGGAACGTCGCCGATTATGAGTTTCAGGCCGAGATAGACGAGGATGACGAGACGGCAAATCTTTTTGATCTTTTCAATCAAGAAACGCGACTAAACGGCAGATACTCGCAAGCCAAAAAGCTTATTTTAGAGTGCGTGAAGCAGCTCAAGGCGGATATCGGCGAGCTCAGGCTCGACGTGAGCGAGGATTTTGCGCTCGTAGCGAGCGATTATGATCTTAGCGATCTGCGGAAAAATTTCAAAGCGATAAATCCCGAGCTTGTAAGCACGTATAAGGGCAAAATTTAAAATTTTATCGTCGCGATTTTATCATTGCGCACAGCGTTTGCCCGCCCGCGCCGCTAGGCAACATACCCTACCCTACATGACGCCGCTGCCCTGCTCCGCTCGGTACGCGCTCCGTAAGCGCAAATTTACTCGCTCTCTGTTTATGCGACGCATCCGTCCGAGCGCTAAATTTAACCGCGAGCTGCGCCGTAAAGAACATGAGCCGAGCAAAGCGCCCGATAAAATTTTACGCCGAAAGATCAAAAGCGGCTCGTACAAGCTCGCGCAAAAGCCCGATTTAGAGTCGAAATTTAGCGCCCGTCTGTTTAAAAAAGCCGCCATTTAGCTATAAATTTGTAAAATAGCGCACAAATTTAAAGGCGAAAAATGTATGTAATATTCGAAGGTATCGACGGCGTGGGCAAAAGCACGCAGATAGCGCGGCTGGCGGCGACTTTTCCGCAGGCGATCGTGACTAAGGAGCCTGGCGGCACGAAGCTCGGCGAGGCAGTGCGAAGCCTCGTTTTGGGCGAGGATTTTAAGTGGCGGCGCGGCAACGTAAATCTGCGCGAGGCCTGCGGCGAAATTTCAAAGCGCGCCGAGCTGCTTTTGTTCCTCGCAGACCGCGCCGAGCACTACGAGCGCGTGATAAAGGGCGGCGCGGACAGGCTCGTACTAAGCGATCGCGGCTTCATCTCGGGGCTTGCCTATGCGCTGGCAAACGACGAAAACGCGGATCTTAACGAGCTCATCGCGCTTAATAAATTTGCGCTCGGGGGCAAATTTGCAGATAAAATCGTGCTGTTTTCGGCGGACGAGAAGCTCGTCAAAAAGCGGCTTAAAACGCGCGCTAGCAGCGATATAATCGAGGCTCGCGGGCTCAAATACCTAATGCGCGTGCAGGAGCTGATGGCGCGAGCATGCGCGGCGTGCGGCGTTGAGACCCTGCAAATCGACGCCGCACAATCCGAAGAAGCGATCTGCGATCAGATAAAAAATTTCATACTTTCTTAAAATTTTAAGACGCGGAATTTTGCCGCGGGAAAGAACTTTTGAGCTCTGCCGTGAAATTTTAACTATGAAATTTCGCCCATAAAATTTTAGCTTTAAATTTCGTTGTGGAGTTTTGCAGGTTGAATTCTGAGCGAAATTTCATGGGCGGAATTCCGTTTTATAATTTAACCGTAAAATTTCGCCACAGAATTCTGTCTTAAAATTCTGCCGCAGACTGAAAGGGCGCGGGATTTCATAAGCGAAATCTTGCACGGAATTTTAAGCCACGGATTTGCGGGCGGAATTCCGCTTAAGCTTTAGATTGAAAGGATAATGATGAAGACGTTAAGGTTTGTTTTACGCAAGGTTTTTAAATTTATATTTCTGTTTTGGGTAGTCATAAGCTCGCTTTTCGGCACCTTTATGATCGCATATCAAGTTTTTAGTCGCAATTACGAGAGCTGGATGCGACTTTATACTTTTAGCGGCGCCAGTGTGGAGCTGCAAAACTTTACAATCGGAGTAAGCTTGGACTCTACGACCGGTGGTGCAAGATGGGTACATCGAGAAGGGGATCGAATGCCGGATTTCCCCGATGATAACTCCACGGGCGCTCCGTATGAGCTAAACATAAAATTTAACCATATAAATCGCGAAAATACGCCGAAGATCGTGCTGAAAAATACCAAGCTCGAGCAGGAGAAGAGCGGGCGCGTAGTATTTGAAAGGGATGAGCTAGAGGCGCCGATAGAGGTTGGCGAATACAGCGGCATCGCAAGCGCATCGGTAAAAATCCCTGGTATCGACTCCATCCACGTAAGGCATAAGCTAAGCACCGAAATATGCGTGCCTGATGGCTCTTGCACTAGCTTCGTGCACTACTTCTCGCCGCGCAAAAGCGCACAGGTTACGGCGGTGCTTAGGGCTTTTTAGCCGCGAGAAATTCGGCGCGGAATTTTAAAAGTGCCCCTCTCGTATTTAATCTAAAATTTCGCGGAAATTTAATAAAATATGCCGCAAAACTGCGCCGAAACCGGAGCTAAATTTAAACTACGACGGCAAAAATTTTAACGGTAAAGCAAAATTCTAGCGCTAAATTTAACAGATTGCCGATCAAAACGAAGGAGAGCAAAATGGCTTACGTGACCTACGACAAGGCAAAATGGCATTGGGGCGCGAAAAATGCGCCGACGGACATCCCGCAGGAAAACGGCGCGACGCACATCGCGTTTTTCTTCCGCTGGTGCA
>CAUQNJ010000018.1:0-36977 GCA_963519515.1 uncultured Campylobacter sp. | reverse complement strand
CCTTGCGCCCTGCGACGCCAAAAAGCGGAATGCTCGCATCAAAATCCGAAAGTGCGCGGCGCGAGTATATCCAAACGTCGGGCGCGCTCAGCTTTAGATTTTGCGGCGCAACGCGCGCGTCTAGCGCCAGCATATCAGCACTGCCCACCAAAGCGCTAATTTCGTCAAATTTAGCCGCACGCACGTCCAGCGTCGGTCTGTCGGTACGCACGGTCTGTCCGCCCACGCCTACGTAATCGCATACGCTGCGCAGCTCATGCACGAACGCGCGCTGTTTCTCGCTGCCGATCCGCCCATGCACCGCACCGTTTAGCGTGGCGTTGATTTTGATGAAGCAAAAGCCACTCTCGCGCGCCAGATAAAACGGCTCCGCAAGCTCCGCCGCCGCGGCATGGCAAACGTCAAATTTCACCTCTATGCCCCTGCGGCGTAAAATTTCCGCACCGCCCGCAGCCTGCGCGTTCGTATCGCGTGCGCCGATTACCACGCGCGACAGCCCAAGCTCCGCCAAAAGCTCGGCGCAAGATGGGGTCTTGCCGCGGTGCGCGCAGGGCTCGAGCGTGACATAGGCGCAAGCGCCGCGCAAAAGCCCGCCGTGGCGATTTAAGATAAAATCATAGGTGAAGCTCGGCTGCAAAAGCGCGCTTTTTAGGGCTTCTAGGTTTTGAAATTTAACGCCGAATTTGCAGGCGTATTCGCGGGCAAAATCCTGCGCGAAATTTGCGTCCAGATCGCACAGCGCGGCGAAAACGGTGTTTGCCTCGGCATGCAAAAAGCCCGCCTTTTTATGCGCGCCTATACCAAGAGCTCTGCCGCTCTTATCCAGAAGCACGCAGCCCACGGCGGGGTTGGGTAGCGTCAAGGCCTGATAGCGCCACGCAGCCCGCAGCGCCAAATCCATGTAAAATTCGTCGTTCATACAAAATCCAAAATTTAAATTGTCCCACTCCGCCGCGCTTGCTTAGCCGATTTGCGACGAGCGAGCAACCTCGTCTGTTCACAACAGATTGCACCTCGGCGCAAACCGACTCGCCCACCTGCGCTCATCCTTGCTGTACCGGATAGCGCCGGCTCTCACTTAGCCCACTTGCAAGAGCCAAGCTTGCTTTAAACGCCAAATTTATCGGAGCTTACAAGCCGCGCGCCTTATGTGCCCGGGCGAAATTCCGCGCGGAAGCGAAACTGCGAAATCTTACCACAGGTTTTAGAATTTTATCCTAAATCGCAAATTTTGCGGCATCCGTTTCGTGCGCGGACGGCACAAAAATTTACGCTTATAGCACAAAAGAGCGTTTGCCGATAGCGCGGAAAAGCGGGCTTTGAGAAATAAAATTTTAATAGGCGCCATGGCAGAACCGCAATCGAGCGTGAATATACAGTCCCAAAAGGCACGGCTTAATTTCAGCTCAAATTCAGGGGGGGGGTAGAATTACATAATTTTTTTCAAAGGATTAAAATGTCTGAACAACCAACCGTTCAACCCCAATCAAACGTGCTTGGGATACTCTCCATAGTCTTCGCGATTTTAGGAATATTTTTTCTAGGGATCGTCTTTGTTCCGCTTGCGTTTTTGTGCGCGATCGCCGCGACCTATCAAGCCGTCAAAAAGCAAGCCTCGCTCGTAATAGCGATATTAGCGTGGATCCTTACGATCGTAGGGCTCATGACCTCGCCCGTACTGCTAGCCACAATCGGCATCTCAGCTTCGTAGCCACAAACATCCGCGCCGCCCAGCCGGCAATCGAAATTTCGCTAAGCGGCGCGCAAATCTCTGCTCGTGGAATTGTAAAGTTAAATTTATTGATAAAAGTTAACCGCCTAAAATTCTGCGGGCAAAATTTTAAGGCGAAATTTGGCACAGGAATTTTGTAATTTCGCAAGCAGAATTTTAACGTGAAATTTTACTGCACCCAAAACAGCGCGTAAATTTTAAATTTAGCCGTCTTTTAGCGCGACGTAAAATTCCGAAGCAACGCGCAAATGTCGTGCAAAACTTATCTTTTAGCGGCGCAGCGTAAAATTTTAAAGCAACGCAATCGCTGCGGAGCTTGCCTCTTAGCGGCGCAATATGAAATTTCAAAGCGCCGCTCGGTGGCGTGAAAACTTATCTTTTATCGGCACAACATAAAATTTCAAAACAAGCAAAACGGCACTGGAAATTTAAAATTTTGCGCCGAGCGCCGCGAGAGATCAAGAGTAACAAGGAGCTGCCAAGAGCAACCGGGAGCTGTAAATTTCAAAGGCGATTTTAAAATTTAAATCCCCGTATTCCGAGCTAAAATTTCAAACTCACAAATCTCGCGCGGCAAATTTCAAAGCTTCATTCGCAAAATTTCAAATCTGCGCGCTGGGGTTTAAAATCCGCGCCGCTACCACTGCACGTAGGTTCGCGCCTTTTTGATCTCGTCAAGTCGCACGCTTACCTCGCCGCCGTCCGTGCGCAGTCTAAGTACGCCGCCTTCGCAGTCCAGCACCTCGCCGCTTAGCTTCTGCCCGTCCGTGCGGCTTAGACGCACCAGCTCGCCCACGGAGTTTGCGAAATGCTGCGGCTTGCTTAGCTTGCGCTCAAGCCCGGGCGAGCCGACCTCCAGCGTCCATTCGCCCTCAAGCGGCGGCTCCACGTCGAAAATCGGCGAAAGCAGCCTCGAAAGCCGCTCGCAGTCGTCTAGGCCCACGCCGCCCACTTTCGTGATGCTGATGCGGCAGATCGTTCTGCCGTTTTCGCTCACCGTCTCCACGTCGTAAAGCTGCACGCCACACTCGCGCGCCAAAGCCTCTAAATCAACCATTTTTGCGCAACTCCTCCTCTATTTTGTCGAAAAGATCGTCCATTTTGTTTTGATACTCCAAGCGGTCGTCGAATTTGAAGTGAAACGCGGGGCAGCGGTACCAGCCCTCCGCCTCGGCGCAGAAGTTTTGCAAATATCTCGCCACGCGGCCGAGCTTTTCGAGCACGAATTCCTGCTCGCGCTCGTCGAAGGCGTTTTTATCCAGATATACGAACGCGTCGTAGCGCCCGCGCTTGCACTCCACGTCGGTGACGCACAGCCCGCGCAAAAGCTCGTCCTCAAGGCTCGCGAGCGCTTCGGGGATGAGTTGCTTTAGCACGCTTTGCGTGCGAAGTCTTCTGAGTTCGGTCGGATTCATCTTTACCTCGCTATCTTAAATCGCCGCAGATTATACGGCGCGAAATTTTATTTTACGTCTTGCGGTGACGGAATTTTATTGCTTTGTCACAGCGGAGCGTCCGTCTCGCGGCGGCACTGAATTTTATTTCGCGTCCATCTTACGGCGATACGGAATTCTATTTCACTTCGGCGCAGCAAAATATACGTCCTGCGGCGACGCGGTCTGTTTAAATTTGACGCGGCGTGCGTCGCGCCGGAGCGTCTAAATTCTAAGCGGTTTGCTGCGCGCCGGTATTGCAAACGGCAGCGCGCTTTTTAGAATTTCGCTCTTAAATTTTAAAAGGCGCAAGCCCTGCTTTGAAATTTTGTTTTTAAATTTTAGCCCGCGCGATTTGCGCTTAAATTTTAAACGCAGATAGCGCGAAAATTTTATGGCTCGCGTACGGAAGCTCGTCGCATAGCCTCACCGCTACCGCAGAAATATTTTCGCGCTAAAGCGTGGTGCTATTCTGCACTGTGCTCTCTTGCCACGACGCTATATCACCGCCGCGCTGCCGTTTTGTCACACACTGCGCCGTTTTAAAATTTTTAAAATTCTAAAGCGCTTCGATGCTGCGCGAAATCTAAATTTACCGCTTTAAAATTTCAACTTCGCGATTAAATTTAAAATTTAAATCGCGCAGAAAATCCGCAACCCGCAAGCGGCATAAAATAAAATTTAATCGCAAAGCCGCGCCACAAGAAAAGTCTAAAACATTAAAATTTCAAAACTGACGCTACGCGGCAGAGCCTCACGCAGAAACAGACAAAATTTAAAGCCTTTCTCGCGCATTCCGCCGCTAAATTTAAAAGGCGAAATTTCACGCCCAAATTCTGCGAGCATAAAATTTCAAAGCGCGATCAAGGCTTAAAATTTAACCGCAAACCGTACGAACGAAGCGAATGCCCACGCGAAATCCGCGAGCATTAGTCGATCGTAGCCTGCTCCTCTTTTTGCTTGTAGCTTTCGATAAAATCGCCCACGCGCATATCGTCGTAACCCTCGATACCTACGCCGCACTCGAAGCCCTTGGCGACCTCCTTAGCGTCGTCTTTGAAGCGCTTGAGCGAGCTGACGTTACCCTCGAAAACGATGACGCCCTCTCTGATGACGCGGATCTTTGCGCCGCGAGCGATAAGCCCGTCGGTAACCATACAGCCCGCGATCTGCCCGATCTTAGGCACGTTGATGACCTGGCGGATCTCGGCTTGACCCAAGGCCTCCTCGCTGATGATCGGGCTCATAAGGCCGCTCAAAAGCGCCTTGATATCGTCGATGAGATTGTAGATGACGTTGTAGGTCTTAATCTGCGCGCCGCGCTCCTTGGCAAGCTCTTTGATCTCGCCCGTAGGACGGACGTTGAAGCCCAAGATCACGCAGTTTTCGCTGGCGCTTGCTAAGGCGATGTCGTTTTGCGTGATACCGCCGATGCCGCTGTGGATGATGTCGACCTTGACCTCGTCGTTGCGGAGCTTCTCAAGGCTTGCTTTGATAGCCTCTAACGAGCCCGCGACGTCGGCCTTGACAATAACAGGAAGGCTCTTTAGCGAGCCTTCGGCAATCTTGGCGCTTAGCTCGTCGATGGTGACCTTGGTCGATTTGGAAAGCTCTTTTTGGCGCTGATGCTCGTAAATTTTGCTCGCATACTCGCGCGCTTCCTTATCGCTTGAAACGCCGATCAGCGTCTCGCCCGCACCCGGAACCTCGCTAAGGCCTATGATGACGCCGCATTCGCCCGGTAAAATTTGCTTTAGCGCCCTGCCCTTATCGTCGCTAAGCGCGCGCACCTTGCCGTATGCGATGCCCGCTACGACGGTATCTCCGACATGTAGAGTGCCGTTTTGCACGATGACGGTGGCAACGGCGCCGCGCCCTTTTTGAAGGGAGCTTTCGATGATGGTTGCCTTAGCCTGCTTGCTAGGATCTGCCTTAAGCTCCAAAAGATCAGCTTGCAAAAGCACGATCTCTAATAAATTTTCGATCCCATCGCCCGTCTTTGCGGAGATCGGCACGAACTCGTAGCTGCCGCCCCACTCGGTAGGCATGATGTCAAGCTCTGCAAGCCCCGTTTTTACGAGATCGGGATTTGCGGAGGGTTTGTCCATTTTATTTATCGCGATGATGATCGGCACGTTTGCCGCCTTGGCGTGCGCTATAGCCTCCTTAGTCTGAGGCTTGACGCCGTCGTCCGCGGCCACTACGATGATTACGATATCGGTAACCTCGGCTCCGCGCGCGCGCATCGAAGTAAAGGCCTCATGACCCGGAGTGTCGATGAAAGTAATTTTTCTGCCGTTTTTCTCGACCATATACGCGCCTACGTGCTGCGTGATGCCGCCCGCTTCGCCGCTTGCTACGCGAGAGTTTCGGATATAATCGAGCAGGCTCGTTTTACCGTGATCGACGTGCCCCATAATGGTGATAACCGGCGCTCTGGCGATTAAATTTTCTTCGCCTTCGCTATCCTCGTAAGCTTTGATGTAGTCAAACTCCTGCGCCTCATCGACGATATTTACCTCGATGCCGAACTCGCTTGCTAAAATTTCTATCGCGTCCTCGTCCAAAAAGTCGTTTTTCGTCGTCATCATCCCAAGCGCAAATAGCTTGCCGATGATCTCGCTAGGCTGCTTTTTAATCTTATCGGCAAACTCGTAAACGCGAATCTCTTTTGGGATATTTACCGAGCTTACGATTTCGCTACCCCGCTCGCGAGGGGCTTTTTTATGCTTTTTGCGACCGCCGCGACTTATGCCGCCCTCACTGCTGAAAATTTGATTCTGCGAGGCGCGATAAATATTGGGTTGGTTTTTACTTTTGGTGCGGTTTTCGGTTTGGATCGGTTTGACGGTGAAATCCGGCATTACTACGACGTCCTCGTCCTCGATGACAATATCGGCCATCTCATGATCGGGAATAATGTCGATTTTAAGGGCATCCTCTTTTTTGGCAGCGGGAGCTTTTTTCTTTTCGATCTTTTTCTTTTTCAAATTTAGTTCGGCGTTTGAAAAGATCGCCTCCAAGCTCGCGCTCATCTTTTCGCGCCTAGGCTCGATTCTTTCTTGCGTCGGAGTTTGAACTTCTTTCTTCTTTTTGACTATGACTAGACCGCGGCGCTTTTGCAAGCTCTCGCTAGCTATACTATCGCCGTTGTTTATCTGCACCGGAGCGGGCTTTGAAGCGGCGTTTTGCTTCTCCTCTTTATCCTGCGGGGCGGAGGAAATTTCTTCTTTTTGATTTTGGGCTTTTTCGGTTTTCGCCTCGGGCTCTTGCGCCCGAGCTTTTTCATCGCTAGGCTCTTTGGCGCTCTGCGCAGACTCTTTGGATTCGGAAGCTTTTAAGCTTTCCGCCTTTTTAGGGCTCTCTTTTTTAGCGATTTTTTTAGTTTCGCTCTGTTTTTTGGCGGGCTTTTTCTCGTCTTCTTGCGCTTTTTCGGAGCTTTTCTTTGCGGGCTTTGACTTCTTCCCCGGCAAAATTCCCGTCTGAATATAATCGTAAATAGCGGCAGCTTCTTCCTCGCTTACTTTATTCGACGCGGTTTTTACCTTTTTAAAACCCATCTCCTGCGCTTTTTCGATTATCTCTTTGCTTGCGTATCCAAGCTCGTCCGCGATATCTTTAATCAGAACACCCATTTAAAACCCTCTCCTTGATATGTCCCAAATCTGCGCTAGACGCAAATTTAGATAGATATTTTGAAATTTTCTCTTTTTGATTTATGCAACCGTCGCAAATATAAAATTGTCTGTTTGAGCTTATATTTTTAAAATTTTGCAAAAAGGCGTGGAGTTCGCGCTTGGCGAAGCGCCCCCTGCAAATAACGCACATCCTAATCGGTTCGCTCATGCGATTATATCTTTATTTTTCTTAGTCAATATTAAAGCCGCCGTTGTCGATATCTAAAATTTCGATGCGGAAGTTTTGAAAATTTTCGCTAAGGCAGGCTTTAAGCTTCGCGGCGTCGGATCTGTAGGCTAAATTTAAAAAGCTTGAGCCGCTGCCCGAGAGCGAGCTCATAAGCGCGCCGTTATCATAGGCGATCTCGCGCAGCTTAAAAAGCTGCGGAAGCGCGCCCAGACGCACCTGCTCATGCATCTTATCAATACAGGCGTAGCGCAAGCTGTCGTAGTCGCGCCGCATAAAACAAGCGCTCAGAAACGCCGCGTGCGAGAGGTTGCTAACGCAATCTTTGATCGAAAAGCTCTTAGGCAGCTTGCCGCGAGATTCGTTCGTAGGCATCGGTGTATCGGGGATAACGACGACCGCTTGCAGATCTTGCGAAATTTCGCATTTTTGCGTGCGAACCATCTTGCCATCCACGACGCTGCTGACAAAGCCGCCGAGCGTTGCGGGCGCGATATTATCCGGGTGGTTTTCATATTCCAGCGCAGTGTTTAAAATTTTAGCGCGATCGATCTCAAAACCGCAAATTTTATAAGCGCTTGCGATAGCGCCTACGATCACGGCCGAGCTGCTGCCTAGCCCACGCGAAAACGGGATGTTGTTGTGAAAAGCAAATTTAAAATTTATCTCTTGCCCGCCGCCTAGTTTTCTGTAAATTTCATTGAAAATATTCAAAAAAGCGTTGCCCTTTTTTAGCCACGCTCTGTCGCTGCCCTCGCCGCTAAGCGATACGCAAAAAAACTTCTGCTCGGTAATCTCTACTTCGTTAAATAGCCCTAGGCTAAGGCCGAGCGCGTCGAAACCGGGGCCTAAATTTGCGCTCGTCGCAGGAATCCTTATAATCAAGCTCTCTCCTAAACCGCTTCTATGATGTAATTTGGAAGTATATCATCGCTTTTATTTAAAACCAATAAATCCTGCGGCAAAGATAGCGTGGCGGGGGCGCATTTTTTCATTTTGATTTCGCCGCGATCGTAAACGTAGCTGAAGTTTTTATTCGCCCTGATCGGCCCGAAGCCGCTTAGCTCAAAGCCGCTGATGGCGTACAGCGGCACATCAAGAGTGATGCTAAGCGTGCGCAATATTACGTAGCTTACCTTCATGCCCATGAAGCTGCCCGGGGTATTTGCATAGATGAGCTCTTTGATTTTATAAGTTTTTAGAATTTCGCTAAATTTAGCGATCAGGAAGTTATCGGCTTTTTCGCCTTCAGCGCTTGCAAATTCCGCTATCTTAGCGCCGTTTTCATACACGCCGATCAGGCATGGCGCGCTGAGAGCGGCAATTAAAATTTCAACTTCTTTGATTTTTCGGCCTTAGGCGAAGACTGTTTGGTATTCGCGTACGATCTCGGCGGTAAGATCTACAAGCTCGAAATTTTTAGCGTCTGCTAAAACCGCTAAAGTTAATTTATGATTTAGATCGTGGCTTCCCGCAAACGCCGTATAATCGCCCAAAATCGGAGCGCCCACGAGCGCAAGATCGCCGATCGCATCTAAAATTTTATGACGGACGAACTCGTTTTCAAAACGCAAGCCCTCTGGATTTAAAATTTTATTCTCATCGATTACGACGGCGTTTTCTAAACTGCCGCCTAGAGCCAGCCCCATGGAGCGTAGCGCCTGCACATCTTTCAAAAATCCAAACGTGCGTGCGCGCGAAATTTCTTTGACGTAGGATTTCTTGCTAAATTCAAAAACATAGTGCTGAGTGCCGATGAGCGGATGGCTAAATTTAATCGTATAATCAAATTTAGGGCTCTTACTCGGGCTTAGTCGCACGAGCTTATCACCCTCACGAATCTCCACGGCTCGCTTGATGATGAGGGCTTTTTTATTTGCATCAAGCTCCTTTACGCCCGCTTCGTCCAAAAGCATACAAAAGCTCGCGGAGCTTCCGTCCATCACCGGAATTTCATTAGCATCGACGATGATGCGGATATTATCGATACCGTAGCCGTTTATCGCGCTCATTAGATGCTCGATCGTCGATATATAGCCCTTCTCATTGCCTACGACGGTCGCCATCTGCGTATTTACGACGTTTTTCGGCTCGGCTTTAAAACTAATACCGAGATCGCTTCTATAAAATACGATTCCGCTGCCGGCTTCAAGCGGCTCCAAAGTTAGCCTTATCGGCTCGCCTTTGTGAAGCCCGATGCCCACCGTATGGACCTTCTTGCCTATCGTTGTCTGTCTCATTTCTATCCTCGTTTTCATTAATCCGCGCATTATAGCAAAAATTTTAAAATTTATTTACCCTTTTGGATCAATTTTTTAGACGATTCTAAAACATCCGACACATTATCTTTTATCCACTTTGAATCCATCCACTCCTCCGGCCTTACGTCCACTCCCTGTACGACCATGCCGAAATGCAGGTGATCTCCGAACGCAAATCCGCTAGTGCCCGTCTGCGCGAGCGTATCGCCCGGTTTTACGTCGCTACCCACGCTCAGCCGCGTCGCCGAGCAGTGTCCGTAGATACCGTATAATCCAAAGCCGTAGTAAATTCCTAAATTTAATCCGAAAATTCCGTTTTCTTGCGCGAAAACCACCTTGCCGTAGTTGCTCTCTTTGATGTCAGCGTTTGCGACGCTAGCAAGATCGAGCCCCATATGCCACGACTCGCTCACCTGCCGCTCATCCATAAAAAATATCCTGTGATCGGCGAAACTCGCCACCGCCGCGCCCTTTGCGAGCGGATAGAACGGCTTTGGCTCGAAACTCTCTATTTTATCCTCATGTACCGCGCTAGTAGCGGCGTGCAGATCATCGCTGTTTTTGTTGCGAAGCGTCTCGTTTACGAATTTAAATTTTTCCAGATCGCTCATCGAGTTAAAATTTTGCGCATATTGGCTGGCTAGGTCGCTTACCTTGCCGCTAATGAAATTTGCGCTCAGTTTGATATTTGAGAGCTTGTATTTTCTGTCCTGATAGAAGTATTTGATCTGCGAGGTGCTGACATTGCCGGCGCGATCGGTGGCGACTACTTCGGCGCGGAATTCATCTAAATTTGCGGGCCACGCCACGAGCGAAGCGTAGTAGCCGTCCTTGACAAACGGCGTTACTTTGAAATCTTTCCCGTAATTCGTATGGATGTAAACCTGATCCAGCCTCTCGTCCGACGCGCCAAAAACCACTACGGCGCTGCCGCCTTTGGTGATTTTGTAAGATTGCGCAATGACGTTGATGACGGGCTTTTTGTTGTCGATTATTATATTTGCGGTTTTTTCAGCCTTGTTGCCTTGGGCGAAATTCCAAACGCTGATGTCGGTTGCGACAATTTCGAGCTTATAATTTTTATCGCTATTAAAGATCAAATTTTTAGGGAATTCCACCGGAATTTCGACCGTTGTTTGCGGGACGTTTAGCTCCTCGTTTACTAATGGAATGACGCTCGAGCCGTCGTTTAAATTTACGCGGATCAGTTTAAGTCCCGTGTCGTCTGAAATTTTAATCTTTAAAGGCGAGGTCAAATTCCAATAAATTTCACTTGCAAGCGCGATCTGAGGAGGATTTTTTTCAAATTTAGGCGAGGTGAAAATTCTAAAAATTCCATAGATGACGGCGCACAATATAATAAGAAGTATTAAAATTTTAAATTTGGTTTTACTGCCGTTTCTGCGCATGAGTTTGCCTTTGTGTGTGATTTTAGCCGCGATTTTACAGACTTAACGTAAATTATCGGTAAAGTTTAGCGAAATTTAGGGGAAACGGGCGCGATTTTGGGGGTGCAAATTTAGGGACGCCGAAAACCTAAAGCCGCATTAAAACCGGCAAATTTTTAAAATTTAAAATTTAAAGCGCGCCAAATTTAACTCTGCTCGCAAGCCTAAAAGATGAAATTTTAAAATTTAAAGCAGGTCTAAATTTAAAAAGGAGCCGCTCTTGCGACCCCTAAATTTGGACTAATTAAAGCGCGAACCTATGCTAAACTCAAAACTATTGGTGTCGTCGTGCGGCTTTTTATTCAGAGGTTTGACGAAATACAGCTGCAAAGGCCCCATCGGCGTCATCCACTCGATACCAGCACCCGCGCTGTATCGCTCCTCCTCGTTCCAGCTATTATCGCCGATCATTCCGTAGTCAAAAAAGGTTACGAGGCGCATCTTTAGCCTATCGATAACCGGGAAGCTTAGCTCAAAGGAGTTATTAAAGCTCTGCATACCGCCCGTTTCGATGTAGCGACAATTATTCGCGGCTAGACAAATTTGCTTTTTCGGAATGCTCCTGCTATCGTAGCCCCTGACGTTTTTCATACCGCCTAGGAAAAGCTTTTCGTTAATCGGAATTTTCTTGCCCGTCTCCCAGATATAGCCCGCTGTGGCCTTGTATCTGAAAATAATATCGTAGTCGATGTAGTCGCGTAAGCCAAAGTAGTAATTAAACGATCCTCGCGCTTTGGTGTATTCGATATCGCCGCCAAGGCCTGCGTATTCGAGGCTCGTGCTTGCGATAACGCCGCTGCGAGGCAGATAATAATCGTCGGTGTTGTTAAACGTGATCGCGGGGATAATCGAGCTTTTTAAATTTTTACCGTCTTGATAGCCCGCTGCGGCGTAGTATTGATTTAAGCCCTTTATTTCGCTCTTTTCAAAATAATAAGTTAGACTGGCGTCGGTATAGCGTCCCAGCTTGCGACCGCCGGTGATCGAGAATCCGTAGGATTTCTCGTCGTAATCGTCCCAATCGTAATCGTTGGCGAAGATCGCGCCGCCGAGGCTGTATTCGGAGTCGAATACGCGCGGATTGGTTAAGCTTATGCGGCCGCTTAGGGCATCGTCGCTCTTTTCGACCGAGAATGCGCCGTGCAAGCCGGTGCCGAATACGTTTCTATCGCTAATGCCGCCGCTTAGCAGTAATCCGTCATCGCTTCCGTAGCCGATACCGCCGGTGATCGAGCCGGTAGGAGCTTCTTTTACGACGACCTCAAGATCAATCTTATCGTTTGAAACGCGATTTTCTTTGATCTCGACCTCATCGAAATACCCCGTACGCTTTAGCGAGCTAAGAGAGTCGTTATAATCCGTTTTGCTGTATAAATTTCCCTCGGTCAGATACATCTCGCGACGGATGACCTTATCTTCGGTTTTGTCGTTGCCAGAGATCGTTACGTTTCTGATATAGACCTTATCCTCCGGAATAACCTCATAGGTGATATCGACCGTTCTTTCCTCTTTGTTTTGCTTAGTTTTAGGCACTACGCGCACGTAGGCATAACCCTGATCGGCTACTAGAGTTTCCAGCTTTTCCATATCGCGGCGTAACCAAGCGGAGTTCATGGTGTCGCCCTTTTCAAGCTTAAAATCATCTATGACTTCGGCCTTATCTAAAACGATATAATTAGGGCACTCGATATCTACCGAGCTTACTTTATATCGCTCGCCCTCGCTGATGTAGTAGGTAAGATCGGCGGTGTAGTTATTCATATCCGCATTAAGCAGCGGCTCGGATACTTGGGCGTCCAAATAGCCCTTTTTATAATATTCCTCTTGAATTCTATTGGCGTCGTTAGGAAGCTCGGCGGTTTTTACCTTGCCGTCGTTAAAGCCCCACATCCAGCCTAAAATTTCACGCTCTTTATTCGCGACGGACGGCTCTATATCGCCATAGTCGAGCTTGTCCGCGCCTACCAAATTTACCTTGTCGATTATGATATTTTCGCCGCGATTTACCTCAATCGTTAGCAGGATGACCGATTTATCGTCGTTTATCGGCTTTGGATAAAATTCCACCACGGTGTCGAAAAAGCCCTTGACCTCGTAGTATTGCTTTATGCGCGTCTCCGCCTTTTTCACCGCTACCTCGTCGTAAACCTGCCCCGGACGCAGACCGATGAGCTCATTGATCTTGTCGCGGTCGTTGGTGACTACGTTTTTGATCTCGACTTTAGCGATAGTCGGCTTCTCGGTTACGTTGATCGTTACGTCTCCGCCCTGTTCGCTGATATAAACGTCGCTAAAATAGCCCTGTGCGAATAAATTTGAAATCGCGGCGTTGGTATTTTCGCCGGTGATTTGATCGCCTACTTTAAGCCCCGAAATTTGCTGTGCGACCTGCGGAGAGAGGTGTCTAAGTCCTTCAAATTTAATGGATTTGATCTGCGTGGCGCATGCTACGGAAAGCCCGCCTACTAAGAGTAAAAAAACGCTTTTTTTCATAAAATTTTACCTAAAACTGAAAATAATTTGCGTATAATACCACATTAAAATTAAAACTTACATATATCAAAAGGGAATTTCATGAAGATAGGAATCATCGGTCTAGGTCTCATAGGCGGCTCTTTAGGGCTGTGTCTTAAGAGCACCAAAATCATCAGCGCCGTCTACGGCTGCGACATCAGCCGTGAAAATGAAAAAGAAGCTCTGCGACTCGGGCTCGTGCATGAAATTTTAAGCCTAAAGCAGATGAAGCAAATCTGCGACGCGATATTTCTCGCGATCCCAGTAGAGGCGATCTTGCGTACCCTGCAAGATCTAAGCGACTGTAGAAGCGAAACGACGATCATCGATCTGGGAAGCACTAAATTTAAAATTTTACAAAACTGCCCGCCGCAGATTAGACGAAATTTCATCGCGGCTCACCCGATGGCGGGAACCGAAGATTCCGGTCCGCAAGCGGCGTTTAAAGAGCTTTTAAACGGCGCAGTAGTCGTTATCTGCGACGATCACGGCGCAGACGAAGTGCATATCAAACGAGCGGTCGAAATTTTTTCATTTGCAGGGATGAAGATCGTATTTATGGACGCAAAAAGCCACGATCACCACGTAGCGCTCATCTCGCACCTACCGCATGCGATCAGCTACTCGCTCGTAAACAGCGTTTTAAAAGAGGAAAATCGCCGCAATATCATAAATTTAGCCGGTGGCAGCTTCTCGGGCATGAGCCGTATCGCCAAAAGCTCGCCGCAGATGTGGGTCGATATTTTTAAGCAAAACCGCACAAACCTACTAGGCGCGATCGATGCTTTTAAAAACGAGCTTGAAATTTGCGTACAGATGATTGAGGGCGAGCGCTGGGACGAGCTTGAGGCGTGGATGTATGAAGCGCGCAAGCTAAGGGATATTATTTAAAATTTCAGCGCGACCTGACTGCGCGACGAACGCGGCAAAAACTAGCCTTTAAATTTTACGACTCGATACACAGCGGGCATTACAAGAACTCGCTTTAAAATTTATCGCGTTTATAGCCTGCGTAAATTTAAATTTTAATCTGCGCGAGTCTTGATGCAAGCTCAAAAATCTATATTCTCCTGCGTGAAAATTTTCTTTGAGGGAAACTCAAACGCGCAAAGCCTCGCCTTCTCGCCCCAGTAGTTTTTATAAACGCAGCCCAGATCGATATTCGCGCTAAATTCCGTAATGACGGGCTTTTTCACCGGCGTGTGCCCGTAGACGTTAAAAATTCCGTCGTTCGCACTATCGTCTCCGCGCCCGCTTAGCACGTGAGCGGCAAAGCTTTTCGCGCGCTCGTCATCGTATCTGGCGCTCCACATACGCCCCACCGCGGAGTGCGATACGACGAGCGTGCGACCACTTTCATCGCGCAAATCATACTCGAGGTAAATCGGTAGCCGCGAGACGAACCGCAGATGCTCCTTACATTGCTCCACGCCTCCACGGCGATAATACGACGCTAGCGTTTCCTCTCCGCCGTTGTTAAACAGCCAACTTTCATCCAGGCTAAAAAACGCACAAGGATCGTTTGAGCTCGTAAATTTGCCAGTTTTTGCGCATCGCAGGGCGGTTTTTGCATTACGCACGAAGCTTCTTTCGTGATTACCCATCACCGCGTCATACCCTCCCGCGCGCACAAACTCAACCACATCTGCGCTCGCAGGACCTCGATCGATCAGATCGCCTACGAAGCAAATTTTACTATCAAATTTACGCGGTAGCTGCTCTATCAGAGCCAAAAGCGACCTGTAGCAGCCATGCACGTCGCCGATAATGTAGATATTTTCCATAATTTCTCCTTAAATTTTAACGCCCTCTCCTTTTAACGCGCGAGCTGCGATATAAGCGGTAGATAAAAGCTCTGCGCTAAATTTTAAAATTTCGCGCGCTAAGACTTGGGCGGATAAATCTGCTTTAAGACCCTATTTGCGACGAATAGAGCAAGAATATAAGCTACAAAAATGCTGATTATTAAATCACCTCCGCACCACCTAAACACCATAGCAATCGCTATTCCGACAAGGGGCGATACAATTAAAACAGCTACGGTAGGCAAAAATAGATTTACGAAAAAATCAGTGAGCTTACCAAAATCCTTTAACTTTGCGGCGAGTATCGCACATATCCAGCAGAAAAATATCCAAAAAAATAGGAAATATGCGAATTTTTTCTGCAGCCATTCTATAGGGCCGTCAAACCTGGCGCTAGATGTGTAAAAAAACGGTTCTATCACAAAATCGGCCAAACTCGAAACGCACATCAAGCAAAAACCCATCGAAAACGCGCAGGCTATAATTTTTAAAATAATCATCAGAGTTCCTAAAATTCTAAATTTAGCTAAAAAATTCCTCGATCAGTCGAGTCATTTCGCTCTCGGTGGCGACGTGGTTGATCTGCTCCCTGAAGCTCGCGGCGTTTTCGCGCCCCTTGGAGTATTCGTGCAGATGCTTGCGAAATATCGCCACGCCGTGGCTACCGTAATGGCTTAGCATTTGAGCGAAATGATAGAGCACGACCTCCCTTTTTAGCGCGTCGCTTGCCTGCTCGCCCGTTTTGATCTCACGAAAGATCCACGGCCTGCCGATTACCGCGCGACCGATCATCAGCGCATCTGTGCCGCTAAGGTCTCGCACTGCGGGCGCATTGGCGGAGTTTATGTCGCCGTTTGCGATCACGGGGATTTGCAGCGCGCGCTTGGCTCTTGCGATCGCGCCGTAATCCACCGCCGCGCTGTATCCGCCCGCTCTGGTGCGACCGTGAATCGCGATAAAATCGGCTCCTGCGCTTTGTACGGCGCGAGCGATATTTTCGATATCCACGGCACCAAAGCCCAGCCGCACCTTCGCGCTCGTAAATTTTTTGTTCGAATACTTTTTGATAGTCTCGACCAGGCGCGATAGGCGGGGTAGATCAAGCAGCAGCGCCGAGCCGGCACCTTGTTTTACGACTTTAGGGACGGGGCAGCCGCAGTTTAGATCGATGCCGTCGATGCCGTCAAATTTATTGATGAGCAAAACCGCCTTTTTGACGATCTCCGTATCGCCGCCTGCGATCTGTACGAAAAAGGGGATTTCCGCGGCGTTTTTTTCGAGCATCTTTAGCGTCTTTTCGCCCTCAAAAACAAGGGCGTTTGCGCTTATCATCTCGCTTACGGTCGCGTCGCAGCCGAATTTTTTCACTACGCCCCGCAGCGGCGGATCCGAGAAGCCCGCCAAAGGCGCTAAAAATAGAGGGTCCCTTTTAAAAAAATCTTTCGTCATTTTAAATTTCTTATTTCAAATTTGATTTAGGCTTAGAAGTTTCCGTGCTACGTTTAAATTTTAAAATTTCGCCGCGCAAGAGTCGTGCGCGACAAGCAAGGCTTTAAATTTAAAAATCCGAAATCGCGCTAAATTTTAAAATTTAAGATCAGTGCATTACGCGGGCTGTGTTTGAGCCGCCGCAAAACGGACTTCGCTTGCAAAAAATAGCGCGCGAAATCACGTAAGCTAAAATATCAGCGATGCGGGGACGTTTTTGCCGTTGTCGCGCAAAAATAGCAGAATTTTAAACTTCTCAAACTCGTCGCCGTCGGCGAGGCTCAACTGATCTCTGAACTCATCAATCATGCCAAGCTCGTATAACACGTAAAGATACGCCTCGGTGCTCTGCGAATTTTCGTTTTTGAGCCGCTCGAAAAAGGCCTTGTATTGCTCGGGAGCGAGGTGATTTTTTAGCTTTTTGGCAAAGCTTATGAAATCCTGCTCGCCGAAGCTTTCGTTATTTACGAGATCAAAAAGCTCTTCGTTACTTATATCAAAGTCCTCATCATTAGCCGCGCGATCTACCAAAAGGCTTACTTCTTTGATATCCGACGGAATTTTATACGTCTTGATCTTTTCGTAGCTGCCCTTAGCAAGCAGGACGTAGTAGGCTTTTTTCGTGATATTTTCGCTATAAACGCCCTTGGTTTTTAAAATTTCATACGCATACTCGGGCTCTGCGTCGAGGCGGTTAAGCTCGTTTTGTAAAAACAGCCCGTTGTTTTTAGGCAGCTTATATTTTCGCAGATCGGCCACCTGACCGTTTTTGACCTGTTCGATAACGTCCACCACCTCTCTTAGTTCGTCATTTTCGACATCGACTCCCGTGCTGTCGTACCACGGAGATAAAATTTTAGTAATATCGCTAGGGTCTTTGAAAAACTCGGTTTTGAAGTCCTTATTAGTATCAAGACCGAGCAGAACCTCTTTGCTCATCGCATCGTATGCGCTTAGATCCTTTGCGATCGCCCTTTTCGTGCGGTAAAACGCAAAGCTGTGAAAAACTATATGAAAAATCGCCAAAACCATATACAAAATGAGCGGCACTACGATCCATACCGCCACGGGAAGCGTAAGTGCAAAGCCGAATAGCTCCAGCGTGTAGCTTTCGCTTTGCTGTGTAAAAACCAAAATCGCGATTATCGCGATATAGACGATCGAGTATAAAAAGAATTGCTTAGTTTTCATCGCTAACTCCTATTTTGTTTTTCCGCCTGTTCCTTACATGAAATGCATAATCTAGCCTCGGGGCTTGCTTTTAGTCGCTCCAGATTTATATCCTCGCCGCAGCATTCGCAGCGTCCGTAGGTACCGTTCGCTATGCGCTTAAGCGCGCTTTCTATCTCTAAAAATGTCTTTTGCTGATTGACATTAAGCGAGTATTCGATACTAAGATCGGTATTCATACTGGCAACGTCAAAATCATCCGCGGCTTTATTTTCGCGTAATTCTGAAATTTCATTAACCGAGCTATTAATATTAGCGCTTAGTTGCGCCTTTTTCTCTTCTAAAATTTTCTTGTAAAATTTTAACTCGTTTTTTTTCATTCTTTCCCTTTATTTGTGATATGGATGGTTTGCGTTAATGCTCAATGCGCGAAAAATTTGCTCAAAGAGCAAAAGTTTAGCGATTTTATGCGCTAACGTAAGCCTGCTAAGACTGATTATTTTATCGGCTTTTGCCTTAAAGTTTTCGCTAAGCCCATAAGCGCCGCCGATAAAAAACGACACGGCGCTTTTGTCCTTTAGCATCCCCGCAAATTCCATGCTATCTAGCTCCTGCCCGCGCTCATCCAAAGCCACGACGTAGCCGCTAAGGCGCGGTAGATAAATTTCATCATACGCCCTAAGGGCGAGCTCAGAAGATGCTGCTTGAGCGCGAGCGATACTGGCGTTAAAAAAGGTCTGCTCTCGCACCGCCGCAAATTTAGCCGCCATTTTTTTATAAGCGCTTATCTCGCTAGCAAACTCGTCCGTGCCCTTTTGAATGGAATTTACCGTTATCTGCACTACTCTTCTTCGCTTTCAGCTTCGTGTAGCGATTTGTCGCCGCCACCCTCGATCTGCACGGCGTTTTTGCTAAGCACGTTTATCATATCGCTTAGATACTGCCTCATCTCGCCGCGCGGCACGATCGCATCTATGAGACCGTGTTCGAGCAGAAATTCCGATCTTTGAAAGCCCTCCGGTAGATCCGCACCGATGGTTTGCTTGATGACGCGCTGTCCGGCAAAGCCGATAAGAGCGCCCGGCTCTGCGATAATAATATCTCCCAGCCACGCAAAGGACGCACTCACGCCGCCCATCGTAGGGTCAGTAAGAACGGAGATAAAAGGAATTCTATGCTCGGATAAAATTTTAAGCGCGGCGGAGGTTTTGCTCATCTGCATTAGCGAAAAGGTGCTTTCTTGCATCCTCGCGCCGCCGCTTGCGCTTACGATGATTAGCGGTTCGTTTTTATCCAGGCTGCGTTTTACGGCGCGCACTATCTTCTCGCCCTCCACGGAGCCCAGACTTCCGCCCATAAAACTGAAATCAAATACCACGAGCTGAATCTTTTGGCGACTTATGGCGCCCTCGCCCGCAATCACCGCGCTAAGCCTGCCCGTTTTTTCTTTACTCTCAGCAATACGCTTTTTGTAGGATTTTTTATCGACGAATTTTAGCGGATCGACGGGCTGCAAATTTTTATCGAACTCCACGAACGAGCCCTCGTCGCAGATCAGATCGATGCGAGCTTGCGCATCAAAACGCAGATGGTAGTTGCACTTCGGGCAAACGCTATGGTTTTGCTCGACCTCTTTGTGATACATCAGCGCGCCGCATCCCGGGCACTTGATCCAGTGCGTAGGAGCATCGTTAGGCGCGGGCTGCGTTCTACGTATTTTTGAAAACAGATCTCCGAAATTCATATGATTTCCTTTAAATTCCATGAAATGTAACTTCTGATTATAACCTAAAATTCTTTATTTAAATTTATATGTGAATTTCGCTAAAATAGGAAAATGCAAGGATTTATATTAAAAACGACCAAAGTTAGGGACGAGGACTGCATCGTGGACGTGTTAAGCGAAAGCGCGCTCGTGCGTGCGTATCGCTTTTACGGCGCGCGCCATTCAAACATCATCCAGGGCTATAAGATTGACTTTGAGCTCTCGCAAAATCCAAACTTCCTCCCGCGCCTTAGCGGCGTGATGCATCTGGGATACGCGTGGCTCGCAAGCCGCGAAAAGCTGCTATTTTGGCAGCAGTTTATGCGACTTTTATACGCACACCTAAAAGATGCCGAGCATCTGGATAAATTTTACTACGAGCTCCTTACAGAGGCTGCTGCGCGCTTCGGCAGACAAAATCCGCGCCGCATAATCGTGGAGAGCTACGTTAAAATTTTAGAATTTGAGGGGCGATTGCACGACGAGCCGTATTGTTTTTTATGCGACGAAGAAATTTTAGAAAATATCGCGCTGTGCCGCAGCTTTTTGCCTGCGCACGAGAGCTGCGCGCAAAGAGCGGGCTTTGCGCAGGATGAAATTTTAGAATTTTTACGAAGCAAAAAAACGCTAAATTTAAACGACGAAACGGTCGAGAAGCTCTATGATATAACGCTTGAGGGTCTTTGAGCGCAGCGCATTTGGTGCAGACCTAAAATTTCAAAGCTCGGGCGCTAAATTTAAAATTTCGTAGAATTTCAAAATTTCCTAAGCGGACGGCTTTGCGCTTTATTCGCTTTGCTCGCGCAGAGCTGAGTAATCCCGCATTGCGCGGGATTTTGCATTAAATTTTAAGGGGACTAGCTAAAAAGCTTTTTCATCGCCTTGAAAAACATTGCGGTGAGCGGATTTGATCTGCCCGAAACCTTTGCGATCCAAGTTTCATAAGTCTCACCCTTGCTTTTTAGAAAATCTATAAGCACCTTTTGGCTTGCCTCCATGCCGCCTCTATTTTCGGCATCCAAAAGCATCTTATAGATTGGCTCTACCGCCTCAACTGCGGAGCGCGGAGGAGCTTTACGAAATGCCGTGTATTCGGTGATCTGTCCGGTCGTAGAATCTTTTTTGGAGCTAAATTCCGTAATGACCCAATAAAAGCGCCCGTCCTTGGCTAAATTTTTTACCACCGCGGTAAAATCCTTGCCCTGCTGTATCGTATCCCACATAAGCTTAAACGCTATGCGCGGCATATCCGGGTGGCGGATGATGTTGTGCGGCTTGCCTATGAGCTCCTCCTCGCTGTATCCGCAAATCATACAAAAATACGGATTTCCGAAGGTGATAATGCCCTTAGGATCGGTCCTGGAGACGATGTAGCGGTTCGGATCGAGTTTGATCTCTTGATTTAGAGGCGTCGGTCTTTGCATTTTTAATCCTTTTGCTTTAAAATTTTAAAAAAAGAGTATATTATAATTTTGTTTTTAAGAACATTAAATTTTTATTAAATTTAGCAAATTCTAAAATTTACGATAAATTTAAGTATAATTCCAAAATCCAAATTTCAAAAGGCGGCGCATTGAAAAATCCCTTCCTATCGCTTAAATATCCAAATTTTAGAATTTATTGGATCGGGATGAACCTCTCGCTGATCGGATCGTGGATGCAGAGCATCGCGCTGCCGTGGCTAGTGCTAAGCATCACCGCAGACGCTTTTAAGGTCAGTCTCGTGGCCGCGGCGCAGTTTTTGCCGGCGCTGCTTTTCACGCCGTTTTCCGGCGTGCTGCTGGATAAATTTGATCGCAAAAAGATCCTCCTGCTCGCCCAGATCGGTATGATGATCATCGCTAGCATTTTTTCGTTTATGGTTTTTTGCGAAATTTATTCGTTTGAAAAAATTTTATCTCTCGCCTTCGTTAACGGAATTTTTAGGAGTCTCGATTCGCCGAGCCGCCAATCGATGGTCAAAGACCTCGTAGGCGAGCCGCAAAATATATCTAACGCAATCGCGCTAAATTCTATGTCCTTTAACGTCACTCGCATCGCAGGGCCTGCGCTTGCAGGGCTTGTGATGGCGCTGTGGGGCGTGGGATTTTGCTTTTTATTCAACGCGATCAGTTTTTTGGGCATCATCATTTCGCTCTTTTTCGTTAAAATTTCGCCTTCAAGCTTAAATGCAGCAGCCGCAAAACCTGGCGTTTTCTCATCTATCAAGGCGGGCATTTCATACATTTCGCACAAACGCACGCTAAGCAAGCTGTTGCTAACGGTGCTCGTGATCTCGACCCTCGTGCCAAATTACAACGTAACGATCTCCGCTCTCGTTAAACTTAGCCTCGGCGCGGATGAACGCAGTTTCGGATATTTGATGTCGGCTCTGGGCGCGGGAGCTTTTTTCGGCGCGCTTTTCGTGGCGGTTTTCGGCAGGCTTAGCGTCCGCAGAATCTATCTTTGCGCAAGCCTGCTCGGGCTAAGCTTAGCTCTCATCGGCGCGGTAAGCTCCTTTATATGGGCGAGTGCGTGGCTTGCGGCGACGGGCTTTTTGTTCGTCGCGACCAATTCAAGCATCAACTCCGCCGTGCAGATGCACGTAAGCAACGAATTCCGCGGCAGAGTGATGAGCATCTACGCGCTGTTTTTCATCGGCAGCACCCCTTTTGGTGCGCTGCTTTCGGGCTTTTTGGTTAATTGCTTCGGCGCGCGAGCGGCTCTTGCGATCTGCGGCGCGGCAAGCATCTCGGCGCTGTTTTGCATATTTTATAAATTTAAAAAGGCTCACAGCCCGCTGCGTTAAATTTTAGACGCTTCAAATTTAACTCCTAATCGCTAGAACGCTTAGTTAAAATTTTAAGCCACAGGGTCTTTTGCGTAAATTTCTCCCGCTTCGTCCATTATCAAAATTAACCTTATTTTTACGATGGAATTTTAGAATTTTCGCCAAAATTCAAAGGTAAGGAGTTTTTATGAATAGACGAAATTTCTTAAAAAGCACCGCCGCGATCGGCACGCTAGCGACGTTAAATCTAAATTTAAACGCTAGCGCGGTTACAGGCGGGACGGAAAAGAAAGTCGCCAGCGTCTGCGAGATGTGCTCCTCGCGCTGTCCTATCGAAGTGACCGTCAAAGACGGTCGCGGCGCTCTCATCGAGGGCAACCACAGGTTTGCAAACAAAACCTCCGTCTGCGCTCGCGGCGGAGCGGGCATCAATCAGCTCTACGACGATCAAAGGCTCATTAAGCCGCTCATTCGCGTAGGCGAGCGCGGCGAGGGCAAATTTAGAGAAGCAAGCTGGGACGAAGCGCTTAAAATTTGCGCGCAGAGGCTAGGCGAGATTTCGCAAAAATACGGTCCGCAAAGCGTAGTTTTTACCTCCAAAACGGGTGAGCACCACACTCAGATGATGAATTTCGCCTGTGCCTACGGCAGCCCGAACATCTACTCGCACTGGTCCTGTTGCCCGGTCACCTACAATATCGCCGTGCCGCACACCTTCGGCGCTAATATGCAAAGAGACTACGGCGACGCAAAATATATCGTAAATTTCGGCCATAATCTTTTTGAGGGAATCGACATCTCAAAAACCAAAAAGCTCGCAAAAGCCGCAAGCAGAGAGGACGTAAAGCTTTTGGTTCTCGATCCGCGCTTTAGCACCGTAGCCTCCAAAGCAGACGAGTGGCTGCCGATAAAACCGGGAACCGACGCGGCGTTTTTGATGGCGCTAATTCACGTCTGGCTACGCGATAACAAATACGACAAAAAATTTATCGAACAATACGCCGTGGGGCTAGAGGAGCTAAGGCAGTCCGTGAAGGATACGACGCCACTTTGGCAGGAGGCTATCACGGGGATCAAAGCGGACAAGGTAGAGCGCATCGCAAATGAAATTTACGCCGCGGCTCCCGCAGTCGTAATCGACTGGGGTCATAAAACCACGACCGCTAAGGCCGAATATATCCGCACGCACGCCATCGCAATCGCAAACGCGCTGATGGGAAACGTCGAGAAAAAGGGCGGAATTTACTTCTCTAAAGACTCCAAAACCTTCAACGCGCTTTGCAAAGAGGATCTATTCCCTGCCATCTCGAACCCGGATAAAAATTTTAAAATTCCAAAGACCGCGCGTATCGACGGCTGCGGCGAAGAAGGTAGCGAAAATTTCTTCGTGCCGCGCAAACACGGCGTTTTAATGCAGATCGCGCCTACGATTTTAAGTGAAAAACCATATCCTGTAAAAGGCTGGGTCAGCACGCGCTTTAACCACCTCATCAACGTTGCGGGCGTGGATAAGAGCGTAGAGGCGATCAAAAAGCTAGACTTCGTGCTCGCAATCGACGTGTATATGAGCGACTTCGCGTGCCTAGCCGACGTGATCTTGCCCGAATCCACGTATTTGGAGCGCGACGAGTCGATTCAAAACAAAGGTGGCACCGCGCCCGGATTTGTGATGCGAAACAAGGCCGTTGAGCCGGTGGGCGATACGAAGTGCGGCTATGAAATTTTTAGAGAGCTTGCGAGGGTGATGAAGATCGATAAGGACTACACCTGGAACAACATCGACGAATACCGCATGCAGCAAGCCAAAGGCAACGCCGAGCTGATCGCAAATTTAATTAAAAACGGCTACGTAAGCTACAAGGTGCCGAAGCTGTATTACCGAGAGCCGAAGCTCGTGGCTAAATTTATCGATAAATATCCTGCCGCGGCGGAGTTCGTGGACGAAAACGGCGAGATGAGCTCTCAGATGAAATTTAAAACCCCGAGCGGCAAGATCGAGCTTTTCGCGCCGAAAGTGGAGGAGCTTTTCGCGGGATACGGCTGCTTAAACACCGAGGGTATGGACGTATTCGGCGGACACAAATACTGCCTAATGACTGGCAAGACCGCGCTTCACACCAACGGTCACACGCAAAATGTCAAAATTTTAAACGATATGATGAGCGAATCGCCGGTTTGGATCAGCCCAGCTTCTGCAAAAGCGGAGGGGCTAAAGACGGGCGATGTCGTGAAGCTCAAAAATAAATTCGGCGAGCAAAAGGCTAAAATTTTCGTCACGCAAGGCATCAGAGACGATTGCCTATTTTTATACCACGGCTTTGGGCACGTAAGCCCCGGGCTAAAGCGCACGAACGGCATAGGTACGAACCAAAGCGTCCTTCTCGATCCCGCTGCGGGTCCTGTGGTAAGCACGATGGTAACCAACGTCGGCGTCGATATAGTTAAAATTTGAAAGGGGCGGTTATGAAAAAACTCATAATGATTCACGACGAAAATTTATGTATAGGCTGCCAAGCCTGTTCGGTTGCGTGCAGGAACGAAAACGGCGTGCCTAGCGGCGTTTATAGGCTGCAAGTGCACGGCAAAACAAGCGGCGTTTTTCCGAATTTAAAACTTGATTATTCGCGCGCTAGCTGCGTTATGTGCGAGGATAGCCCCTGCGTGGACGTCTGCCCTACGGGAGCGAGCTTTAAAACCAAAGACGGCGTAACGCTCATAGACGAGAGGCTTTGCGTCAGCTGCAAATACTGCATCCTGGCCTGTCCTTACGACGCTAGATTTGTCGATCCTATCACGCACGCTATCGGCAAATGCACCTTTTGCTACACGAACCGCACGAGCAAAGGCTTGCAGCCCGCTTGCGTAAGCGTGTGCCCGACCGACGCTTTAGTTTTCGGCGACGTAAACGACGCGGGCTCCGGGGTAAACAAACTGCTAGCCAAAACGAGCGTAGAATATCCGAAAGCGTATCTAAACACCAAACCGCGCCTAGCGAATATCAAAAACAAAAAAGGAGGACGCTATGAATAATATGTGGGGCGATATGAGCCAATATTCTGAAATTTACTGGCCTTGGCCGATTGCGATCTATCTATTTTTGGCGGGTCTTAGCGCGGGAGCGACGATGGTGGCGCTTTTAGTCAAATGGAACCGCCACGAAAGCGAGCAAAATTCCATCTGGGACGCGATGATTAGAGCGGGCGCGATCACGGCGCCGATCACGATCTGCGCGGGGCTTTTGCTTTTGATCTTTGATCTTGGCAAGCCGCTTACATTCTATCTTTTGCTGATAAAATTTAACTTCGGCTCTGTAATGAGCCTCGGCGTGGCGGCTCTTTTAATCTACGTGCCGCTCAGCTTTGTATTTGCGCTGTGTGTGTTCGGCGAAGAAATTTGCAAATTTAAGCTATTTGCATTCCTGCGCTCTATCGTAAATTTACTAAGCTCATTCGCCAAAGCTTCCAAACTCTTCGAGCGAATTTTATTTATCCTTGCTCTTTGCGTGGGCGCATATACTGGCTTTTTGCTAAGCGCGGTAATGAAAATTCCGCTTTGGAATACTCCGGTGCTGCCGATTTTATTTTTGCTATCGGGCTTTTCCAGCGGCATCGCGGCAAGCATTTTAGTTGGACTTCTGTTTTTTAAAGGCTCATTAAACAAAGATAGCATAAAATACCTTTTGGTGCTTGATCTGCGCGCGATACTCTTTGAGATTCCGCTTTTATTCATTCTATTTGTCGGGATGTATTTTGAGGGCGGCACGAGCGCGCTTGCGGCACAGCAGGCTTTGACGCACGAGGTTTACGGCAAAATTTTCTGGATCGGCGTTTTAGGCACGGGGCTCATCGCTCCGATCATCATCGCCTTTACGGCGCTGAAAAACCACGCCTACAAGCCTGCGTTTATAGTTTTAAATTCTTTCGTCGTGCTTTGCGGCGTCATTCTGCTTCGCTACTACATCGTATATGCGGGGCAAATTTGCACGGGAGCGTAGTCTCGCTCCCGATTTAGGGAACGGGTTTGAAAATTTTACTTTTAGAAGACGATTTTGAATACAGAAGCAGCGTAAGCGAGTATCTACAGGAGCTCGGCTACGAGGTGGACGAATGCGAAAGCGGCGACGCAGCCTGCGATAAGATCGCCGCAAATGCATACCACTTGCTGATTTTAGACATCAAGGTGCCGGAGGTTTCGGGCGAAGAGGTACTTAGATACGCGCGCAGCCTCGGTCTCAACACTCCCGTAATGATGATGACCTCGCTCGGCGACATCGATGATTTGAGCCAGTGGAGCTAGGCTGCAACGAATATCTAAAAAAGCCCTTCCACCTAGCCGAACTTAAATTTAGAGTAAGCGAGCTGATGCGAAAGTATTTCGGCGACGAAAAGGGCACCGTCAAGATCGCGGATAAATTTCACTACTTCGCAAATTTAAAAATTTTAAAACGCGCGGACGAAGAGATATCGCTAAGCGCCAAAGAGATCAAAATCATAGAATTTCTGCTCGCCAATATCAAAAGATTCGTTAGCGTAGATGAACTCATCGCCGACGTATGGGACGGCGAAGCGGGCAGCGTCGACGTGCGCGTGCATATCAGCAACCTCCGCTCCAAAACAAGCAACGACTTCATCCTCTCCAGCCGCGGACTCGGATATAAGATCAATGCTTAAAGGGTTTAAATTTACGCTTTTTAGCGCGATTTTCATCATCGGCGCCTTTATAAGCGAGAGTCTTTATATCATCTATTTAAATTCCAAAATCGAAGAGAGCACCGACGTCGCCGAGTTGATACAAAAAAGCGGCGAAGCCCTAGCCGGCGCGGATCTGAATCTAAAAGACGAGCTCATCTACGACTACGCGATCCTAAACGCAAACGGCGAAATTTTAAGATCAAACCTAAGCGTCCAGCCGCCGGATTTTGCATTTATTACGCTGAAATTCGGCGGGCGGGTATTTTTTAAGCGCCATTTTCTACATGAGGGCAAGCTATATTTTTTCGTCATTTCAAAAAAGATAAGCTACGCCAAGATAGAATTTATCGCGATCTCTACGATCTTTATCACGATTTTCGTAGCGCTCATCATCGCACTATTTAACTACAAAATCATTAAAAATTTCTACGCGCAGCAAAGCAACCTCATCAAGGCGTTTTTCAACGACGCGATGCACGAGCTAAAGACCCCTCTGGGCGTCGCGCTCATCAATACCGAGATGCTTGGGCTGCGCGACAAACACACCGCGCGCATAAAATCCGCGCTAAAGCAGATGGTCATTACTTACGAGGACGTGGAGTATTTCATCAAAAGCGGTAAGATGAGCCTAAAAAGCCGCCGCATCGATATGAGCGAGTTTTTGGGCGCTAGGATAAATTTTATCTATCTGGTCGCAAAAAGCAAAAACATAAGCCTGCAATCGCGAATAGCGCCCGATGTGAGCGTTTTTATGGACGAAACCTCACTGATGCGCCTCATCGACAACACGCTAAGCAACGCCATAAAATACTCGCGCCCCGGCGGCAAGATCATCATCGCGCTGGAAAAAGGGGTGAGCATAACGGTATTTAGCGTGCAGGACTTCGGCATCGGCATAAAAGATACGAGCGCGATCTGGGAGAGATACTCGCGCGAAAACGCGGCTCTTGGCGGATTCGGCCTCGGGCTAAACATAATCGATAAAATTTGCAAGCGCTACGGAATCGCAAAAAGCGTCAGCTCAAAACCAAACGAAGGCAGTACCTTTTGCTACAAAATCCCGCTGTTTAAGCAGAAGCTTTTGGATTAAAACGGCGCATGAAATTTAGACGCTAATTTAAAATTTAGAAGTAAAATTTACGTGGCTAGGGCTTTTTAAAATTTTGTTTTAGATCGGATTCAGCCGCCTTTTGCCTCTCTACTACCTAAATAATATTCTTCCAATGGATAATTTAGATTTCCGCAGTTGTCAAATTCCGTACCCTCTTTTTTTGTATCAAATAATATTACTTTACTCCTATCTTCATAATGTTTTTTAGTAATAACATCGATTTTTGCTCTATCATGTAAGTATTCACTGTGATTATAACGCAAGTAATTTTTATTAATTAGAACAAATTTATCTAATAATAAATCGGCTATAACTGTTTTATCATCACCATCAATAAGCACTATCGGCCTATCAAATCCGAAACCTGCGCCATCTGAAGATATTTTTAGATATTTTTTAGGATCGGTTTTTTTGGCTTTTAGCTCTTTTATGAGTATCTCCTCGGTCGTTTTCCCCTCTTTATAATACTTTTGTAATACTTCAAACCAATTAGATAAATTTATATTTTCTAATTCATAATATGCGATTTCATATGAGCTACGCCAAGGGCTACCATAAGTATAAGCCCTGTAATCATCGATCATTTGCTCTAGTTTTAGATCATAATCCAAATACTGCCCTATCGCTCTTTTATACAACTCCTCTCTCGGTAAAATTCTATCCTCTTTTAGACAATAGCCTTGTTTGTATTTGTTATAGTCGGAAAGAGAAACGACGGCGAAGCCTCGTGAGATGGAGTAATCGGGTACGATGCGGATGAATGCGGCGCAGAGTATTATTATAAGAAGTAGCGCTCCAGCTAGCGCTTTAAATTTAAGAGATTTATAAAATTTCATACCGACGCTCCTTTAAAATTTAAAATTTCAGTTGTTTACTCGGCTTTTCAGCCGCCTTTAAACAAATCTTCTCTTACCAGGCGATCTGCTATTTCTTCGACATTGTTTTTATAAATTTTAAAATCGCTATTTCCACAATTATCAATTTTAAAGTCATCTTCACTATATGATCTGGCTTGAATCTCTCTTTCATAATATTGCCTTCTATCCAATAAATCTTTGGGTGTATAACCTTCAGGAACCCTAACCAAAATAGCGCTGAATTTAAAATCATCATAGAGAATAAAGCTTTTATCGAGATATAAAAGATATTTATTTAACCCTGCGTATTCAATTACTGGCATATCAAAGCCCGCAAAGCCCTCTTTTAAATTTAGCTTTAACTTTTCTGCGATATCTACGGGCTTCATTTGAAATTTCTCAACAAAAATATTTCTATATAGCCAAGCGTCTTGATTTTTACGTTTTTCCATCTCATATTCTTTAGATAAAACTTCCAGCCAATCATAGTTATTAAATTTATCCGTCTCATAAAAGCCTACTTTAACGGCAAATTTAGTGCTGCCGTAGTTACACTGCTCCATACCGTACATGTAATAACACCTATTTGCAATAGCGGCATGAAACAATACGTATCTTTCTAAAGTATCTAAAATTCCACGCCTAAACCGCTCCTCTCTCGGTAAAATTCTATCCTCTTTGAGGCAGTATCCTTGCTTATATTTGTTGTAGCCAAAAATAGTAACTACGGCGAAGCCTCGTGAAGTGGAGTAATCGGGGATGATGCGGATGAATGCGGCGCAGAGTATTATTATAAGAAGCAACGCCCCTGCCAGGGCTTTAAATTTAAGAGATTTATAAAATTTCATACCGACGCTCCTTTTAAAATTTAAAATTTCAGCGTAAATTTCCGCGATTTTACAATTAAATTTAAAACGCTCGCTCGCCGCGCGTCCGCCGCCGCGACGAAACAAACAAGCGATAGGCGCCTAAATTTAACCTCGCCGCTAGCCTTCGCGGTGCAAAATTATATAGCCCAGCTTCGTGCCGTTTTCGTCCGAAAACGCTCGCACGTAAAAATAATGTCCGTCCTTTTTGATAAAGCTCTGCGCCCCAAAATCAAGCGTCGCCAAAATCGACAAAACGTCGTAATCCGGCGCGCTGTTTACGACGATAAAGTCCTTGATAACGCCTATTTTATCGTAAAAGCAATCGGTCTCAAACCTCTTATCTACGAGGATAAAAATATCGTTTTCCATGCGGTTGATCTGCGCGATGACGTGTTCGAAATCGAGCATTATCTCGGCGCTTCCGATAAATTTGCCCTCGCTAAAAACCGGCGAAATTCCGCGCATAAAAACCCCGCATCGCCCCATCTCCACAAGCGCTTTTGGAAGCAAGCTCTGGCGGATCTGCAAAAGCGAATGGCGAAAAGAGCTCAGATCATCGTTGTAAAATTCGTCGCTCCAGCTCCTAGCCAGGCTTCTGATGTTTTGCGTGTGAAAATGTATCTTCACGCCCGTGTAGAAGGGCACCGCGCTTAAAATGTCTTTGTATTTTTTCGTCACGTCCATGCACTCGCCGTGTTTGCCGCTCTCGAAGCAGCGCACCACGTCGCTGTTTTGCGACAAAATCAGCGAGATCGCAAAGGCGTTTAGCTTCTCTTCGTCCACGATCTTTTCAAACAAACTCGCGCTGAAATCGAACTGCTGCTTGATTTTTATCTCGTTTTCCTCGCTTTTAAAGCGCAGGTAAAACGCAAAGGTGGCGACGCAGCAAGCAAGCGCGAAAAGGCTTAGGTATTTTTTTGAGCGCGCGCCTATCATCTGAATTCCATCTTTAAATTTGCCGCTAAAACTTCTGCAAATTCGCTAAATTCCGGCAGATCGAGTTTGCCGTTTTGCATCTTTTTTCCCCAGACGGACTCCGGGAAAAAGCTGTCGTTTTTAAAGCGCGCTTGGACGTGAAAATGCACGCGCGGCACGTAGTTGGCAAAGCTTGCGATGTTGATCTTATCGGGCGCGTAAAACTCCCGCAGGCTCTTTTCGCACTGAAGCACAGCGCGCCACAGATGCGCCAGCGTCGCCTCGTCACAGTCGCTAAGCTCTTTAAATTTCACCTTCGTAAAGACCTTCACCCACGGCACTTCGTGCTCCTCGCGCTCCACGTAAATCATCTCGTCTTCGTAAATCATCGCTTCTCCTTGAAAAGGGAATTTTAATGCAAAGCCCATTAAAAAGGGTTAAATTTAAAGCGGCGCCTGCTTAAAATTTCAGAGCCAAGCTTTAAAATTTCGGCATCTGCGTGATCTTAAAGGGCGCCGTAAAGCCCTGCGCAAAGACCATAAATTTTTCAAATTCCTCCGCGCTAAGCTCTGCGCTAAACTCCGCTCCCGCATCGCCGAAGCTCGCTTCATAAACAAAGCCCGATTTTTTTAAAAAATGTTCAAATTTAGCCACCGTCGCAAACGGCACGAAAAACGCGCAGCGCCTTTTAAGAAAAAAGTCGGTTAAAGCGCCGCTGCTTGCGGCGGCCTCGATAGCGAGATTCGCGCTACTGGCGTATGCCCGCACGAGCCCGCCCGTGCCTAGCTTGATGCCGCCGAAGTAGCGCACCACGAGCACCGCGGCGTTAATCAATTCGGCGCCGCGAAGTGCGTTTAGGCACGGCACGCCCGCAGTCGATTTGGGCTCACCGTCGTCGCTTGAGTTTTCTACGATCTGCATGGGCTCGTTCAGCGCGCGATACGCCCATACGATATGCCGCGCCTTTGGGTGTTGCTGCCGCAGCCGCGCACGCAGCGTCTCAAAGCTCGCTAGCGGCGCGAGATAGGCGATGAAGCTTGATTTTTTGATCTCCTGCGCGGCGCTGATCTCTTTTTCAATCGTTTTCAAGGCTTTCCTTTGCGGAATTTTATCTTTTTTGCATTATAATAAAAGTTCAAAAAAAGATCAAAGGAGCTTCATGATCCAGACTTGTTTATTTCCCGCGGCGGGCTACGGCACGCGCTTTTTGCCCGCGACCAAATCGCTACCTAAAGAGATGCTTCCGATCCTTACCAAGCCGCTCATTCACTACGGCGTGGACGAGGCGCTGGAGGCGGGCATGGATAATATGGCTTTCGTCACGGGTCGCGGCAAACGCGCGCTGGAGGATTATTTCGACCGCAGCTACGAGCTGGAGGATCAAATTTCAGGCAGCAGCAAAGAATATCTGCTCGATGAGATCAGGGCGCTTATGAAGCGCTGCACCTTCTCTTTCACGCGCCAAGAGCAGATGAAGGGGCTCGGTAATGCGATTTATACGGGTAAAATTTTAATCCGCGACGAGCCTTTCGGCGTGGTGCTAGCAGACGATCTGTGCGTGAACGAAAACGGTGGGGGCGTGCTTGCGCAGATGGTTAAAATTTACGAAAAATACCGCTGCAGCGTCGTTGCAGTGATGGAGGTGCCGCCGCAGGACGTAAACAAATACGGCATCATCGCCGGAAAGAGCATCAGCGACGATCTGATAATGGTCTCGGAGATGATCGAAAAACCGGAGCCCGACGAAGCTCCGTCGAATTTAGCCATCATCGGGCGCTACATCCTAACGCCTAATATTTTCGATCTCATCGAGCAGACGGCGCCAGGCAAAAACGGCGAGGTGCAGATCACCGACGCGCTTTTGAAGCAGGCTCAAAACGGCGTGGTGATCGCGTATAAATTTAAAGGTACTCGCTTCGACTGCGGCTCGGTAAAGGGCTACGTAGACGCGATCAAATATTTCTACGAGCGAGAATTTAGCGATGGTAAAAAATGAGCTGTTTTTCCCGCAGGCAAAAGACGGCGCGCTAGAGGAGGTAGCGGCAAAGATCCGCGCCGAATACGAAAGCGGCAAGATAGGCTACTACCGCCTGCCGCAGCAAGGCGCGGGCGTAATAGCGCAGGCGAAGGAATTTTTTAGCGCGCGAAGCTACGACGGGGTCGTGCTTTTGGGCATCGGCGGCTCCAGCGTGGGCGCGCGGGCGCTTTATGATATGCTAGCGGGTAAAATCCGCAAAGATCTGCGCTTTGAAATTTTGGATAATCTCGACGGGCGCAGCGTAAATCGCGCGTTAGAAGGGCTAAATTTTGCTCGCACGATCTTCATCGTATCCTCCAAATCAGGCGGTACGATCGAGACGATCTCGCTTTTTAAAGTGGTTTTGGACCGCTTCGGCGTGCGCGATCTAAAAAGCTTAGCGCGTAATTTCATCTTCATCACCGACGCAGGCTCGCCGCTGGATATATTCGCGCGAGAGCACGGCGCTAGCGTCCTAAATACGCCCCGCAACGTCGGCGGCCGCTTTAGCGTGCTAAGCGCGATGGGGCTAGTGCCCGCAGTAGGGCTGGGGCTCGATGCGCACGCGCTTCTGAGCGGTGCAGAGGAAGCAAAAAGAACGTATCTGGATGAAATTTTATCCGCAAGCGGCGAGGCGACGCAGAATAAAATTTTACAAAAAGCCCACCACTACGCCACGCACAGAAGCGCGAAAATCAACGTCCTTTTTAGCTACTGCGACGCGCTGCGCGGCTTCGGCGAGTGGTATGTGCAGCTCTGGGCCGAGAGTCTGGGCAAAAAGATCGGCTTTAGCCGCGAGGGGCTCACTCCTATCGGGCTTTCAGGCTCGCGCGATCAGCACAGCTTCCTTCAGCTCATCATGGACGGCATCAAGGACAAAACCGTAACCTTTCTAAAGATCGCGGACACGGGGCTTTCGGATGCCGTACCGCAGCTCAGCCTAGAGCCGCTTCAGAGCTGCGACTTCGTAAACGGCATGCGACTGAGCGAGGTACTAGGCTACCAATGCGACGCCACGCTGCAAGCGGTCAGTAACGAAGGTATCAGCGTCGATCTCATCGAAGTTTCGCGGCTGTGCGAACAGAGTGCGGGATTTTTGTTTTACTACTTCGAGCTGCTAACCAGCGCCACCGGAGCGATCTTAGGCGTCAATACCTACGATCAGCCAGGCGTCGAAGCGGGCAAGATAATCTTAAAATCGATGATTTTAAAATCGCGGGGTTAAATTTCAGTTCTATTTTGCGGGGTCGTGAAATTTCACCGCGTAAATTTACAACCTGCTCGCGCGTAGATTTATCCGTGCGGCGTAAATTTGATCGCTCGCATCGCGTAAATTTAAACCCGCGGCAAGATTGGAGACAAAATGAAAATCAAAGGGATCGATCACTTCGTCCTAGTTACGGAGGATCTGCAAAAATGCGTGGAATTTTACGAAGGGATTTTGGGCTTAGAGCACATTTGCGAGGGCGGCAAACACAGCCTGCGTTTCGGCTCTTCAAAGATCAATATCCACACCCGCGCGGGCGAGTTTGCGCCGTTTGCAGCGCGTCCTATCGCGGGCTCGGTGGATTTTTGCCTAATCTGCGAAGATCAAAGCGCGCAGCAGCTCAAAACGGAGCTTGAAAGCAAAGGGGTGCAAATAGAGCTTGGCGTCGTGCCCCGCGCGGGTGCGCGCGGCGCTATGCAAAGTATCTACCTGCGCGATCCCGACGGCAATCTCGTAGAGCTCGGCGTATATGAAAGCGGCGATGATTAGCGCGTAAATTTTAAAGGCAAAATTTCAAGCGGAGCGCTAGAATTTAAATTTTCTAAATTTTACCTTTTTGCTAAATACCGACAAGGTGCGCGGGACGCTATCCAAATCTATATGCGTTTTGCGCATAAAATACTCTTTTAATTCCAGATACTCTTTTTTGCTATAAATCAAAACATTTATAATTCTAAGATCGCCCGTTTCGCCGTATATCACAAGCCGGTCATAGACGCCTAAGCATCTGAAACTGCCATTTTTAAGATGCATCAATATACCCGCTCCGAATAGGCTAATTGCTATCATCGAAATTAGCGCGATCATCGCATGCATTCCGCGCATAACGTATGCACCCAAAGGCCAAAGCGACAAAAACAACATTTCAGGTATGCTTATCCTCTGCTGCCGGTCCCAGCGCGGATCAAAACTAATCGCAACGGCGCCGATTTGTTCAAGCTTCAAAGATTTATAAGCTTTATCTTCTTTGTAATATTTGATATCCGAATCGTTAAATACGAAATAGACGCCCTTTTGTTGCTTTCGCCTGGTAAAAAACATTACCAAAGCGAAAGGGAGTAATCTAAAATTTTTGGGCTCAATGGGGTTTACTACGGTAACGACCGAGATGAAGAATAAGCATCCTATAAGCGTAGCAATCGTGGAATATTTCATATAGTCGTAAAAAGCATAGTCTTTTATTATTAGCGGATCTTTGTCGTAGTCTCTGGCTTGGATTTCATAATTTTTAAAATCAGCACTATCGGAATCTAAATTTTGAAATTTAAGGCTATCTTTTACATTTAAATTTAAGTTATCGGATTTCGAAGTATCGGGATTTTGAGCATCAGAATTCTCCTGCAAGCCTTGCTCTGCGTTCCGTTGCCTTTGATTTAGAGGTTTCTTTAGCTCTTCAATCCTCTGCTTTCTATTCATCTTTTATTCTTTATGACCTATACAAAAATTTGCGGCCGGATTTTATCTAAATTTTTCCCTGTTTTTAGTAAAAAATAGGTTTTTAACTCCTTGTATTCTTTACTTGTTAATATACTTGCTTCGATATAATTACCATTGCTCATAAAAATAAGGCTGTCGTTTCCTATGTCAAATCCCAAATTTTTCTTAAATCTAAATATGATTAAGGGCGCAAACGCCAAAAATAAGGAGATCGGCACAATTAAAATTCCATAAGAAATTTTATTTTTAAAAGTTACTACCAAAGATAAAAGGATTATCCACGTGAACGCGACAAAAAATGTTGAAATTTTACCTTTTTTTCGTCATTTTAAAAGTGGATGGCCCAAAGGTGCGTTTTATCGCAATTATTTCGGATAAATTTATAGAGTATAGGGTCGCTCTCTTTTTCTCGGAATAATATTCGATAACTGAATTTTTAAATTTTATATAACAGGTACCGAATTTACTTGGGAGCCCTAGCCAGCGTTTAACGGATCTCGGCGAGTCTTGCCTTGTTCCAAAATCTATGAAATTAAGAAAATACAGAAATGGCGAATAAAATTTAATCATCTCTATCGTGTTATCTTTTATGATTATCGGATCTTTATCATAATCCCTGGCTTTGGAATTCTGCTGCAAAGAGCCGTTGTCATCCGAGATAAAATTTTGTGGCTCTGCGTTGTTTTCACAGGCAGAATTCTGAGCCGCTTCGGTTTCTAAATTGCCTTCTAAATTTAAAGCATCAGTAGCGGAATTCAGTGCTTTGGAATTCAGAGATTCGAAATTCGGAGGTTCGGAATTCAGGATTTCAAAATTCGAGGCTTCGAAATTCAAGGTTCTAGAATTCGAAGCTTCAAAATTTGAAACTTCGGAATTTTTGGTTTCAAAATTCGAGACTTTAGAATTTTTGCCGTTAGAATTTTGTTCCAAGTCCCGCTTTGGCTCTTGATGCCGCTTCTGTAGTAGCCTTTTTAATTCCTCAAGCCTGCCTTGATCCATTTGCCGCCCCTAAATTTGATGGACGCTCCATTTTATACCCTCGCCGCTTAAAGCTCAGTAAATTTTACCGCGCGTCCGTCGCGCGCAGGCAAGCCCGACGAACCGAAACGATGCCGACGGATCAGGCGCCGCGAAACCGCCTTTTTGTACAAAGCTTTAAGCTGATCTGCGGGCTAAATTTCATCTCAAATCGCGCAACCGCCTTCTGTGCCGACGTTTATCGCGTGAGATCACGCCGAATAAGCATCATATCCGCCGCAGGCCGCACCGAAGCTTCGGCGCCGTGCGGAAAAACGGCTCGGACGACAAAAGCCGCGCCTAGCCGCATAAATTTAGCACGAGCTCGGCCGCTCAAGACGCTTGCAAATTTTATCTATACTTTAGCGTCTGTTTACAAGCTCGCGCAGTACTTGCGAAGTACGCCGAAATGGGTATCACACAATCCGATACAAAATCTAAAACGCGCCAAATCCGGACGATCTAGGCCTTAAAAATGCGCTTTAAATTTTGCCCAAAAGCTTCTGCCCGGCTCATAAAGCCTCGTGCCGTTCGGGATAGTCTCGT
>CAUQNJ010000017.1:0-40008 GCA_963519515.1 uncultured Campylobacter sp. | reverse complement strand
CAAGCCCACGCGATCTATAAAAGCGCGGATCTAGCGAGCGTGGATTATGAGTGAGTTTGGCTTTAGCTTCGATGCGAGCGCGTGCGAGCGCTGCGGCGGCAAGTGCTGCACGGGAGAGAGCGGCTATATCTGGATAGACGAGAGCGAGATCGCAGCTTTAGCGGTAAAATTTAAAATTTCGCCCGCGGAGCTTAAAAGGGCGTATTTGGACAAGGTAGGCGCTAGATTTAGCGTAAAAGAAAAGCCCTTTGAGGGCGGTTTGGCGTGCGTGTTTTTTGACGAGGCGCAGCGCAACTGCGGGATTTACGAGCTGCGTCCGAAGCAGTGTCGCAGCTTTCCGTTTTGGGAATATTTTAAAACGCATACTAAAGAATTGGAGGAAGAATGCATCGGGGTAAAATTCTAAATAAATTTTTGATCATTTCGGCGCTCTTTGCGGCGCTTAGCCTAAGCGCGGCGGACGGCGCTATTAAATTTAACGGATCGAGCGCCGCCGCAAACGGCGATAATAACCTGATTTTAGATGAGAAAACAGCGGATCTAAATTTAAACCGCAGCATAGCGGACGCGGGCTATGAGCAAAAACAGCGCCGCTCTAAGCCAAAGCGCGGCGTAAAAAGCGGCGCTAAAGATGCCGCAAAAATAGACGCTGCGAGACAGGACGCTTTAGATCACGGCGTGAGCGAGAAAGATATTACGCAAGAAAGACTTAAGCGCGCGATGAGGGCGCAGGCAAACGCGGAGCTAAATTTCGACCTTTTAACGGCGATGGAGCTAGCCTATAAAGACCCGCTCGCATCTATGCTTTTATACGAAAAGGCGTATCAGAAAACAGGCTCGTCCGTCTATCTTTTAGAGGCGCTAAAGATGGCGTTTGCGATCAAAGATCGAAAAAATACTGAGCGCTATTTGAAGCTCGGAGAGAAGAGCTTGACGGATGATTCCGAATATCTGCGCGTAAAGATCGGCTACTATCTGGGCAAAAAGGCGAACATAGACGCAAATACCGTGGCGCTTAAGCTCGTTACCGTCGATCCTAGCGCGCGTAGCTACGCGATCTTAGCGGCGACATATTACGCGATGGAAAATTACGAGCTCGCGAGGCAATATTTTGAAAAGGCCTACGGGTTAGACAAAACGGATGAAAATTTGATCCGCCTTTGCGACGTGCTGCTAAATAAGCTAAACGATTCGGATTCCGCCATCCGCATCATCGAGACGCATAGACGCATTTACGGCTGCGGAAGCGGGATGGCGTGCGAAGTGCTAGCCGACGTGTACCGTGCGGATAAGCGCTATCTGGATGTCGCCAAGATCGATGAGGCGCTTTACGAGGCGAAGGGTGATACGAAATTTTTAGATGATATGATCGCGATATATTATTATTCAAACGACTTTGACAAAATCATCGAACTGCTTAAAAAATATGACTACAAACCAGAGCTTTTGATCGACGCCTATGCGCGCAAGAAGGACTACAAAACCGCGATCAAAATGGCTCGCGACGAGTTTATAAAGACGAAAAACTATGATTTTTTGGCGATCGAGGCGATCTACGAATATGAAAGCGTCGGCAAAAACGTGGACGCCAAGACCCTATCCAGCGTCGTGGAAAAATTTGAAAATATCGCGCCGCAGCTTAAAGACCCCGTACATCTAAACTACTACGGCTACATTTTGATCGATCACGATCTGGACGTGAAAAAGGGGATCGATTATGTCCAAAAGGCGCTTAAGATCGAGCCCGATTCGCCATACTACATCGACTCGCTTGCTTGGGGATACTACAAGCTTGGCGAATGCGACAAGGCAAAGCAGCAGATGGACAGGATCAAAGACGCAGAATTTTTCGAATCCCCCGAAGGCAAGGAGCATATAATGGCGATCGATGCGTGTATGCACGGCGGTAAAAGCTCCACTCCGCAAAGCCCGGTAGCTCAAAATCCCGCCGCACAGGGCGCCGTCTCGCAAAGTCCGGCAGCTCAAAATTCTACTCCGCAAAGCTCGGCTGCAAATTCTATAAATTCCTCCGCGCAAACTCCAGGTAAAAATCCCGGAAATCTTGCGCCGATAGATTCCACAAAGCATGAGCCGCCCTCGCCAAATTTACCCGAGGCAAATCCTACAAACGGGGGCGCGCAGTGATTTTAGACGAAATTTTAAAGCGCACCCACGAGGATCTCGCGCTTCGTAAAGAAAGGCTGCCCGAGGATCTGCTCGGCCGCTCGCTAAGCGCTAATCCCTACGAGCCGCGCGACGTCATAAGCGCGCTTAGAAGCGATGAGAAGGACCCGCTACGCATCATCGCCGAGATTAAAAAGGCAAGCCCGAGCAAGGGAATCATCCGCGAGGATTTTGAGCCGCTAAGCCTTGCGGTGGAGTACGAAAATGCAGGCGCCAGCGCCTTTTCGGTGCTTACCGAGCCGCATTATTTCAGGGGCGATTTGGAGTTCATCCCGCAGATCCGCCGCTACACTCGTACGCCCATCTTGCGCAAGGATTTCATCGTCGATCGTTATCAGGTCCTCGAGGCGCTGGTTTACGGCGCGGATTTTATCCTGCTGATCGCCAAAGCGCTTGAGCGCAAGGAGCTAAGAGAACTGCTCGAATTTGCCCGCAGGCTGGGGCTTCGGGCGCTGTGCGAGATCCACGATAAGGACGATCTGAAAAAAGTGGTCTTCGCAGGTGCGGGTATTATCGGCATCAACCATCGAAATTTAGAGACTTTCGAGGTCGATACGAGCCTGAGCGAGCGGCTGATCCCGCTGATTCCAAACGGCAAGATCATCGTAGCCGAAAGCGGTCTGCACTCGCACGAGCAGCTTTTAAGCTTGCACGAGGCGGGCGTCGATGCGTTTTTGATCGGCGAGCATTTTATGCGCCAAAATGACGTCGGTGCGGCACTGCGTGAGATAAAGCTCGGCGCGGGCGGCAAAATTTAAACCCGCTCGTTTGATCGCGCAAGACTGAATCGGAACGAGAAGTTAAATTTAGCGAAGAGGGCGAAATTTTAAGGCGGTAAATTTTAAAATTCGTAGAATTCGACGGACTTTAAAATTTATCAGTTCTTTAAATTTTACGACCGCGATTTGACGTGATTTAGTATTGCACGCTGCGTAAGCGTTCACGCTGTGCTTTGGCGTCGTGAGTTCATTATCGTGTGCGCTGCACGAGCGGCTGCGGAGCGAGGTTTAAATTTACGCCTTTCGTTTGTATAGCTTTCCGCCGCATCACGAGCCGGTGCAAAAAGCGCGGGTTTAAATTTAGCTTTACGTTTGCGAAGCTTCGCGCGCGCGGGGTTGCGCTTGTAACATTAAGCGCCGAGAATTGCGCGTCTGCCGTAGTGTCTTGTGTGCCTAGCGCTTTGGTATCGGCGATTAAATGGCGCCGTAAATTTTAATCACAGCTCGCGACCTAAGCCGCCCAGAGGAGCTGCGCGATAACTTCGCAAAGCGAGTTATCGTAAAAGCGGACGGCGTAGGGGTTAGGGCTGCGATACCCTGTGATACGCCGCGATTGAGTCGCAGCTATAATACAGCTGCACTATGACCGCGCCGCGTTAAATTTTATCGCGTGTCGCGACGGTATTGCGGCGCAGGTTTGGCATCGCGTATCGTGCCTGTGAGTGCGTCAAAGTTTTGTTATAATGCGCCGCGCAAACGACCGCGTAGATTTGATATCGTATGCCGCGTAGGCGTACGTGCTACGCTTTGGCATCGCGAGCTTATTATCGCATGCCGCGCAAACGGCTACGGTGCGGACTTAGACGCTATGTTTGCCGCGCGATGAGTGTCCGTCAAATGCGCACTAACGCCCGCCGCGGGCTTTGATCCGCAGAGTGCGTATTGCGCCGAAGCGCCCCGCGATTGCAAAGCATGTCGCGCCCTACCACGTACATAGCTCCGCATCGTGCGAGCAAGCGCGGACCGCGTAAATTTAAAATTTTATGAAATTTAGAAGTTTTAAATTCCAAATTTCATAGAATTTTGCGAAACGCAAATTTTAAAATTCCATAGAATTTTTGGAATTTCAGAAAGGAAAAGAGATGGATTATCTTTGCGCCCCTTGGCGAAGCGAGTATTTTACCGAAAAAAGAAGCGGCTGTCCCTTCTGTGACGCGGCGGCGGATGCGGCGTTTGACGATCGCAACGGCGTGCTTTTTCGCGCGCAGCACTGCTTCGGGGTGATGAACCTCTACCCCTACAGCCCGGGCGCCTTTATGGTCATACCCTACGAGCACATCGATAATATCGAGTGCCTTAGCGATGATGCGTGGGCGGAGATGAGCCGCTACGTGCGCGCCGGAGTGGGGATTTTAAAGTGCACTCTGGGCGCAAACGGCGCAAATATCGGTATGAACCTCGGCGCCGCCGCGGGTGCGGGCATAGCCGAGCACGTACACTATCATCTCGTGCCGCGGTGGCAGCGCGATACGAATTTCATCACGACGATCGCAAACGTCCGCGTAAACGGCGTTTCGTTCGCCCCGCTTTTTGAGAAGCTCAAGGCGGCTTACGCGGAAATCAAAATTTAAATTCGGGAGATCGAGATGGTATCGGCATGGGTTAAAAAGAACGATAAATGGGGCTTTATCGATAAAACGGGAAAGGAGATAGCTTCTTGTATCTATGATGATGTTTCGTATTTTAGCGAAGGCCTAGCATGCGTTAGAAAGAACGATAAATTCGGCTTCGTCGATAAAACGGGCAAAGAAGTTATTCCCTGCATATATGATCGGGCCGAGGAGTTTTGCGAGGGCTTAGCGTGGGTTAATAAGAACGATAAATTCGGCTTTATCGATAAAACGGGTAAAGAGGTGATTTCTTGTATATATGATGATGCTTATAATTTTGACGAAGAACTGGCGGAAGTTCAAAAAAGCGGCTATTGGGGTTTTATCGATAAAACCGGCAAAGAGATCATTCCTTGTATATATGATGACGTTGGCGTTTTTCGCGAAGGCTTGGCGGACGTTAAAAAGAACGGTTATTGGGGATATATCGATGAAATGGGAAAAGAAGTTATTCCTTGCATATATGATCGGGCCGGGAGTTTTTGCGAAGGCTTAGCAAAGATTGAAAAGGACGGCAAATGGGGCTTTATCGATAAAACGGGCACAGAGGTAGTGTCTTGTGTATACGAGCTTGCTTGGGATTTTGACAATACTTTGTGCGGATATTATGACGAAATCAAATATTGCGAAGGATACGTTAAAGTCAAAAAAGACGGCAAATGGGGGCTGCTAGATGATGAGGATAATGAAATTTTAAAGCCGATGTTTTACGACGAGATAGAAGTTATTAAAATTCTGAGCGACGACTACGTCAAGATCAATTTAGACGGTCGCGAAACGATCGTGAATAAAAACGGCAAAATAATATCGTAAATTTAAAGGAGAGATAATGGTTAGCGTAGAGCAGGCGATCGAGGATTTGAAAAACGGCAAGATGCTCGTTATGGTCGATGACGTCGATCGCGAGAACGAGGGCGATTTGGTGTTTGCGAGCACCTTTAGCAGCGCACAGAAGGTAAATTTTGCGATCACGCACGCTCGCGGAGTGTTGTGCGTGGCGCTTAGCCCGCAGATTGCGCAGCAGCTAGATCTAAATTTGATGGTCGATAAAAACACTTCGAGCCACGAGACCGCCTTTACCGTCACGATCGACGCGAAGGACGCCAAGACGGGCGTAAGCGCGTATGAGCGCAATATGACGATCGAGCTGATGTCGCGCGTGGGCGCTCGCGCCGATGATTTCGTCCGCCCTGGGCATATATTCCCGCTCATCGCCAAAAGCGGCGGTGTGCTCGCTCGCACGGGCCACACCGAGGGCTCTACGGATCTGTGCCGTTTGGCGGGGCTTTCGCAAAGCGCTGTGATCTGCGAGATCGTCAAAGACGACGGCGATATGGCGCGCAGGGACGATCTGGAGAAATTCTGCGCGCAGCACGACATCAATATGATCTCGGTCGCGCAGATCGTGCAGTACCGCCTAAAACACGAAACTCTCGTTAAATTTAGCGAGCCCAAAAGCGCTCTGCTGTGCGGCGAAGCGGCGAAATTTTACGACGTGAGCGATCACGAGGGCAACGAACACCGCGCCTATATTTTCGGCGAGCCAGAAAAGAGCGCGCAGACGAACGTGAAATTTCATAAAATTTCAAGCGATCTGGAGTTTTTAAGCGATACGAAATTTAACGATTTCATGCGTGATCTGGACGTTTTGCGCAAAGAGGGCGGCGTGCTTTTGATGCTAAAATCCGCGCAAAATCGCGCCGATTTTAAGAGCTTTGGCATCGGAGCGCAAATTTTAGCGCATCTGGGCGTGAGAAAAATCAAAATTTTAAGCAAGAGCGAACCGAAAGACTACGCGGGGCTTAGCGGATTCGGGATCGACATAGTTTGATAGCTCACATCGATTTGGACAGCTTCTTCGTCTCTGTAGCGAGGCTTGTCGATCCTGCGCTTGCGGGCAAAAAGATCGCGGTCGTCGGAGGCGGCGACGAGGAGATTTTCGGTGGCAAGAGCGAGCTTGGCAGCGTGATTTTAAGCGCGAGCTATGAGGCCAGAGCGGATGGCGTGCACTCGGCTCAGCCCGTTAAAATCGCGCTCGGACTCTGCCCGCAGCTGATTTTGGTGCGCGCGCGGCACGGCGAATACCGCAAAATTTCACGCGAAATTTATGAGTTTTTACTAAACTTTACGCCCGAGATCGAAAAATTTAGCATCGACGAGTTTTTTCTAAATTTACGCGGTACGGCATACGACGCGGACGCGCTGAGCTTTGCCGCGTTTTTACAAAGCGAAATTATGCGCCGCTTTAGCCTTCCGTGCAGCGTCGGTCTTAGCGAGGCAAAACTGATCGCAAAGCTCGCTACGAGCCTTGCCAAGCCCTTCGGCGTGCGGCAAATTTTAAAATCGCAAATCGCGCGCGAGCTATCCGCCGTGCCTGTGGCAAAATTCCCGGGCATCGGCAAGGCGGCGCAAAAAACGCTCGGCAAATACGGTATCGTAACCTTCGGCGACGCGCTAGGGCACAGAGAAATTTTTGAAAAGATGGGCGCAAACGGCAGGAAAATTTTCGCAGCCCTTAGCGGCGAGGATGAGGGCGAGGTCGTCTCAAAGCGGGAGCGCAAAAGCATCGGCTTTGGGCGTAGCTTCGCGCCGTGCGCCGATCGGGACGAGCTGCGGCGTAAAATTTTAATTTTGGCGCGCCATTTGGCGGGCGAAGTGCTCGCAAAGGGCCTAAAGCCCGCGACGTATGATCTAAAGATCCGCTACAAATCGCGTGAGGAGTTTTCGCATCAGATCAGCCAGGATAGGGCGTTTAGTTTAAATTTGCTGAGCGAGACCGCGCTTGAGCTGTTTGAGCTCTGCGACGTGAAAAAAGGCGCGCAGATAATCCACGTAGCGCTAAATCTTTCAAATTTCGGCGGCAGATCGGGCGGCTCGCTGCTCTTTGGCGAGATCGATAAGAAGCAGCAGAGCCTAGATCGATCTTTAAGCAGGATTTGGGAAAAATTCGGCATCGAAAAGCTGAAAAAGGCAAGCGAAATTTGATTAAATTTGAAGGAAAAAAATGAAATTAGGCGAGCTATACTCGGTGATCTGCATAATCTTTGCGACGAATTTTAAAGGCGTGATAGATGAGCAGAAGTTGCGCGGCTTGGGCAAAAACTGGATCATAGTAAATAAAAATATCGAGAACAAAAACGGCCATGAGCTTTGGCAAAAAGTACAGGGCGAGGACTACGCGGCGCTCGGGCGCGATTTTGAGGCGCTAAAAGAGGCGTTTGAGATGGACTTTTTCAAGCTCATAAGCGAAAGCGAAGTGGAGATGTTTTATGAAAAATGCCGCTTCAAAAAGCCTTTTACGGAGCTTAAAAGCGCTCACGCAGCCAACATGCTAGCACTGCTTGCTATGATATTTAAGCAAAATACGGACGCGAAATCGCATAAAATTTTGACGCTATATCTGGCGCAATTTATCATTCCGAGCTTTTCCGCGCTTGCTACGCACGTGCAGATAAACGCCAAAAGCAGCTACTACAAGGCGCTCGGGTGGTTTTTGGCGGATTTTTGCCGCGTGATGAAAGAGACGCTAGGGCTCAGGGTTTAAAGAAGCGGAATTTTGAAGCTTTGCGGTGCGAAATTTTAAAATTCTAAACGATTTTGGCGGCGCAGCATTCTATGGAATTTTAGAATTTTGCCTGCGCGGAATTTTAGCGGCATGGAATTTTACAAAATTTTAAAATTTCGTAGTCCGCGAAATTTGAGATTAAATTTTAAAGGAAAAATTTGAATTACTGGAACGAAATTTACGCTCACTTCGATCCCGTGGCGTTCAGCGCGTTTGGCATAAACGTGCACTGGTACGGCATTATGTATGTTTTGGCGCTGCTTACGGCGCTATTTATCGCCAAATATTTCGTGCGCAAAGACGGCCTTGACTTCAGCGATAAGATGTTAGATCGCTACTTTATCTGGGTCGAAGTGGGCGTCATTTTGGGCGCGCGGCTTGGATACATCGCGATCTATTCGGGCGAGGCGGCGTGGTATTTCAGCCATCCGTGGCAAATTTTCAACCCATTTCATAACGGCGAGTTTGTGGGTATCCGCGGTATGAGCTATCACGGCGCGGTCGTCGGATTCGTGATCGCAACGGTTTGGTTTTGCAAAAAATTTAAAACCGATATGTGGGCGCTACTCGATCTCGTGGCGCTTAGCGTACCGCTTGGATATTTTTTCGGACGCGTGGGGAATTTTTTAAATCAGGAGCTTTTCGGGCGTGAGACGAGCGAGCCGTGGGGGATCTTAGTGGGCGGCACGCTGCGCCATCCAAGCCAACTTTACGAGGCGGTTTTGGAAGGGCTGGTAATTTTCGTGATTTTATTTTTCTACCGTAAATTTAAGAAATTTAACGGCGAGCTGATATGTCTGTATGCGATGCTATACACGGCGTTTAGATTTTTCGTGGAATTTTTTAGAGAGCCGGACGACGGGCTCGGCTTTATATTTTTAAATTTATCGATGGGGCAAATTTTATCTTTGGTGATGTTTTTGATAGCAGTTTTCTTAAAGCAGTCTTTGAGAAAAAAACTAATTCGTAAAAATTAAATTAATCTAAAGTTAAAATGTAATATAATCATTTCCACAAAAGCGTAAACGATCATTTAATGGGAGTTTATAATCATCTTTTCAAGGAGAACCTATGCTAGGTCGCATTGAGGGCTTTACGGGTAAATCCATAGACGGCAAAAAAAGCCGCATTATGGCTTTACAAGACGTGGCGCAAAGCATCAGCGGGCTTATTTTGGCCTGTTTCATGCTGTGTCATATGATATTTACCGGCACGATTTTGATCGGTAAGGGCGCGTTTGAGGGCGTCGTACATTTCGCCGAACCGGGCGGAATTTATTTCGTCACAAACATCGTCGCTTTCGTAATTTTCGTAATTTTCGTAGTTCACGCGTTTTTGGCGATGAGAAAATTTCCGGCTAACTACGCCGCTTACAGGGCGTTTAAAGCGCACAAAATGCGAATGAAGCATTGCGACACGACGCTTTGGTGGTTTCAGTTTTGGACGGGATTTTTACTATTTTTCTTTGCGGCGGCTCATATTTTAATGATCGTATTCGGTCCGAAGATCACCGCGGATCTTGCTATCGCGCGATTCGGACAACTTCATCTATTTTATTTCGTTTTATTGGTATTCGTAGTAACTCACGCTAGCATCGGAATTTATAGACTTTATATGAAATGGATTAGTATAGACGGCACAAAGGCTGAAATTCAAAGGAAAAGAGCCTTTATTAAAAAGGCGGTTTTTATCGTTTGGGGCGCATTTTTCTTGCTTTCGATAATCGCCGATTTCAAATGGTTAAGTTTAGAATAGGGAGCTTAGGATGAATGTAATATATTGCGATTCTTTAGTTATTGGCGGCGGTTTGGCGGGCTTAAGAGCTGCGATCGCTACCGGCGAGAAGGGGCTTAGCACTATCGTTTTGAGCCTGATCCCCGTTAAGCGCTCGCACTCTGCGGCAGCTCAAGGCGGCATGCAGGCGTCTCTGGGAAATTCCAAAATGAGCGAGGGCGACAACGAGGACGTGCACTTTGCCGATACGGTAAAAGGAAGCGACTGGGGCTGCGATCAGGATGTCGCTAGGATGTTTGCGCAAACGGCGCCTAAGGCGATCCGCGAGCTTGCGGGCTGGGGCGTTCCTTGGACCAGGATTACTAGAGGCGAGCGAAGTGCTATTATCAACGCTCAAAAAACCACGATCAGCGAAAAAGATGAGGTCCACGGACTTATTCACAGCCGCGACTTCGGCGGCACGAAAAAATGGCGAACCTGCTATACTGCCGATGCTACGGGACATACAATGCTTTTTGCCGTTGCAAACGAAGCGCTAAAGCATAACGTAGATATTCATGATAGAAAAGAAGCGATCGCGCTAATTCACGCAAATAACCGCTGCTACGGCGCAATCGTGCGTGATTTAGTTACCGGCGAGCTGATCGCATACGTCTCAAAAGGCACGCTGATCGCTACCGGCGGCTACGGCAGAGTGTATAAACACACTACAAATGCCGTCGTTTGCGAGGGTATCGGCGCAGCTATCGCGCTTGAGACAGGCGTCGCGCAGCTTGGAAATATGGAGGCGGTGCAGTTCCACCCGACGCCTATCGTTCCGAGCGGAATTCTGCTTACCGAGGGTTGCCGCGGCGACGGCGGAATTTTACGCGATGTGGACGGCTACCGCTTTATGCCGGATTATGAGCCGGAGAAAAAAGAGCTTGCTAGCCGCGACGTCGTAAGCCGCCGCATAATGGAGCACATCCGTGCAGGTAAGGGGGTAAAGAGCCCTTACGGCGAGCATGTTTGGCTTGACATATCGATCCTCGGACGCGAGCATATCGAGAAAAATTTACGCGACGTGCAAGAAATTTGCGAAATTTTCAACGGCATCGATCCTGCCGACACCGAGGTAATAACCGACGAGCAGGGCAGGAAGCGCGGTAAAGGCTGGGCTCCGATCCTTCCTATGCAGCACTACTCGATGGGCGGCATCAAAACAAAAGCTACGGGCGAGAGTCCGACTTTGGCGGGACTATTCAGCGCCGGCGAGGCTGCGTGCTGGGATATGCACGGCTTTAACCGCTTGGGCGGAAATTCCGTTGCCGAAACCGTCGTCGCAGGAATGATCGTGGGCGAGTATTTCGCGGAGTATTGCCAAGGACACGACGTCGATATCAATACGCACGATATACAAAAATTCGTAGATAAAGAGCAAAACTACATGAAAAGCCTACTTGAAAAAGAGGGCAAATTTAACGTATTCGAAATCAAAAACAAGATGAAAGACGTTATGTGGGAGCACTGCGCAATCTTCCGCACCGGCGAGGGATTAGCCAAAGCCGTAAAAGAGCTCGAGGAGCTTTACAAGCAATCTTTGGACGTCAAAGTAAGCAATAAAGAGCTTTTCGGAAATCCTGAGCTTGAGGAGGCTTACCGCGTACCGAAGATGCTAAAGCTCGCGCTTTGTATCGCCAAGGGCGCGCTTGATCGCACCGAAAGCCGCGGCGCGCACTTCCGCGAGGATTATCCGAAACGCGACGATCTAAACTGGCTAAAACGAACTCTTGCAAACTGGAAAGAGGGCGATACTATGCCTACTCTAAGCTACGAGCCGCTTGATATTATGAAGATGGAGATGCCGCCTGCATTCCGCGGATACGGCGCCAAAGGCAATATCATCGAGCACCCGGACAGCGCCGTGCGCCAAAAAGAGGTCGATGAAATTCGCGAGAAAATGCAAGCCGAGGGCAAGGGCAGATATGAAATTCAAGAGGCATTGATGCATTATGAATTACAGCCAAAATATAAAGCACCTAACGAAAGAGCAGGTATAGGATATGAGTAGAAAAATAACAATAAAGGCATTTAAGTATAATCCGCTAAGCAAAATTTCAAAGCCGCACTTCGCTACTTACGAGCTCGAAGAGACCGACGGAATGACGCTGTTTATCGCGCTTAACGTGATTAGGGAAAAATTTGATCCCGAGCTAAGCTTCGACTTCGTTTGCCGCGCGGGTATCTGCGGTAGCTGCGGTATGCTCGTAAACGGCAAGCCGAGCCTTGCGTGCCGCACGCTTACTAAGGACTATCCGGACGGCGTGATCGAGCTTATGCCGCTTCCGGTTTTCAAGCTGCTAAAAGACCTCAGCGTCGATACGGGCAACTGGATGAACGCGATGAGCAAGCGTGTAGAAAGCTGGATCCACACCGATCACGAAACCGACATCTCAAAGCTTGAGGAGAAGGTCGAGCCGGAGGTCGCGCAGGAGGTTTTCGAGCTGGATCGCTGCATCGAGTGCGGCATCTGCGTGGCGAGCTGCGGTACCGCGATAATGCGAAAGGATTTCATCGGCGCCGTCGGTATCAACCGCATAGCGCGCTTTCAGATCGATGCGCTGGATAAACGCAGCGACGAGGATTTTTACGAGCTAATCGGCGATGATGACGGAGTATTCGGCTGTATGACGCTGCTAGGCTGCGAGGACAACTGCCCTAAGCACCTTCCGCTTCAAAGCAAAATCGCCTATATCCGCCGCAAGCTTGCCGCTCAGGGCAAATGCGGCTGCGGCAAATAAAATTTAAGCGAAACCCATCGCTTCATCTCGCAAATTTGCGCTCTTTGCGAATTTGCGAGATTTTAAAATTCTACATCTCGAGCTATTTTAAATTTCATAGATTATGAGAGCGACTATACATAAATTTATTTTATATTAAGACACAAAGTGATAGTATCTCGCAAATCCTATAACCCAGATGCCATGAGGCGACAACTTCCTTTCGGTAAGTTTTGCAGTAGCGGCAGGCGATAAATAAAGCCTCCGCTCTACATATCGATTGAGCGAAATTTATGCATTATCTAGTGCGCTTAAATTTGCTTACCGGATGAGCATCTGTCAAAAGAACGCGCAAGCGGAAGCAAAGGAGGCGATCATGGATATCGAAAGATTGCAAAAAAGCGACGACGATATAGTGGATATTATCTACGAAGGCGGAAAGCTGCTTGAATATTTCAAAGATTTGACGCAGGAAGATCCAAAATTTAGATCATATTTTTCAGATTTCGCTATGGCGGGACTGCAGATATTTCGTCTTCACGAAAAATTACATCAAGATTTTTCGGAGCTGAAAAACTGCAAAAAAGATGAATATAGAAAATGATCAAAAAGGAGCAGACATGGCTATAAAACCGGAAGAGATGCTTAAAAAGAGCGATGAAATCATGCTCCGATTTATCCGTAAAATAGACGCTTCGATCGAGGATTTTGCGGATATGTCGAAGGATGATGCGAAGTTTAAGGAGTACTGCTTAGAGCTTCAAGACGCTAAGGAAAAATTTCTTGAAATTCAAAAAAGACTGCATAGCGAATTCGCTAGCCCTTCAGGCCAAAATAACTGCTAAATTTAACGACGTTTAAGCCATGCCGATTAAATTTTAGTTGCTCAGAGGCTTTGTCGTAATTTAAAATTTTATGGCAAAGCCGCTCTTCTGTGATGATCCAACACGCTCAAGGATATTTTAAAAATACGAATTGCGCTTAATTTGCACTATTCGCCGCGACCTATGCATAAAATTTTAAATTTATCGCGGCCCATATGCCCCAAGCGCGATCTGCGCCCGATTTACTCACGCCCGCTAAAATTTGAACCTAAAATTCTAAACGACTGGTTTTAATTTACCATAAAATACTACCGACAAAATTTCACGCCTTACCCTCTTAAATCTCGCCCTGCGAATTCCGCCCAAGCGAAATTGCCTTGTGAAATTCTGCCCGTTTATATTCGGCTAAGCTCACACTCGGTAGTATTTGTCATTTTATTTGCGGAGGTCGTTTTGAAAGAGATAAAATCCAAGCTCATCATAGCGTGCTTGGTTATTTCGGCGGGCGTATTTTTCTTGATCGCAGGCGGTATGCTTATGGATAGATCCGAAACTCAGCCCGCGCAAAATTCCACAGCGAGCCGCGCCGCAACCTCCGGCAACTCCTCCAATCGGCCGCTAACGGACGAGGATCGCGCTGCACGAGCGAGGTACTGGCACGAAAGGCTGGGCGCCGAGTTAGATTTGGACGAGTGCGTAGTGCATGGCGATGAGCGAATGGAGTATTTCTGCAAGCTTTTGCGCTCCAAGGACACTGCTCGTATTTTAGCATTTATGCGAGAGCAGCGCATCACTGCGGGCGATCCGCTGCAGTTTGGTATAACGGCGATAATGTATTCTAGCTTTTACAACGATGCAAACACCACCGAGGAGCTGATCTATCACGGAGCGGATATCAACCGCACGGACGATTTTTCTCATTCGGCGCTAAGCTATGCTATCGAAAATAACTCTACCGCCGCCGCGGAAGTTCTACTTAAGCATGGAGCTAGCTTTTCTAGCGTTAAATATGTTCGTCCGTGGCTTGCGACTCCGGGATGCTGCGATGCCTATTTGGTCGCCGATACTAGCGATGCACAGGTAAGGACATATTACGGAACGCCTAAAAGCGAGGGTACTAGCGCGGTATCTGATCCGCTCTATTATGCCGTGGCGGGTGGATTTTTGCAGATGACGGAGCTTATGCTTAGTAGCGGCGTAAGACCTGAGATTACCGCTTGGACGGACGATAATTGTATTGCTTTTACACTCAAACACCGCAAAGATGAGCGGCAGCCGAACTGCTCCATATATCAGATGCTGCCGCAGCGATATGACGCAAGTATGCTAAATCTGCTGCTTAAATACGATTTGGCAGGACTTCCGGACGATGAGCGTATCCAAAAACAATACGATGATTGCCGCAATGATTTGTATTTGTTGAAAGAGCATAAGAAAAGATACCTAGAGCATATGGATAATTATTGTTACGATGAGATTATTTTGAACCAGACCTTATTAGGTAGTTTTAATTATGATATGGTCAGGTTTGATATGACGGAGCAACCAAAGGATTGGGAAAAGAGTGCAATGATGTTCAACGCAGGTTCGCTGCCCGATCTTAATAGATGCGGCTCGGTAACGCCGAATACGGCGCTGCTGGGTATCTACGATACGCTTATAAAGCGCTATTCTGCGATCTGCGGCGATGAGCTTAATGGCGTGGGCGGCTTTGATCTGGATAAATTTTTTAGATATTTGCACTTAGAAGGCTTGGAATTTAATCTTAAAATAGAGTATGAGGGCAAGGTGATAGAGGTGGAGGAGTACGATAAAATTTTAAGGCGTGATGCGTCTAAGCAACTAGAGCAAGCGGGATCCAAGACTGCAGATACCGCGTCTGCTCATGAGTAAATTCTATAAAATTTACAGACGCGATTATTGGCTTCGCAGCTGCTATGTATCTTGCAAAATTCTATAAATTACGCCGATTTAAAATTTGCGTCGTTTTGCTTTGTAAAACGCATGGAATTTTGTCGCCATGACGCAAGCGGTTTGCAAAATTCCGGCACGTATGTAAATTTTAAAAATTCCGAGAGTTGCGGCGCGTTAAATTATATAAATTTAGGCGTTAAAATTCTACCGATATAGACACCCGCGAAATTCGCCGCTTAAAATTTCGCGCTACAAATTCTTAAATTCCATCTCCAGCTGCTTGCGCCAGTCTTGCAGCGAGCGCTCCGCGCCGGCGGCGTATTTTTCGATAAGAGCGTCCGTTTTATTGAGAAACTCAAATAGCTTGCCCTCCCACACGGCGGGGTTTAGGTTGCTTTGATGCATCGTTTTGATATAAACTAACTCCTTGCTAAGAGCCTCAAGCTCGTCTAGATAACTCTCGCGAGCGCTTTCGTCGCGCAGCTCTAGCCGCTCAAGAGCTCGCAGTTTGCCCTCTAAAATATCGCAAAATTTCATATACCTTTGCGAGCTAAGCTCGGGATCTGCGGCGTCTGCACGCGCGGAAGCCTTTTGGACCTGAAAATACACGAGCGCGCCCACCGCAAGGGCGACTGCGAACATCAAAGTGAAATTAGCCATTTTTTCTCCTTAAGCCGTCCAAGCCCACGACCGCGAGCCCGAACCAAATTAGCGAAAAGCTCAAAATTTTGTAAGTCTCAAGCTCCTCGCCGTAAATAAACACCGCGATCAGCATACTCATGCTAGGGCTGATGTACTGCATAAAGCCGATCGTAGATAGCGGCAGATACTGCGTGCTTACGGCGAAGGTAAGCAGCGGCAAAATCGTAATCAGTCCGCTTGCAAACAGCAGCGCGCCGCTTGTGCTAAAGCCGAAGGCGCCGCTTCCTTTCAGCGCGCAGTAGATCAGAAACGCAAGCGCGGGCAGCAGCATCAGCGTCGTCTCGCAAAACAGCCCCTCAAAGCTAGGCACGCTTACTTTTTTGCGTATGAGGCCGTAAAATGCAAAGCTAAGCGGCAGTACGAGCGAGATTATGGGAAGCCTGCCTAGGGCGTAAATTTGCACGCCGATAGCCGCAAAGGCTAGCAACAGGGAAAACTTAGCCGCCGCGCTTAGCCGCTCGCGCAGAAACAAAGCGCCCAAGAGCACTGAAAATAGCGGATTTATGAAATACCCGAGACTCGTGGCTAAAATTTGATCGGAATTTACCGCGTAGATATAAATGCCCCAGTTCGTGCTGATAAGTAGTCCCGTACAAAGCAGTGTGAGAGCAATTTTAGGGGTGCTAAGAAGGCGCGCGACGTTTTTTAAACGGTGCGTAAAGCAGAGAAAAACGAGCAGCAACAGGAAGGACCAAACGACGCGATGCGCTAAAATTTGCACCGCATCCACGTCTTTTATGAGCTTAAAAAATATCGGGAAAACACCCCACATAAAAAATGTCGCAAATGCAAGCATTAGTCCTTTAGTGCGGTTTTCTTCCATAAAATTCCTTCCAAATTGCCTAAAGGCGCTATTTTAAGATTTTTTGGGTTAATAAAAGCTTATTTGGGTATAATCGCGGGATTTACGAAATTTAAGGAGGGGCTATGAGCTGGAGTAGGACGTCGTGGAAAGATTATAAAATTTTACAGCAGCCGATTTATCAGGATGAAAGTGCGGTGCAGGCCGCTAAAGATCGCCTTTACAAGCTGCCGCCGTTAATTTTTGCGGGCGAGGTTCGCAACCTAAAAGCCGAGCTTGCGCGCGCCAGCGAGGGCAAGTCGTTTCTGCTTCAAGGCGGCGATTGCGCGGAGAGCTTTAATGATTTTAGCGCAAATAATATCCGCGATATGTTTAAGGTAATGCTTCAGATGGCGATTATTCTTACCTTTGCGGCGGGCTGCCCCGTCGTTAAGGTAGGCCGTATCGCAGGGCAGTTCGCAAAGCCGCGCAGTAGCGATTTCGAGGAGATTGGCGGCGTGAGTTTGCCTAGCTACCGCGGCGACATAATCAACGGCTTTGAGTTTAACGAAGCGGCGCGCAAGCCGGATCCTGCGCGCATGATCGAGGCGTATCATCAAAGCGCTTCGACGCTGAATCTGCTCCGCGCCTTTTCTCGCGGCGGTCTTGCGAACCTGCACGAGGTGCATAAGTGGAATTTGGGCTTTTTGAAAAAGGGCGAGCTGGAGGCTAAATTTAACGAGCTCAGCGATGAAATTTCGCGCACGCTTAAATTTATGGAGGCGTGTGGACTGAGTGCCGCTAACTCTCCGAGCCTTGCCGAGACGGTGCTTTATACCTCGCACGAGGCGCTGCTGCTGCACTACGAGGAGTGTCTGACGCGCATCGACAGTACCAGCGGCGATTGGTATGATTGCTCGGCGCACATGCTTTGGATCGGCGAGCGCACGCGCGGTGCGGACGATGCGCATGTGCATTTTTTAAGCGGTATCAAAAACCCTCTCGGCGTCAAGATCGGACCGAGCGGCACTGCGGATGAAATTTTGCGCCTTTGCGACAAGCTCAATCCGCAAAACGAAGCAGGCCGCCTAAACGTCATCATCCGCATGGGCGCGGATAAGATCGGCGCGCGGCTGCCGCAAATTTTACGCGAGCTAAAGCGCGAGGGCAGGGCGATCCTATACAGCATCGATCCGATGCACGGCAACACCGTCAAGGCCGCCAACGGCTACAAAACGCGCGAATTTTCTAAAATTTTAAGCGAAGTTCAGAGCTTTTTCGAGATTCACGCTGCGGAGGGCACGCACGCGGGCGGTATCCATCTTGAGATGACCGGTCAAAACGTCACCGAGTGTACGGGCGGCTCGTTTAACGTGACGCAAGAGACGCTAAAACAGCGCTACGAAACGCAGTGCGATCCGCGCCTAAACGCAGATCAGGCGCTGGAGCTTGCGTTTTTGCTCGCCGATAATCTAAAAAAGGCGGAGTAGTCCGCCTTTCATTGCGCGTAAAATTCGGTCGCGGCTTGGAATTTTAATCGTAGTTTTAGGCGTTTTAATGCAAGCCCGCGCTACGACCGCGCTTTGCGTTTTAAATTTAATCATATCTTAGCGCGAGCGATTTAAATTTACGCGGCTCTAAATGCGGCGGCTTTGAGCACAGTCTGGCAGCAGCCAAAATATATACAATTAAAATTTATACCTCGCGCGAAAACGTAAGCGGCGTAAGCCCGCCGCCAAAATACAAGCAATTGAAAATTTTGCGGCGTCGCACCGCGATAAAATTTCTTTTTGCAGAGACTTGCAAACTTCTTGGCGGCTAAATTTATCCTTGCAGACTTGCAGCTTAAAATTTAAATCCGCTCTGCATGGAATTTTAAAATTTTGCTTCGCCGTGAAATTTTAAAATTTAACGCCAAATCCATGGCTCGCAGAATTTCATCTTTAAAATTTCGTCGTGTAAATTTTGATCGCTCGCTGCTGTGGGCGCGCCGCTTATCTGTGATTGCTTAAACTAGCGCCAGGCTAGACAGTAAATGCAGCGACACAAGCTCGCCTCTATTTTTTCGCACATAGCAATGGAGAACGCCGCGCTATCTGCGGCATTCGGCATAAGTACGGCGCAAAAGCTCCTGCTTGAGACGGGTGCGATAAACAGACGTTGCCGCGGCGGCGATGTATGTTTGGTCGGCTCATGAACTTCCACTTAATTCTTGGTGATACGTGCGTCGGACGAAAGCGACTTTGCGTCTACTTTAAATTTTAGAGCGCGATTTCGCAGCAAATTTTAAACCGAAAATCTATCTTTCTGCTTCTAAAATTCAGGTTAAAATTCTACCTTTTGAGTTACGCCGTCGCGTATCGTGACGCTATAAAATTCCGTGCCTCAAATTTAAATCAAAATTCTGCGGCGCAATGAAATTTCAAAATTCTGCCGCGTAAAATTTACGCAAGGTTTTTGCTTGCGCGATCGCGCGATAAAATTTCTAGGACGCGCAACCCGGGCGAGATTTTAAAATTTAAAAATCCCGCACTCAAGAAAAAAGCGATAAAATTTTAGGCTCGTTTTTTGGATTTTTTTAGCACCAGTGCGACTACGGCGATTGCGACGTTTGCGTCGTGCGTGATGCTAAGGCTTGCGGATTTGATATGAAATTTTTTACGGATTTTTTTACGGATTTTTAAATGCGGCGCGCCCAGGGCATCTTTGTAAATTTTAGCGTCTTTGAAGCCGAACTCTGCGCCGATACCGGTGCCTAGAGCTTTGCTAAGCGCCTCTTTGGCGGCATAGATGCCCGCGATACTTTCGTCGCGCAGCGCGGAGGAGCGTTCGGATTTTTTCAAAATGCGCTTTAGAAATTTCGCGCCGTATTTTGCGCGCAGCGCCGCGATCCTGCGCACCGCGGTTATGTCCGTGCCGATCTTTATCACGGTCTGGCGCCCCGCGGCTTAAATTTAATCACGATTGCAGGCTCTCTTTAATCTCGATGTCGATGATCTTATCGCCCTGCCTGATCGCGTCCAAAACCGCTAGGCTGGGCTGATCCACGATTTGTCCGAACACCGTGTGCACGCCGTCTAGGTGCGGCTGCGCGCTGTGGCAGACGAAAAACTGGCTACCGCCCGTATCACGCCCCGCGTGCGCCATCGATAGCGCGCCGCGCACGTGCTTGTGCTTTTGACGGTCGCATTCGCACTTTATGCGCCAGCCCGGGCCCCCCGTGCCGGTGCCGCGCGGACAACCGCCTTGGATTACGAAATTTGGGATCACGCGGTGAAAATTTAGCCCCTTGTAAAACCCGCTGCGAGCAAGGCTAGCGAAATTCGTAACCGCTTGCGGGGCTTCGCCACCGAAAAGCTCCAGCTTCATATCGCCCTTTTCGGTTTTTATCACGGCGTATTTATCGTGCGCTAAAGCCGCTTCGTCGATGTCGTAAATTTTTAAATTTTCCATTTTTTCTCCTATGCGATGTTGGTGTAAACTGCCTGCACGTCGTCATCGTCCTCTAGCCGCTCGAGTAGCGCGTCTATGTCGCCAAGCTGATCCTCGCTGAATTCGTGCTTTTCGTTGGCGATGAATTTTAAGCTTGCGCTGATGATCTCAAGCCCTATCTTTTCGATACCTTCGTTTAGAGTGCCGAAGCTTTCGTATTCGCCGTAGATTAGAAGCGTCTTTTCGAGCTCTCCCTTGTCGTTTTCAAACTCGTTGATCTCAAGCTCGCTAAGACCGAAGTCGATGAGCTCAAGCTCCAGCTCCTCGATGTCGCGGCTCGGCAGCTTGGTCTCAAAAACAGCCTTATGCGAAAACATAAATTTCAAACTGCCGCTCGGCAAAAACTCGCCCTTGGCTTTGTTTAAAATCGACTTTACGTTCGCGACGGTGCGGGTCGGGTTGTCGGTGGCGCATTCGATTATGAGAAGTGCGCCGTGGGGCGCCTTGCCGTCGTAAAAGATCGTTTTGATATCGGCGCTATCCTTGCCGCTAGCGCGCTTGATAGCCGCGTCGATGTTGTCTTTGGGCATATTTTGCGCCTTTGCCGTGGCGATCGCGGCGCGCAGCTTGGAGTTCATCAGCGGATCTTCGCCGCCCTCTTTCGCAGCCATCGTTATGGCCTTGCCCAGTTTTGGGAAAAGTTTGCTCATTTTCCCCCATCTAGCTTCTTTTGAAGCGCGTCTGTATTCAAAAGCTCGTCCCATAAAATTCCTTAAAGCTTAAATTTAAAACGGGTGATTATAACGAAAAACCCTTAAATTTCAGGAGCGGGCGTTGAAATAAAATTTATTAAAAAGTAGTATAAGTTTTGAAATTTTAATCCAAAGGAGAGGCTCATGGCTTTGAAACAAAGCGTAAAATTTAAGGCGCAAAATATCCATTGCGAAAACTGCGCGAGGACGATCAAAAACGCGTTAAAAGAGGATTTCGGCGAGATCGAGGTGGACGTGGCAAGCGGAGTGGTGAGTTTAAGCTTAGATCCGAGCGACGAGGCTAAATTTAAAGAGGAGATGGACGATTTGGGCTTTAGCGTCGCAGAAAAGCTAGCCTAAAAACTAACGCAATGTCAAGTAAAATCACTCTAAATATCGTCGGGATGAGCTGCGTAAACTGCTCCAATGCGATCGAGCGGGTAAGTCGCAAGATCGAGGGGGTGCAGGACGCGCACGTAAATTTCGCAAACGGCAGCGGCGAGTTCGTACTTGCTGATCCGGCGCTTGAGGAGACGCTAAAAGCCAAGATCAAAAAGTTAGGCTACGACATCGCCGTGGATTACGAGGATTTGGAGCGCAAAAAGCGGCGCAACCTCAAAGCGGCGCTATTTAGGCTAATCCTAGCTCTCATTTTGGCCGCGGCGGTAATGGCTGTGGAGATGAGCGGTTTTTTAGGCTTCGTCCCAAAGGCGCTACTTTGTGCGTCGATGGCGTGCGTGAGCCTATTTTACTGCGGCAAGAACTTCTTTTATCATGCTTACGGCTCGCTGAAAAACAGAAGCTTCGATATGAACGTGCTCGTGGCGATGGGAAGCTTCTTCGCGTTTGCCTATTCGCTAACGGCCGCGGCGTGGGTCTATACGCACGGCGCGCAGAATGAATTTACCAATCTTTATTTCTCCTCCGCCTCGATGATAATCGCCTTTATTTCGCTCGGCAAATACCTAGAAGAGCGCAGCAAGATGAAGGCGAACGACTACATCAAGGGGTTAATCGATCTAAGCCCTAAAACCGCGCTTTTAATCAAAGACGACGGCACGATAGCCGAAGTGCGCGCAGAATCGCTAAAGCCGGGCGATAAAGTGCTCGTAAAAAACGGCTCGCGCATCCCATGCGACGGGCTTATCGTCGAGGGCGGCGCGCAGATCGACGCCTCGCTCATCAGCGGCGAGAGCTTGGCGGTTTATAAAGGCGTAGGCGATGAGGTAAATGCAGGCTGCGTCAGCACCGACGGCGTCATCTACGTGAAGGTAACGAAATTCCCGCACCAGACGCTGCTTGCCGAGATTAAAAATCTGCTAAACGAGGCGGGCAACAAAAAGATGCCGATCGCACGCTTTGCGGATAAAATTTCAAATATCTTCGTGCCGGCGGTGATTTTGATCGCGCTTGCTAGCTTTATAGCGTGGATGGCGTTTGACGGGCGGCTCTCATATGCCGCATCCGCCGCTATCTGCGTGCTTATCATCTCCTGCCCGTGCGCGCTAGGTCTTGCGACGCCGATTGCGATCGTTTGCGCGATCTCAAACGCCGCAAAGGCTGGAATTTTAATCAAAAATCCCGAAATTTTAGAAATTTTAAAAGGCGCCGACGTCGCGGTTTTCGATAAAACCGGCACTCTTAGCAAGGGCGAAATTTCGGTAAGCTTCAGCGATCTGAGCGCCCAGGATCTCTACGCTTTAGCAAGCGCGCAAAAGCTTAGCGAGCATCCGATCTCAAAGGCGATCGTAAAATTTGCCGAGCTGAAATTCGGCGAAATTTCTAAATTTAACGGCGAGTTCGAAAGTATCGCGGGCAAGGGGATCGTCGCAAAAAATCCCACCGGCGAAATTCTTTGCGGCAGCGCGGGCTTTCTGCGCGAGCGCGGCGTGGATGCGGGCGTCGAAGTAGAAGCGGAGGAGTTTTTAGGCAAGGGCTTCGGCGTCGTTTACTGCGCGATAGGCGGCTCATACGCGGGATTTATCGCATTTAGCGACGAGATCAGAGCCGAAGCGCGCAGCGTCATTCAGACTCTGCAAAAAAGAGGCGTAAAAACCGTCATGCTAACGGGCGATAACGCCAAAACGGCAAATTTCGTCGCTCGCAACCTCGGCATCGACGAGGTAAGAAGCGGAGTGCTTCCAAGCGGCAAATACGAGTTCATCAAATCCCTGACGGACGAGGGCAAGCGGGTGCTTTTCGTGGGCGACGGCGTCAATGACGCGCCGAGCTTAAAAGCTGCTAGCATCGGCATCGCGATGAACGGCGGCAGCGACGTAGCCAAGGGCGCGGGCGACGTGATTTTTATAAAAAACGACCTTGAAAGCGTGCTGTATTTATTCCGTCTAGGTGGCGCCGCAATGCGGACGATTAGGCAAAACCTCTTCTGGGCGCTGTTCTACAACGCCGTATGTATCCCGATCGCGGCAGGCGCGCTCTATCCAGCGCTCGGCGTGCTTCTAAAGCCGATGTACGGCGCTGCGGCGATGTGCTTTAGCTCCGTAACGGTCATGCTAAATTCCATCAGATTGAAATTTGCTAAATTTTAACGCGGCGGAATTTGCGCTAAGCGCGGAATTTTACTCGGAGAAATTTTAATTTCACTCCGCGCAGGGAGCATAAAAATTTTATTCGGCAAGTTAATTGCGCGATCGCGCGCGGAATTCCGCTAGATCTGTACAGCTTGCAAAATTTTACCGCTAGCCTGCGCATAAATTTAAAATTTTAAAGAAACCCGTCGCCGTGCCGTTATGTAGCGGCGCTCGTCGCTGCACCGTTAACTAGCCATTATTTACCACCGTTCGCCGTCGCGCCGCAAAATTTCAGAAATTTCGCAAAATTCCATAAGCTTAAAGAAATTTCGTGCAGTCCACCGCCCGCACTAAGTTTTAATAAATAAATTTAAAGGTAAAATAACGCTTCAAATGCAATTCGAGGTAGCGATGCGAAAAATTCTAATGGGTTCGTTTGTTTTTTGCGGCACGCTTTTTGGCGCTTCTTGCGAGCAGATGCAGGAGGATGCGCGCGGATTTTTCGGCGCGAGTTTGAGCGACGAGGAGTTGCTGCAAAGCGATTTTGGCTGTCAAGGCTCGCTGCTTAACGCTCCTTTTTTGCAAAACTTAAGGCAGAGCGCGGCCGAGATCAGAGGCGAAAACGTCGATTGCGTCGGCAATAAAGCCCTGGTCAATGAAAAAAAGTTCGAGCGCGTGCTTGCATTTGCGGGGATGGACGGCGAGGGCTTTTTGAGCTACGCCAAAGAGAAAAACTACGCGCAAACCAGCGAAAAATCGTTTGAAGTTTTAGAATTTTACTCCGAGCGAAAGATCGGAAATTTTATAAATTATCGAAATTTTAAAACCGAGCTCGCAGCGGCGAGCGAGGCGCTTAAAAAACATTTCGCTGCAAGCTTCGATGACGCTAGAGCGAACGAGCTTGCGACCGCCGTTATCGCCGAGTTTGCCTCATACGCCGCAAACGATCGCGAAGTAGGCGCGCGCAGCGAGCTTGAGCTAGCGCTTAAGCAGGGCGTGAGCGCGGATGAGTTTAACGCGCTTTTATTCAGCAAAAGCTTCGCCTCGTATGAGCTTGACGATGCCCTTGATTTGGCGCTTTTGCTGGGTTACGATAAGCGCTTTATCTCCACTTTGATCGAGCACGGCGCGCAGGTGAATGCGGGCGAGGAGAACTCGCTGTTTTACGCGATGAGCAGTATCGAAAACGCCAAGCTCATGATCTCAAAAGGCGCGCAGGTAAATTATAAAAACTCTCTGGGTCAAACGCCGATATTTTACGCCGTAGCAATGAAAAACTACGAGCTCGTGAAGCTTCTTATTTACAACCACGCAAGCGTGAACGTAAGGCAGATAAGCAGCACCGAGATGCAGGCGCTGGCGTCTTTGGGCGGCACCGAGAATACCTGCACCTTTACGTTTGCAGGCGCGGGCGAGACGCTGCTGATGTATGCGGCGCAAAACGGCACCAAGCAGATCGTCGAGCTTCTGGTAAGATCGGGAGCCAACGAAAAGCTAAGCGACGAAGAGGGTCTGAACGTAATGGACTACGCGATTTTGGGGGGCGATGCGCAGACGCAGAGCTATCTGAGATCGATCGGTCTAAAGCCTAGCGAGAGCTTGGACGACGAGGGCTCGGACGGCGCGCCCGCAAAGGAGAATGAGCCTTAATTTAAAGCGCGATCTGCTTGCCTGCGGCTTTTAGCGATTAAATTTCGTTTGTGACGAAGTTTAAAACGAGCGATTGCTTTTAAATTTTGAAATTTTGAAATTTGAGGTAAAACAGGCTCTGCGCCGCTTACCGAGTTTTGAAATTTTAAAATTTCAAGGCGGGCAAATTTTACGCCGCTTCGCTTTGAGCTTTAAATTTTAAATTTACGCGGAGCGAATTCGCGTGCTTTAAATTTTAAAATTTAAGGCCTTGCCGCGTGAGATCCGAATCGCCGGATTTAAAATTTAAAGCCCTTTGCGCGCACGAAAGCGGATCCGCGCAAAGATGGGGTCGGCAGCCGTCGTAGGCGCGAAATTTTAAAGCTTAGTCCAAACGCGGGCTAAGCTTTAAAATTTTATCAACCATATCAAGGATTAAAATGTTAAAAAATTTGCTTATTTTTACGGCGATTTTTTTGCCCGCGCTGGCGCTTGCGGACGTGGAGCCCGCCGTGCGAAACAGCGAGCTTTACGGCGTGCTGACGCTTATCCCGCCGGTTGCGGCGATCGTGCTTGCTTTTATCACCAAAGACGTGATTTTGTCGCTGTTTCTGGGCGTGCTAAGCGGAACCTTTCTTATCGGTATGGTCGATCAAAATATCGCGGCTTCGGCGCTTTTCGCTTTTACCGATCTGTGCTCGCGTATGGTAAAATCGATGGCGGATACGTGGAATGCGGGTATTTTGCTTCAGGTTATGTGTATCGGCGGGCTCATCGCTCTGGTTACCAAAAGCGGCGGCACGAAGGCGCTTGCGCTCTGGCTTAGCAAACACGCAGACACTCCCGTTTTGGGTCAAATTTACACCTGGCTGATGGGTATCGTGATATTTTTTGACGATTACGCAAATGCCCTAATCGTGGGCCCTATCATGCGGCCGCTTATGGATAAATTTAAAATTTCGCGCGCGAAATTCGCCTTCATCATCGACGCGACCGCCGCGCCGATTACCGGCATCGCCGTGATCTCCACCTGGGTCGGAGTCGAAATTTCGGCGATCAAAGAGGCTTACTCGCAGATCGGCATAGAAAACATAAATGCCTTCACCGTGTTTGTAGAGACGATTCCGTATAGATTTTATAATATTTTTATGATCTTTTTCGTAGTCGCCACGGCAGTGATGAGCAGGGAGTTTGGCTCGATGTATCGCGCAGAGATCGCATCTCGCGGCGGCAAGAGCGGAGCTGCGGATTTTAAAATCAAAAATTTAGAGGATCAAATTTTCGTACCCAAAGAGGGCGTCGTGCTTCGCAAGATAAACGCGATAATCCCGCTAGGCGCGATGATCGTCCTTTCGGTCATAGGATTTTATCTCAACGGCTACAGCTCGCTGGAGGGCGAGACCTTGGAGGCGGTCAAGGCGGCTCCTCTTAGCTTCACTTCGATCCGCACCGCATTTAGCGCAGCGGATGCCTCGGTAGTGCTGTTTCAATCCGCGCTCTTTTCATCGATCATCGCCGTCGCTTTAGGCATCGCGCAAAAAATTTACGGCGTCAAAGAGGCGATCGAGGTCTGGGTGGGCGGCTGGAAAAGCATGCTAAATACCGTCATAATTCTACTTTTTGCGTGGTCGCTAAGCTCGGTTATCAAAGAGCTAGGCACTTCGCGCTACTTGGTCGAGCTTCTAAGCGACGCTACGCCGCGCTTTGCTCTTGCGATCGTGATCTTCGTGCTCAGCTCGTTTATCTCATTTTCAACGGGTACGAGCTTCGGTACGATGGGCATCGTCACCCCTTTGGCCGTGCCGTTAGCGCACGCCGTGGGGCAAAAATATGGCCTTAGCGGCGAGGAATTTCACGTTTTCATGTGCGTAAATATCAGCGCGGTGCTTACCGGAGCGATCTTTGGCGATCACTGCTCGCCGATTTCGGATACGACGATCCTCTCTTCGATGGGCGCAGGCTGCGATCACATTGAGCACGTAAGCACGCAGATGACCTATGCGCTGGTCGTTTGCGGCATCAGTATCATTTGCGGCTACCTGCCTGCGGGTTTTGGGCTTAGCGTGTGGGGATGTCTGATCTTGGGTATCGCGGCTATCATTCTTTTACTGCGCACGGTGGGTAAAAGAGTGGATGTATGAACTGCGAAAGCTTCGGTAGTTGCGGCAGCTGCACGCTCGGTGAGCCCTATGAGGATCAAATTTCATACAAAAAGCAGCTGATAAGCGATAAGTTCAGAGAATTTTTTGACGGCGAGTTCGAGTTTTTTGCCTCACAGCCGCAAAATTATCGTATCAGGGCGGAATTTGGCATCTGGCACGATATTTGGCATAGCGCATTTGATCTTGCTTACACGATGGGCGGCGCACGTAGCAAGAAAATTTTAATTAACGAATGCCCCAAGGTGGCGCTTCCTATTGCAAATTTAATGCCGCGGCTGCTAGAGGCGCTTAGGCGGAGCAAAATTTTAAAAGAGAAGCTCTTCGGCGTCGAGTTTATCTCGTGCGCCAGCGGGATTTTGGCGACACTGCTTTATCACAAGCGCCTGGGCGAGCGCGAACAGGAGGCGATTTGCGAGCTGGCGGACAAGCTTGGCATCTGGGTCATGGCTCGCGCGCGCGGACAGAAGCTGCTAAGCGGCGAGCTAAGCCTCACGGACGAGCTTTGCGTGGACGGACGAGTTTATAAATTTCGCTTCGGCGAAAACGCCTTCATCCAGCCCAACCGCGGCGTGAACGAAAAGATGATCGCCTGGGCGAGAAGCTGCGTGGACTTCGGCAAAGATGGCGCGAGCGAGGGATATACTGCGCAAAATTTCGCCGATAGGAATTTTGTTGAAAAAAATTTTGCCGCACGGAATTCCGTCGCAAAGAATTTCATAACGGAGAATTCTGGCGCGCAAAATTTGGGCTGTGAGCAGTCCGCTGCGCAAAATTTTATGGATCGAAATTTCGCTTCTGAAAATTCCACCGAATTGGATGCCGCTTGCCGAAATTCCGTTAAGGCAAATTTCGCTCGTAAGGATTTGGACGCGCAAAATTCCGCCCCTCAAAATTCCATCGAACAGAATTTCACCGCGCAAAATTTGGATTGTGAAAAGAAAAGCGCGCAAAATTTGGCTAAAAAGAATTCCGCCCCGCAAAATTCGAACTGCGAAAAACATGCCGTGCGCTCAGAAAGCTCCGCCGCGAGCGATCTGCTGGAGCTGTACTGCGGGCACGGCAACTTCACAATCCCGCTTGCAGCTAAATTTAACCGCGTGTTGGCGAGCGAAATTTCAAAAAGCTCAATCGCGAATGCGCGCATAAACTGCGAGCTCAACGGCGTTTGCAATGCGCAATTTGTCCGCCTTAGCGCGGATGAGCTGATGAGCGCGTTTGCGCGGCAGCGCGAGTTTGAGCGGCTAAAGGGGATCGATATTTTCGGCTACGATTTTTCGCATGTCTTGATCGATCCGCCGCGCGCGGGGCTGGAGCCTAGCGTACTGGGGTTTATAAAAAATTTTCAAAATTTGATCTACATCTCCTGTAACCCACAGACGCTTTTTGAAAATTTACGCTCGCTTTGTGCTACGCATGAGGTGCGGAGGTTTGCGATCTTCGATCAGTTCGCGCATACGAGCCATATCGAATGCGGCGTGCTGCTGCGGCGCAGGAGCTAGGCGTGAGCCCAGATATAAGCTGCGGATTTAGGCTGCGCGTGGGATAAAATTTCGCCTAAAATATGTATAATAACAAAATTTAAAATTACGAAAGGAAGTAGATGGTTGATCTAAATAAAATCATCCAAGCAAAGCGCACGATAAACGATTTCGTCTATAAAACGCCCTTTGCTCTGGCGCCGAAGCTAAGTAGAATTTACGGCGCGGAAGTGTATCTCAAAAGCGAGAATTTGCAGCGAACAGGCGCGTATAAGATCCGCGGCGCTTACAATAAAATCGCGCATCTTAATGACGAGGAGCGGGCGCACGGCGTCATCTGCGCAAGCGCGGGCAATCACGCCCAGGGCGTAGCGATGAGCGCGCAAAAATTCGGCGTGCGCGCCGTGATCGTAATGCCGGAAGCCACACCGCTTCTAAAGATCAGCGGCACGAAGGCCCTGGGCGCGGAGATCATTTTGCAGGGCGATAACTTCGACGAGGCGTATGCGTTCGCGCTGGAATATGCAAAGGAGCACAATCTGACGTTCGTGCATCCCTTTAACGATGAGTTCGTCCAAGCAGGCCAGGGCACGATCGCGCTTGAGATGATCGAGGAGGTCGCAGATCTTGAATACATCGTCGTTCCGGTTGGCGGCGGCGGGCTTGCGACGGGGGTTTGCAGCTGTGCCAAACAGATTAATCCCGACATCAAAATCATCGCCGTAGCCGCCAAGGGCGCACCTGCGATGCACGATAGCTTCGTCGCGAAAAAGCCGCTAAATTCCGAATCGGTCCGCACCATAGCCGACGGCATCGCGGTGCGGGATACGAGCGAGATCACGCTCTCTACGATCATCGAGTGCGTCGATGAGTTCGTGCAGGTCGACGACGAGGAGATCGCAAGCGCGATACTCTATCTGCTCGAGCAGCAAAAAATCATCGTCGAGGGCGCGGGCGCGGCGGGCGTAGCAGCGCTGATGAACGCGAAATTTGCATTCCCCGCGGGCGCAAAGATCGGCATCATCCTAAGCGGCGGCAACATCGATGTGCAGATGCTAAACATCATCATCGAAAAGGGCCTCATAAAATCGCACCGCAAGATGACGATCAACGTCACGCTCGTCGATAAGCCTGGCGCGCTTACGGGGCTTACAGAAATTTTGCGCCGCGCCAACGCAAACATCGTCAAGATCGACTACGACCGCTTCTCGACCAATATCGAATACGGCGACGCGCAGATCACGATCACGCTTGAGACCAAGGGTAAAGCCCATCAAGAGGACATAGCCTGGGCGCTCAAAAACGCAGGGTATGATTTCAGGGAGATTTTATAAAATTTCGTCAGAGTTTGTAAAATTTATTTTCGCTCGTGAATTTGCCTGAAATTTCAAAATTTACTCGCTTGCATCCTGATCGCGGCTTATAGCGGGTAAATTTAAATTTACTTCTATTTTATATTTGCTGCGCCGAAACACTTTACGTTTGTGATTTTAAATTTTACGTAGAATTTAAAATTCCAAATATGCGGCGCAAGTCGTTAAATAAAAATGCTCGAGCCGTAAGGCTCGCCCATTGAGCGTGCCAGGGGTTAGGGGATTTTAAGGGGGAAGGGGAGCGCCTCGCAAAACGAGCGTAGCGACGCAAGGCTTAGCCTGCGGCGTTTCTTGCGAGCGCAGCGAAGCAGAGTAAGTAGTGCCCCTTCCCCCTTAAGAGAAACTTCGTGGTGAACTAATCCTCCTGCGACGCTTTAAGTAGCACGGGCTACACCTGAGTTTAATTCTAATGAAACGAACAAGCATAAAATTTCGAGAATTGCAATTCAAATCTTATTAAAATTTAGCGCGAGCGTAGCTCACACTTCTAGCTTCGCGCGGGTAGGGGTTGGTAAGGGAGCGGGCGCGCCTCGCAACTCCGAGCGCTGCCCCCTTACGTATTATACATAATACATACACTTGCTTAAAATTTATATCGATAAAATTTCAAAAGACTTAAGCCTTAGTAAGCTAAATTTGTAGAGATTTCGCCACGTTAAATTTTTTGAGTATTTTTAGCTCTTGGTATATTTTTCTTGGGACGGGAAGGGGGCCTGAATTGCGAGGTCGCTCCACTTCCCGCCCCAAACCTCACCCATCCCCCGACGACGCTAGCGGTGCGGATTGCGTCCGCGCATTTCTATTTTGCGGCTTCGCCGCAAGTTTTGATTTTAAAATTTCTTGTCGCAAAAATCGCAAAATTTCAATTGCACTACAAATCGGCGCTGTATTTTGCTAAAATACCGATAAAATTTTAAAGGATGAAATTTGGAAAATTTTGCTTTTCTTCTAAATTTAGTGATATTTTGCATCTTGGTTTTTATGTTTTTTAAGATGCGCAAAAGCGGCGAGCAGGCGGGCAAGCCGCAGATCGCCACCGACATCACGCGGCTTAAAAGCATCGGCGAGCTGAGCGTTTTTAAAATTTACTCCAAAGAGATCGTTACGCGCAAGCAAAACGTAGGCAGCGGGCTGCTGGGCTCGCTCGTCTCGCCGCTGATGACGAAAAAGCAGATCGCCATCATCTTCGAGTTTGAGATCGAGTTCGTTTACGACCTGCTAAGCCCCGAGTTTGCGATACTGCCGCAGGGCGAGGATCGCTACGAGATCAAGATGCCGCCGTGCAAATACAAATACTCGATCAAAGATATGAAAATTTACGACGAGAAAAACGCCAAGCTGCTGCCGTTTTTGCTGCCCGATTCGCTAAACGGGCTATTCGGCGCGAGCTTTGACGAGAGCGATAAAAACCGCCTGATCGACGACGCCAAGGACGAGGTCAAGCAGCTCTCGCTAAAAATCATCAACGATCTGGGCGGTAAGATCCACAAATCCGCGACCGACACGCTGGAGGCGATCGCCAAGAGCTTCGGCGCGAAGGAGGTCGGATTTATCTTCCAGGACAAGGCGCTTCAAACGATCGACATAAACTCCAGCGAGATCGCAATCGATAAGTCGCTAAAATCGCAGATCGAGAAGTAGATGGAGCTTTTTAAGGCGCTTTTTAAAATTTACTTCGCCCGCATGCTAGCGTTTATGGATACCTGCGCGAGGGCTTGGCAGAGATTTTATGAGCCGATCAGGCTGCGCAAAGAGAAAAAGCGCCTGCGCGCGAAAGGCTATTTTACCGAGGATGCGACGTGGGCGGAGTTTTTCGCGGATTTTAAATTTTGCAAATGCTTTATCATCAAAAAAATCCTCTATCCGAACTTCTACGCGATCAAAAACTCCTCCAAATGGGAGGCGGGCTCAAAGCGAGCTAGTTTTTCGGTGGGCTCGTTTGCATACGACGAGATCGCGTGGGTGTGGGTGCCGCGAGCCTTTGACGGCGGGCGAAAAAACGATCTGGAAAAGCTAAAAAATCTACTGCAAAAGATCCCCACGCTGCGCTACGAGCAGAGCGACACCGGGATTAAAATTTTCGGCTACGAGTAAGGTAATTCGGCCGGCGAAAATTTGGTGATGAAATTTGGTGATGCGCTCGCGCCGAGAAATTTCACGCATTCGCTGCGAAATTTCGCGCAAATACCCGCTGCATAAATTTGATGCAAAAAGCGGGCTTGCATTTTGCGCGTAAATTCTGCGCGAGCGTGCGTCTGTGCGTGGGATTTGCGCGCGGCAGTTGTTTTTGGTGCGGCGTCTTGCGGATTTAAATTTATGCGCTCAATCGCGTCGTATTTTTGATACGCGGCACGGCACGGAATTTTGCCGTTTAGGAAGCGCGCCGTGCGGCAAATTTCGCAACAGAAAATGTCGCATCAATTTCGCCGCATTCAAATTTCGGCAGGTAAAATTTGCCTTGCGGCATCGTGTCGCGCAAAAATTCGCCGATCGCGGCGCAAAAACAGACGCGCTCAATTTCGCGGTAGAGATTTCGGCGCGGCACAATTTGTAAGCGTAAAATTTACCGCCTGTTTTCATTGCGTTGGCGTGAGCCGACTTGAAGCGCGGCACAATTTGTGGATGCGAGACTGCGCCGCAGCGGTTCCGGCGATGCGGCAGATGTAAATTTAAAAATAAAGAGCAAAAATGGTTCAACTACTACTTGATAAAGCGAGGGCTCTGCTTGCGCCCGCGCCGAAATTTTATTTCGGCCTATGCGGCGCGGTGGGTGTATTTTGGCTCGTCGTCGCGCTTAATTTGATCGTTTGCGCGGCGCGGGCGTATTACTTTTACGGCGTGGAAGATCGCATATTTTCGCGGATCTTTGAGGATTTTTGCTGCATTTTGATCATAAATTTGCTCATCTTTCATCTCTGCTTCGTCGTTTTTAGAAGATTTTTCGGGCTTGCCGCTCTGTTTGTGTTAGCGATCAATACGCTTTGTGCGGCTATCCCGCTCTTTTTGGTCGTTTTTTTTCGACTCCGCTTTTAACGTCGTCGCGCTCGATGCGATAATCCACACCGACGCGAACGAAAGTAAGGAATTCGCCGCGCAATTTCTCAGCGCGGGCGTGATCTGCTCTTTGCTCGCATTCGCGACCGCGACGTTTGTCGCGCTGAAGTTTAAAAAAAAGCTCGTGCAGCGCGAGGCTGCGAGCCGCATTTAGCGTGATCTATCCGATTTGTGTGGTCATTTTTTGCATTTTTACGGCGACCAAAATCGCAAGCGGTGGCGAGCGTTATCGCGCGACGCTCGGCACATACGCTCCGCTTGAGTTCGCGTTCGTCGTAAAAGATTATCTCGGCGATGCAAATTTCCTTGCCGATCTGCAAAGCATCGAGCGTGGCTACGACGAGGCGAAGCGGGCGAATTCCGCGCTTGATTTTAACGCAACGCAGATTAAAAACGTCGTGCTGATTATCGGCGAGAGCCTGCAGCGCGGCCATATGTCGCTTTACGGATACGGCAAAGATACGACGCCTTTGCTAAACGATCTGCAGCGGCGGGGGCTGCTTATTAAATTTAGCGATACTGTTTCGTGCTACGGCGCGACCAATCCCGCGCTGATGCGGGTACTTAATTTCAGCGACTACGAAAGCGAGCGCGAAAGGCCGTGGTTTGAGAGCCTTAGCATTATCGATATGTTCGCGCTGAGCGGCTTTCGCACGATGTGGATCAGCAATCAAGAAGCCTTCGGCAAATTTGCCCTTAGCGCAAAAAGTGCCGCCGATCGCGCCGAAAAAAAGCATCTTTCTTTCCACAAGCGATCAGCTCGATAGCATGCGAGTCGCGCACGACGGCGCGCTGCTGCCGATCATCAAAGAGGCGAAAAAATCGCAGCGCGAGCGAAATTTCTACGTCGTGCATCTCATGGGAAATCATATGGACTATAAAAAACGCTATCCCGAGGAATTTTGATAAATTTAAAAGCGACGATATCGCCTTACCGTTTACGCAAAAGCAAAAGGTCGCCCTCGCGTGCTGCGATAACAGCGTGCTGTATAACGACTACGTGGTGAATGAAATTCATCGGATGAGGACAGCCTCATCGTCTATCTCAGCGATCACGGAGAGAATATCTATGAGCAAAACGGCCTCATCGGGCACAACATCAATACCCGATTCACCTACGAAATTCCGCTGCTTTTCATCGCTTCAAAAAGCTTTATCGCCGATCATGCGGAGCTTTGGCGGCGCATAGGCGCGGCGAAGGACGAGCCTTTTATGAGCGACGATCTGGCTCACGTGCTCGCCGATATTTTAGGCATAGAGCCGCTGCAGTTTAACGTGCGCAAAAGCCCGCTGCGCGATGAATTTGACGCTTCGCGCAGGCGAATGACGAACGGGGTGGATTACGACGAAAATTTAAAAGGTAGGGGAGGATACGGGCGGTAAACGGCTCCGCGCCGAAATTTAAGGCTTTACGCGCCGTATTGCTTCCGATGCCGTCTACGATCGGGCCGGCTCGAAGCTGCACTTGATTTTGCCGCGAGCGTCAAATTTAACGCCCGTATTTTCGGCGCGAAGCGACCGTCTAACGCAATCGCACTCGGAAATTTACCAATATCGCGGAGCATTTGCTACGAGCCCGCAGCATCAATTCGGCGTTACCGTTGCGCTGCAAATTTATGCGCCGGCGTGATGCTAAATTCGTTTCTTGAGGATGGGCGATTTTTGCGATTTCACAATGTAAATTGAGCGAAATTTATTGCGTTTGTGCTTTAAATTTACGCCGCAAAACGAATATTTTTTAATGCTACTTTAAAAATTTAATAGTTAATAATTCTTTAATATTGATAGGAGTATAATACATTTCAAATTTTAGCGTGCAAAAGCGTCGCTAAATTGAGTTCGCTTGCCGCTATTTCATATCGCATTTATGGAGGAGTTCAAAATGCACAGTAAAACTATCGGCGCGAGTTTATCTTTGGCGCTCGCCGGTCAACTTTACGCCATACCCGTTGCGAATCCGCTTACGATCGATAAAACCACGGATTTAAATAATTACGACGTCTATGAAAAAGACGTCGACGACGGAACCCTAACGGTAAAAAATCCGACCGTCGCGCAGATAATTACGCTCGATAGCCAACCGAGCGATAATTCCCCGTTGAATAATATCATCGTAAATAGCGCCACGGCAGCCGATCAGACGCTTAAGGGCAATGCTTTGACGATGAACGGCGGTACGCTCAATAGTATAAACGTAGCTTCCTCGCAGCAGGACGGTACCGTATTTAGCGAAAATACGCTGAATCTAAACGGCGGTGAGCTCAGGAAAACGCATCTCGTTGAATCAAACGGTAGAGCTACGGCTACGAAAAATGTCTTAAATTTAAACGGCACTATGATTTATCACGGTCTTTCGGTTGTAGATATCAATGGGGGTGCGGCGAATGAAAATACGCTTAATATCAACGGTACCAAAGGCGAACGTTTAACGACTACCTTTACCGCTGCGTATCTCGGCAATAGCGGTACCGCCGATGGTAACGTTTTAAATATCAACGGCGGCACGATCGGCGATTCGTTGAGCGCTATGCGGGCCGCATTTGCATGGGGAAATAGTAAGCTTACGAACAACGTCGTAAATCTCAAAGATGCGGACGATCTTCGCGGTAGGATAGACGTTGCAAATATAATGTGGGCGCACGACGGTGCGGAAGCGAGAGATAACGTGCTTAACGTATATGTCCGCGATAAAGATTGGAGCCGATTGGATCTCTGCGTCGCATTCGGTCGGGAAAACCAAAAATTAAGCGGCAACACTTTCAACGTCTACGGCAAAAACGATACGTTTAAATCGATCGCGGGCTTTGAAAAACTCAATTTCTATCTAGCCGCGGATACCGCAAACGACGAGACGATTTTAAATTTAGTAAGCGGCGAGCTAACCGATATAAGCAAAGCGACTATCGGCGTGGGTATAGCAAACGGAGCGGATAAGCTCAAATCGGGCGATCGCGTAAATCTCATAAAAACCGCAAGCGGGATAAAATTCGGCGATATGGCTAACCGCTCCGAACAGTTAGTTCAAAGCGGGCTTTCGACTGCCTATACATTCGCCTTGCGTAGCGCTAACGACGATAAAGACCTGATCGCCGACGTAACCAAAATCACGATAAATCCCGATCCGCAGCCTCTGCCGAATTCTGATCGAATCGGAGCGAAGCTAATGGCGCAAAATAAAAATACGCTGGAAACCGGCGCCGCGGTGCTAGGCGCGATAAATCAAAGCGACGATATCCTTTCGGGAATAACGGATACCGCAGACGGAACGTTTGCGTATGCGGGAGGTTTTAATATGCGCTACAATTCCGGCTCCTATGTAGAAAACAAAGGTATCTCCGTGCTCGCAGGAGCGATGGGCCGTATTGGGGACGGCGCGAGCCTGGGAGGATACGTAGAAACGGGCGGCGGTAAATATGAGAGCTTCAATGATTTCGCCGTCAAAGGCAGCGGCGATCTCAAATACGCGGGGGCGGGCATTGTGAGCGAATTCGACTTGGCGGAAAATTTCTATGCCAAATCGGGAGCCAAAATCGGTCGCATCAAATCGGACTACGAGGCTTCTCTGGCCTCGGGAAGGGCCGAATACGACGTAACGAGAACCTACTACGGGGCAAATTTAGCCCTCGGCAAGATTTTCGAGCTGAGCGCTAATCTCAATGCGGACGTTTATGTCAAGGGCTTTTATACGCATATCGATTCTAAGAAAACGGAGGTCTTGGGCGAGGGCATCAAGCTGGAGGGTATCGATTCTGTAAGAAGCAGGGCAGGCGCTCGATTTAATTTCGACGTAAGCGATAACGTGGAGCTTTTCGCGGGAGCCGCTTTCGAGCGAGAATTTAAAGGCAAGATCGGCGGCTATAATAGTACCTACGCTATGGATATTGATGCCGCGAGCGTCAAGGGCAATACCGCTATCGGCGAGATCGGCGCGAAGTATTCGAGCGGCAAGCTGGATACTTCCTTGAAACTAGAGGGTTTAAGCGGCAAGAAAGAAGGGATCAACGCGGGATTGCGCTTCGTTTATAAATTTTAAGCGGCTAAAGTATGCTCTAGCCTGCGTCGGTGCAATCAAAGGGCGGGATTGAAATTGAAATCGGAGCTTTTAAATTTAGGTATAAAATCAAATTTTTTAGCTGCATACTATTGAAAAAGATTGGGCTTGCCGAGCGCATCGTCTCGGGAGCGCAAACGACGGATAAAATTTCGTTTGGATACGAGCCGATATGCCTGCAAAAGGCGTATGCATTGAATTTGAAACGCCCGCTTTCATTATGCGCGATGAAGATATTTTAAACTCAAGGCATCGTAACGTCGCGATGTAAATCTCAATAGTCGCGTCGTAGCAAAGTTTGCAAACCTTTCGCGGCGCATTTTTCGCTACAATTTACAAAACGGCGTCAAAAAAAAGCGAGCGTCTTTGGCGCAGACGCTTGCTAGGTCCCTGCTACGCCGCGTTTGCAAACGCCGTCGCCGATACGCTCGGGCTGAGCGGCGCGCAACGAGGATTTAAAATTCCAAACTCCGCCTTTGCAAGATGAAATTCCGCGCTTATTTCGTCGCACCGTAAATTTTAAAATGTGCGAAATTGTACCGCTTAGGCGATCGAAAAACAATCGCAATGCGGCGATTCAAATTTAAACCTCTCGCGTAAAATCGTCGCCCTGCGCGCCTAATGCCACAGATCCTGCGAGCTCGCGGAGCTTTTCATACCAGGCCAGGCAAGGAGCAGCACCGCAGGCGCCAAGGGCTCGAATAACAAATTCGCTAGCGCCATGTATTTTACGACGCTTGGGGTGATGAGGGGCGGCGCGAGTACTTGCAGCATGCCGTAGATGACGTCTGCGCCGACATATGCAGTTAGCAGCGCGGCGTATACGGCGAAAAGCCCGCATCCTGTGGCAGCGCGCAACTTAAAATTTATAACTATCCAAGCGACCGTAACTGCAAATATTAAATACGGCACGTATATTTGTAGCCTATTACAATCACATCTTCTGAGTATATAAATGGCTGAAAAATATAGCAGCGCCGCAAGCGCAATGCTGTAAGCGTATTTGAAGATTATAAAAACCTGCGGGCCCGTGATATTTTAGATGTTTTTAAGCGCGTGGTAAAGGAATGTGAAAGCAAAAATCCACACTAAGATTTGAGAATCCAGGTACGCGATCTCGCCTTTTATAGAATACGCCACGCTTGCGACCAGTAGGCAGAGCGCGCCGAGCGTGCCTTGCAGCTTCGCTCTTTGAAAATCTTCGTTCATTTTATACCTTTAAATTTTAATACGCGGCTCGCAGTTTGCGTCGCGCAGATGAACGCGGCAGGCTTTGACGCGGCTGCGTCTTTGCCAAAACAGCGCGAGAAGCGTGAAATTTCATATTTGTAAACGCCCCGGCGCGGTCTAAATTTAAACTCCGCGCGAGCATAAAACGCAAGCGAAATTTTACTCTCCGCTTAGCTCCATAGATCTTTTGAGCTGGCGGAGTTTTTCATACTGAGCCACGCAAGCAGCAGCACCGCGGGCGTCAACGGTTTTAAGATTAAATTCGCTAGCGCCATATATTTTACGATGCTAGCCGTTATAAGCTCGGGAGCTAGCACTTGAAGCATGCCGTAGAGGATGTTTGCGCCGACATATGCAGTTAGCAGTGCGGCATATATGGCGAAAAGTTTGCATCTTGTGGCGGCACGCAATTTAAAATTTATAATTATCCAAACGACCTTCATCGCAAGCACTAAAAACGGCTCAAATGCTAGCAATTGATCGTGATAGGTTTTGCCGAATAGATAAACGGCTACGTAACCTAGCAGCACTAAAACCGCGATATTGTAGGTATATTTGAAGATCGTAAAGACCTGAGAGCCCGTGATATTTTGGATGTTTGCAAGCGCGTAGTGAAAGAACGTGAATGCAAAAAGCCACGCTAAGACCCGAACGATTTCCGAATACACGACCTCGTCGCTTAGAAAATACGTCGCGCCCGCGATCAATAGGCAGAGCGCGCCGAGCGTGCCTTGCATCTTCGCTCTTTGAAAAGCTTTATTCATTTTATCCCTTTAAATTTTAATGCGCGGCTCGCTGCGATGCGAGCAGTGCTTTGATTTATCGCCGCGTGGCTTTAAATTTGGCCGCCGCGAATGTTTTAGCATAGCGCCGTCACTGCAAATGCTTCATACTCGGCGTCACCGCTGTAAATGCTTTAGATTGGCGCAGCCGCTACCGAGAATTTTAATTGGCTCGGCTGCTGCAAATTTTAATTTGATATCATCACTGCAAATTTTACTTTGGCACTGCCGCTCGCGCAATACGTTTTGAAAGGGGATTTTACGCAAATTTCGTTTAAAATAGATTTAACTTTTTAAATTTAAAAGCAGCGGCGTAGAATTTGCACTGTGCCTGAAAATTTAAACGCAGCGCGAAAGTAAATGGCGTGAAAATTATGCACCGTGTAAAATTTAAAGGCAGTGAAAATTTATACGCCAATCTGTTTTTAAAAAATTCATAGCGGAGCGACTAAATTTAATCAAGAGAGCGGATTAAATTTAGCGGTTTTCAAAAGTACAAATTTAGCCGACGGCGGTGCAAATACACCTTAAATTTAAAAATCCATCGCCGAGATAAATTTGACTATGCGCGGCGAATCGCTACTGAAAAACTCCTCCGCCGTACCGTCAAATTCGATATTGCCGCGTTCTAAAAATAAAATTCGATCCGCGACTTTGCGGGCGAAGTTCATATTATGCGTGA
>CAUQNJ010000016.1:0-40574 GCA_963519515.1 uncultured Campylobacter sp. | reverse complement strand
CTCATCGTAACTTACTGCTCCTTTGTGTGAGCTTAAGTTAAAGAGAGCCATTTTTTATTTAAACTTATTTTTCATTTGATTTTAGGCGGGAATTTAAAAGAATTTTCATTATTTCCAGCCATTACGATTTATCATTATGAAGTTTTGGCTTCTGCATTTAGCAGAGCTGGTTCTTCCAAATGGAACGATATGCGAGGTAAATTTCACATGATTTATATTATTAAACACCAAGACTATTTAGAATTACAAAAATATTTTTCTAATAAGAAACATATTAATTTGAATTCGGTTAAAAAGAGCTTTTTAGCTATTTAACCAAACAAAGGAGATAAGATAAGTAGAGAAAGTGTTGCTAAAATCGAGCTAGATACAGCTTATGATACTACAGTTACTAATCTCAAATTTACAAAGGATTATCGTGCAAGGATATAATACCAATACAACAAGCAATCAAAACAAGCAACAAAGAGATTATGATAAATATCCAATTGTTATAAAAAACCCCTATGAGTTTTTTCTTTCAAATTTATTCTTTTTTTCTCATTGCGGAACAGTGCTTGTTTTATTGGTTTATGCCGATCATATGGGGATTGCAAATATTAGCAATATTTTTCTATGGGCTTTTTTTGGAGTTGGCGTTTTGCATATCGTCGCTACATTTTATTATTATATCATCAAAAACAAATGCGAAACCAAATTTACAAACAAAACAATCGAATTTATTATAAATGGCGAAGTTAAAAGGGTTAAAAATTTAGTTGATTTAGAACCTATCGTAAGGACTTTTAGACTGCTTACACCATCATCGCTAATTGGAATTATTGTTTTTAATCTACTTATATTTTTTATGGTCGCATTAGTAAAAATGGTTCATTATCTTATCGCCTATTATGTCATTTATTTGCTTTTAAATTGTTTGTTTAAACTTATTTTTCATTTGATTTTAGGCGGAAATTTGAAAGATTTTACATTATTTCCTGCTTTTATATTTGATTATGGAGAACTCATATGCAAAGGAAGGTCTAGTTTAGATATTCTTAAAGATAAATTTCATATGGTTTATATAATTCATAAACAAGATTATTCAGATTTACAAAAATATTTTTCTGATAAGAAACATATAAATTTAAACTTGGTTGAAAAGAAATTTTAACCTAAAAAGGAGAAAAACATGAGTAGAGAATTAGTTGCTAAACAGGAATTAGACAAAGCAGAAGTAAGACTTAGAAAAAATAGTGATTTGGTTAGACAATTAACTGAATTATTGAAAGATGCACTTTCTGGTGCCGATATGTCATTTACTGGATTAGAAAAATATGTTGAGATAAATGGCAAAAGATATACAAAACCGGAGTTAGATGAATTAAAGGGAGCTGCAGGATATGTTGGAATTGGTAAAACATTAGCTGGTATAGCCGACGATTATGCTGACGGTCAAAGCTTCGGTCATACCGTCGTGGGCGCAACTGTGGATTTTGGGCTTATTGCAATTACAAAATTTATCCCTGTTGTAGGTTGGATAACACTATGGTATGACATAGGAAATTTATTAGATAAGTTGGACGGAAAAGATAGCGGCATATTTGATTTACGTAAACAGGTACAAAATTTATGGGACAAAATAACGGGCGATGGACTATCAGATATGGATAAAAACGCTCTAAATAAAGGAATTTTACGCATAACAATGCCCGACAAAATAGTCTATGCAAGACCTTTATCGTCGTCATTTTTCCCTTATGGCGTAACTCCAAGCGGGCTTTTAACAGGCGGCTACAAAGACGATGTTTATTCGGCGGATATGGCGACGATACGCTAACGGATAAAAGCAGCGGCGATTTGCTAATAGGTGGATATGGAAATGATGGGAGAAATTATAAAAGTTTCCAAAGAGTTTAACAAGCTTAAGAGCTACTATACATTTTTTAATATATAGTAGTTTCTCTTAAACTACCTGTATAATCTAGCGTTTTTAGCATTTGAAATTTTTTTGAAAAAATTTGAAAAAGCCGTAATGCGGGGCTTTCAAAAAAATCAAAAAACTAAAATAGGGGTAAAATTTAATAGATGGTGTCCCGTGTAGGATTCGAACCTACGGCCGCCTGATTAAGAGTCAGATGCTCTACCAACTGAGCTAACGAGACAAGAAACGTAATTGTAGTGATAAAAATATAAAAAACTCATTAAATCCAGTGAAATTTCATTAAATTTCAACGAAAAAGCCCCGAAATGGGGCTTTTAAATTCATTGGATTATTTTGATGCTTTAGCTCTTCTGGCTTTCGCTTTGCCGTTCGTCCTAGGAGAGCGGTTTGAGATGATCGGCTTGCCGTCCGGATATTTTTTCTGCACTTGGTTAACAGGCATTGCGGCGTTGCTGCTAGCGTTATACTTCTCGCCGTTGGTGAAGTATTTACGCATAGTCTCCTTCCATCTTTTTGCGTATTTATTTGCGCGAGGAGAGTCATTTAGGATGTCCTCGTAGTCATAAATTCTCTCGTAGAAGTCGTTAGTTAGCTGATCGTCGATAGTGATTCTGCCGTTATCGATCGAGAGACCGATGTAAAGACCTGTCTGCTCGCCAGGGCTTACCATCCACGCAGAGATATCAGGCAGATCGGTCGCGCGACCGGTTCTTGTACCTACACCGCCTGCTGCAGCGCCTACGTTGATCTCAAGGGTGTCTGTCCCGGTAAAGATGTCTTGATAGGACTTCGTAGTATGGAATATCATAACGATATCGCTAGTCTCATAGCCCGCCTGCAAGCCCACGCCGAAGCCTTTGTATTTAATAAAAATCGGTGAGCTCCATTCGCCGTCTTCGCCTTTGACGCTGAAAATTCCATCGCCGTACTGTAGCGATGCGCCCGCAGCCAGGCGTTTTACGTCGGTTAGGATAGCGACCGCTTTAGCGCTGGTGAGGTACCTTGGGTCGATACCGAAATTATTATCGGCTACGAAAGATCTAACGACGTTAGTCGCTGCCGTAACCTCTTGATTTGCCACGACGTCCGCGTGCAAAAAACTGCAAAGTGCAAAAGATGCTAGAAGCAAAAACTTTTTCATCATTTAATCCTTTTAAAATTGAATTTTCGTTATTATAACAGCAATTTCATTCTTTTTAGCTAATTTTTAACAAAAAATTGATGAAAAATAACGAATTTTGGAAAATTTATGAAAATTTTGGCTGTTTTTGCACTTTTGGCGATTAGAATTTTCGCTTTAGACATAGTAAACGGTGACGTCGTAGTCTTAAAATTAGATAAAAGCACGAGCGAATTAAGCTTCGGCCCAAAACAAATTCCTCTCATCACAGCTCCAAATTCCAGCGATAAGATCGCCGTTTTGGCGGCGAACTACCGCGCCAAGGGGGATTTTACGCTGCGGATAGTAGATCAAAGCGGCAGCCGCGAGCAGATCGTCGCTTTGAAAAAGGGCGAATATAAAAAAGAGACTCTAAGCGTCGCGCCGGGTAAGATCAAGCCTCCGAAAGAGGCTCTTGCGCGCATAAAAAGGGAGCTTAACGAAGCCAACGCGGTTTATGCAAAAACTACGCCGCGCTATCTTTTCGCTCGTCCATTCGCCCAGCCATCGGATTCTAAGATCACCTCCGCATTCGGCAACGCCCGCACCTTCAACGGCGAAGTGAAAAGCTACCACTCGGGCGTCGATTATCGCGCCGCGGTGGGCACCTCCGTGCACGCTGTAAATGACGGCGTCGTAGTCATCGCCAAAGACCGCTATTACGCGGGCGGCTCGGTCGTGATCGATCACGGCGGCGGCATCTATTCGCAGTACTATCATCTAAGCGAAATCAAAGTATCGCTCGGAGATCACGTCGGCAGGGGCGATCTGATCGCGCTTTCGGGCGAGAGCGGCAGAGTTAGCGGCCCGCATCTGCACTTCGGCATCGCGATAAACGGCGTGAGTGTGAACCCGCTAAGCTTCATAGCTAAATTTAACGAAACGGTCTTTGGTGAGCGCTAGCATGCCGTATAATCCAAAAGAGCTGATGAAAAAAATTTTAGCGGGCAGCGAGTACCGCCTGAAGGGCTCCGTCAAGGGGCGAGTGCGCGTCGCAGGCAGGGACGGAGCGATCGTAAATTTTACCGCCGCGGACTTCGGCGTGCAGAGCCTAAGCGATAAGATCATACTTAGCGGCGAGCAGTTTGAGCGATTTCGGGCTAGAATTTTTGGGATTTTAAATGCGGGCGGCGATGAAATTTCAAACAGAATTACGACCGGCCTTACCCCCAAAAAACGCTACCACAGCGCAGCCGATATGGCGCAGCGCGTTTATAGGGGGAGCGACCGCGAGAAAGAGCTAAATTTAAAAACTCGCGCCGAGTATTTGAACGAGAGCGATCATACGGGCGAGCTTGCTTTAAATTTAGAGGCTCGCGGCGCAGCGACCGGTCGCTACGACAGCGGCTGGATCACGCAGGAGTATGCGGCTTCATGGGATGAGCGCGCGAGCGGCGAAGATCACGCCTTTTTGAGCGAAGACGCCGCAGATTTTAATAATCACGGCGGAGATCTTTTGGGTGCGGAGCAGTTAAATTTTAACGGGCGCGGCGAGGATATTTTTGCCGCAAACGACACGGCACGGGCAAAATTTGACGCGGCGCAGCTAGGCAGGGCGGCGAAATTTAATGGCGCGCAGGCGCATATCGACGCCGCTTGGACGGAGCTTTATTGCGTCGCGGAAATGGATGAGGCGGAGGATTTCACGCCTCGGGGCGCGCAGAATTTCGCTCCCCGCCGCAGCGCTCAAAACTCCTCCGATATGAGCTCGGGGCTAGCTCAAAGCTTCGAGCAAAACTCTAAAGAGAGCGCTTTTGCGCAGCCTCAAGTAGCGCTCGGCAGTTGCGGTGCGGCACCCGAGCTAAGCATGGACGGCGTACAGAGCAAGCGAAATTTTAACGGCGCGCAAGAGAGCGGCGAGCAGGATTTTTTTGACGATGAGCCGATGCCCGTGCCGCGGATTAAAATCTCGCAAATTCCGCTAAGAGAACAAAACTCCGCCTCAAAAATCAAGGCTCCGCAGGTAATTTCAAGCGGCGAAAACAGCGAAAAAACGATCAAGCCGCGCGTTCAAAACGAGCCCTTTGAAAAAGAAGAGGGCGAGCGCCTGCTTGGGGCTGCTCATGAAAAAAGCGGCTCAAATTTCTCGGCGGAAAAGCATTTCGCGGAGTTTCGGCGGGCAAGCTCAAAGCTCGCAGAGCAAGAGCGTGAAAATTTACAATCTGAGAATGCAGAGTTTGATGATTTGCGCAGCTCCTTAAATTTGCAGTCTGAAATTTTGCCGCCCCGCCCTGCAGAACGGCAACATGCGGAGCGCTTTTACAAAAATTCCGCTCATACTAAGCAGGCTTTAAATCTGCCGCCCGCCGTAGGGATGCCTAGTCTGCCGTCTGCAAGGCAGATCGCGCGCTTGCCAAAGCGAGCGGAAGCTCCCGATGCCGCAAAGATCGCCGGTTTTAGACCGCGGCTGTTCGGTATCGCGCATAAGATCAAAATTTCGTTTTTGAAAAAGAGTGCGAGCGAGCCTGGCGAGGGGGTTTTGGCGCGCGTTCGTATTCCGCTTTTGATGGAAAATTTCGGCCTCAATGACATCCTTTCGTCCAAGTCGAACCATCAAATGGCGAAAAAGATGGTACGCACGATCGCCGATCTTTACATCGCCAAGGATCTGCGCGGCGTGCATATCGACGTGCCGGTGCGCCTTGAAATGGGTTTTAAAAGCGGCATCTCCGACGTCAGCAACCACGCCTTTATTTTCAAGCTCGTCGAGGACAGCCTCGTAAATAACGGCGTCATCGACGACGACAACGCAGATATCGTGCGCGAGATCAAGCTCTTTAAGCAGGACGTTTTCGACGGGGTTTTGGTGAACATCGTGCGCTCCGAGTAGCCGCAATTTTAAAATTTCGGAACCGCGTTTTTAAAATTTCAAATTTAGCTTCGCATCTTTAGAATTCTAAATTTAGCCTCGCGCTTCTTAAATTTGATTTATGCTTTTCAAATTTAATCTCACGTTTCTTAAATTTAGCTCGCGTTTCAGCTCGCTGTGGCTTTTTTATCCGCTGTTTTGATTTAACGCGGGCGGCATCTGTTTTTGCAGACACTGCGCCGCGCTGTCTTGCCACAGATGTCGTGACCGCCTAGAACGCCGCCGTGCGCTAAAATTTCAGATCATGCTCGCAGCCGAATATCGCGCAGGCGCCGCGCATTTAACGCGCCCCTCTTGAAATTTTAAAATTTCAATCCATTCGCTCGCCGTCCGCGTCTTAAAATTTCAAAATTTTAAAATCCCCGTTGTCCGCGCATGGTGAAATTTTAAAATTTAATCCTCGCACGCTGTATACGACGCATCGGTTTAAAAATTTAAAATTCCCGCCGGCGCGGTGAAATTTACCGACCGGCTTCGCCATCTGCAGGGTTAAAATTTGCGATCAGGTCGCTAAAAATTTTAGCCAAATTTTCCACGTCGCCAGTCTCGACGCGTTCGTTTATCTGATGAACTCGATCGTTTCGCACGCCAAACTCCGCCGTCTCCACGCCGAGCTCGGCAAAGTATCTCGCGTCGCTCGTGCCGCCTGCGGTGTTCAGCTCGGGCGCCGCGCCGCAGATTTTCTGCACGCTCGCGCTCAATCTCTGCACGATTTTGGAGTTTTTGTCGGTTAAAAACGGCTTTGAGGCGCTCTTTAGCACAAGGCTTAGCGATGCGCCCTCCTTTAGCTGTGCTGTGCAGCTCATCTCGCGCTTGCCGAATGATTCGCTTTCGCTGCATAGCGCGTTTTCCGCGCTCACGCCGAAAAGCTCTAGCACGTAGTCTCTGATCTCATCCAGCTTTAAATTTATCCCGCCGCGGACGTTAAACATCACTCGCACGTCCTTGGGCGTTATGTTTGCGACCTCCGTACCGCCGCGGATGTCGGTGATCACGATCTTGCTTGGCGCAAAGCTCTCGTCTCCGTCGTTCAGATCGTGTCCCGCAAGGCGAGCGAGCGCAGGCGCCATAATATGCGCTGGGTTGATGCATTTGGCGGGATATGCGGCGTGGCCATGGGTGCCGGTGATCGTAAGAGCGGCGTTGATCGAGCCGCGGCGGCCGATCTTTATCGTATCGCCGAAGCGCACCTCGCAGCTAGGCTCCGCAACGACCGCGAAATCTGGCAGCAGCTCCTCTTCGCGCAGTTTGGCAAGCATCTCTTTGGTGCCATAGATACCCTCGCCCTCCTCGTCGCTGGTAAGAAGCAGGCTAAGCGTGCCGTCAAAGCTCTGCGCGGATGCAAGCGTGCAGATCGCCGCTGCGATGCCGCTTTTCATATCCTGCGCGCCGCGACCGTAGATGAAGCCGTCCGATTCTACCGGCACGAACGGATCGCTCGCCCAGCCCTCGCCCGGCGGGACTACGTCGATGTGCCCGGCAAAGCATAGATGCGGGCCGTCTGAGAAACGCTTTGAGAAAAGCACGTTCGTAACGCCGTTTAGCTCAAATCTGCTTTCGTTAAAATCTCCGAGCAGCATCGAGATGTAGTTGAATGCGCCGTCCTCGTGCGGGGTGAGCGATCGGAATTTTATCAGCTCTTTTAAAATTTCTACCGGTTTCATGTATCGTCCTTTAGTTTAAAATTTCGCCGACAATCACGGCGTAGATGAGTTTAAGCGCGAAAAACATCAAAATCAGCGCCGAGATATACGCAAATGCCCGCGCCGCGCGGTCTGAAATTTTGGCTCTGCTTTTATAAACCGCCAGCGCAAAGAGCGTGATCCAGCTCAAAATCCCGCAGACAAGCCCCGCAAGAGCGAGCCCGAAGCGCTCGCGCCCGATGCTCACGGACACGCTTAGCCAAAACATAATCACGTAGGGGTTGAAGATATTTAGCAAAAAACCCTTGCCGAATACCGCTACGTGCGAGCCGCGCTCTGCGCTTTGGATCTGCACGGACCTTTTAGCCTCGCGGTAGATGCCTAGCGCTATGTATAGCAAAAAAGCGGCGCCAAATACCGATATGCAGGTAAAAACGATCGGGATTTTGGCTAACTGCGATATGCCCAACGCCGATAGCGCCAGATAGAGCATATCCGCACTCATGGCGCCGAGGCCCAGGCATAGCGCCTTGGTGTAGCTTCGCAGCGCGTAGGACATTATCAGCACGTTTACCGGGCCGATCGGCACGCTAACGCCCAGCCCCATCAAAATTCCTTGTATGAACGACTGCATCCCTTTCCTTGTAATCCCCAAATCTGCTAAATTTCGGCACGCGCCGCTGCAAAAAATCTATGGGCGCGGCTTTGCGAATAGATCGATTACGCACAGCTTCGCGGAATGGATCGATCCTAAAATTCTGCGCTCCGCGATCGGTTTTAAATTTAACGCAATCGCCGCCGTAATGCACCTTGCTTTTAAAATTTTAACGCAAGCATCGTAGCGAGCTCAGCTTTGAAATTTTAGCATGCACGGCTCGCGGCATACCTGCTTACCGAGCCTTGGCTGGCTCTGAAATTCTAATGCCGAGCATTGCGTGCGCCAGGGCATTTAAATTTAACGCGTGCGGTTGCATGCGCCTCGGCTTTGAAATTTTAACGAGCGCTTCGCGCGGCACGCATGCTCGCCGAGCTTTAAATTTAGCTTTTAAATTTAAGCGCACAATTGCGGTTTAAATTTGCAGCTTAAATTTACGACTCGAATTTTGTGAAGCAAAATCCGTCGTCTCGCCGCGTCGCTAAGTTTGCAAGCTAAATTTCGCAAGGCAAAATTTAAATCGGCAAAAGATCGGTGACGAACGACGGCTCGCGCAAGTCGGTAATTTTAATCGCGTAAATTTAAAGATCGCGGCGGTAAAATTTAACCCGCCGAAATTTTGCTTTGCGAAATTTCGCGTATCTGCGCTCATAAACAGCCCATGATCGCAGATAAAATTTTGCGAAGCGAAATTTCGCGCCTTAAAATTTATCCGCAAATTTTAAAATCCAGCCGTGGCGCCTGAAATTTAATCATTTGCTTGCTTTAAATTTAGCCGCACGCCCGCAATTTAGCTACGCTCGCATTTTAAATTTATCGCCCGTCGCAGAACCTTGCCCGCAAAACAGACGCACCGCAAAGCTGACCCCGCCGCGAGGCTAAACGCGCCGTAAATTTTATCGTTTCGCAGCGGAGCAAATTTTTTACATTGCAAAGCAAGAACCTTTGCGCCGCCGTATTAAATCTGCGCCGCAGAGCAAATTTTACGCCGCAGTCTGCTTCGCGAAAACCGTGCCGCAAGAGCTTTAAACAGCCTGCTTCGTAAAATTCCGCGATCGCAATAGCTAAATTTAAAACGAAAAATCCCCCGTCGCGCCGTGCGACATGCTCTCATAAACCGCCTTGACGTATTTGTCGCGCACCGCGCAATCTAGCAGCTTCTCGCACTCCAGGCAGCTGGTGAGGTTGTGCTCGGCCTGGCATGCCTGCAGCGCGGCTAAGCTTTTATCTAAAATTTCGTCGTAAACGTCGCGCGGCGCGGCGACCTCGGTATCAGCCATCAGTTTTTCCCGCCGTAAATTTCATGCATCTTCGCGATCTCATACTTCGAGCCGAAAAAGCAAGGGCTGCTTTGGTGGATTTTCTCGATTTTAAGCTGCAAAAGCGAGCCGTTCGCGCCGTCGCTGGTGGCGCCTCCCGCGCGCTCGAAGATAAACGCAAACGGCAGAACCTCGAATGTTACGCGAAGCTTGCCGCGCGGATGATCGCTGGTAGCGGGGTAACTGAAAAGTCCGCCGCCTTTTAATAAAATTTGATGCAGGTCGCTTACCATCGCGCCGCTGTATCGCAGGCGGTAGCCCTCATCAAACAGCGCTCGCACGAGCTTTCGGTGCGGTTCGCTCCAGCCCTTTTGCGTCGCACCCGTGGCGTTTAGTTTGCCCTTTTCGCTTAGGCGCAGATCTTTTACGAAGCTAAATTTGCCCTCGCGATTTAGGCGGTAGAGCTTCGGCGCGTCCTCGCAAACGACCATCTCAAGGCGCGGCCCGTAGATACAATAGATCGCCGCTTTTAAGTTTGCGGGCGAAATTTCATCCTCGTAGATGCCAAATATTGAGCCCACGGCGAAATTTACGTCCACTAAGCTTGAGCCGTCGAGCGGATCATAGGCGACTATTAGGCGCGCGTCTTTTCGAAGCTCTAACGTCTCCTCTTTCTCCTCGCTGATTAGGGCTCGCACAAGCGGATTTTTGCGAAATTCCGCCTCGATTATGGCGTCGCTTTTTACGTCGAGTTTGAGCTGCGTATCGCCCGTGCTGTTGTGATGATCTGTGTAGCCGAAGTCCGCGTATTTCAGCTCCTCGGCGATTTGTAGCGCGATATTTTGGATTGATTTTACGATCTCTTGCATTTTATTCCTTTACATTTTTTTGGCATTTTTTAAGATCCATTCGCTAATGCCTGCAGCGTCGTTGATGTCGAAATTTACGCGGCAAAACTTATCCATCTGCTCGTCGCTTAAATTTGAAGCGATCGCATCCGAAAATGGCAGATACGCCGGATCGATCCTGTCGCGAAACAGGCTTATGCGCGGCAGCGGCAGCGTCTTTAGCCCCTCTACGAGCAGGATGTCAAATTCTCCGAGCATCCGCACGACCTCGTCAATCTGCATACAGCGCTGCGAAAAATAGCTCGTCCGCGTAGGGCTCATCACGACGGTCTCGGCGCCGAGCTCGCTAAATTTGGCGCTGTCCTTGCCCTCTACGTCGAAGCGCGCCTTATCGCCCGGATCGTGCTTTACGATCGCGATCCGCAGTCCGCTAGCGATAAAAATTTTAGCGATCTTGCAAATTAGCGTCGTTTTGCCGCTGTTGGAAGGGCCTGAAAATGCAATAACAAGTCTTTTCATTTTTAAAATCCGGCTTTTTAAGATGAGCAGATTGTAGCGAATTTAGCCTTTTAAAAAGCAAAATTCGTTAAAATGCGCCTAAAATTTCAAAGGAAGATTGATGAAGAAATTTGATTTTAGCGGCGCGCTAAACGGCCTGCTGAAGGGCTTGCTCATAGCCGCGCTGGCATTTTTTTTAAACTCCTGCTCCGCAAACGATCCCCGTCACGATCCGCTTAAAAACGAGTTTTTGGCCTACACGCAAAAATTTGAATCGGTGCGTGCGGGCGATCGCTATTTGGGAGTGGCGACCTATCTAAATCCCGTCGCGCCCGAGCTTAGAAACGCCGCGGAGGACGAGGTGTTTTTGCTCACCTCCTATCCTAAAGAGATTCAGATCTTCGCGGTGCAGATCAACGGCGCAAACGCAAACGTAGTGCCGCTGCACGACGGAGATCCGCTTTTGCAAAAGGAGCTTTTTAAGATCGCGTGGTCAAGCCGCTACAAGATCACCGCGCCTAAGAGCGATAAGGACGAGCTGGTGCTTAGCTACCGCACCTCAAACGACCTCAATGCCACGATGAAATTTCGCAAAGTTTCAAAGTCGATGTATTGGCAGCCGCAGATCGATCTGAAAGATTAAAGGAGAGAGGGTGGGTTACGACATAAGCTATCACGCGATCGGCAAAGATGAAATTTCGCAGTGGTATTTTGAGCCGCTAAAGCTCGCGCAGAGGGGGGATTTTGAGGCTATCGCCCAAATCGCGCGCGAAGCGGGGATGGATGAATTTTATGTAGAAAAATACGCGGACGGCTTCCGTTCGGCGCTACAGTATGGCACGCAGGGGATTTTTAATAAAACGCACGGATTTCACCTCGCCGTGGCGCAGGGCTATTTTAGAGAGTATTTTTACACGCGCGGCACGGCGTTTAGCTTTTTGGCAGAGCAAAGCTCTAAATTTAAAACCTACATAAGCGATTGGCGCGAGGTTTTGCCGGCGGAATTTCTAGCGGAATTTAGCGGCGAAATTCACAACGAGATCGTCGAGAATTACTGCTGCGGCGCGTATCTAAATGCCGATAACGTGCGGAAACTGCTGCGCGATTATGAAGCGGACGGCGAGGTTAAATCCGCCGTAGATGAATTTTATGCGCAAAATTTACCCGTGTTTTTAAAGGCGTTAAATTTGGCGCGCGAGCTTGAAGTGGGACTACTTGAGGCTACCGAGGTGGTTGAGCCCAATCCGATCGATCTGAATAGGTCCGAGTCGTTTTCAAATCTTTTTAATTGCGATCCGCAGGGCGCGCTGATCTACGCGGAAATCGCAGCGCAGCAGATCGGCGAAGCGATAGGGTGCATCAAGGCAGTCGGAGGCGTTAGGATGGTCAGAGAGAATTTTACCTTGCGCGGCGCCAATGCAACGGGCAGCGGCAGTGCAATGGAAGCGGATGGCGGCACAATGAAAGCAAGCGGCGAGAATTCCGCCCCGTACAGCGGCGATATGATAGAAGGCAGCAGAGAGAATTCCGCCGCAGAAGATCATAAAGATGAAACCTCCGCAGGCGGCGAAAAGTCGCTTTTTGACAAGATCAAAGGGCTTTTTAAATAGCAAATTTAATCGCTAAATTTTAAAACGGCTTGCGGAGTCGCACGATTTAAATCACGATTAAATCATCTCGCGCTCGTGAGCGCCGCGCAGTTAATTTGCTAAAACGGCGCAGCGGGGGGCAGGCGTAAATTTAAAATTTGCCAAAATTTTAAAACGACGGCTTACGTATCCGAAGTTACGAAATTTTAAATCGCCGCAAACAAGCTGTAAAGAGGCTAAATTTAAACCTGCCGCAGCCTTTGCGGCGGGATAATCTACGATAATTTATCTGTTTAAATTTTTGATCTTTTGTTGATCCAGCGGCAGGTCGGAGCGGATTTTTATTATGACCGTATCGTCACCGTGGGCGCTTCCGCCTATTAAAACGCCTCCGTCATCCGTGCTTACGGCGCTTTTGAGCCAAAAATCTTGCAATTTCGCTTTGTTTTCGCGCAATATATTGCCGTCCAGATCAAGCTCTAAAAATATCGTCTGATCCTCCGAAGCGTCGTTTGCGCCGATTAGAAGTAGCCCCTCTTTGTAGTTTGCTAATTTATAGGTCGCGTTTAGCGTATCGGGCAGATCGCAGACGCCGCGATCTCTTCCGCAAATCTGCTTTCTCCAAATTTCATTGCCTAAGGCGTCAAATTTTGCGATATTCGCGCCAAATTTTGCCAGCAGAAATATCGATCCATCCTTTGCTTTTAGCAGCTGCGCTTTCTGATCTATTACAAGTTCGTCCGAGGCGCCACCTTCCTTCGTGCGGGCGAAATTCACGCTCTTATGCCAAAGCTCCTCACCTTTGGCGTTAAATTTTAAAAATCCATCTTTTTCGATGATGAGCAGGATCTCGCTTTCGGATATTTTGGCTATCTTTGTCATAGTGCCGTCAAACAGCCTTTTGCTCTTTGCGATATTTAGCTTTTTCTTCCATAGCAGTTTTTCTCTCTCGTAAAAGCACAGATCGTCGTTTTCGTCTATCGCGGCAAATTTATCGCCGAAGCTCGCTACTTCTTTAAATTTAAGCGGAAATTCGTAGATTATCTTTTTCGTTTCGGCGTCTAAAATTTGATTATCCAAAAGCGCGTACGAGTCCATCGCGGCTACCGGCATATTGGCTGCGGATACCATATTTAATTTTTTGCGCCAGAGCTCCGCTCCTCGCTCGCTTAACGCAACTAGCGAGACTCGGTATTCGTTATCCGCGCTTGCAAGAAGCAGATATCCTTTCGGGGATTTTATTATGTTATCGACGGTTCTAAAGCCGTTTTTAGCGTAAGGAAGATCCCAGATCGCGCCTTTTTCTTCAGGGCCTTTTTCGGCTAAAATTTCATTTTGCATCTGCGCAGATTGCGCGAATTTTTCGGCGGAGTTTAACGAAGCGCGATCAAGCCCGCTTATGAACGCTCCGTTTCTCGTAAAATAGGAAAAGAATAGATATTCGCCGCGAGACTCGACGCTTACGCCTTTTAAGCTCTGCGGAAAGAGATATCTTTTTATCGGAGCGGGGTCGAGTTTGTTGCTAAAATCGATCAGATCCACGCTTGGAAACTCCCCCTTTTCGGATATTTTTTTGCCTAAGTAGGCTAAATTTAGATCCTCTATGACTTTAAAATTATTTAAATGCGCGCCGCTGTAGTACGCGTTTGATTGGGCCGTGTCGTTTTCGCCTAAATCATATAGCCCAAATTCGTTCCAATTTGATGAAAATACCCGCTTGCCGTCTTTGGATAGCGTCATTTTATCGATTTCTAAATGAGGATAAGCGATATAGCGGATCTGTTTTAAGATGTTGGAGTTTTGCGCGGCATTTGCGCGGTACCTACCCATATCCGATATGTCTAAAATATAAAATCCCGTCCAGCTTGCCAGCAAAAGCTCATTCTCAGAGAGCAGTTTCAGATCGCCGAGCTCCTTTATTTCGGATAATCTATGCGGCGCGCAGGCATAATTATACTCCCGCTTATCGGCTTTGGAGGGGGCGATAAAATAAGCAAGCTGCGTAAATTTATCATCTTTTACGTCATAGGCGGTAAGGGTACTGAAGAAATCCTTTGCAAAGAGGGTGCGTCCGTCGCTGGAAAGCTCTATTTTATTTACAAATCGCGCTTCAAGCCGAGCCGAAATTTTAATATCCCTTCGGTCGCTAAGATCCAGCTTATAAATTCCGAAATTCGGATCGGCGACGAATAGGCTTTTGCCGTCTTTGCTCTGCGCGATATCTATGTAAGCGGGATCAAGCTCATGCTGCGGAAAAGAAAATATGCCCGCAAGCCTTAGAGTGCGCGGCTCGGTAACGTCGATCAAGACGATGCCGCCTTTGTCGTCGCCCAAGCCGAAGAGCGTATTTTGATCCTCCGAAAGACGCAGCTCGTAAATTTCAAACGGAAGCTTAAGCGCGTTTTTTGCAAGATCCCTCTCCTCTAAATTTAGCTCTTGCAGCGCGCCGCCCTGTTTTTTCGCGACGGCAAGATCGCTTTTAAGGATTAAAATTTCATCCTCCTTAAGCGATTTTGCGGTCTCTTTGGTAGCCGAAAAATTTTGAGTCGCCGCGCAAATTTCGCAGATAAAAGCCAAAGCGGCTAAAATTTTAACTATAAGATTTCGCTTTGCTTTCATTTCGCCGCCTCGTAAATTTATCTGAAATCATCGCTTCTGCTCGGTATCAGTAGATCTTGCAGCTCCTGCTGCACCGAGATTTTTGCGCGCGGATCGAGGATCTGCGAGTAGATGATGAAATTTGCAAGCACCTTTTTGCCGTAGTCCCTGCTCTCGGCATAGGGCACGAGCTCCATGCTAAGCCACGGCTCAAATTTGCCCTTATTAAACATATCGCCGCGCTGAAGCATCTTTTTAACGAGCCCAAGCCCGCCGTTGTAAGCGTATGCGATGAAAACCGGGCTGTAAATTTTACGCTCCAACCAGTCGATGTGGATGTTAGCGAAGCGGTAAGCGACCTCGGGGCGGAACATATCGTCTTGGTCAAAGCCCGCGATCGCAAGCTGTTTTTTGCCGATGTCGTTAGCCAAAAACGGCATAAACTGCATCATCCCAAGCGCATACGAGGTAGAAACGGCGCTTGGGATAAAGCGGCTCTCTTGGCGAGCGAGCGCTAAAATTAGCGCTTTGCGGCGGTTATCGCCGTCGCCGATATACTCCATAAACGGCGTCGGATAGAAGTTGTCCTTGCCGCCGCCCGCTTTATTCATGATATATGAGTACTCGCCGATGCTTTGCTTGGTGTCGAATTTTTTGGCAAATTCCAAAAGCTGCTCGCGCGACATCCTATCGGCGCTATTTTTCGTGCGAACCCAAGCGAAAGGATCGGTGATATCGTAGCCCTCGATGGAATTTTTAGCCGGGTTTGGGATGATGATGTTTAAATTTTTATTTCCAGAAATCTCTTTGGCATAGAGCGCGTAGAGGCTGTAGTATTCGCTTGCGGCAAGCTCTTTTACGATATTTTGATCCCCGCTTAGCAGATATACCCAAAATTTCGCATTGTGCACGTCGTGAGGCTTCTCAAAGCTCGCAGCCGCGCGGCTAAAAAACGCAAGCGCAGCCCCTTCGTCACCCTGCATGACGGCGTTTACGCCGAGCATAAACGCTACGTCCTTGTCCACGGCCAGCGGATCGACGCCGATAAGCGAGCGGCGTAAGCGCGGGTATTTGCGGTTGATTAGCGCGTCGTTGAGAACCGCTTTGAAGCCTTTTTGCGAAGCCAGTTCGCTTACGAAGGCTGCGTCGGCGTCGATGTCAATCAGAGCGTCTTTGCCCGCACCTTTTAAGTAGTCGTAATATAAAAAGTAGTTTTGCGCGTTGCGGCTCTGCATAAAATACTCGCTCGGATTTTCGTCGTTAAATCCGCGCAGTAAATTTACGGCGTTTCGCGAAGCCGCGTCTTGGTGACTCTCTAGCTGCAAAGCGAGCGTCTCGCGCACGGACGGGCTTAGCTTGGCGATAAAATTTGGATATGAGCGCGCCTTTTTGCAGGTTAAATTTGCATCTAAAATATTGGCGGAGGTAACGCCTGCGCAGCGATCAGGGCGCTTAGGAGCTTTGGCGATGCCGAAAATTCTATCGAGCTTATCTTTTAGCTTGCCCTTGTAGCGAAAGATACTCTGTTTTAAAGCTCTAATCTCCGCTTTGTTGTATTTCGTCTCATCTATTAGGCGATAGATGTAATAGTCCTTAGCTAGGGATTTGGGTTCGTCTTTGATCTGTTCGTAGCTTAAAATTTTACCGCTACTTGCGGCGCACAGCAGTCCTAAAACAAGGCTAAATTTCAGAAATATTTTCAAATGACCGTCCTATTGATGATATAGATTATCGCGCTGTCAAAGAAATTAAGCACGAGTAGGATAAGAAGCGGCGAAAGATCAAATCCGCCGAAAGTCGTAGGCAGATAGCGGCGCACCAATGCAAACGCAGGCTCCGTAAGCGCAGAGATCGCGCGGACGATTTTATAAAATTTACCGAACGGATTTGGACGGATGAAACTCAAAACGCACGCGACGAAAATTAGCATCATATAAGCTTGAATCACGTAGTGAATACTCACTAGAATGCCGTAAAATACGCTATTTAGTAGCATCGAGTATCTCCTTGAAATCGGCGCGGATCAGCGGATACAGCTCGCTAAGCTCCGGTCCGTGAGGCGCGCCGGTTAGTAAAAACCTAAGCGGCATAAACAGGCTCTTGCCCTTTAAATTTGTAGCCTGCGAAAGCGCTGCTTTGAAATCATTAAATTCCATTGGAGCGCCGTTTGAGCTTAATAAATTTAAGATCGCCTCTCGCAGCGCCTGCGCCTGCGCCGTCCACTCCTGCGGGATATCTTTCGCGCTGTAGATCGCTGCGATCTTTTCTTTAATCTGCGGAATAAGGCTCGCTTCTTGAGTGTAAAATTTTATCAAAGGCGCAAATTTCGGCTCAAGCTCAAAAAGCTCCGCCAGGCGCTGCTCGCTCGCTCTTTTGATATGCTCGCGGTTTATAAAGGCGAGTTTGTCCTCGTCAAATTTAGCCGGGCTTTTTGAAATTTTAGCGATGTCGAAAAACTCCACCGCCTCATCCATACTAAAGACCTCGCGCGGCGTTTTATTGCCCAGTAGGATCAGATAGTTCGCGATCGCCTCGGGCAGGTAGCCGCTTTGAAGCAGCCATTTTACCGAGGAGCTATCCTCGCGCTTGCTCATCTTTTTGCCTTCGGAATTTAATATGATCGGCAGGTGCGCGTATTTGATCTCGTCGTCGTAGCCGAGGTTTTGGCGGATCCAGTTTTGCTTCGGAGTGTTTGAGACGTGATCCTCACCGCGGATTACGAAGCTCACGCCCTGCATCATATCGTCGCAGGCGCAGGCGAAGTTATAAGTTGGCGTCTTGTCCGCGCGCATGATGACAAAGCTGTCGATATTCTGCGACTCAAATGTGATACGGCCCTTGATCGCGTCGGTAAATTCCAGCGCGTGATCAGGTTTTTTAAGGCGGATGGTAAAGAGCTTCTCGCAGCCAAGCACCTCTTCATCGCTTAAATGCTCGCAGTGCCCGTCGTAACGATAAGCCTCGCCCGCGTCCTTGGCGGCTTGCTTTTTAGCCTCCAGTTCCTCCTCGCTGCAAAAACAGCAAAACGCTTTTTTTTCGGAGAGCAGCTTGGCTGCGAACTGCTGATGAAATTTTAAATTTTTACTTTGATAATACAGGCTCTGCCACGAGATGCCGAAGCGCTTTAAAATTTCGATTATCTCTTGATCTTTGCCTTCGATATTGCGCGCGGTGTCGGTATCCTCGATACGTAAGATGAAGCCGCTTTTATCTTGCAGCGAGCAGATGTAGTTAAAAATAGCCGCGCGTAAATTTCCGATATGCATATCGCCGGTGGGCGACGGAGCGAAGCGATACAATTTAGGTCCTTTGGGTTTAAATTTAAGCTCGGATTATACTTTTTACTTCCTAATAAAAAGCAAAAACAAAGCAAAAATAGGCTAATATCGGCGCATCTTATTCAAGGAGACAATATGGGTTTCATTCAGGAATTCAAAGAATTCGCGATGAAAGGCAACGTTATCGATATGGCGGTGGGCGTCGTCATCGGCGGGGCTTTCGGTAAGATCGTAACCTCGCTAGTAAGCGACATCATGATGCCGGTTTTAGGACTTCTTACGGGAGGCATGAATTTTACCGATCTTAAGATCGTGCTAAAAGAAGCGGTGGGGCAGACCCCGGCCGTTACGATAAACTACGGCTCGTTTATCCAGGTAACGGTCGATTTTATAATCATCGCGTTTTGTATATTCTGCGCGATCAAGGCGATCAATAAGCTTAAAAAGCCCGCCGAGCCCGCGGCTGAGCCTGCCGCACCTGCTGAGCCTAGCGAAGAGGTCAAACTTCTTAGCGAGATAAGAGATCTGCTTAAAAAATAGGTCGCGGCGATGATCGAAAAAATTCCTTATTTCAAGGCTCTAAATGCGGCGCAGATCAAGCGTTTGGAGCAGATTAGCATCCACAAAAGCTACAAAAAGGGCGAAATTTTATTTTTCGAGGGCGAGCACTCACAGTATCTGTTGGTCCTGCTAAAAGGAATTTTAAAAATCTATAAAACCTCCGCGAAGGGGCGAGAGATCCATATGCACGAGATCCGCCCCATCTCGCTCGTGGCGGAGATGGTAAATTTCGAAGAGACGAGCTATCCCGCCAGCGGCGTGTTTTCGACAAACGGCGAGGTGCTAAAGATCGATTATGAGAAATTTAAAAACGAGTTTATGAGCGATCCTAAAATTTGCCTGGAGCTTTTAAAATCGATGTCCGAGAAGATCCGCGCGCTAAATGCGGTCGTCGATAATCAGGTCGTGCTAAACTGCGACGGCAAGATCGCTAAGTTTATCAGCGAAAATTTCGACATCTTTACGAGCACGAAATATACGAAGCTGGCTAAAATTTTAAACGTCACCCCCGAGACTTTTTCGCGCACCATCACTAAATTTAAAAAGAGCGGGGCTCTCGTTTTGGACGAGGAGCACAATATCGCGAGCTTCGATCAACATAAGCTGGACGAATATATCCAAGGCTAGAGTTTGAAAAGCGCCTATATTTTCCCGATCGTCGGCACGGTTTTATTTCTGTTTTTCAATCTTTACGTTTATAAATCGATCGGCGCGCGCTTTGCGCCATATAAAAATTTTGGGACATTTCGCCCCGCTTTGATCTTGCTTTGCGTAGTTTTAGCGGTCTCTGACGCGATCTTTTTTGCGGGATTCGCCCCCGGCGTGAGCTTTAAAAACGAGCTGCTTTATAAGGCTTGCGTATTTTGCGCGGCGGTTACTTTATCTCTTTTTTTCCTCTGCCTTGCTTACGATGTGCTAAGCGCCGCCACGCACGTGGCTAAATTTAGTGAAAATAGGCGAAAATTTTTAAAGACTTCCATCGACGTAACCTTTGTGATAATGACGTTTAGCTACCTATTTAAGGGATTTTTCAATGCGCTTAAGCAGCCTAAGATCACCGAGTGCGAAATAAAAATCAGAAATTTAGCTCGCGAGCTAAGCTTCGCTGTTATTTCGGACGTGCATCTGGGCGAGTTTTTGAAAAAGGAGTTTTTGCAAGGCATCGTAGCGCAGATAAACTCGCTAAGTTTCGACGCGCTGCTGATCGTGGGCGATATGTTTGATCTACGCTCGGATGAGCTCGGGGATATTTTGCAGCCTCTTGAGGCGATCAAAAAGCCTATCTTTTTCGTCGCGGGCAACCACGAGTATTACCGCGGCGACGCAAGCGGACTTATCGCGGCGATGCAAAAAGCGGGCGTGCGGGTGCTGCAAAACGAAAGCGTGGAATTTGAAGGGCTAAATTTAATGGGCGTGTACGATCTTAGCGGCTTTCGCTTCGGATACATGCAGCCAGATCTCGGCGCTGCGCTAGCGCAGGCAAACCCCGATAAACCAAAAATTTTACTCGCGCATCAGCCCAAATACGTCGTGGATTTCGTGCGCGACGAGGTCGATCTGTGTATCTGCGGGCACACGCACGCGGGGCAAATTTTTCCGTGGACGCTTTTGGTACTGCTTAGCCAGAAGTATCTTTACGGGCTGTATAACGACGGGCTGAAGCAAATTTACGTAAGCAGCGGCGTAGGGTTTTGGGGCCCTCCGATAAGGGTCTTTGCCGATGCCGAGATCGCGCTGCTTAAGCTTAGAAAGGCATAGATGAGAAGTTTTATTTCGAGGATTTTCGGGGTTATCGCCGCGGTGAAATTCCCTAAATTTATACAAAATTTTATCAACCGCAAATATGTGGAATTTTTCAAAATCGATATGAGCGAATTTGATTCGCCGCAGAGCTACGCGAGCCTAAACGCGCTTTTTACTCGCCGCTTGCTGCGTCCGCGCGAGATAGCGGCAGACGAGACGGCTTTTATAAGCCCTAGCGACGGCGTGATCTTTGAGAGCGGATGCTGCGTCGATCTGCGAGCTTTTAGCGTAAAGGGCTGCGAATATAGCCTTAGCGAGCTGCTAGGACGCACGTTTACGGCAAGCGAAAGCGGCGGAGCGGTTAAAAATTTAGATGACGAGGCAGTTGCTACGAGCGGTAGCGGCGAGGTTGGAACCGGATGCGCAAAAGATGCCGGCGCAGGGATCAAATTTCGCGCCGCGCAAGCGAAAATCAGAGGCGATGAAAGCGGCGCAACTTATGCCGCGAGCGGCGTGCGAGCTGAAATTTATAGCGATGAAAGCGGTGCGAGCCGCGAAACGAGCGCAGAGGACGCCCAAGGCGGCGAAAATATAAGCGGCGTGAATTTAAGCTACGCAAACATCTATCTGAGCCCGCGCGATTATCATCATTATCACGCGCCGTGCGATCTAAGCGTGCTGCAGGCGCTTTATATCCCTGCGGATCTCTACAGCGTGGCGAAGAAATTTTTACTTAAAATTCCAAACCTCTACGCTAAAAACGAGCGCGTGATTTTAAAATGCAAGATGCGAAACGGCGGGATTTTGTGGATGGTTTTCGTGGGCGCCTTAAACGTCGGTAAGATGAGATTTGATTTCGATGCGCGAATACAAACGAATGCGTGCGCGAGTAGGGAGGGGGCGCTCTACGAATATGAAAATTTAAGCTTTAAAAAGGGCGATCATTTGGGAAATTTCGAGCTGGGCTCGACGATCGTACTCGTAGCGCAAAGCGAGTTTTTAAAATTTAGCGTTCCGTCCGAGACGACCGTAAAATTTTCGCAAAAAATCGGCGAACTAGGCAAATTTTAGTAAATTTTTATCTAAAATTAGATATTTTCCGTTTAACTAAAATTAATTTTATTTAAATTTGGCTATAATCATCCCACTTTAAATCAAAGGATTTAACATGAAAAATTTAAAAGCTTTTACGATGATCGAGCTTGTTTTCGTCATCGTCGTTTTAGGTATTTTGGCGGGCATCGCGGTGCCTAGATTAGCCGCTACGCGTGATGATGCTACGATCGCTAAGATGCGCGGTGATATTGCTGCTATTAGGAGTGGTATATCTCTTGTTAGAAGCGAGAATATGATGAGAGGTGTGACTGCATGGCCAAATTTGGAAGCCAATCCAGATGATGCTACTAAGCTTTTCGAGAATATACTACAAAATCCTATTTACCCAAAAATAGGTTGTGCCCCTACTCTTAATACTCCGATCAATGGGTGGTGTGCAGGTCCGAATAATACTACCTATTGGGCTTGTGTGGGAAAGGCGTGCACTCAATTTACATACGTTCAAAATCCTGCTGCCATACCTGCGGGAAGGAATCTTGGTTCGTTCGACTGCAATCATCAAGAACCTCTTTGCCAATTCTTAGCTCAATAGCTAAATGCTCTATTATAAAGTTGCGGTTTTGGGCGCCAGCCTAAGGCCGCTTACTTATAGTTCAAATTTTAAAATCCCATCCTATCAAATCGTATCAGTTCCCGTAAAATCGAGCGTCAAATCCGCCGTGATCCTACGTGAGGTTGCAAAGCCGAGCTTCAAAACCAAGGAAATTTTAGAAATTTCGCAGCTTAAATTTAGCTCGTTTCAAAGCACGCTTGCAAATTTTATCGCATACTACTATGTCTGCGAAAAGGGCGTTGCATTCGGAATTTTCGAGCCTGCAAGCGAGATGACGCAAGATTTTGTAAATCTTGCTACTAAGCAGAATTGTGCCTCAGGGCAAACTCTTGCCGATAGGCAAAATTTTGCGCTTGGTAGGGATGCTACTGTCACGCAAAATTTCGCTACCGCGCCGAATTCTACGCAAAAGCAAAATTTGAAGCAGGCGCCAAATTCTATCTCACAAAATTTGGCGTTAAATTCTACCGCCAACTCTATCCGGGCGCTTGACGGTGGGCAAAATTCCGCTTCAGTGCAAAATTTCACATCGGCGCAAAATTCCGCCACCATGAAGACCGCCATAAATTTTGCTACCGCGCCGAGTTCGGCATACAAACAAAATTCCGCCACTGCGCAAAATTCGACCCAAGAGCGGGATTTTGCCAAGGGAGAGAATTCCGTTTCGATTCAAAATTCTACTTCAGCGCAAAATTCTATCTCAATTCAAAATTCAGATGCCGCAGCACAAAGCCCCATCCCGACGTCGTTATCTCCGCTTCAGATAGGTAAAATTCCAAACCTCACCCCCGCGCAGGAGCAAGCGCGTAAATTTGCCGAAGCTAATGAAACGTCGCTGATCTTCGGTGATACGGGCAGCGGCAAGAGCGAAATTTATATCGCGCTGATCGCGCAGGCGCTCGCTGCGGGCAAGCAGGCGCTGTTTTTGATGCCCGAGATTTCGCTCACGCCGCAGATGACGAAGCGGCTACAAAGCTATTTCGGCGAGCGGCTCGGCGTCTGGCACTCCAAAATTTCGCCCAAAAAAAAGCGTGAAATTTTAGAAAAATTTAACGCAGGCGAGATCCGACTCATCGCGGGTGCGCGCTCGGCGCTGTTTTTGCCCTTTAGCGATCTGGGCCTAATCGTCGTGGATGAGGAGCACGACGACAGCTACAAATCCGCCGCCGCGCCGCGCCTAAATGCTCGCGACGCCGCGATTTTCGTCGGCAAAAAGCTTGGCATCCGCGTGGTTTTGGGCTCCGCGACGCCTGCGCTTAGTACCTACGCGAAGCAGCCGCACTTCCGCCTGCGCGGCACCTATTTTAGCAGCGCCAAACGCTTTATTTTCGACGAGAGCGAGACGGGGTTGAGCCCTAAAATTTTAACCGAAATCGGGCGCAGCCTTGAAGCCGGCAAGCAGGCGGTCGTGTTTTTGCCGACGCGCGCGAACTACAAATATATGGTTTGCGAAAACTGCGGGCAGATCGTGCGCTGTCCGTTTTGCTCCGTCGGGATGAGCTACCACGCGGACGCTGCGGCGCTGAAGTGCCATTACTGCGGCTTTAGCACGTTTTACAAGGCGTCTTGCGAAAACTGCGGCGGCGAGGTGATGCAGGCGCGCAAGATCGGCACCGGCGAGCTTGCGGCTCAGCTTGCGGCGCGTTTCCCAAGCGCTCGCATCGCAAAATTTGATCGCGACGAGATCACGACGCAGCGCAAGCTCGAGGCGCTGCTAAATAACTTCAACGCCCATAAAATCGACATTCTGGTAGGCACGCAGATGCTTAGCAAGGGGCACGATTACCATGGAGTCGATCTTGCGGTGATAATGGGGATCGACGAGCATCTGAGCTATCCCGATTTTAGGGCGCGCGAAAAGACGCTGGCGCTTGCGATGCAGGTGGCTGGCCGCGCGGGTCGCTCGGGGCAGGGCAGAGTCGTCATACAGACGCGCCAGAGCGGCTTTTTTAGGGAGTATATCGAAAACTACGACGATTTTTTGCGCGACGAAGTGGAGTTTCGAGAGGGGCTCTATCCGCCGTATATGCGGCTTTTGCGCGTGCTGATCTCGCATAAAAAAGAAAAGGCGGCGAGCGAGATAGTGAACGCCGCGCTTGAGCTTTTACGCCGCAAACAGGCGGGAGGTAGCGCGTTTGCACCGCGTGACGGGCTGGACGCGAGGAGAGCAAATTTAAGCGCTTTAAATTTGCAAAATTCTGCGCAGCAGGGCGGTAAGCAAATATCAAATTTTAAATTTCAAAGCTCGGATCTGTGCAGGGACGATGCAAATTTAAACCGCCAAAACGTTTCAAATTTAAAAAATACCGCGCAAATTTCAGCTCGCTACATGGACGCGGATAGCGTAAATTTAAAGCCCAAAAGAAACGAGATCGCGCAAAATTTTATAAATTTAGCGGCTGAAAATTCCGCCGAAAATTCCGCGCAGTATTTGAAAGAGAAGGCGAGCGAGAGCTTTGAGATCATCGGCTACGGCAAGGCGGGCATCGCCTATATCGCGTCGAAATTTCGCTTTGAAATTCTGCTGCGCGCTAGCTCGCACGTGCCGCTGATCAACGCCGCGCGCACGCTTGAGCATCTACCAGTCGAGATCGATATGGATCCCGTAAACTTCGGCTAAGCGCGATTTGTAAAATTTTATTGACATAAGCCTTGCCAGCAAAATTTTGCGCAACGGGGCGATGAATTGATGCGAGAAAATAGATTTTGGCGGCGGCGGGCCTTGCTACCTTGTATAATCAAAAAAGGCGACGATTTGAAAAAACTACTTAGAAATTTTATGATTTTTGCAGGTTTTATCTTTATACTATACACCTCTTATTTCCTATATTTTTATTCTAAAAGAGCCGAATATGCGACTATTTTATTACAAAAGGCGCTTCGTTATGAAGAGGAATTTTTTACTGAGAAAATACAAAATTTAGACCGGTCTGAGCAAACCAAGCTACGGCATGAGTTTGAAAAAGAGAAATTAAAACTAGAAAAATATTGCAGCGATGCCATAATAAACGGCGAAAATGGTCATTGCAAGGTTTATTACAACCTCGATTTTGACTATATCTATTTTTACGACGGGCGAAATCAAGATATCGCGCTAGGCTACGACTTTGATAATGAAAGCATCGAGTTTTATAAAAAGCTATCAGATCACTATGATTACAAAGGCAAAAAATGCAGATTGCGCAGGGTATACAGCGAGCACCATGCGACATTTGCGATTGACAATTTTGAGTATGCGACGTTTTGGTTGGGAGATCATGGCGAATTTACCCTAAAAGATCCATACATTCATGAATGTGAATAAAAGTGATCGGTAATTGAAACACTGAAAGCCTGCCGTATAGATCGGCGGTATACGCATAAATTCATATTTGTGCGGATATGATAATGTATTTTATACTTTGATTAAGTAATTATGTTATATAAGCTTATATGACCGATAACAAAAAACGCTTTTAAGATTCCAAAAGCCTATTTTAAGGAGCAAGGGATGCAAATTCGTGCTTTTATTTTAGCGACCTTGTTCGTCGTATCGTTCGCAAAAGCGGACGATATAAAGCATCCATCGATGCCATGGCAACTGGAACCTATTTTATGGAAAATTCAAGATAAAAAAGTTGTAAGAAAAGCCCTCCACGAACCTATGATCCGGGGTGCAACTACCTTTAATGGCAAGAGTTTTTATTTTTTTACGATAGAAGATAATGCAACGCTCAAAAAAGAATATGAAGAGCATTTATCAAAAGAAAGAGACTTCTGCAACGACTTTTACAATGATCTGTTTGAATGGAAAAATATAAGCGTAATCAAGCCTCTGGTTTTTGATACGACGGATTACAATAACCCCGTTTTAAAGAAAAATATGGGCGATTGCTGGTATATGGATATGAATACAACGATTAGAGACGGCTTTACGGGGAGAGGATTTACGTTATATAAATTTGATAATAAGCTTTTGTATATTATGATTTATAAAACCACTCCTTATATATATCAGACGGATGATTTCGCAAATCTTGCTTACATTTTAGATCCGCAAGAATGTAGTAAAATCATAAAAGATCCTTGTAACAGGGTAAATTTAGAAATTCCGGGCAATATTATATATAAACCACGTCTGTTTTATGCCGAACCGATACGTTATAAAGATATAGACTATCTACTTTTCATAGATTTTGACAATACGCACGGCGGACAACTATTCAACGTCGCAATCAGGAAATTTAAAGACGGTATTTTGCAAATGCCTGTTTGTAGTAATTCATATTTAAATACGAAGCTTTATCGATAGGAGCGGTTATGTGGGTTCATATTTTCATCTTAATGATCGTATTCGCACTATTTGCGAATGCAAACGATGTAAGCGATACGGAAATTCCTTTTGATTTAAAAATAGCTTTATGGAAAGCTAATGATAGGAAAGTAGTAAGAAGCAATCCTTCCGGTATGGTAGAAGGAGAAACCACTTTCAACGGAAAAACCGTTAGCTTTTGGCAAATAGATAGAAATACAACGCTCAAAAAAGAATATGAAGAGCATTTATCAAAAGAAAGAGACTTCTGCAACGACTTTTACAATGATCTGTTTGAATGGAAAAATATAAGCGTAATCAAGCCTCTGGTTTTTGATACGACGGATTACAATAACCCCGTTTTAAAGAAAAATATGGGCGATTGCTGGTATATGGATATGAATACAACGATTAGAGACGGCTTTACGGGGAGAGGATTTACGTTATATAAATTTGATAATAAGCTTTTGTATATTATGACGTATAGAGATTTTCGGCAATACGAGATGTCTTTTGCAAATTTTATGTATATTCTAGATCCGCAAGAGTGCAGTAAAATTATAAAAGACCCCTCATACGATTCATATTATAGCAGGACAGATTTTGAGGATTATCGAAACAAGATCGCAGGAGATGCCCTGATTTATTTCGGACCGATAAAATATAAGAGCGGAGATTATCTACTTTTTATCGATTCCGTAAATTTAATAAACGGTCTTAAAGCGGTTTCTATTAAAATTAGTAAATTTAAAGACAAAGTTTCGCAAACATCCGTTTGTAGAAATTTGTATTTAAATACGAAAATTTTCCATTAACGAGTAAAACATGCAACGCATTTAGTTGCGATTGATAACTTTAAGTATGCCAAATTTTGGTTGGGAAATTGCGGCGAATTTACCCTAAAAGATCCTTTTATCGCCGCGGTTTCGGGCTGCTTATTTTTGCTTCCATATCTGCGCTTTTAAAATTTTCTTCGGATTTTGCGTCGCCGCACATGCTTTTGCTCGCCCCTTTTCGATATACAGCGCCTATTCCTCGCTTCCCTCCGTTCGCACGATCAGGCTTTTTGGAAGGCGAAATTTCTCGATGATCTCGCATTCCTTGGCGCGCATCTGCCCGTCGTCGCTCTCGTGATCGTAACCTAGCACGTGCAGCAGACCGTGCGTAAAAAGTAGCGCCGTCTCGTCATCCCTTCCGTGCCCCAGCTGCGCGGCTTTCAGCTCTACGAGGTCTAAATTTATCACGACCGAGCCGAGCAGTGCGGGGGCGAAATTTCCGCCGTTAAAATTCTCATTTTTTAAATTTTCATCGTCAGAACTTTCGCCCTCGGAATTTTCGGAATTTATGATATTAAAATTTTCACTCGCAGAATTCGCGGCGTCTGTATTTTCACTAGCAGAATTCGCAGTATTTAAAATTTTATCGCCGCTGTTTTTATGCGCGGAATTTTCCTTGCTCAAATCCCCGCCGAAGCCCGCAAACGCCGCGGGATCGAGCGGGAAGCTCAGCACGTCGGTCGCCTTGTCGATGCCGCGCGTTTGCGCGTTTAGCTGCCGCATCTCCTCGCCGCGCACAAAAATTAGCTCGACGCTCCCGCCGCCCAGCTCCGCCGCGATAGCGTCCAAAATTTCGGGATATGGCTGCTCGCAAAGTATCATTTTTACCCCTCTTTTATAAAATTTTCGTATAATTTTAGCAAAAAAAGGACGAAAATGAGAGCTTTATGCGTGATCAGCGGCGGCATGGACAGCGCTACCTGCGCCTATATCGCGAGGCGCGAAGGTTACGAGATCGTGGCGCTGCACTTTGACTATGATCAGCGCACGATGGGCAAGGAGCGCGAGTGCTTCGGTAAAATTTGCGACGATTTGGGGGTCGCAAAAAGGCTGATTTTAGACGCTCGCTTCATCGCGCAAATCGGCGGCAGCGCCCTTACGGACGGCACATTGCCGATCAGAAAGGGCGCGGCGGAGCTTTGCGGCGCGGCAAATTCCGCTAGCGTCAAGATTGACAGCGCGGCAAATTCCAAGAGCACCCGCCTAGACGGGCAAAATTCTATTGCAGCAAATTCTATTAATGCCGAGATTGGCGGGCAAAATTTTGCTGCGTCAAATTTTTCGACGAGCCCTGCGAACGCTCCGCTAAGTGCAGATTTGGCGCGAAATAGCGGCGGCTGCGCGCAGAAAGACGAAATTTTAGCCCAAGATGGCGAAGCTTCACTCAGGGACGGTGAAATTTCAGCGCAAGGCAGTAAAATTTCGGCTCAAAGCGGCAAAATTTTAGCTCGCGACGACAAAATTTTACCGCAAGACGGCGAAATTTTACCTCAAAGCGGAGCCGAGCCGCAGCGGGGCGATAAAATTCCACCCAAGCACGCAGTGGGTGAAATTTCACCACAAAGCCAAAACAATCAAATTTCATCGCCAAGCCGAAGCGATAAAATTACACCGCCAAGCAGCGAGAGCGTGTTTTCGGATCTGCCGAGCACCTACGTGCCGTTTCGCAACGGCGTGTTTTTGAGCATCGCCGCCGCCCTTGCCGAGAAGGAGCGCTGCGACGCGATTTTCATCGGCGTGGTGCAGGAGGACGGCAGCGGCTACCCGGACTGCGGCGCGGAGTTCATCGGTGCGTTTGAGCGAGCGCTCGATCTGGGCACGAGCCGCGACTTTCATCCGCGCATCAAAACCCCGCTCGTGCACCTTAGCAAGGCGCAGATCGTCTCGCTGGCGCTTGGGATCGGCGTACCGCTAGAGCTTACGTGGAGCTGCTACGAGCGTGAGGACGCTGCATGTGGGCTTTGCGACAGCTGCCTGCTGCGGCTTAAAGGCTTTGCGGGCGCCGGCGCGAAAGATAAAATTCCCTACGCGATAGAAGCTTAGGCGCGCCACGGCGAAATTTAATCGCGCCCGCATAGCTCGGTGTGTCATCGCAGCACCTGATATGTGCGGGTTTTGAATACGTAGCGCCGCACGATTTGTGGCGGAATTTCAAACATACGGCGGCGGCTTGCACTTTAGCGCGCGCCGAGCTGCGACTGTAAATTTAAATTGCACTTTAAAATTTTAAAAATTTTAACGAGAGCGTAGCGCACGGTTCAAAGCAAAAATCAATTATAAATTTAACTCCTATGCTTATATTTATTAGCGCGCAGGCGGATATAAACATATCGCGGTATAATCCGAGAATTAAATTTTAAGGAGTAAAGAATGGCGTTTGAAAATGCAATCATCACCAAAGAGGATGATGAAAAGTATGGACTTACTAAGATGTTTCTCAAGTATAATCGGCACGATAGGGGTTTGCCGGATCGATGGTATTGGGTCATAGACAGAGAGCGCGACTGCTGGCTTATGGAGAGTGGATTTTTTCCGGATCCGGAGCTAGACCACGCTTACCTCTCAAAAAGTTTATGGGTGCTTTATTATAAAGGTGAGATGTTCGAAATTATACTAGATACCGAGCTTTATAATAAAATTATAGATCAAATATCATATGATAAAGTATGGCTTCTATTGGATGTAAGACCGATTACTTATAGTAGATTAACTAATAAAGAAATTTTTATACTTTTGAAAGAAATTCTTGATGTTTATGGATTGGGTGGTGCATGGAGACAGGCTAAATCACCAAACTATAAAGTAACACTAATAAATCAGCTGAAAGGATAAGATTATGTAAAATTTAACACTTGAACAAGCAAATGAGTTGCTAAAAACAGCCAAGACCAAACAAGATATAATAAATGTATTAAATAAGCTGGACTTGTCTGCACATAGATCAAAAACCATATTATATTCTGGCATAGAAGATATGGATGGTTTTAAAGACTATATAAGAAAAACTAATCAATATAATGATGTTAGGATGATAGATAAAACGTCGGTCGGTGAATTCTTAAATATCTGGGAAAATAAAAATTTACAAAATGCTTTAACGAGAGCATTTGGTAATGGTGATCCAGAATTTGACGTAATTGAAGAATATAAGAAACGCGGTAGTGCTGATGGCAAAGTGCCGCCATCTGAACCCAACAAATTCTTTCACGATGTTGATAAGAAAGATAGCGGCTTATGGGATATAGCCTCCATGCGCTTTGTTTCCGAAATTAAAGGTGAAGTAGTGACTGCAATAGGAGAAGACGCTAAAGTCTATAGAACATTCTATCAAACTGAACTTCCCGAGCTTCTCAAAAACAAAAATATCACTAAAATCAACGGTATGGATAAAACAGAATTTGCTTCTAAACTAAATTCTATTAAGCTTGATTGGGAAATGAGTATAATGAATCCTACTTCCTACGATATATTTATGAGCGCATAGGCGAATATACATATATCGTAAAATTCAAATTATTAAATTTTTTAAGGAGGAGAGAGTGGCGTTTGAAAATTCAATAATCACTAAAGAGGATGACGAGAAGTATGGGTTGAGCAAAATTTTTTATCAATTTAATCCCACTTATAAAACCTTACCCGATGGAAAATCATGGGTCGTCGATAAAAGTGCAGATTGCTGGTTTATGGAAACTAAATTTTTTCAAGATCCGGAATACGATCATGCATATCTTAAGAAATCGGTTTGGACTTTATATTATAAAGGAGAGATAATAGAGGTTACGCTTGATTATGAAAACAATATATCGGATACAGAAAAATTTCATAGAATTTGGAAGCTTTTAGAATTAAAGCCAAAAGAAACTAAATCCCTTTCAAAAAATCAAATACTTATGCTTTTAAATAAAATTTTGAATGTATATGGATATGATGGCGCTTGGGGGCAGATTGAAAATTTCACTATGGAATTACAAGATTTAGTTGATGGGAGAGAAAAATAAAATGGCGTTTGAAAATGCAATCATCACCAAAAGGGACGGCAGTGAGCTATTTAAAATTTCACTCAAACGCCGAGCGTAGATTTAGATGAGGGATGATTTCAAGCTCTGCGGGCGCCGTGAACTCCTTTTTACGCAGCTTTTCTATCGCCGCGCGCGCGATCATAGCGGCGTTGTCGGAGCAAAATTTCATCGGCGCGAAAAGTATCTCGCAGCCCGCCCGTTCGCACAGATCCGTTAGAAGTCCGCGCAGGTGCAGGTTCGCGCTCGCTCCGCCCACGACGCCGAAGCGCGCAAAGCGGCGCAGCTCAAAGATCCGCTGCAATTTATCGAGTATGTGCGCGCACGCCGCATCCTCAAAGCAGCGCGCCAGATCGCGCATCGCCCGCTCATCCAGCTCGCCCGCCTCTTTTAGCTTCTCTATCTGCATGCGCACGGCGTTTTTAAGCCCCGAAAAGCTATACTCCAGCCGCCTGTCGCCCTTTAGCGGCACGGGCAGCTCAAACCTCGGTTCGCCGCTTTTTGCGAGTTCCTCAATGAGCGCGCCGCCCGGATAACCAAGACCTAGCATCTTTGCGACCTTATCGAAGCTCTCGCCGAAGCTGTCGTCGCCGGTGGTCGCTAAAATTTCGATACCCCCCGCAGCGCCGATATCCAAAACCATCGTATGCCCGCCGCTAACGAGCAAAATGCCCATTGGAAATCGCGCCTCGCCGTCCAAAAACAGCGAGTAAACGTGGCCTATGAGATGATTTACGCCGATGAGCGGCAGATTTAGCGCAAGCGCAAGCGCTTTTGCCATATTCACGCCGCCGATCAGGCTCACGCTGAGCCCCGGGGTATTGGTCGCTGCGACTGCGCTAAGCTTGCCAAAATAGGGCTTTGCACGCTGCAAAATCCGCGGCAGCGCCTCAGTATGCAGCCTTGCGGCAAGCTCGGGCACGACGCCGCCGTATCTGGCGTGATCGGCCTCCTGGCTTATTTTTTCGTAAAATTTTAGCTCGAAACCGCGCTCATCCATCACCGCGACCGAGCTGTCGTCGCAGCTGCTCTCAATAGCAAGTATCACACAAAATCCTTAAAATTTTTCGCTCATTATACTCAAAAATCGGCGCAGATGAAATTTTAAAATTTAAAACGGCGCGCTTTAAATTTTGTCTTTATCGCGACATACTTCCGCTCGCGGGGCTAAATTTAAAGCGTACCGTTCGGCTCGGTCGCAGTCTGCATACCGCGGCGGGTAAATTTTAAATAGATGAAATTTCGGCAGTTGGAATTTAGCGGATAAATTTAAAATGGCCTTTGGATTTAAAGCTCCAAAGGCCGTTGCGATTAAATTTAGCGGCAAATTTAAAGGCTAAATTTCGGGCTCTTGTTCCTGTTTTTTCTCGCCGCTTGGGATCGCCGTATCGTACCAGTCGAGCTTGCGCGTAAAATACATCACCAAAGAGATCACCGCGAATATCATCAAGCTTCCCATTAATAGGGCGTAGTCTTCGGAATTTAAGATGACGTAGAGGATCAGGTATGAGACGAGCTGAACGCAGGTGATGAAAACGCCCCAGCGCACGCCTTTAAATATCGCGCTTGCGTAGAAAAACACTATCGCGCTGACTGCGATCGCCGAGATGGCGTAGCTGATCGCAAAGCCCATATGCTCGGAAAGCGAAAGCACCAGCAGGTAGAAAACGACGTCTTCAAGACCGATGAGAAGGTATTGTATCGGGTGGATGCGCTCGCGGGTATATACTTCGCAAAGAAAGATCGCTAAAAACGGCACCGCTAAGAACAGCAGCGCGTAATTCGTGCAGCGCATAATTAGCGAGTAGTTGTTCACGGGCTCGATGAAGCTAATGCTTACGGCATCGTTTCTATCGTCGTCCCTGCGCCAGTTCGTCATAGCAACGCGGTCGTTTTGATCAGCCAGCCACGCAGGCGATATGCCCGCAGCAGGCCCAGTTACTTCCCAAGAGGCTTTAAATCCCTGCGCGCTTACTTCGCGCGATTTGGCGATGAAACCGCCGCCGAAGCTAGGCGATGCCCAGGTAGAGCTAACGTCGAAGCGGCTATTCTGCGCGATCGGAGCAAGATGCAAAGCCTTGCCGCCTTGAATTTTAAGCGTACCGGAGATATTAAAATCTGATGAGAGCACCGAAGATGGGAGCTTGTAGATTAAATTTCGCTCAAAGATTTTCGCTTCGACGTTGCCGTGATATTGCTTTAGCTCCGTGCCGTTTAAATTTAGACTAGGAAAGGCCGTGAAGGATTTTTGATCGCCGACTCCAAGAACGAGCACGGTTTCGTCGAAATTTAGCTTTGAGGGATCGACGCCGAGCTCTGTGTAGTTTATCGCCTCGAAGTCCGCCTTAAGCGCAAAGTCGCCATTGTAGATCGGGACGCGAAAAATTCCGCGCTTTAGATAGATCGGATCGATCTCCGCCACGAGGGAGTAGTTTTTAGGCACGATGATAAAATTTTTGTTTATCTGCCTTTTTACGATATTTCCGCTGCTATCGTCCACCGCTCCGATTATCTCTTTATACGGCACCACGATCGCAAGTCCTTGGATTTGCAGCTCGCCGCCGACGGGATTGAGTATCGATTCCTCGGCGCGCATTTTGGTATCCGAGCGCGAATAGGTGATATTATCGATGAAGGTAAGCGGGATCAGCAGCAATAAAAGCAGCACTAAAACGATGAACGGCTTCGTCCAAAATGCCCCGCGAATGGCGTTTTTAGTATAATTTAACAAAGGCTCTCCTTTTAAGTAGAATTTAAAACGGAATTTTAACGATGAAGAGTAAACGGACGGCGCTTGAAGCGGGAGTAATTTTATAAATTCTAAACGAACTTCGGATGTGAAGCGTTGCGGATATCGCTTTGAATTTTGGGAATTTCGCCGCAAGCTAGAATTTCATTGCGAATGAGAATTTTGCTATTCGCAAGAATTTTACGAGAAAATTTATGTTAGTAGAATTTAAAAGCTTAAAATTCTAAGTCTAAGAATTTCAAATTTATAAAACCCTTAGAATTTTGAAATTCCAAGGGTTTTGAATTTTTAAAATTTCGCCGCTTTAGCGTGCAAAATTTCGTACCGTCATCTCGCGTAAGCTTTAAAATTTATACGCCACGCTTAGCTTGAAATTTCGTCCCGGCTCCCAGTCGATAGCGTTTGAATCACCGGTGAAATCGGCGCTGCGCTGCGAGTGCGACGCGTAGGCTTTATCAAAGAGATTATAAACACCCGCGTTGATCTCTAGCCCCTTAAATCGTCCGCTATCCGGAGCGTAGGTAACGTATAGATCGTGAACCGCATAGCTAGGCACTTTTGTTTTTTCGTCGCTATTTGCGGAGACTACGTTTTTGGAGTCGAAAAAGAGCAAGTTATAGCCCAGCAGTAGATCCGCCGCAGAGATTGCGTACTCGGCATTGAAGGTGTATTTATCGCCATAGTCGCGGTAGCCGATGATGTTTGAGCTTAGATAGCCCGAGCCGCTGCGCACGCGGTCTTTATATTCTACGTGCTGGTGGGTGTAGCCCGCAGCAAGGCTCAAATCATCTAATATTAATCTTGCGAAAAGCTCGACGCCGTCAATGTCCGCACCGCCTGCGTTAGCCCTGCATAAGGTGCCCTGCGCGCCTCCCGGGCAGCCGACGATTCCGCCCGCCGCGTTGTTATCTACGATTAAATTTTTATATTCCGTCCTGAAATATTTTGCGGTTAGGCTTACCGAGGAATTCTCTCCTAGCTCGCTTTTGTAGCGACCGCCTATTTCGTAGGCGTTACCCGTAGTGGCCTTTAAATTTTCATTGGCCATCCAGCTTAGTGGTCTGCCGCGGCTAGTACCCGCAGCCATCATGCTCTCCATTACGTCAGGTCCTCTAAATACTCGCGCATAGCTCGCAAACGCTCCAAATCCCGCGCCAATCTCGTAATCAAGCGCCAAGGCGGGGCTTACTTCGTCAAATTTATATTTGTAGCTAGAGATATTAGCGCCTCTGCCGTTGTAAGTTTTTAACTCGTGCCTTTCGTAGCGCACGCCGGGAGTTATCGTAAGCCCGCCGTATCGCATAGCATCCTCGATATAAAAGCTATAATTATCGACCTTCTCGGGGCGTAGATTGCCGGGCTTAACGTAGTTTTCGGAGTGGTAGTAATCAAAGCCGTAGCGTAGCGTATGAGCCAGATCGCCCGTTTCAAATTTACTCTTAGCGCCGATTTTGCCGCCTTTGGTCTCGACGCCCCATTTTACGTTCGTTGAAGTCGATCCGATGCGTTGATGCTTGGTGTAATATCCCGTGATGTCGAGCTCTAGCAGGTCGCTTGGATTATACGTGTATTTGATCGTGTGTGTATCGCGCTAGTATTTGCGGTTATCCAGCTGTCCGTTTAACCATGAGCCGAATTCTGGGCGCAAAGGATACAAGCCTTTATACTGCATATGCTCGGTAGAGAGCGAAATTTTATGAAAATCCAAAAAGCTATAGCCCGCTTTTAATAAATAATTTATATCGTTGCCGTCGCCGCCCGTAGGCTTGCCGTTGCCCGATTCGCCGAAGCCGTATCCGTAGTGCTTAAACGCAGCAAGCATATCTAGGCTATCAAACGCTCTGCCGTAGAGCATCGCACTTTGCGAATAGCCTTCGTTATTGCTCATATAGCCTACTTTGAGCTTGGCGCCGATATCCTGACCGTCCTCAAGCATGTCAGAAGCGTCTACCGTCCTGAAGGCAACTGAGCCGCCCAAAGCGCCCGAGCCGTTCACGACCGAGCGCGCGCCTACATCGACCTCTACGGCTTTGATAAGATCAGGATCGATTAGTAAATCGGCGTTGTGATGAAAGGTATTGCCGTTTTGCTTCGCGCCGTCAATCGTGATATTTAGACCGCGATCGCTCACGCCGCGCATATAAATTTTTTGATTCATGCCGTTGGTGCCGCCCACATAAACGCCTGGGATGTCGCGAAATACATCTTTGATGAGCGTAGCGTTGCGAGTATTGATTTTGATATCATCCACGGTGCTAGGCGTGCTAGAATCGCTAGTAACTTCGATTACGCCCAGGCTTTGCCTATTTGAATCTTTGCTTTTGGATACGTCCGTAGCGCTTGATTTCTCGTCTGCTTGTGCGCTTAAGCAAAGAACTGCGCACAAGGACAAAGCCAGATGAAATTTTTTCATACGAAACTCCTAAATGATAATGAGATTAAAAAATGGCGAATAATATAAAATTAATCCTTTATTTTATATTAATTATCAAGACGTTTTAAAATCATTAGAATTTTATCTCCGAATGCTTTGTTATCATTAAATAAAGCTAAATGATAAAATATAATTTAAATATCGCTCCTCAAAATTTTTAGTAAAAATTAAATCTACTTTTGATAGAATCACTCATTTTTTTAGCAAACCGATCTGCTAAATTTATAAAATTTTTAAAATTCTTAAGGAGAATTTATGGGCATTATGGAATTTTTGGCGCGCTACGTGGATTACATTATCTTTGCAATCCTCGGATTTATGAGCTTTTTGGTCGTGTGGTTTACTATCGAAAGGATGCTTTTTTATTCGAAGGTCAAAGCTAGCAATTACAAAAGCAAGGCGCTATATGAAGAGGCTCTGACAAAAAATTTAACGACGCTTTATATCGTTTATTCAAATGCCCCGTATATCGGTCTTTTAGGTACTGTTATTGGCATTATGATTACGTTTTTTGATATGAGTACCGCAAGCGGTATCGATACCAAGGCTATCATGCAAGGTCTCTCGCTTGCCCTTAAAGCTACGGCTACCGGTCTAGTCGTCGCCGTGCCTACGCTAATCATCTACAACGGATTCATCCGCAAGGTCGACGTACTTCTAAACCGCTACGATGAGGTAGAAAGATGAGTATCCCTAGACGAGACGGGCTAAATATCGTCCCGTTTATCGACATTATGCTGGTGTTGCTAGCGATCGTACTTAGCGTATCCACATTTATCGCGCAAGGACACATCAAGGTCAATCTGCCCTCGTCTTCGAGCTCGCAAAACCCGCAAGAGGATAAAAGAGTTACCGTCAAGGTAGACAGCGAATCTAAAATTTACTTAGACGATGTCGAAATAAACGAGGATGAGCTTGAGAAAAAAATTGCCGCACTCGATAAAAACGATCTTGTCGTGTTGAAAAACGATAAGGACTCGAAATTTTCGTCCTTCATTTCGATCATGGACGTCCTAAAAAAGGCGGGCCATGAAAAATTTGCGATCGTAACCAAAAAAGAGAACAATGAATAAAGATAGCGCAGTAGGTTTTATCATATCTTTGGTGCTGCATTGCGCCGCCGTGGGTGCTTTCGTATTTATATACTCGGCGCCGAAGCCGCCTAGCATGCCCGATATGATAGCCTTTTCCATCGATAGCATAACGGACGAGGCTAGGCAGGGCGATATCTCGGATGAGCCGAATATCCCGCCTCCTTCCGATCAGTCGGAGCCTGAACCGGAGCCCGAGCCCACTCCGCCGGAGCCTGAACCTGAACCCGAACCGGAACCAACTCCGCCTGAGCCGGAACCGATACCGGAGCCTGAGCCGATTCCTGAGCCGGAACCGATACCGGAGCCCGTAGTCGAAAAACCCAAACCGGTCGAAAAGCCCAAGCCAAAGCCGGTAGAAAAACCGAAACCGGTCGAAAAACCTAAGCCGAAAAAAGAGCATAAAGTTCAAAGCAGCGATAGGAATTTAACGGCGAAGTTTGACCCCACAAAGCCTATTTCGCTAGGTAGCGGCGGGGGCGGGGGCTCCAGCAGCGCAGGGGGCGGTAGCGATGCCATCACGAGCCGCGGCGATCCTAGCAATAGCGATGTTGGTAAGAAAATTTTCGCCATCATTTCGCGCTACGCGCAGTCGCACTACCCTAAAAATGCCCAACGTATGCGTAAAATCGGCGTCGTAGGCGTGCGCTTTACCTATACGGCAAGCGGCGATGTTAAGGGTCTTCGCGTTACGTCTTCCTCGGGCGTCGATTCGTTAGACGAGGGGGCGCTTAAGGCGGTCGAACGCACCAAGGACAGCTTCCCGAAGGTCGAAAAGGATACGGAATTTAACTTTAGCATAAAGTATACGCTAAATTTTAACTAGCCTTAAAGCTTCTGCCCAAAAACTCCTGCCCGGGCGGTGAAATTTTAAAATTTACCGCCCTTGCCGCCGCTTCCATTGCTCTGTCGCACGAGCTTTGTAAATAGATTCGGGCACCGTTAAATTTTAAAATTTAGCTGGGTTGAAATTTTGTCTTTTTAAATTTAGCTTGGGCGCCTGCCGCAAAGCGCTAAATTTTAAACTAAGCCGCGAAATCGCTCGGAAATTCTACTGTTTTTAATGGAAAATTCACTATAATTTTGCCCAAAATTTAAAGAATCAAAGGAAAGCTATGACGGACGTTTACGATCTAGTCGTCATCGGCGGCGGTCCATGCGGGATCGCTTCGGTTGTCGAAGCGAAGAGAAATGGCCTGGCGCGTGTGTTGCTGCTCGAAAAGGGCGACAACCACTCCCAAACCATCAGGCAGTTTTACAAGGACAAAAAGCGCGTGGATAAAGAATACAAGGGGATGGACGGCGAAACTCGCGGCTCGATCTCGTTTGAAACCGGCACGAAGGAGAGCGTACTGAATTACTTCGACGAGCTGCTGGATAACGACAAGATCGATACGAATTTCAAAAGTGAGGTCGAAAAGATCGAAAAGCACGGCGAGGATCCGTTCTGCATCACTACGGCAAGCGCCGGCTACCGCGCACATAATGTTATCATCGCGATCGGCAGGATGGGTAAGCCGAATAAACCCGCCTATAAAATTCCGCCGTCCATTACGCAGCGGGTAAATTTCAACCTCGATAAATGCACGATCAATGAAAAAATTCTGGTCGTCGGAGGCGGCAATTCTGCCGCGGAATACGCCATAGCGCTGTGTAAAACCAATGTCGTGACGCTTTGCTATCGCAAGCCAAAATTTACCCGTCTAAACGAGACGAACGAAAACGACATCAAGCACGAGGTCAGATACGGCAATATCATCTTGCGCCTCGGCATCGACATCGCAGCGCTTGAGAATGAAAACGGCAAGGTGCTCGTTAAATTTGAAGACGATACAGAGCTCGTGTTTGACCGTGTGGTCTATGCGATCGGCGGCACGAGCCCGATCGATTTTTTGAAAAAATGCGGCATCGCATACGACGCAAACGGCGTGCCGATCGTGGATGAAAACCTGCAAACCTCCACAAAGGGGCTCTATGTAGGCGGCGATCTGGTCACGAGCAGCGGCGGCTCAATCGTGGTGGCGATGAATCATGCCCACACCATGATCAAAAACATCCGCAAATGAGGCTTTATCAGCCGAAAAAGGGCTACCGCTACACGAGCGATACGATTTTTTTGTGGAATTTCATTAGAACGAGAAATTTTAAAAACAGGCGGAATTCTGCGGCAAAAGAGGGCGCAAGCGACGTTTCAAAGACGGAAAGAGGCGAAAGCTCCGCTTGCTGCGCGGCGGAGTTTAATCCGCGAGCGATCTGCGGCGACGTGCTCGACGTGGGAGCTGGGTGCGGTATTTTAGGGCTTTTGTTAAAGCGGGATTTTGAGAGCATTAATCTAAGCTTGTTAGAAATTCAAGAGCGAAATTTAGAAATTCTAAGGCTAAATTCTTTGCAAAACGATTTGTCTGCCGAGATTTTGCACGCGGATTTTGCGGAGTTTAAAAGCGAAAAACGCTTCGATTTCATCGTCTCAAATCCGCCCTTTTACCGCGAGCGCATTTCGCTTAGCAAAGAGCCTCACACGGCGCTTAGCAAAAGCGCTTCGAGCCTTAGTTTGCAAAGCTTTATAAGATCGGCGAACTCCCATCTTAAGCCTGACGGCGCGCTGATTTTTTGCTACGATGCGGGCAAGATCGGTAAAATTTGCGAAATTCTGGCTAAGCTTAAGCTAAATTTAGTGCGGCTCGGATTTGTCTATCCAAGCTATGATAAAGCCGCCAAGCTAGCACTCATCGAGGCTCGCAAAAACTCGCGCGCTCAGTGCGAAATCATAGCGCCGCTTTATGCCAGCGCGCAGGGCGAGCGCACCGAGCAAGCCCACGCGATCTATAAAAGCGCGGATCTAGCGAGCGTGGATTATGAGTGAG
>CAUQNJ010000015.1:0-48341 GCA_963519515.1 uncultured Campylobacter sp. | reverse complement strand
TTGACGTGTTTGAGTACTGCGAGGAGCGCGGCATCGATCCGTATGCGGATTTCGGCGCGCTGCCGCAAGCCAAAAAGTGGTTCAAGGACTATCCGGTTTCCGCAAATTTGGCGGAGCAGGTGAGCGAGCTATATCTTGACGGCGGAAATGAAATTTACCTGCAAATCGCACCTGATTGGGACGGCGAGGACGATCTTTTCGACATTAAAAACATTGACGCCGCCGAGCTTGCGCCATTCGTTAATCTTAAAAAAATCGAAACGACCGGCATCGGCATATCTAAAAAGGCGCGAAAAGTCTGCGCGGATGCGGGGATTACGGTAGTCGATTGAGTGCGGAGATAGACTTTGAGTTCTACGGCGCGCGGTTTTTAAAAAGCTGAAATAGGCTTTTGAGCTGCGGTGTGTGCTCTTAAAGGTCGTAATTGTTGCCGCGCCACGCAAAATTCTACTTATATCGAGCGCTATAAAGCTTTGAAAGGCGCTTGGCGAAGCATCTGACACATCTAATTTGGCGCGCGTTACAAAGCTTTGAGGAGGCTGTTTGCAGCGTAAGAGCCACGCCGCTAAGTGCGCGAGATGAGTGTGTTGCGCGAGTAAAAATAGTTCGCTTTTTGATTTTGGAAAAATTTGCTGCGTAACAAGGGGATTAAATTTACCGCTTTTAAATTTTAAAATTTACAAAGAGCGGCGCTTGCGGCTTTGAATGTGCGGCTAAATTTAGATTTCATAAAAGATTAAAATCTAAACGCGGTTAAATTTGCGTCTTTAATTTTGCTTGTAGCCTGTGTCGCACTGCAAAACAGAGTGCGAAAACAGATCGCATTTGCGCGCGATCAGCGCGGATCAAATTAAAATTTCGTCTTTGGAATTTAGTCTGAATTTGCAGCTCGCATCAAGAAAGTATTTTTTGCAAGCCGATATTGAGTAGCCAAGAAGTGTCTTGAAACTTAGCATCGGCGGCTTGGAAAGTATTTTGAAATCCGCGCCAAGAGTGTGTTTTAAAACAACAAGGCGCGGCGCTACTTTGCTGTTTTAAAACGCCGCTTCGAGGCTAAATTCATAGCCGCATAAAGCCGTCGTCGTAGCTGCCTTCTAGCTTGCGGCGCATATCCTCGCGCCATTTTGGCGTAAGCGTCGTAAGTAGGTTAAATTTTGCTAACAGCCCTTCATCGATACGCTCGCCGTAAAATAGACGGTTAAGCTCCATCACGCTCATCATGGCGGGGTCGCGTCCCACGACGTAGATCTCGTCGCCTGCGCGGCACGAGCCGGTTTCTAGCACGCGGTAGTACCAGCCTGTAAGTCCGCTGCGCGCGATCTCCGCCGTCATCTCTGCGTTACCCCAGCGCATCGAGAGCTTGTAGCAGGGCTTGCGAGGCTGGCTTACTTGCAGCACCAGCGAGCCTATGCGGTGCACATCGCCGATGCAGACGTTTTGCTCGTGTAGTCCGCTGATCGTGAGGTTTTCGCCCATTGCGCCGTAGGCTAGATTTTTAAGCCCCAAAAACCTCTCCCACGCGGCGTAATTTTGCAGCGAGTTGGCAAAAATCGCCTTTTCCGTGCCACCGTGATGCAGCGTGTCGGCTACCGCGTCGCCCTCGAACCCAAGCTCGTTCGCGCGCACTTCGCCCGCTCTAGCTTGCTTAAAAATCGCCGTCTCCCAGCGCCTTTTTAGAGGCTGCGTAGCGCGCTCGTCGCCGTAAGCGCGCGGTTGTCCGGTCAGCAATGCCTTTAAAACGGGCATTTTTCGCTCCTTAAAATTTGCATGCGTTCTCCTTAAATCATAAAATTTAGGCTAGGATTTTAGCTAGAAAAGAATTTTAAAATTCTAAATTTTGCGGCGATTTTGCGCTAAATTCCAAGTGCGGGCTTGAAATTTAGCGCGCGGCATTATTTGTAGTCGTTCGCGTCGTAGCTTTTGCCGTCGTTAAAGTCGCTCAAAAGCCGCACTACGACGGGGCTAAGCAGGATGATCGCGATTAGGTTTGGGATCACCATCAGTCCGTTAAACATATCGGCTAGCCCCCAGACTAGGTCGATCTTTTGCACGCTTCCTATGAATACGAATGCAACGACCAAAATTTGCAAGAGCTTGACGAATTTTGCGCCGAGCAGATAGCGCACATTAATCTCGGCGAAGTAGTACCAGCCCAAAATCGTGGTAAATGCGAAGAAAAATAGGCAGATCGCCACGAAGCCGTAGCCGCCGCTGCGACCCAAAATTTGCGACCCGAAGGCTTCCTGCACCAGCGAGATACCCGAAAATACCGCCTTGCCGTTTTCGAAGGTGACTACGTCGGTGCTAAGCACGACAAAAACGGTGATGTTAAGCACGATGAAAGTATCGACGAAAACGCCCATTATGCCGAGCACGGCTTGATCTACGGGGTGTTTGACGTTCGCTGCGGCGTGTGCGTGCGGCGTCGAGCCCATGCCCGCTTCGTTTGAAAAGAGCCCGCGCGCGATGCCGTATCTCATCGCGGTGGCGATCGTAGCGCCCGTAGCGCCGCCCCAGGCAGCCGATGGATCGAATGCGGCTTTGAATATCAACGCGATGACGGATGGAATTTTATCGAAATTTGAGCCGATGATGACGAGACCGACGAGCACGTAGCAGATCGCCATTATAGGCACGACCTTTTCGGCTACGCGCGCAATCGCTTTGACGCCGCCGAAAAAGATGACGCAGCAGATGAGCGCTAAGGTCGCGCCGCTCACCCACTTCGGAATCCCGAATGCGCCGCTAAAGCCGTCTGAGATGGAGTTTGCCTGCACCATATTACCCATGAAGCCCAGAGCAAAGATGATGGCTAGCGCAAAAAACGCCGCTAAAGGCTTGGCAAAGGGACTTTTAAGTCCGCGGCTGATGTAAAACGCGGGCCCTCCGATCATATGTCCGCTGTCGTCCTTGGTGCGGTAAATTTGAGCCAGGCAGATCTCTGCGAAATTCGTCGCCATGCCTAAAAACGCCGCGCACCACATCCAAAATATCGCGCCCGGTCCGCCCATTACTAACGCGGTGCTGGCGCCTACCAGGTTGCCCGTACCGACCTGCGCCGCGATCGCCGTAGCGACGGCTTGGAACGAGCTCATGCCGCTTTTGCCCGCAGCTTCGCCGTGCAGGGAGAAGTTGCCGAAAAGCTTGCGCGCACCCATTCTAAATTTAAAAATCTGCACCAGGTGCAAACGCGCCGTAAAATACGCGCCGGTGCCGCAAAGTAGGGCGATCAGAAAATACGGGCCCCACAAAAAGGAGTTGATCGTATCGACGCAGGAGTTGAGACTATCCAGGAAATTTTGCATGGCTCTCTCCGTAAATTTGAAATTTCGAAAGTATATTTTAAAAAGATTTAAATTTCGATGAAATTTTAAATTTTGCGCCCGTGGGTGAAATTTCAAAATTTTATATCGCGTGGATAAAATTTTGAAATTTTATATCACACGGATGAAATTTGAAATTTTACCGACCGCTCGTTCACGCCGCATACGCATATATACAGCCGCGCATCTGCTAGCTTCGGCGCTTTATACGGCGCGCAGTTCTTTACGTGGGCGCCGTTTACACGCGTCGCACATCTCTCTGCACGCCGCTCGTATGGCGTATCGAGCGATAAATTTTACTTGCCCGCTTCCTCAGAGCGGCGGCTATTTGTCGTTTAGCACACCGAAATTTAGGCGAAATTTAATCATAAAATTTAACCGAATCGCGCTTCTAAATTTTACGATTAAATTTCAATAAAACGCTTTTTAAATTTCTTAAAGATGTTATAATTGCGCGAAATTTTATCCGAAGGAGAGTTTATGAAAAAGATCGTTTTGGTCTTGGCGATGCTTCTTGGCGCGGCTTTTGCGCAGGATGCGTTTGCAAAAGACGCTAAGTGCGAGGTCGGCACAGTCGCTACGAAGTCGTGCGCCGAGGCTGCGGAGCCCGTATGTCCGGAGCGCAGCGTAAAATATATCTGCAAGCCGCTAAAGCACCTGGAGCTGGTGCTGGTGCTCGATAAATCGGGCTCGATGAGCGGGCTTGAGAGCGATACGATAGGCGGCTTTAACTCGATGATCGAGGAGCAAAAAAAGCTGGGCGTCAATGCAAATGTCACGACTGTGCTTTTCGATACGAATTTTAATGTCATCCACGACCGCACCGATCTGAAAAAGGTAAAGAAACTTACCTCTAAGCAATACGTCGCAGGCGGTAATACCGCGCTGCTCGATGCCGTGGGCGATACGATCAATCGCATACAAAAGGTAGATGGGATCGACGCTGCGGACAACCGCGTACTTTTCGTCATCATCACCGACGGTATGGAGAACTCGAGCCGCGAATACTCCAAAGCGCAGATCAAAAAAATGATAACGCAAAAGCAAAATGAAAATGGATGGGAATTTATATTTTTAGGCGCGAATATCGACGCTGCGGACGAAGCAGGCAATCTCGGCATCAAAAAATCCAACGCCGTAAAATACAAAAACTCTAGCGACGGCGTGCAGAGAAATTTTGAAGCGATTTCGGAATTTTCCAAAGATATGTCAAAAGGCGAGGAAAAATCGTCGAAGTGGAAGAGCAAGGTCTTGGAGGACAAATAGCCCGGCTCGGGCGCTTTTGCGTTAATCTGACCTTGGGCTTTGCCGGCTTTATTTTTTGAAGCCCTGCTAAATTTAGCTTTTGATTTTGCTGATTTTAGCCTCGGCTTCACCAAATTTAGTTTTGGGCTTTGTTAAATTTAGACTTGGTTTTGAATCCCATTAATCTTAACTTTCGGTTCTGCGCCGTGGCTTTTGCGGCGCACAAATCGCCTTTAAACAGATTATCTTTAATTCTATGTTCTCTGTTTATTTTTGACATATTCGTCTTTAGATTTTTTATACTTATTGCACCGGTTTGTAAATTTGTACTCCTTGTGTACTGTACATAGATGGCTGGGTGCGTGTTTTTGTAGTAAGAGAAATTTGTTTTAATTTTAATTCGTTTTACAGGCGTGGATCAAAAACTACGTACGATTATAAGCTAATTTAAAATTTTTAAGAATGGATGCTGTTAAATTTAATATTTGGATAGTCGATATGTTTTCAGAACTAAATTTTAAAAATAGTAATAAATTTTTTATACAAAATATCGGAAAGCCCAGCAGCGAATTTAGGCGCAAAAAATGCGGCAAAAGAGGAAGAATCGCGATGTAATACCGGTATAAAATTTGAGTAAAAATGGATGAAATTTAAGTGAAGCTAATCTCAAAAATAGATTTTAAGTTAAAATTAACTTTTTTAAAAATAAAACAAAGCTTTTTCTACTTACGATATTTGCTATAGATAGTACTCGTTCAGTATTGCAAGTGGCACAAGATACTGTAATTTAGGGCTTTAAATTTTATTTATCGTTTTTGTTCCTTTCAAGCGATTATACACTTTTGGACTATCGTTGGGCACAACAGCAATCAAGATAAATACAATAAGGTTATGTTCGAATTTAAAAACATCGTGGCATAGAATATTTAAATTTATTATGTTAGAATTACAAAAGGGTATGGAAAAATAATTTGGAATGCGAATCGTATTCGATGGTAAGTCAATTACAATCTAATCCTATTTATTCCATATCCACTTTTGTTTTTAGGTATACACTTGGACATAAGAAAACTAAATTCGCTAGAAGCTATAGCAAAAAGTTTTAATACCGATATTGGCTTTCTAAAATTTATGAAAGAGCCAAAAAACACAAAAACTCAAAGTGATTATTTTAAGCTACTAAAGCTAAAGAAAAAGAACAAAAAATTTTCAACAAGCTTTAGAGAAGTACTAAAAATTAATGAACCTTTTAATGTATTTTATAAAGAATTGCTAAACGAACTAGAAAAAATTATATACAGCGATTATGACAAGTATATTTCAGAATATGCACATGGTTTTTTAAGGGGTAAAAATACAGTATCAAATTCAAAAGAGCATCTTAATAAATATTACCTATATAAATTTGATATTGAAGACTTTTTTGTATCAATTAAAAAAGAAAGTATTGAAAAAATTTTTATTAAGATTGGCTGCGAAAAACAAGCTGCCGAACTGTTTTCAAATCTGTGCACATATGATAATGCATTAAAAGAGGGTATAAATACAAGTCCGTTATTAGCAAATTTATTTTGCTATGAATTGGATGCAGACATAAGATCCTCGATAGCTAAAAATGTTGTTTACACTAGATATGGAGACGACATTACTTTTTCTTCAGATGAAAATAATTTTATAAAAGCAGATGATTTTCAAAAAATACTAAACAAATATAATCTTAAGCTAAACAAACAAAAAACTTTATTTGCAATACAAGGGCAACCACAATATGTTACTGGATTAAGTATCTCAAACAGAGAATATCCAAGAGTACCCAAAAAACTAAAAAGAAAAGTTAGACAAAAATTATATTATATGAATAAATTTTTTGAGAGTAATTCAGAAGAGGAATTGCTAAAAAGATTATATGGAGAGATTGCATATATAATTGGCATAGAAAAAGATTTAGGAGAAAAATATAAAAAAACTTTTTTGGAAATTTTAAAAAACAACAATCTCTCGATAGATAATACATCAGCTAAAACTTTCAAGACAACTCCAGCTAAACATATCTTTCATTATATAGATGAAAGCGAAATTATAATTAGCACAGACAAACAATATTTAGCAATATGTGTGGTTTCCATAATTGGCGATTCAAATAAGCAAAAAAATATTCAAAAATTATACGATCTAAAAAATAGCTTTCTGATAGATGCCAGAGATGAGTTTATAGAGAAAGAAGGTCTTTTTCATTATACAAGCGATAATACAGAGATAAAAATCAAAGTCCAAGATTTATTAAGAGATCTAGAATATGAGGCCTTTATTATTTTTGGTAAATTTAATAAAAAAATAACCAGAGAAGAATATCAAGAGTTGTACTATGGACTATTTAGTAAATTTTTTAATAATATACTATTAAACCGTTTTGGAGATGCAAATAATTATATATGCTATGAAGAGAATAATAAAATATCAACAAACGAATTAAGTAGCTGCTTGTGTAATAAAAAACATTCTACAAAATTTAAAATAGAAAAAATAACCAAAAAAGACATCCTATCAACTCTACCGGATTATGTTTTGGGAACCTTTTGTAGCCTTGCTAAAGAGGAAAAGTTGTTAGAAAAAATAGAAAATCAAAAATATCCATTTGCATTAAGAAATTTAAATAAAATATCAAGTAAAATAAGACTAATTGTAGACAATAATAATAAAATATACTACTCAAGGCAAAATAAAAATAAAAATGATTTTTTGGAAATCAATAAAAACATAATAAATTAAAAAGCTTTTATAATTAGAATATCGCGAGCTATTTTGCAATATAACAAAACAGCTCGCGACTACCAGTCAAACCCTTACGCGTCCTTGCCGTTTATCGCGTACGCCGAGCGTAAAAACACGTCCGTACCCGACAGCAGCGCGCTCTCGTCAAAGTCAAACGCGCCGTTGTGATGCCCTGCGGCGAGCTTGGTACCGATCATCAGATAGCCGCTCTTGCCGCCTGCTTTTTGCACGGCGTGCATGAAATGCGCAAAATTCTCGTCAGCGTCTAAATTTAGGTCGCGCACAGTAGATTAGCCGTTGATATCAATTGATTTTCCGAAAAGTTTAAAGTTTTAAGTCATGCCAACTCGGTTTATATACGTGGATCATAAATAAAATTTCAAATCAAAGCAAATCAAACCCGCTTTCGGATTATGAATAAATTTCAAGCAGAAGCTAAATACGCCTATGTCGCCGCCTGCTGCGAATAAGTTCCGCGCTGCTTGTATACACGAGCAACACTCGCTTAGATTCCGCCGCCACTGCAGAATATCTTCTAGCTTTACTGCTATTATTCCGCGGTCGTGCTTGGTATCTCACGCAACCGCAGTCTGTTTGGTTAACTTTTGCTGTTGTCGTATTCTATACTGCTACCCCAGACTGCCGCAAAGCCGCAACTATTTAGCCGGCTTTGCAGTCGTCTTCGTGTTGCTATAGTCTGCCTAGCGCTTTTTGGGCGTATTCGTTACCGCCGGCAGCTCCGCGTCTATAGAGCTCTCTGGCTTTATTCAGATCCCTTGCGACGCCGTAGCTGTTCTCGTAACATATGGCTAGATCGGTTAGAGCCTGCGCATTATTTTTTTCGGCGGCTCTTTGTATATATACGAGAGCCTTTTTATAATCCCTTGTATAATATATCCCGTTTAGATACATATTGCCTATCATTGCATCGGCCTGTACGTTGCCCAAATCGCTTGCTTTTTCATATGTCTTAGCGGCTAGTTTATAATCTCTCATTAGATAGTAGATCCAACCCATATTTTTATAAGCAAGGCTGTCGTTTAGCTCCATACCTTTTTTATACCACTTTATCCCTTCGCCGTAGCTATCAAATCTCACCTCATAAAGATAGCCTATGAGCGTAGTAGCCCTACCGTCTCCCGCCTCGGCTAAAGGCTTGAGGAATGCCAAAGCCTCTTTATATCTTCCGCTCTCATCCAGTGTGTCAAATTTATTGTAATCGCTATCCGATATAGCAAATGCCGCAGTGATCGCAAATGCGCATAATGCCATTATTGTCTTTTTCATCTTAGTTCTCCAGTACTAGTAGGTCTTTAAATTTATGCTTGACGCTCCTTATCGCGTCGCCGTCCTCGGTATAGTCGGTGATATAGCCGTCTTTGTCGGTGGTGAAGTAGATGTAGCCGTAGGTGCTGTAATTAACGCCTACTACGCTGCAGCCCCAGAAGTTGCACGATCTCTCTACCGATAGTACTTCGCGCGGGTCATATTGTAGATAGTATTTATTTGAAAACATACCTATATCGATGTACGACCAGCCGCCGGTGTATTTCTCCATATCCAGAATATGGCGACCTTTGAGCTGGGTTAGTTCTTTGTTTTCTAAAAAGAGGTTGGTGGGGCCAAGGCCGTGTTTGTTGCATCCGGCCAGCAGGAAGGCACAGAAAAGGGGCAGGAAAAATTTTTGCATTTTTGATCTCCTTTGTAAATTAATGCGCCGAGATTTTAGCAAAAACGTAAATTTAAGTCAATGAAAAAATAATTTTTGTTTAACGTATTTCGGCTCTAATGCAGCTCTAATTCGGCTTCAAAATTTTTAATCACAGTAGCGAGTAAACAGAGCGGTTTTTAATTTAGATGGCAAGGATAAGGCAAGCGCTTAAATTTACAATCTCGGCTTGAAATCGAGGAATTTTACTTCGCATATAGGCGCGATCCGCTGCTCGTAGCTTTGCTTGATTGTTGCCTGGCTCGGCTTGGTTGCTGTCCGACTTAGTTTAGTTTGATTTGTTTGACATCCGTCTTAGTCGCCATTATCGACTAGCGCAAGCCGCTAATGTCGGCGAAAATTTTAAAATTTTATTCCCTCTGTTTAAAAAGCCGGCTTACGCTCCCTGCGTCGCGCTGCTTTAAAATTTTGAAATTTACTTAAATTTCATCTTTGCCGATTTTGAAAACAAACATCTTGCACGCGTTACAAAAGGCGGGAATCAGGCTAAATAGGCGCCCTTTGAGGCTCCAGTGGCTTTTATACATTTTTAGCATTGCAGCCTCCCTGACGAATCTGATATGCGCGCTATCCCAGCCCTGCACCTCCGCGCCGCCGCCGATACCCATTTTAAAGGGCGCGTTTTGCATGTGCCGCATCGCGTCGTGGCGCTTTGAGTCGAATTTCCTAACCGAAAACTCGCTCATAAAGTCGCTCAGCACGTAGCCGCGGAATTTTTGCGCAAGCGCGATAAAAAATTCTTTAAATTCCTCTTTTTCAAAATACATACTCACACCCTCTAAAATGAAGATATAGCCCGTGCTGCCGTGCTTTACAGCTAGCTCGTCCATCCACGAAAGATCCAGCATCGAGCGGGGCAGGCTGAAATTGTTCTGCGCTTTGGGCAGCAGCGCGTCGCGCACGGCTATGACGTCGGGCAGATCGAGGTCGTAAAATAGAGCGTTCGGCAGGGCTTTTTGCAATCTAAGCGGGCGGGTGTCGAGCCCTGCGCCAAGTTGCACGATGATGGGGCGGTCGAACTCCGCCGCGAGCCGCAGCGTCTCGTCGTCGAAAAATTTCGCGCGGATCACCGTGCCTGTCTTGCTAAGGCACGCGTCGTCGAATTTTGCAAAATCATAATCGATCTGCTCTACGACGGCGCTTGAAAAGGGATCGTTTAGGATCGGATCCGCGTCTTTGAAATCCAAGTGGCGCATATAGACGTTGATTAGTAGCGTCTCGGAAACGCTATCTTTAAAATTTGGCTTTTGCATATCTTTCCTTTCTATCGTATCTATCGCGAGCGAGCTTTCGGCGCAGCGGCTGCGGAGGGCTTTCGGCGCAGCGGCCATGCAAGGGCTTCTCAAATCGCAGCAACCCATTCATCACAGATTTTACTCGCGGCGTGAAATTTATATTGATTATTATATAGCGCAAAAGTTAAAAATTTGCTTTTGCGCCGAAATCGCCTATTTTTCATACGGGGCGTGCAAGCGGGTCTTTAAATTTAGGTCGGCTCTCGACGCTTTAAGCTTGGTATTGTATAATCATCGGTTTAAGGGAGAAAATTTTATGGAAAAATCGCGTTTGGGATTACTGCAAACCGAGGCTATCGCTACGCTTAGCGATGCAGAGCTCGCGGCATTCGAGCGCTCCGTCGTTAAAAAAGGCTATGTTTATTACAGCGATACTCCGAAGGTTTTTATTTTCAAAACCGGCTCTGCAAAGCTGTCGTTTTTCGAAGACGGCGAGGAGTTTATAATGAACTATTTGCAAAAGGGCGGCATCACGATTTTAAATGAAATTTGCGCTTTAGAATTTTTAGAAGATAGCGAAATTTACACGATCGACGTGGACGGTTTGGGCGAAATTCTACAAAACAAGGAATTTTGCGAAATTTATATAAAAATACTTACGAATATTATTTTGATGCAGCGCAAAATCACGCGCTCCATTCTTTTTGAAAACGCCAAGGGGCGGATCGCAAGCTTTTTGATCGAGCTTGCAAACGAACAAAATTTTCACCAAAACGGCTTCAAATACGTCTTTTTACCATTTTCGCTTAAAGTGCTAGCATCCTTCATCGGACTAAAGCGCCAAAGTACCAGCACCGCGTTTAACGAGCTCGTGAAGGATAACGTCATCAAAAAGGTCAGCCAGCACGAGTTTTTAATTTTGGATTACAATAAGCTTCTGGATTACTGCGTCTAAATTTAGCGCAGACTTCGGCGCGGCGTAAATTTACAAGCTAAATTAAAAAATAGCCTAAGCTTAAAGAGTTTGAAATTTAAAAGGCGCGAGCCGTAATTTCAAATGGTTGGAATCAAAGCTCGCGCCGAGAGTTAGTTTACGCGTTTTTAAGGCGATTGCGCCTTAAATTTAAAGTGCGATCCGCCTTAGTCTTTCTTTTTCATATCGAATTTATTTGTCATAAATCCAACTAGACCGACGAAAAATAGACCGCCGCAGGCGTTGCCTATAGTAACCGGAACTAGGTTTTTAACGATGAAATTTCCCCAGTTTAGTACTTCTAGCTTTTCGACAGTCATACCGTGTCCCAAAGCGTTAGCCGTAGCAGCCAGATCTCCGCCGTTTGCGGCGATGTAGTGGCCTTTAGCGATGATCGCTTCGGTGATGATAAACATATTTGCAACGCAGTGCTCCATCGAGCAAGCGACGAATGCGCCGATCATCCACATAATGGCGAAAAATTTGCCCGCTAGATTGCTCTCGCTCGTAGCGGTCCAGATGGACATACATACGAATACGTTACAGAAAATTCCGCGGATGAACAGCTCGTGAAACGGCGCGGTGATCTTGCCGATGCCGGACGGAATGAAGTGCTGCAAGATGTAGCCGTCGTATTTTAGCGGCAAGCCGGAGTAGTAGTACATATACGCGATTAGCGCGCCGCCTATGAAGTTAAAAAACCAAACGATCGCCCAATAGCCGGCTGTTTTGCCTATAAGTAATTTGCCGTCTGCGACGGGAACGCCGGTAAGAACCGAGCTCGTAAATAGGTGACCGCCGTAGAAAACGACCATCATGAGACCGCAGCTAAAGGTGATACCGCCGATGAAATTCGACATACCGATCGATTGCTTTTCAGCCATTCCGACGGTCGAGTGAGCCCAGAAAATATCGCCCATAGCGATTGCAGCGCCCGCCATTATAGCTAGAAAAATTATGCTAATTAGCGGGGTATGCGCCTTGTGTTGCATCGAACTAGACACCGCTTGCGCGGTTTCTGCAGGATTTAACATTTACTCCTCCTCAATTAAATTTGAATCAATTTCCAAAATACGCTCATAGGCTTTTTGCGCGCTTTTTTTTGCGCTTTCGCTAAGACCTTCTGTAAAATCAAGGACATTATCAAGCAGCACGCTGATGCCCAAAAACAGCGTCTTTGGGCAAATTTTGCGCAGATAGCTTAAAAGCACCGGCGTAGGTAGATTGTGTGTAGAGTAGATATAATCGCGCTCATTGCTAAGATCGAAAAACTCGATCTTGCCGTCATTAAAGCCGCTCATCGCATCTACTACGATTAGAATTTCGGGGGCGAATTCCCTAAGGGCCGCAAATTCGTTTTCAGGTACATCCTGCCCGTAAAAAACGCGCCAGTCCTTTAAATTTGCCTCGACTATTCGCCCCGTTTCATTACCTACGTCGTCGTCGCCGCGAAGGGGATTGCCGATACAAAGCAACGCCTTTCGCATCAAAAATCCTTCCTCAGCACGAAGTACCCTTCGCGCATATTGCTCAATAAATCCTTAAGCTTACATTCGCAAAGCTGCGGTATGAGCTTCACAGCGTGCTCGGCGAAAATTTCGATTTCAAAGTACTTGCTTAAATTTCCGATTTTAAATTTAACGTAATCGCCGGAATTTTCGACGATACTTTTAAAATCCTCATCGCTGATCTCAAGCACCTTTTCGCTAAAATCGATCGTTCCCACGCCGTGACCGACGCAAGTGGAAAAAACCTTGATCTCCTTTAACTCTTTGGGTAGTTTTTCATTTTCGTCCATATGACGCTTCGTAAGCTTAAAAACCTGAATCATCGCTTGCTCCAGACCTCTTTTTCCGCATCGATCTTAAATTCCTCTCCGGCATTAGCGTATTTTAGATATACGTCGTTGTGCAGGATCGACATACACTCGGCATATCTCGGATCTTCTTCTGTGCGGATCGCATTAAGTAGTGCTTCGCGCGAAATTTCCGGATTGTGTACGTCTGAGGAGCTCTTGATCGCGTCCATATATTTTGCGAATAAAACTCTTCCGAAGATATAGCTCATCAGCCTCTTAGCTTCGGCTTGCAGATCGCGCTCAAATAGGATATTACCCATAACCGAGCTCTCAACCGGCGGCGGAAGCGTGCTGTCTTGCTCGTAGCTCTTCTTTTGAAGCTTTTGATCGATGATACCAAGCGCCATACCGAGTCCGTATATGATGCTAGCAGGATGCGGAGGACAGCCCGGGATATATACGTCTACCGGGATAATCTTATCGATACCACTCCAAACGCTATATGCGTCGTGGAAAATTCCGCCCGTACTTCCGCAGGCTCCGAGAGCCACTACGATTTTTGGATCCGGTGCTGCTTCATAAGCGCGAAGCAGCGGATAATACATCTGGCGCGTAACCGGGCCTGTGCAGACTAAGATATCTGCATGGCGAGGGTTTGCGACTAGTTTAAAACCGAAACGCTCCGGATCCCACATCGGCGTAATGGCGGCAAAAATTTCGATCTCGCATCCGTTACAGCTGCCGCAGTCGATGCGGTAAACGCTGAAGCTTCGTTGGATATTTTTTAGATGCTCCAACTTCGCAGTTAGATCGTTTGCGTTTTTGATATTGTCGGGGACTTGATACAAACTCATTTTATTGCCTCCTCTAAACCTTTGGTTATTCTCTCAACCGATTGAGCCTTTTTGCATTCAGGACAGATATAGAGGTACTTTTTAGCCTCTTCCAATCTGCCCGGGAGTAAATTTGCACTGCCTAGTTTTTCTAGAGTGTAATTTATAAGTCTCTTCGGCGACAAAGGCTCGCCGCAGCAGCTGCATCTTTGCATCTCAAGCTCGCCGCGTTGAATGAGCGCGCTTTTGTCAAATTTAACGGCTAGCTCAAAGCTGCTTCCGAGCCTTACGGCGCCGGTAGGGCAAACCTCGTCGCAGCGTCCGCAAAATATGCAGCGTCCGCAATCAAACTCCCAAACGAGCTTAGTTTGAGCCTCATTCATTTTAAGCTCAATCGCGTTACTAGGGCATGCGATTCCGCATGCCGCACAGCCTATACAAAGATCGTAAGTGTATTCGGGCTGACCGCGAAAATTCTCGGGTACGATATAAGGCTCGAATGGATAAGCATAGGTCGCTTTACCGTATTTTTCGGTAATATCGAATAATTTCATCATCTTAAATCCTTTTTGCTAGCCTTGCCTTCTTGGCAAAATTTCTTAAGGTCTTTTTCGGTTAGAATTTTACTCTTTCCGCTATTAATATCGACTAAAGTTACGCGCTCGGTGCATGAGTAGCACGGATCCATCGAGCATACGATTAGCGCGGCATCCGAGATATTGTTTCCGCGGAATTGAAATCGCAAGCTCGGCCAGTTGTTATACGTAGCGGCGCGACATCTCCAGCGATAAACCTTCTGCGCGTTGCCCTGCATGATCCAGTGGACGTTTTCGCCGCGCGGCGCCTCGTCGTGACCTAGAGCGTAATTTTCCGGCTTGATCATCGTTTGAGGATCGATGCTGATCGGAGTTTGCGGCATCTGCTCAAAGCATTGGCGGATGATATGGATCGATTGCTTAAGCTCGTTATATCTTACGATCTCGCGGCTTAGAACGTCGCAGCCGTGCTCTACGGCTACTTCAAATTCTATCTTGTTGAAGAAATCGTAAGGATGGTCGTAGCGGTTATCGCGCTTAAAGCCGGAAGCTCTCATATTCGGACCTACCGGGCTGAAATCGCGCGCTACTTGGCGATCCAATACGCCTACGCCTTTCCAGCGTCCGATCTGGCGTTTGTCCTCCATCACGGCATCCCAAATTTCAGAAATTTGAATGTCGAGCTTATTGATGATCTCGATACCCTTGCGGATCTCGTTATCGGTCATATCGCGGCGAAGTCCGCCCATAATGACGTTGCCGTAGGTTTTGCGGCCGCCGGTTACGAGCTGGGCTAGCTCCATCGAATACTCGCGCACTCTAAAGATATGCATGAAAGCGTTATAGTTACCCGTTACTTCGCAAGCTAGACCGATATTTAAAAGGTGGCTGTGAAGGCGCTCGATCTCAAGGCAGATGACGCGGATAGCCTGCGCTCGAAGCGGAATTTCAAGTCTGATAGCCTTTTCCGCCGCTTCGATACACGCAATCGCGTGAGCGTAGCCGCAAATTCCGCAGACGCGCTCTGCTAGGTAGCCCATCTGATCGTAGTTCATTCTGTTTTCGGCCAGCTTTTCCATGCCGCGGTGCTGATAAAATAGGCGGTAGTCCGCATCTATAATCTCGTCGCCGTCGCAAAATAGCCTGAAGTGTCCCGGCTCATCGCTCGTTACGTGAAGAGGTCCTAGCGGAACGTCCACTACTCCGTCGCCGGTAGGGAATAAAAACTCCGCCTCCGGCTCATCTTGATGAGCGACCGGATCCGGCCTATAGCGGTAATCCATCGCATCTTTTCTTAGCGGATGAAGACCGTCCGGCCAATCGTCTGCTAAAACTAGGCGGCGTTTATCAGGCAAGCCCTCGGCGATCAGGCCGAACATATCGAAAGCTTCTCTTTCGTACCATACGCAAGCAGGCACCAAAGGAGTTACCGACGGGAAAGTCGGATCGGAGCCCGGGATCAAAGTCTTAACCGTAACGAAGCATTTATCTTCGGCGGCGAAATCGTCCGCCTCGGTCATCTTCGAGCCCTCCATCGATATAGCGTAGTAAAGCGCGAAATTTCCGTTGATTTCGCGCTCATCGCTAGGGATCATCGTGCTGAGAAATCCGCCGATGTCGTAATATAGCGTTTTGACCGCAAGCGGAAGATCGTTTCTATCTACTAAAACTGTGATCTGATCCTCGGCTTGGCGGGTTACGTCCAAAATTTTAACTTTGGTTCTTAAAATTTCTACAAATTTATCGCCTCTCATTTTTAACCTCTCATCATTATTTGAACGCCGTTGTTGACGAGCGACCAGAAATCTTGTACATGCCAAACGCCGAAAATTATAACTAAGGCGCAAAGTAGAATCAACGGTAAATTTTCAAACAGGCTCATCTCTTTTGCGTAAACCACTTCGCCTTTAGGCTGACCGAAGCTTGCCATATTGAAGTGCGCGAAGTCCGCAACGAAAATGATTACGAGCGCGATCGCAAATAATGCTACCGCAAAATATTGACCGTTTTCGATCGCTCCGTGGAATACATTAAATTCGCTGACGAAGATCGCGAACGCCGGCACGCCTACGAGCGAGCAGACCGCAGCGCCGAACATTATCGTAGTAATTGGAGCGATCTTTATCATGCCGCCCATCTTGGTCATATTTTTATGGCCGTAAATTCTAGCGATATTGCCGGTAGAGCAGAATGCAAGAGCCTTGGTAAAGCTGTGAGCTAGGCAGTGAAAGATCGCTGCGAATAGTCCAAATTTACCGCCGACACCCAGCGCAAACGCGATAACGCCCATATGAACGACCGAGTGGTAAGCAAACATTCTCTTTACGTCGTGCTGTCTGACAAGGAAAATTCCTGCGACAAATAGCGTGATCGTTCCTGAGATCAACATTACTTGGCAAACAAAGCCTGATCCTACCGCCTGAGCGGTCACGGCATAGTATCTAAATAGCGCAAGCATAGCGCATTTTAAAAGTACGCCCGAAAGCAAGGCTGAAATAGGAGCCGGTCCCTCTGCGTGGACATCCGGAAGCCAAGTGTGAGTAGGAGCAAGTCCTGCTTTGGTACCAAAACCGATCAACGCAAAGATAAAGATAAGCTTTATAGCATCGTGGTTTAAGCCTTTGGCGTGATCCATAATGCTAGTCCAGAGCATCGAAGCTTCGCCGTCGCCTGTGATTTTGAATGTAGCCGCATATAGTAAAACGGTAGCATAAAGCGCGAACGCTAAGCCGATCGAGCAGATAACGATATATTTGTAACCGCTCTCGGTAGATTTCTTATCTTTATGAATAGCGACCAAAAATACCGAAGCTAACGTAGTAGCCTCTACCGCAGCCCACATAAACGCGACGTTATTACAGATAACGCTAAGCGTCATCGTAAAAACGAAAACATGGCAGAGCGCATAGTATTTTCTAAGATCGCTAAGATCCAAATGACCGCCCTGTATCTCCCATTTCATATAGGTGGTGGAGTATAAATTTACCAAAAAGCCCGTTACTGCAATCAGCACTAAAAATACACAGCCGAGGCTGTCTAAAAATAGAAATTTATTGAATTCGTAAAAAGGCTCCCAGTTTCCGCTGATAAGTTTGCCCACATTGCAAAGCAGCGCTGCCGAGGTAACCGCAGAGATTAAAACGTGCAGCATACTAAGCAGTTTGAAATTTTTAGGACATAAAAACAGTATCAACGCACCGACCAAAGGAAGAATCAATATAAAAAGTAAACTATTCATCTTTATCCCTTTAAATTTGAAGCTTTGGACGTATCAAGCCCATCGTAAGCTTTGTAAAATCTAACCGCCAAGACACTCATTATGATGACCGCGAAGATGGCGTCGGTTAAAATTCCAAGCTCGACTAGCTCGTGCGAATTGTAAGCCATAAGCGCAAGGCTTAGATGGATGCCGTTTTCAAAGAGGCAGTAGGCCAAAATTTGCTTGATGAAAGAGTTTCTAAGCATGAAGCCGAAAATTCCCATCATAAATACGGTTACCGCCGCAATTAGCATGATTCTTTCCTGAATTAGCGAGAATTCCAAAAGAATCGGACTTATCGTCATTGCAATCGCCAAAGAAAATCCCATAGCGATAACTGGGCTTACGAAAAAGCCGCCTACCGGCTCATCCTCACTGATGACGCCGAGTTTTTTGATTAGGAAAAATACGATTCCCGGTACAAAAAGAACCTTCGTAAAAAACGCCACTACCGCCCAAATTTTAAGCTGCGGCGCATTGAAAGTAGAAGACAGCATAAAAAATATGCTCACCAAAAGTAGCGTCTGAACTGCGTAAATTCCGACGGAAAGTTTTAAATTTCTAAGTCCGAATACCGCTAGCGACGTTATTATCATACAGATTGCTAAAATATCGATACTAGTCATCTTAAAATCCTACTACGTAAAGCGTTAATGCCGCAAAAGCGATGGCAAGAGCGCCGCATGAAATTTTACGAAGGCTCGAAGTCATTCTAAATCTCGGTCCGAAGTTGTCGATGAAGACTGCGGCGACGTAGAACACGCCGGCTTTTAGGACGAAGATTATGATGGCTAAAAACGGATTGCTAAAATTCCACGGCTCAAATATCGTTAAAAATAGACCGATCATCGCAAATTGTTTCAAAATAAGCGCCGCTTGCACTAAGCCAAGATCGCTACCTGCGTATTCGCCAAGTAAGCCTTCCTGAAGCTCTTGCTCGGCTTCGGCAAGATCAAATGGCTTTCTGCCGGTCTCTACATACATGCACCATAAAAACGCAATCGAAGCGACGGCAAAGCTTGGAATTTGATAGCCGATTTCGCCGCTTCGCACCATCTTCTGAATTTCGACTAAATTTGAAGTACCTGCCGCGAGCATAACTGCGATGAGGCACATCATCATTACCGGCTCAACATAAACCGCAAGCATCTGCTCGCGTCCGCCGCCGGTTGCGGCAAACGGGTTGCCGCTATCTAACGAAGCCGCACCGAAAACAAATCGTAAAAGTGCGCCGAGATAAAGAATCACGAATATATCGGAATATGCTCCGAAAACCGTATCCTTGCTGTAAGTGATAGGGATCGCCGCTAAAATCGCCGCCGAAGTAGCGAATAAGAAAAACGGCGCCCATCTAAATACCCAGTGGCTGCATGCAGGAACGGTCCTACCGCGCTTGAAAAGCTTAATAATATCGCGGTAGGTCTGGAAAAAATCGCTTCCTTGTTTTGATTGAAGTTTGGCGCGAAGTTTTCTCGCCATTCCGTCAAATAGCGGGGCGATTAGGACGATAACTGCGACTTGAAATATCATCAAAAATATAGTTTGTATAGTTTGCATCATCTCCCCCTAGATCAAGAAATAGCCGACGCCGAGTATTGCGCATAGATAAATTAAGATATAAAGCGTGTAAACATTCGCGTAGCCGCTTTGGAATACTCCTATCTTATCAGCGATTTTCATACTCCAGTTAATGACCGGCTGATAAAACATACCCCACCAAATATCTTGCGGATGGTTGTGGTACTCGATCGGTCCGAAGTAGCCGTTTTGCTCGATTCTGCGTTTATGACCTCTAAAGAGCCAATCCATAATCTTTCTTAGATCGCCGGTGAAAGGACCGCCGGTCATCTGCATACGGGAGCTGTATTTAAAGCCGCATGCCCAAGGATCGGTTTCTCTAGGCTTGCTGCGATTTGCCTTCATAACCGCTAGGATTATAAAAGGAAGCAACATTGTCGAGCATAAAATGACCGCGATGAGCGGAGTCGAGACAATACTTCCCAAAGGCGAAGTAATCGACGTAGCACCGAGGCTTGCGATATATTGGGTGTTTTGCGTGATGGAATTTACCGCCTCCATAATGTAACCCACTATAAAGTGCGCGCCCACGCCAAATCCCACGCAGCCTATCATCAGTATGATCATTCCTAAAACCATTCCAAGAGGGCTTTCTTTTGCATTCTCCCAAATTTTTTCATCTCTTGGGGTTCCTGCAAAGATTACCGCATATAGTTTTAAGTGCATACCGACCAAAACGCCCGTAAGCGCAAGTGCGACTACTGCTAGCGAGAAAGCGTATCTAATGAAAATTCCGCTCTCTTTAGCGCCTTGAAGCATTCCTTGATAGGTAAACCACTCTGAAACGAAGCCGTTTACCGGAGGAAGCGCTGCAATACCCATGATGCCGATAAACATACCGACTGCAGTTAGAGGCATCTTTTTGGCTAGACCGCCTAAAATGTCCATATTCTGCGTATGGGTAGCGTGGATTACCGAGCCTGCGCATAGGAATAAAAGACCTTTGAATATCGCGTGGTTTACTACGTGGTAGCAGCCTGCCAAAAATCCAACTGCGGCTAGCGTTACGTTGCCCGCTGCGACGCCGTAAATTCCGGTTCCAAGACCTAGCAGGATAATTCCGATATTTTCAACTGAGTGGTACGCAAGAAGCGCTTTGAAGTCGTGCTGGCACAAAGCGTATAAAACGCCGAAAAGCGAGCTTGCGGCTCCAAGGATCAAAATTGCAAGTCCGAAATAGATGCTAAGCGGTAAAAATAGTGTAAATTTAACGAGCGTAAAGAGTGCTACTTTAATCATAACGCCGCTCATCAGCGCAGATACGTTTGACGGAGCCGCAGGGTGAGCTTGCGGTAGCCAGACGTGGAAAGGCCACATTCCAGCTTTTGAGCCGAAGCCGACCAAAAATAGTATGAAAGCGGCTACGGAGGCACCCATCGGCATACTTACGTTTTCCCACTTTGCAAATTCAAAGCTTCCTGCGTAATGCGCGATGATAAGTAGTCCGCATGTGATACAAAACGCACCGATCTGCGCGATACCCAGATATACCATGACCGCTTTGAGCGTGCCTTTGCCGTCGTTTACCAGTATGAGGAAGGATGAGATCAGAGTCATAAGCTCCCACAAAACGACGAAGCAAAATACGTTATCGGCGCTGATGACTAAAAGCATCGAGAGGATAAACGTACTAAACAAAGACGCAAAGACGCCTACGTTCGCTTTTCCAATATATTCTTCGGCGTAGCTCATACCGTAAACGCTGCTTGCAAAGCCGATGAAAACGACTACGAAGCTGAAGAAATTTCCAAGCGGGCTGAGTGCAAATTTAGGAGCGAGGATGAACTGTCCGCCTAAAAGGAAGCTTTCACTTACGCCCATATTTGCGACGAAATGGCACATAGCATAAAAACAGCTGATCGCGCCCAATCCGAATCCGACCTTAACGGCAAGCTTCGGTGCGCAGTATAAAAGGATACTAACGACCGCGCTTACAACAAATAGCGTATAAACCGTTATCATCTCACGCCTCCTTATCAGAAGAAACGCGGACGGCGGTTATTTCGCCCGCCAAGACATCTTTTGCGAACGCATTGGCCGCATTATAATCTATCGCAAAGCCTAGTTTATGTTTGCCCTCTTTCGGATCTATCATAATGATAGCGCTAGTTGGGCAGACCTCAACGCATGCAGGACCGTTCTCGCGACCGTTGCATAGATCGCATTTTATAGCGGTGCTTTTTGCGCCCGATTGGCTTTCAATCTCAAGAAAATACTTCGGCTCGACCGCGTAGTTTACGGACGGCATAAGCTCTGCATTTGAGGTAATCGCGCCGTAAGGACAGGCCAGCGTGCACATCTTGCATCCGATGCAAATTTCCTCATGCAACTCTATGTAGTTGTTAGAGAAGCGAAGTGCGCCGGTAGGGCATACGTTTGCGCATGGTCCGTCATCGCACTGTCTGCACTGCGTAGGCATAACGCCGTAAGCTTGTCTAAGCACGGTGAGTCGCGATTTGGCAAGTTTGCCGCGTTCATAGGCGCTTGAGTAACAGGCCGCCATGCACGTAGTGCAACCGATACATCTTTTGTAATCGCAGATTACAAATCTATGTTGTTTCATACCTTTCTCCTTGACTTAAGGAATTTTAAAAATTTTTTACTAAAAATTTTGAGGTAATTATATTTAAGTCGGTAAAAAAAATCCGTCATTTATCTGACAGAATTTAAAATTTATTTGATAAATTTGCTATTTTTGCTTAAATTTAAAAACTAAATTCCTTTTTTAAATCAGCATATTATATATAGTCGTTCGAATTCCTTATAAAGCCATTATAATATATATTTTTAAAATTTTAGAATTCCGATGAGCTATCAAAATTTATGTAAATTTGATTGAAGAAATTTCTTTATGCTTAAGTAAAAATTTCAATTTACTTTCAGGCAATAATTTATATAATTCTGCCGAAATTGCATATATGGTAATTTTGCATATCAGTATTTTCGAAAGGAGAAAATATGGCGAATAAAGGCAAGGTCATATGCCCTTATTGCGGCACAGGCTGTCAAATCGAGCTAACCGCTGAAGACAACTTCATCAAATCCGCGGTCGGCGTAGGCGACAACCCCGTAAATCAGGGATGTTTGTGTTTGAAAGGATATTACGGCTGGAATTACGTAGGCTCGAGAGATAGGCTTACGACACCGTTGATCCGAAAAAAGGACGGTAAATTTAGCAAAGACGGCGATTTGGTCGAAGCTAGCTGGGATGAAGCGCTTGATCTGGTTGCTAAAAAAATGCTAGAAGTCAAAGAAAAATACGGCGCCGACGCGATAGCGGGAAACTATTCCGCGCGCTGCACGCATGAGGATAACTACGTAGCGCAGAAGCTGCTTAGAATTTTAGGCACGAACAATATCGATCACTGTGCACGCATTTGACACGCTCCGACAGTAGCAGGACTTGCTAAAACAATCGGAAACGGAGCTGCCACAAATAGCTTTACGGAGATCGGAATTCATAGTAACTGCATTATGATGATCGGCTCGAACCCTGAAAACGGTCACCCTATCGTCGCGATGCACGTGCAAAGAGCGCTAAATAGAGGCGCTAAACTTATCGTTATCGACCCGGTAAAAACGGAATTTGCAAACCGCGCTACCGTGCATTTGCAGCTTGAGCCGGAGCATAACATACCGGTCATCAACGCCTTAATCCATGCCGTCATCGACGAGGACTTAGTAAATCACGAATTTGTTGAGAAATACACCAAAGGTATCGAATACGTAAAAGAGGCGGTAAAAGATTACTCTCCGGAAGCCGTAGCGAAGTATACGAGACTAAATCCGGAAGATATCAGAAAAGCTGCTAGAATTTACGCAACTACGCGCCCTGCGGTAATTACCCACGGAATGGGCGTAACCCACTTCAACCACGGCGTAGGCGCAGTTTGCGATATTTCAAATTTAATGCTCATAACAGGCAATGTTGGCGAACTAGGAAGCGGCGATCTACCGATTCGCGGACAAGAAAACGTCCAAGGATGTTGCGATATGGGAATGCTTCCTAACGTCTTTACCGGCTACAAAGCAGTAACCGACGAGAACGCACGCGCATGGTTCGAGCAGCAGTGGAATTTACCGAAAGGCCATCTAGATGGCAAGATCGGTATTCATAAAACCGAAGTGCCTGATGCGATACTTGACGGCAGGGTAAAATTTTTCTGGACGATGGGCGAAAACCCGGTTATGACCGATCCGAACGCAAACCACTTCCTGCGCGCGATCTCCGAGGTGGAGATGTATGTCGTGCAGGATATTTTCTTAACCGAGACTAGCCGCAAAGCAGACGTCGTGCTCCCTGGAGCTTGCAGCGGCGAGAAAGAGGGTACTTACGCTAACGCCGAGCGCCGCGTGCAGCACAGCGAGATCGTAGTAACGCCTCCGGGACAAGCTAAGCAAGACTGGCAGATCATCTGCGAGCTTGCCAGACGCTTAGGTCTTGGAGATCATTTTACGTTCCAATCTCCTGAGCAAATTTGGGAAGAGGTGCGCAGAGTGGCTCCGCACAACTACGGCGGTATGAGCTATTACCGCATCAAAAAATATCACGGACTTCACTGGCCATGCCCTGATGAGAATTCTATGGGCGGACCTGCGTTGTATCTTGATAAGAAATTTTTCACTCCTGACGGCAAGGGAAATTTCATCCCTGTGCTATTCGTGGACGATAAAAGCAAGATCGAAAGCGCCAAAGAGGAATTTGCAAAGCGTATGAATATGCCGAAAGATTATCCTGTAATGGCGGGCTCGGTCGATGAAAAGACCGACGAGGAGTTCCCGATCCAGCTTCTAACTACGCGTAAGGTTTACGAGTATGCAGGAGGCGCGATGACTAGGCGCTCTAAGACCGTAGAGCAGGGCGGCGACGCTATAGGACCGATTGCGGAAATGAATCCGAAACTCGCCGAGCGATATGGAATTTCACAGGGCGATTTCATCGTCGCATGGAGCCGCTACGGCTATATCGCGATTAAGGCGGACATCACCGAATGTATAATGGATGGTATCATTCAGATGTCTTATCACTACTGGGAGAGCTGCTGCAACGAGCTAACGAGCGGCGGCTGGGATCTAATCGCCAAAACTCCTACGTTTAAGGCGGCGATTCAGATTAAAAAGATCGATGAGGCGGAGTTCTTGCGTATCCGCGAGCTTAAGCGCATTAAGTTCCAGACCAACAAGGTTATTTACGACGACTTCCACCACCATCCGATTAAATTCTAATTATAAAGCGGGATTTAACGCAGCGGATCGCCTAGCGCGGTCCGCTTTTTTTATGCGCTTTGCATGCGTAAAATTTCAACTTTTGATTCAAAACAGTTCGTTTGAAAAACCATTCGTTTTAGAATTTGCTAGTTTGAAAAACCGCTATCTTTAAATTTGCTTGTTTGAAAATCCATTATTTTAAAATTCGCCGGTTCGGGAAACCGCTCTTTTTAAATTTGCTTGTTGATTTATGAAATTCGCGGAAGCTTCGGGCTTGGGCTTTTATCTTGGCTCATGCTCACCGCGGTTAAATTTTAAATTTATGACCGTCTTATACCCGCCGCACTGAAATACTTTGCGCTTGCGATTTTAAATTTTACGTAGAATTTAAAATTTTAAATACGTAGCGCAAGCCACAGTTTAAATTTAACGCGAGCTGAAAGCTCGCCCCTTGAGCGTTCCAGGGGTTAGGGGATTTTAAGGGGAAAGGGGAGCGCTCTCGCAAAACGAGCGTAGCGACGCAAGGCTTAGCCTGACGGCGTTTCTTGCGAGCGCAGCGCAGCGAAGCAGAGCGAGCGACACCTATAGCTTAAATTTAATGTGAATACACTTTACGCATAGTTTTTGTGCGTCAGGCCCCACCTTGTAAATTTAATCCAGGCGTAGCCTGCACCGCTTAAAGCATCGTCGGGGGATGGGTGGGGCTTGCGGGCGAGCAGAACAATGCGGTGCTGCGGAGGCGGCGTCTTGCGAGAAGTGTGACCTCGCAATTGGGGCCCCCTCCCGCCTCAAGAGAAACATATCACGGACTAAAATTTAAACGGAATTTTATAAGGTAAAGCGACGCTTTAAATTTAAGTTGTAAATTTATCAGTTAAATTCCAAAAAATTTATGCATATTTACGTTGACGTTGTGTGCCATACATGACCAGTAAGGGGGCGGCGCTCGGAGTTAGCGGGGCGCCCCCTTACCAACCCCACCCGCGCGACGCTAGCGGTGCGGACTGGGTCCGCGTTAAATTTTATAATTGTGCTCGGCTTCTTTAAAATTATTTCTACGATTTTAAATTTACCGCCGCAAAAATCGTAAAATTTTAATTACGCTACAAATCGGTGCTGTATTTTGCTAAATATCTATAAAATTTTAAAAAGATCCGACTTGGAAAAAATATCGCATTGGAGTTTTAAATTTAACCGGCTGTTTCAAAATGGACGGTGAGGGCTAGAAGAGCGGATGAATTTTGCCGGGAAAATTCCGTTATAGACAGCGCTTGTCGCGCCGTCACTAAATTTAGAGAATTCAATAAATTTAAATAGTCGGCAGCGGTAGCCGTCGTAAAGAAATTTGTGTAAATTTAAAAACGTTCAATAGATATTAAAGCAGTCAAATGGTTTTAAGCTCGGCTAAATTTAAAGCGCCCGAGCGCTTAAAATTTTACGGCGAGCAGCCGTTTTGAAATCAGATAAAAAGCGATTGAAATAAAGCCGATCAGACTCGGCAAAACCGGCTGCTACGAGCCCTACAGAACTCGCAAATCCGATAAAAAGGCAGGCAGCCGCCGGCTAAATTTTAAAATTTTAAAATTTACGACGATGGTTTGTTTTCAAACAGATCCGCGTGTTTGCCGCGCAAAAACTCCACCACGGCGATCACTTCGTCCGCGCCGCTAGCGTCCAAGCTTTCAAGCACCGTATCGATGTTTTCGATGTAGAGCTGCGCCGCATCGGCGAGCCGCTCGCGCTTCACGCCAGCATAAAGCAGCATCGCGTCAAGCAGGATGTTGATCTCGTATATGAGGTCCTGCTCGGCGATTTTTTCATCATTAGTTTTCATCTTCTTCCTTTGAAATTTGGGTTTTTTTCTCGATCAGATCCACGATTTGCGCCTTTACGGCTTCGTACGAGCTCGCATCTTTAAAGCCCGCAAACATCCCGCCGCTCGCGTTTACGTGCCCGCCGCCGCCCAGAAGCAGCTTTGCCATTTCGCTAACGTCGATCTTGCCGTCGGCGCGGAAGCTGAGGGTTTTTTTGCTCGTTACGTCGATGAAAAAATCGACATCGGGGTTTTGCGTCAAAAAGTCGTTGCCGATGACGCTTACGTTGCCGATATTGTAGGTCAAAATGCCCTTTTTACCGAGATAGTCGATCTCAAAGCGCTGCTTTTGCGCGCTTAGGCGGGCGACTACGAAATGCGAGACGAGATTGCTTAGCGTATCGTCGCACTCGCTTTTAAAAAATTCCTTTTTTACGCCGTGCAGCGCGCTATCTAGCGCGATGTGCGCGTTCGGCTCGTCTTGAAATTTAAAAATTTTTTCTAACAGGAAAAAGATATAATCCCTGCTCTCCCGCTCAAACATGATCTTGTTGATCTCTTTCGCGCCCGAGACCATACCGAGGCAGACCTTGCCGAGCTCAAACTCGCTCTCGTCTTTTAGCCAGATATCCACGGCGTTTACGACGCGCACGAGCTTATCCAGCCGCGCCGTGCCGCCGAACATCGCGCTGAAAAAATCATACGTTATCTTCGTGGCGCAGCGCGACGAGTCCAGAAAATACCACGGGAATTTCTTCGCGCACTCAAGTCCGCTTTGATGATGATCTAGAAGGATCACGCGGGCGTTGCGGCGCGCCAGTTCGCCGCTAAATTTCTCGCACTGCGCGGGTAGTAAATTTAGATCGGTGATTAAAACTAGGCTTTTCTCGTCTGCGTTTGCGGCAAGCCGCTCATCAATGCGCTCGAGGATGAGTTCAAATTTTTCGTTTATCTCCTTGCCGTAGTTGGCGTTGAAAAATTCCACGTCCGTCAAATAGTGCGCCGCGACGAACTGCGCGCCGTAGCCGTCCAGATCGGTGTGGCTGAGGTGATATATTTTCATTTGCGCTCTTTGCCGATGATGTTTGCTAGCGTGATCGTATCCATATACTCATCGACCTTCTCCTGAAGCTCGCCGAACATTAGATTGACGCGGCACAGCGTGCGACCGTTCGGGCAGGCGTCGATCCCCTCGGCGGTGCAATCAAATACCGTCGCCTTGCGTCTTTCGGCGCTTTTGATGATCTCGCTTAGCGTGATCTCGTCCGCATTGCGCGCGAGTACAAAGCCGCCTTTGGCGCCTTTGAAGGAATTTAAAAGTCTCGCGCGAGCCAAATTTTGTAAAATTTTAGCCAAAAAGCTGCGTGAAATTCCAAGCTCGCTAGAGATCGAATCCACGTCCATAGACTCGTTCCTACCGGCGATGCAGATCATTGAAAGCAGGGCGTATTCGCTTGCTTTAGTAAAAAGCATTTATTTTCTCCTTTGGTGTCAAAGCATGCATTTTACATCAAAAAAGCAAAAATTTAGGTTAATTAAGTATAATCGCTTCCTATTTTACCGATCAGGAGGTCATCATGGCTTTAGACACGGCTCAAAAAGCACAGATAGTTGCGAAATTCGCTAGAAGAGAGAAGGATACGGGCTCCGCGGAGGTGCAAATCGCGCTTCTTACCGAGAGGATCACGCTTCTTACCGCCCACATCCAGGCAAATCCGAAAGATTTTTCATCACGTTTAGGACTGTTAAAGCTAGTAGGCCAGCGCAAAAGAATGATGAAATATCTCAAAAACAAAGACTACGCAGTTTACTCCAAGCTCGTTAGCGAGTTAAATTTAAGAGATAAATAAGCTCCTTTGCTTGCGGCGACGTTTATTTCGCCCCGCGATTTATACACGGCGTCCGTCAAACGGCGGACGCTTTTTTTATGCCCGAAATTTTAGACAGGCAAACTTTTTCAATCTTTGAATTTTTTGAGAATTTTGTAAAATTTATGAATTCTTCTTGGATTATGAAATTTTAAAATTCCACAGAAATTTTGAAATTTCGTCGAATTCTAATAATTTGCGTAGTTCAAATCCTAGACGGAATTTTGAAATTACGAGCGGCGATAAATTTTATCTGCGCCATCTCGCGTGCAACTGGAATTATACATTCGCGCTGTTTGAGCCATCTAATCTGCATCAAAATTTAATTGTCAAATTCCAAAGAATTTAAATAAAAATCCTTGCCGTATCACCCGAAAAATACGGCGAGTATAAAATTTCATTTTTTGGAATTTTCAAAAATAATTTTTACCGCCTGTAATTCGAACTTCTATTTAAACGCCGCGAAGCTCATAAAATTTGCCCACTTAAAGATACTCTCTACGCGCTTAAAGCCCGCGCTTAGCGCCAAGGCGCGGTTTTCCGCCTCCGTGTAGGGCACGAGCACGTTTTCGAGCGCCTCACGTTTTTGCGCGATCTCGTAGCGCGAGTAGCCCTGCGCGCGCTTGTAATCCTCGTAAATTTCGATCATCCGGCGCGCGAGCGCAGGCTCTTCGTAGACGATCTTTTCGCTAAAGATCAAAACCCCGCCCTCGCGCAATCCGTCGTAAATTTTACTCACGAGCGCGGCCCTACGCGGCGGCCTGATGAACTGCAAGGTGTAGTTTAAAATCACGGCGTCGCAGTCCGCGAGGCTCGCATCCAGCACGTCAGATACGCTAAGCTCGAGCTCGGCACCGAACGCCGCCGCCTTGGCGCGGGCGTTTTGTATCATCGCCTCCGAGCTGTCGATACCGCACAGCCGCAGATCTGGGCGCAGCGCAAACAGCGCTAGTAGCGCGGTCGCAGTCGAGCAGCCAAGATCGATCACGCGCGCCTTTTGCGGCAGCATCCGCGCCAAAAGCTCGCTGCTAAGCCTCGTACTGGCCTCGTAAAACGGCACGCTGCGGCCGATCATATCATCAAAAACCGACGCGACGCTGGCGTCAAACTCAAACTGCTTTTTGATAGGCTCTTTAAAAATTTCGTCTTTCATCCGTTTCCTCTTTAGTTTCGCTATTTGCGCAGTACCCGTCTTGCGGCTGCCGAGCGCAGGATTTTTGCCGCACTTGCCCGCGCGGATCGCCTAAATTTCAGACGCGGCGCGCGCTCTTTGATTGTGGACACGCTACATCTCGGCTCGCGCCGAGCTTCGAGCTGCAATCTAGTCGGCGCGGAATTTACGCGAGTAAATTTTATGCTCAGCTTAGCGCCTTGCGAGCCTAGAGCTCGCGCCGTTAAACTTTGGCTTTTAAATTTTATGTCGCCAAATTTTGCACCGCTAAAGCAGCCTCTTCAAATTCTTTAAACATGGGCGCATAATGCTCAAAAGCCCTGCAAGCGGAATTTCGTAAGCATTTTACGATTTTGCGCACCGCAAATTTTAAGCTCGTAAAATCCGCGCCTAGCTAGACGCGAAATTTAGCCGCTTAGCTCCTGTTTTGCACTCAAGGGTTAGCCGCTAATTTGGGCTTTGCCCGTAGCTAAATTTGCACCATCGCCAATCTTGCCGCAGCTTGCGTCGGCTTCGCATACTCAAGCCAAAAGCGCATTAAGGCTTTGAGAGCGGAAAGCGCTACTAAATTTCGCGATCTTGCAAAATCCGCTCCGCTTCGGCGACGTCTTTTAAAATTTGCTCTTTAAGTCGCGCCGGATCGGTAAAATTTTGATTTTCGCGTATAAATTTTATAAATTTCACGTAGGCAAATTTCGCGCCGCTGTTTTTGTGCGCCGCCTCTAAATTTTTATTCTCGGCGCCCAAGCTTTCGCTCGCCGCAAAATTCTGCGTAGAAATTTCGGCCGAATTACGCACTGAAATTTCATCTAAATTTCGCGCAGAATTTGTAGCCGTGCCTTCGCAGCACGGCGGGCGATCTTGCGCGGACTTTACAGCCTCAAAGCCTGCAAAGTCCCCTAAAATGTGCGTTTCAAGCGCAAAAGCCCCGTCGGTGCTAAGGCGCTCTCCCACAAAGCTCACGCTTTTGTATCTTGCGCCGCGCACGCTCGTGACGGTTGCGTAAACGCCGCTTTTTGGGATAAAAAACCAGCCCGGCTCGAGATTTAGCGTCGCTACAAACTCTCGCGCCCCGCGCCCCTGGCCGCGCACGATCCGTCCGCAGAGCTCGTAATCTCGCCCTAAAAGCTCCGCCGCCGCTTCGCACCGTCCGCGCGACAAAAGCTTCTTGATCCTGCTTGAATGCACGCCGCTGCCGCCCAAGCAAAACTCACCTACGACGCAGGTTTGTCCGCGAAATTCGCGCTGCAAAAACTCCACTCCGCAGGCTCGATCGCGCCCGAATCTAAAATCCTCGCCGACGACGATCTTTTGTAAATTTATGAAATTTTGCCCTAAAAGCTCGATAAATTCGCCTCCGCTTAGATTTTTGATTTTGCTAAGCTCACAGTAAAATATTTTTTTCTGCGTGAATGCGCTGCGAAACGCAAAGGGCGTGAGCTTGCTTCCAATGCCCGTCAAAACCACGATTATAGCGCCATGCTCGCCTAAATTTTCAAATAATTTTTGATGCCCCAGATGCATGCCGTCGAAATTTCCGATCGCTACGGCGTGAACTTCCTCACGGGCGGCGTTTTGCGGCGAGGCAAAAATTTCGCCCCGTTCAAATTCTGCTTTTAAAATTTCACGCAGACCCTCGCTGCAAGGCATTAAAGCTTCGCTTTCCAGATGGTTCTCGCTCTCTTGTAAAGGGGATTTGGGCGGATTTTGCTTTAAAATTTCATCCATTATTTTTGCTTCGTCCAGACGATTTTTTTGGTGTCGTAGCCGCTGTGCTTCGCTTTTTTTAGATAAACGATGCGGATCGGCTCGGGCAGGGTTTTGCTGCGCGAGAGGATATACAGCTCGCTCGTATCGGCACCGAAAATCAGGGCGTAGCGATAGTCGCCGTCCACCTGCGCCACGCGGTAGAGGGAGTCGGAAATCAAGCCCTTTCGGTAGAGCAGGCCTACGTTTTTATCGCCCGCAAACTCCAACACATGCTGCTCGTTCTCGATTTTGCCTGAGCTTGTTTTGGCGGTTTTTAAAAGATTGATCGTGGAGTTTTTATCGATGAAACACTCATACGCGGTGTTTTGCAGTTCGCCGCCGCCTTTCATACGGGCGATTTCGTACCAGCCGCCGCTAAATTTAGCGATGTCGAAGTTTTTTACGATCGGCGCTTTGGGGCTCAGACTTTTGGCGCATGAGCTCAAAAAAACGGCGCCTAGCACCAAAATAATCAAATTTTTAAATTTCATCGTTCGTCCTTTTTAGAAGATAGAAAAATTCTTGATTTCCCTCTTTGCCCGTGATTTTGCAGGCGCCAGAGTGCAGCACGGCAAGGCCCAGCTCGGCGCATAGTCGCTCAAATTTCGCCCGCGCGGCGCCCGCCGCTTTTTCGTCTTTGAGCACCCCTTTTTTATTTCGTTTAGCCTCCGCGCCCACCTCAAATTGCGGCTTAAATAGCACGACGAGAGCGCTTTTTGCGAGGCTCGCGAGACTTTTTAAGATCAAATTTAGCGAGATGAAGCTCACGTCGCATGTGATGAGATCGAATTTTTTCTCGCTCGCAAACTCCCTAATGTCGGTGTTTTCACGTACGATCACGCGAGGGTCGCGCCGCAAAATTTCGCTTAGCTGCGAGCTACCGACGTCAAGTGCGGTCACGCTCTTTGCGCCGCGCTGAAGTAAAATTTGCACAAATCCGCCTGTGCTGCTACCTACGTCTAAAACATCGACTCCCGCTAAATTTAAAACCTCTTTTTGAGAGGGCTCTGCTTGCATAGGCTCCGCACTGCCTTTGCTGCGGCGCCTGTCTGCTTTATCGCCTGATTTTGAGGCTTTTGCCGCATTTGAAATCTCTGCCGTTTCGGCGTCTGCGTTCGTTTGCAAAAGTCCTGCCGTCTCGGCGCCTTTGCCCATCTGCAAAAATTCCACTGTTTGCTTGCCTGCACCGGTTTGTAAAAGCTCCGCCGTATCGGCGCTGGTTTTTGCGGTACGGATCGCCTTAGTATTTGTTTCTGCGATCTTTGCCGCCGTCGTGCTTGGAATTTCGGTCGTCTCGTTTGCGCCCAAAATTTTATCCGTAGCCGCAAAATCGACACTTGAAATTTGCGTCGTTACTCTGTACGTTTTTTGCATCGCTGCCGCTTTTCTATCCGCATCCTTTGCGGCACTGTACGGCTTTAAAATTTCTGCCGTCATGCTAGGCAAATTTGCGCTGCAGCTTGCTAAAAGCCCATTTTCGGCGAGTTCGTCCAAAAAGCCTGCAAGCTTGAGCGCGCCCCTGCTTACGTAAATTTGCTCGGCAGTACTGATTTCGCCGCTCTGCTCGGGCGCTATCTGCGCGGAGGGCCTGTTTTGCACGGCGCCACGCAGCAAAATTTTATCCTGCTTTATCAGCGCGGCGGCCTGATTTCTGCTGATTTTAAGCGTGTTCGCGACGAGCAGATCAAATCTCATTTTGCTTTTTCTCCGCGCCGCGATGAAATTTTAAAGCTTGCGCAGCTTTTGCGCGGCTTTGAGCTTAAAATTTTATCGCGCAAAGCAAAGTCGCGCGCAGCAGCGTCGTGTGGATCAAATTTCAGCCAGCTGCACGCCGTAAATTTAATCATACTGCGCATTTTAAATTTCGGCTCGTCGCTAGCGAAAATTTTAAAATTTTTCCTATCGGCGCAGTATTCGCGCGCCGCAAAATTTTTAAAATTCTCGCGCTTCGTAAAACACGCAAGCGCCGTAGGACGGAGATTGCTTTTGCAATTTAACCTCGTGCCGTTTGCGCGCAGATTTGGTGCCGAGCAAAAAACCTTCACTCACCGCTCCCCGCAAGCGCTCCAAGCTCGCTCTTGCCGAGTGAATTTGCGCCGGGCGTTTGCAGTGAGCTCGCAAGCGCTTCAAACTCGCTCTCGTCGATCACCCGCACGCCAAGCGAGCGAGCTTTTTGCAGCTTGGAGCCCGCTTCTGCACCCGCAAGCACGAAGTCGGTCTTGGCAGATACCGAGCCCTGCACCTTCGCGCCCATCGCCAAAAGTCTAGCCTTAAACTCGTCGCGCGGACGGCTGAGCGTGCCGGTGATAACGACGCTGCGGTCCGTGAAGACGCTTTTGGCGGTCTGCATCTCGGGCGCGCGCGGCGTGATTATTTCGCTTAGATTTAGAATTTTTTCGCGATTTATCTTGCAAAACTCCGCTAGGCTCCTTGCCATCGCCTCTCCAAAGCCCTCCAGCCGCAGAATTTCATCCTCGCTCGCATCCAGCCAATCCTGCCCGAATGCCGCGGCGATCTTGCGCGCGGCTACCTCGCCGATGTGTTCGATTCCCAAAGAAGCGATGAAGCGCTCAAGCGGCGCGTTTTTGCTCGCATTTATCGCGCCCAAAAGATTTGAAATTTTTTTATCTGCAAAGCCCTCAAGATCCGCCAAATCCTGCGCGCCAAGGGCGTAAATATCGCCGATCTTTGAAATTTTTCCGCTTTCAAAAAGCTGCGTGATCGTCGCGTCGCTTAGCCCTTCGATATTCATGCATTTTTTGGAGCAGAAATAGATCAGCGAGCCTATCACGCGCGCCTTGCAATCGAGGTTTTGACACTTTATGAGCGCGCCTTCGTCAAGCAGCCTCTCGCCGCAAACCGGGCAGCGACCCGGGCGCAAAATTTCACTCTGCGTGCCGTCTCTGCGCTGTTTGTAAACGCTCGTGATCTTCGGGATCACGTCGCCGCTGCGGATGATGCCCACGAAATCGTTTTTCATCAACCCAAGTCGCGCGATCTCGTCGAAATTATGAAGCGTCGCGTTTGAAACGTTCGCGCCGTCGATATTTACGCTATCTACGACGGCTACGGGGGTAACCGCGCCGGTGCGGCCGACCTGCAGATTGATCTCGCGCAGCCGCGTTACCTTTTCGACCGCAGGAAATTTATACGCGACCATAAAGCGCGGGAATTTTACCGTATAGCCCATCTGGGCGCACTTAGAAAGCTCATTTACGCGGATTACCATGCCGTCAAGCATCAGGTCTTTGCTTGCGCGCATGCTATGCAGCGCCTCGTACGCGCTCCTAATCTCGCTCGCGCCCGAACAGATGCGGCAAAACTCGTCGCGTAAGAAACCAAGGCTGCGCACAAACTCCATTATCTGCGAGTGCAGCGCAAAGCCTAACGAATGCTCGCCCACCCCCCACGGGATAAATTTTAGCTTCCGCTTCGCTACGATCGCGCTATCTAGCTGGCGTAGGCTGCCTGCGGCGGCGTTGCGCGGGTTTGAAAACAGGCTCTCGCCGTTTGCGGCGCGCTCGTCGTTTAGCGCGTCAAAATCGCTCTTGGCGATCAGCGTCTCGCCGCGGATCTCGATCCTTTGCGCGTAGGGGATCTGAAGCGGCACCGATTTGATCGCTCTTGCGTTTTGCGTCACGTCCTCGCCTATAAGCCCGTCGCCGCGCGTCGCCGCGCTTATCAGCACGCCGCCTTCGTAGGTTAAATTTAAGCTCGCGCCGTCAAATTTTGGCTCGACGTAAAACTGCGCGCCGCTCTTTTCGCCGCGAGCTAGCCACGCCAAAAGGTCCGCGTCGTCGAAAATATCCTCCATCGACCACATCTGCGCGCCGTGAGCGAGCTTGGAAAAGCCCTCGCTGATCGCGCCCCCGATGCGCCGCGTAGGCGAGTACGGCAGCGCCAGCGCGGGGTTTTGCTTCTCAAATTTCTCCGCTTGCGAATAAAGCTCGTCGTACTCCTCGTCGCTTGCGATCGGTTTATCGTCGGTGTAATATGCCCGCGCCCACGCATTTAGCGTATCTACTGCGGATCTGTATTCATCGTAGTTCATCTTGCGCTCGCATCTTTAAATTTTAAAATTCCGCGCGCCGTTAAAATTTCGCGTTGCGTTAGAATTTTACGCTCCGCAGCGGGTCTGTGCACCCCAAATACTGTGCCGCACAGCCTATTATCGTTAAATTTTGTGGGTCCGCTCGCTTTAAATTTCGTGTTTAAAAAGGCGCGATCAATTTCCATTGCCGAACTCCTTTAGCGCGCGCTCGTAATCAGCCGGCGTGTCGATGCCGATGCTTTCGGTTTCGATACCTAGCATCGCGATCTTTTTGCCAGCGCTTATGGCGCGAAGTTGCTCGAGTTTTTCGGTATCTTCCAACACCGAGGCGGGCAGGGCGCAAAATCTCTTTAAATTTCGCACGCTGTATGCGTAGATGCCGATGTGTCCGAGGTAGCACTCGCATGCCGCGCGCGGGTAGGGGATGAGCGAGCGCGAAAAATAGATCGCAAAGCCCGCGTTATCAAGCACTAGCTTGACTAAATTCGGATCCTCTGCCGCCTGCTGGCTTATGTATTTGTAGCAGCTCGCCATAAATGCGCCCTTTTGCGTGATCATGGCGTTGGCGAAATCTTTAAATTTAATCAAATTTTCGCTCTCGAAAAAGGGCTCGTCAGCTTGGATATTGATGATGATCTCATCCTCCGCAAGCGCTGCATTTGCGACCGCTTCAGCGATGCGGTCGGTGCCGCTTTGATGCTCGCGCGCGGTAAGAACGGCGTCAAAGCCGTAATCCTGCGCGATCTTTAAAATTTGCGGCTCATCCACGGCGATTAGCACGCGATCCGCTTTGGCGGCATTTTGAGCCGTTTTGATAAACATCGGCACGCCTCCGAACTCACATAAAATTTTATTTTTAAAGCGCGTCGAAGCAAGGCGCGCGGGGATTACTATCATTTTTTGATCCACTCCATTATGGCGTTTTTGATCTCGCTTTGCTCCACGACGCTAGAATGCACCTGCGGCGCGCTAAAAAGGCGCGAGATCTGCGGCGGAATATCGCTGCGGAATTCCTTCGAAAGCGCGATCATATCGGCTCGCTCGTCCCCGCAAGCCCTGCCTTTGATCGCGCCTATCATCGACGGCGTAAATTTAATCCACTTCGCGGTCGAGATGACGAGATTTAGGCGGCTTTCGTCAAGTAGCTTAAAGCAGGTCGCCGTGTGCGGGTCGATCAGCACGCCGCAGCTGCTCTCTTGCTTGATAAATTTAGCACACTGCGCATCGTCGCAAAAATCTGCCTCAAAGACCTCCTGCAGCTTCGCAAGCTCGCTCGCGCTAAGCTGATAAAATTTATCTCGCGCCAGGCTTTGCATCAGCTTGCTCGTGCGCGCATCGCCGAACATATCGCTAAGTAGCCGCTCGACGTTGGAGCTAATCAAAATATCCATTGCAGGGCTGATCGTGCGGATGAGCTCGCGGCTGCGCAGATCGTAGATGCCGCGAGTAAAAAGCTCGGTTAGGATATTGTTCGCGTTTGAAGCGATCTTGATTTTGCCGATCTTTGCGCCCATCTTTTTGGCGAAATACGCTCCCAGCGCGTTACCGAAATTTCCGCTAGGCACTATGACGTCGAAAGTATTAAATTTAGAGTCCTGTCTTACGCTCTCTGCGCCGCTTGCGCTCGCTGCGGCGTCAAAATTTTTGCCGCACGCCGCGCACTGATCGCTTTGCTTTAAATTTTGATCTGGGCTCAATACGCCGTGCTTTGAGAAATAGATGCTAGCATAGAGGTAGTAGATGATCTGAAATAAAATTCTGCCGAAATTTACCGAGTTTGCGGCGCTTAGATTTAAATTCGCTCGCGCGAGCTCGTTTCTGAAATCCTCGTCAGCCAGTAGCGATTTTAGCGCGCGTTGCGTATCGTCGAAGTTGCCGCGCACGCCTAAAATTTTAAGATTTGCCGCGCTTTGCTTTACCATCTGCTGGCGCTGTATCTCGCTCGTGCCGCCCTGCGGGTAGAGGCAGACCGCTTTGATGTTTTCATCGTCCGCAAAAGCCTCCAGCGTAGCAGGCCCCGTGTCGCCGCTCGTAGCGCACATTATTAAAAATTTCTCATTCCTGGATTTTGCGATGCTTTTTAAAAGCGCGCCGAAGGGCTGTAGCGCCATATCCTTAAACGCAAGCGTCGGGCCATGGTAAAGCTCCAAAATATAGGCATTCTCGCTTAGCTTTTTGATCTGGACGGGGCAGGCGGGATTTTCAAATTTATCGTAGCGCTTTAGCGCACTCTCAAAGACCTCGCTGCTTACGTCAAAATCGAAACTCTCGATGATTTTAAGCGCGATCTGTTTATAGCTCAGATCCTCGCACTGCTTAAAAAAATCCTCGCTCAAAAGCGGCAGCCGCTCGGGGCTGAAAAGCCCGCCGCCGCGCGCGCTCGGATTTAGCAGCGCGTAGCTAAGATCCGCTTTTTGCGAAAAATCTCTCGTTGAAACCAGTTTCATCTTTTTCCTTTTTAAAATTTTAAAATTTACGCCCGCCTAGGCGCTTTAAATTTGATCGCTTAGGTCGCTTGCACGGACTTGCGGCATTGCCGCTTTAAGCCTGCCGCATCCGCCTCGCGCCTAAATTTCTTCCTTTATCAAACTTCCTATGCCGCCGTCCGTGAAAAGCTCAAGCAGGATCGAGTGCGGAATTTTGCCGTTGATGATATGCGCGGCACTTGCGCCGTTTCGCACGCATTGCAGGCACGCATCGACCTTTGGGATCATGCCGCCTGCGATCGTGCCGTCCTTTTTAAGCTTCGAAATTAGCGCGGCATCAAGCTTGCTGATTAAATTTCCCTCTTTATCGAGCACTCCGTCAATGTCGCTTAAAAATATCGCCTTACTCGCTTTTAGCGCGGCTGCGATCCTGCTGGCGCAGAGATCGGCGTTGATATTAAAGCTCACGTTTTCGTCCGCCTCGCCGCCCGCAAGCGGGGCGATCACGGGCAGATAGTCCTTTTGCAGCAGGTCGTTTATCAGCTTGGTGTTTACCTCGGTGATCTCGCCTACGAAGCCGTATTTTTTCTCATCGAGGAATTTTGCCCTCAAAAGCCCGCCGTCCTTCCCGCTGATGCCGATTGCGGGCGCACCATTTTGGTTCAAAAGCGCCGTGATCTCTTTATTTACCGCGCCGCTTAGCACCATCTCGGTAATTTCGATCGCATCTTTATTCGTTACGCGAAGACCGTCCTTAAACTCGCTCTGCACGCCGATCTTATCCAGGGTCTGATTGATCTTTTTGCCGCCGCCGTGCACGACGATGATTTTGATGCCGACCATATGCAAAAGCACGATATCGCGGGCAAAATCAAGCTTGAGCGTATCGTCGGTTTGCGCCGCGCCGCCGTATTTGACGACGAAAATTTTATCTCTAAATTTACGGATATAGGGCAGCGCGGAGATGATTACTTCGGCGGTTTTGCTCTTTTTTATCATAAAATTCCTTTAAAAACCTTATTTTATCATAGCTTGGTTTATGTAGTTTTGAATTTTGCGGATAAAGTTTTCGCTTAGCTTCAAATTTAGCAAAATCACCGAAATTCCCACGCCCAAATCCCTTAATTTCACGTAATCTTTCGCCGTGCAAAGGATATGCTCCGCATCCTCGCGCCTTAGCAGCTCTAAAATCTGCTCTTTTTTGAAATCATAATGATCGGGAAAAAATGCGTGCGCTTTTGCGAGCGGCAAAAACTCTTGCAATCGCCAAGGCTTGGCGATAGCGCTGATTAAGATCGTGCGGGATTTTTCAAAACCAGCCTCTTTGGAATTTAAAATTTTATCCGCGGCGGCGGGGTATAAATTTAAAATTTCATCTGCGGCGCGATTTAAATTTAAATCCAAAATTTCATCCGCAAGATTTGAAATTTCATCCGTGCCGTTTAGCCCCTCTTGCAGATCCGCCGCCGAAACGATTTTAAGCTCCTGCGAGATGTCGCTCGGAAAGGGTATGAAATCCGCAAATTTATAAAAAAACGGCGGGTAGCGATACGCGGCGAACGGCAGGCAAAATGGCAGCTTCGGCGCGCTTTGCGGGCGCAGCAAGATATCAAATTTAGAGATATTAAATTTAGAAAATCCGTCGTCCAAGATCACGAGCTCAAAGCCGAGAGTTTGCGCGCGCAAAATCCCTGCGGCGCGATCTTCGCTAACGATTACGTTTGCGCCGCGCAGAAACAGCGCGTATTCCATCGCCTCATCGCCGCTTTGCCGCACGTCGCAAAGTATCCGCCCGTCGAGCGCTACTTCGAGCAAGCCTCTACTTTTTCGTCCGTATCCGCGAAGGATGATGCAGGTTTTAAACTCCTCGCTAAATTCTTTAAAAAGCGCCCGCACTAGCGGGGTTTTGCCGCTTCCGCCGAGGGTTAAATTTCCGACGCTGATTATTGGAATTTTAAATTCTTGCGGCTTAGCAAAGAGCCTTTTTAGGCAGACGATAAGCGTATAAAGCAGCGATAACGGCGCTAAAATTACTCCGAGCGCAAGCCACGCGGGGCCCGGTTCGTATAGGTTTCGCTCGATTAGGAGTTTAAACACGATTTTGCGCTATCTCTTTGATCTGCTCGCAGATGTAGCTCACATCGTCGTCGCTAAGCGCCGTGTAGATCGGCAGGGATAAAATTTGCTGATAGTTTTTAAGCGCATTTGGGAAATCATTGACCTTGTAATTATATTTGCTTTTGTAGTAGCTCAGCAGATGCACCGGCACATAGTGCAGCGAAACGCTCACTCCGCGCGAGATCAGCGCCTTGGCGAAATCGTCGCGGTTTTTGTCGATCTTTACGATGAATTGAGTATAGATATGCTCCTCGCTGTCGCTTGGAAGCGTCACGTGCGGGCAGTTTGCGAGCTGCTCACGGTAGGCTGCGGCGATCTGCTTGCGGCGCTTTATAAAAGCGTCGGTTTTTTCAAACTGAGCGATGGCGTAGGCGGAATTTATGGCGTCAAGATCGTATTTTTGACCGATGCGATCGACGTCGTAGGTAAAGGACATATTGCCGTCTTTGTAAAAGGCGTCCCCTACGATGCCGCCGTTTCTTAAAATTTGCGCGGCGCTTGCGATCTCATCGTCGTTCGTGACGAAAAAGCCCGCCGTAGAGATTGCGTCTTGCGCTTGAGGATTGATCTGAAAGCACGATATGAGCGAGCTTTTAAGCGCTCCAATTTTTGCGCCCTTATAGGTAGCGCCCATAGCGCGGCACGCATCGTCGATGAGGATGATATTTTCATTTTTAGCGACCTCGCTGATGGCGTCTATATCCGCAGCAAGTCCCGCGATATGCGAGATGAAAGCGCATTTTAGCTTCTTGTGGCGGTTCTGATCTATCGTGCGAGCAAGGCTTTCGCTCGTAATGTTAAAGCTTATCGGATCGATATCTACGAAAACGGGCTCGGCGTCGAAGTGGCGGATCACTTCGGCGACGTTGGGGAAGGAATTTACGGAGCATAAAATTTTATCTCCGCGCTTAATATCCATCGCGCAAAGCGCCAGATGCAGCGCCGTCGTGCCGCTCGTGGTAGATACGGCGTGCTTTACGTCGAAATATTTACAAATATCCTCTTCAAAAATTTCGCTATATCTTATATCGCTGTTGTAGAGGGCGCTTTTGATTAAATCTTCCTCTTTTTTATCGATTTGAGCCTTATAAAACGGTATCTCTTTCATAAATCTCTCCTTAGTGCGCGGGCTCTATGAGAGCCACGGCCGGCATACGTAGTTTGAAGTTATTTTTTAAAATTTTACGCACGATTAGCTTTACCAGATCTTTATTGTGGTTGGATTTTTTCAGATATCTGAGATCGTCCGCGCCGATCTGCTCGCCCGAGCGGATCTTAGCTCTTAGATTAGGCCGCGAAAAAATATCTTTTAGCACGCTATCTAGGATTTCGTAGTCGTATCCGAGATCCTTCTCGTCGCTTTGATTTTCCCATAGATCGGCGCTGGGAGCTTTTTTTATGATCGCATCGTCTATGCATAAAATTTTTGCAAATTTAAACAGATCGGTTTTAAAAATTTCTCCGATCGGATTAAACGCGCAGGCCATATCGCCGTAGATTGTGCCGTAGCCGAGCATCCGCTCGCTAAGATTGCTCGTGCCTACGACTACTCCGCGTTTTTGCGCGCTGTAATCATAAAGCAAGCTCATACGTATGCGTGCGGCGAAATTCCCGATGCGAAGCGGGCTTGCGCCCGGATTTAAGGCGATGAAGCTCTCTATAAACGGCGCTATCTCTTTGATCTCGTAGGGGATATTAAAGGATTCGCAGTGAAAGATCGCATCGGCCATATTTTCTAAATTTGAATTACCGCTAGGCAGGATAAGTCCGTAAGTGGGGATCTCCGTAAGAGCACAAAGTGCGGAAACCACGGCGCTGTCAAGACCTCCGCTTATACCTACGACGAAGGCGTCTGCGCCCGTCTCATCGAGCTTGGCGGATAAAAAATCGGTCAGTTGCGGCAGTAAGTCGTCCAAAAGCATTTAGCTAACCTTAAAATTTTATATTAATTTTGAAATTTTAGCTATTTTTGGCTAAATTACGGCTTTAATATAGGCTTAAAAGGAGATTTTGATGCAAATTTTAAAAAGAGCTTTCGGCGAATACGTGACGAATTGCTACATCGTAAAGGGCGAACAGGGCGATCTGGTGATCGATCCGGGGCAGGGCAGCTTTGATTGGGTTATGCAAAATACGGGAAAGATCGCGGCGGTTTTGAATACGCACGGGCATTACGATCACGTTTACGACGACGCGAAGCTGCAAAGAATGGGCGCTAAAATTTATATCCACGAGGAAGACGCCTTTATGCTGCGAGCGGATCCTTTTGGGACGATGCCGGAATCCATAGAAGCGGACGTGCTCGTAAAAGGGCAGGAGCAAAGCCTTGAAATAGCGGGCTTTAACGTTAAATTTAGCCTCTTTGCAGGACACACGCCGGGCAGCTGTATGATTGAAGTGGACGGCGTGATCTTTAGCGGCGACGTCATATTTAAAGGCTCTATCGGCAGATGGGATTTTCCATTTTCAAGCGGCGCGCAGATGAGAGAGTCTCTGCATAAAATTTTGCAGATAAAGGGCGATCTTACGCTCTATCCGGGACACGGCCCAAATACGAGCCTAGCGGCCGAGAGACAAAATTTAAAATATTTTTTGCAATTTTTTGAGCGCTGATCGTTTAAATTTAACTGCGCCTCGCTGTACGAGAAGCGGTGTGAAGCGGTGTGAAGCTGCTCAGCGCCGAAAAATTTATACCGTTTGGTTCGCGGGCGCTAGAATTTGTGCCGCTTTGCTCGCATTGTAGGCGCCAAAATTTACCGCTTTATTTGAGGCCGCGGGCGTTAAATTTTGCACCCCGTTTGCTGTATACGTACATTGGCGTGCGCTACGCAGATAAAATTCTAAAATTTACCGCCGCTTAATTAAATTTAGCAAAATTCCGCGCCGTCGCACGCAAGACGCAAAGCGTGACCCACGAGGCGAAATTTAAATTTGCACCGCCGTACCGATCCTAGCCGCTACAATGTGATCTAATCCAATTCGAGCCCGCTAAATTTAGCTAAATTTAACATCCTGCCGAACGCAAAATTTTCCCCCGCGAGCCGATAAATTCGATAAAATTTTGCAAAAATTTTACGCGTTTCAAAGGCGCAGATCACGCCCTAAGCCGCACGTAGATACGCCTCGGGGCGGGATAGCCCTCGATCGTGCGCGAGCTATCGAGCGGGTCTAGGAAATTCTCCAAGCTTTGCCCGTCGATCCACTCCGTTTTGCGCTGCTCGCTAGCATCCGTGGGCTTTTGAGCCAAAATTTCAAAATCTCTAAATTTCGCCCTCTCGCACCAATTTTGTAGCGCGCCGACGGTCGGGACGAAGTAGATATTTGAAATTTTTGAGTAGCTGTTTTTCGGGCACAGCGCGAAATCGCCCGCCCCTTCGATATACATCGTGTCCAAAAACACCTCACCGCCAGCATTTAGCGAGGCGCGCAGATCTTTTAGCATCTTTACTGGGTTGCTGCGGTGGTAGATGACGCCGAGGCAGAAGATCATATCGAATTTGTGTTCGTAAAACGGCAGATGCTCCACGCCCAAAAGCTCGAATTTCGCGCCGCTGCGGAGGAATTTCTCGATTAAGCGAAACTGCAGATAAAATAGCGCGCTCGGGTCAAACCCCACTAGCTGCGCAGGCTTTAGAGCGCTTGCGCGAAACATATAGTAGCCGTTGTTGCAGCCCACGTCGGCGACGGTTTTGCCGCTCAGATTTAAAAACGGCCGCAGCAGGTTAAATTTCACGAAGCTTCGCCACTCGGCGTCGATAAAAAGATCATTCAGCGCAAAAGGCCCCTTGCGCCACGGCTTTAGCGCTCGCGCGATACGCAAAATTTCACTCTCTTGCTCTGCGCTAGCGCTAAAGCTTGCGCGCACGACGTCGCCGCGCTCGCAGCCGCACTCGCCTATTTGCAGTGCTTTGATCGCACTTAAAATTTCGCGGTTTTGCCCGCTTTGCAGCTTTTTAAAGTTCTCGTCTCTGATTTTTTGCAGATCCATTTTTAATCCTAAAATTTCAAATTTAGCGCCATTTTAGCATATTTTTGATTTAGCGCTTTTAAAGCTTAAAAGGGTACAATCGCCCGTAGTTCCACTTCAAATTTAAAGGAGAAAAGATGCAAGAAAATACCGCGCAGACGCGCAAATTTAACCTGTCGCTGAACCATGAGATCGGCGGAGCGGACGTGCGCCTTTGGCTGCCTTTAGTTTTGAAAACCCCTTATCAGCGGCTACTTAGCCAGTACGAGGTGCGCTGCAATGCGGCTAAACAATTCGTCTGCGGCGAGCTGATACCGACCTATTACGCCGAATTTTCACAGACCGGAGGGGACGCCGTTTTGGGATTAAATTTCAAAGTTCAAATCGATGAGCGAAATACCGATTTCAGTAGGGTAAATTTTGACGAAAACGAGCCGCTGCGTCCGGGCGTCGTGGAGTTTTTAAAGCCTTCGGCGCAGAGCGGGATCGTGAAGCAAAAATCAGACGAGATCGCAGGCGACATAAAAGGCGATCTAGAAAAGGCGCGCGCGATCTACGAATGGGTCGCAAAAAATATGAGCCGCGATAACGGCGTGGTTGCATGCGGCATCGGCGATGCGGAAGCGATTTTAAGTAGCGGTAAGCTAAGCGGCAAATGCGCCGATATAAACTCCGTTTTCGTGGAGCTTTGCAGGGCGTCCGGGATCGCGGCGCGCGCGATGTTCGGCATCCGCACGGGCGCGGCGAAGAAATTTTCGCCAGAAATGGGCGTGATGGGCAGCGGCAATGCGCTTGAAATTTCGGGCGCACAGCACTGCAGAGCGGAATTTTATCTAAAAGGCTACGGCTGGATCCCTGTCGATCCCGCGGACGTCGCTAAGGTACGGCTGGGCGAGGGCTTAAGCGAGGATGACTCCAAACTCGCGCGAGTGCGGGAGTATCTTTTCGGCAACTGGGAGCCGTGCTGGGTCGGCTTTAACTACGCTAGAGGCGTGATCTTAAATCCGCGCCCTGCGCATATTCCGCTAGATAAATTTAGCCATCCGTATTGCGAAGTAGGCGGCGAGATCAAAGATCCGTACGCGCCGCAGAGCTTTAGATACCAATATACGGCGAGCGAAATTTTATCCTAAGCCGCGCGCTTTAAAACCGCGACTCGATAAAATTTAGCGGTTTTAAAGCAAAATAGGGTTAAAATCCCCGCCATTTAGGGCTGAGTCTTAGCCATTTTATTTGAAGGCATATTTCATGCAAAGACGCGATTTTTTAAGAAACACTGCGATTTTAGGCGCCGTTATGGCAACTCCGAGCACCGTTTTGGGCGAGGGCAAAGCTATGGGCAACAAGAGGGTTTTTGACGTAACTCTAAATCACGAAATTTTAGAGGCGGGCAAGAAAACCAGGCTGTGGATACCGCTGCCGTTCATCAGAGAGTATCAGAGCGTGAGCGACATCAAATTTGACGGCAATTTCGCTAATCCGTCGGTGAACTACGACGCGATCCCGACGCTTTACGTGGACTACGCCGAGGTGGCAAAGCCGACGCTTAGCGTTAAATTTAGAGTCGAGACCTTCGAGCGAAACACCGATTTTAGCAAGGTTAAATTTAATCCGAATGAAAAGCTAAGCGCTGAGACGGAATTTTACCTAAAACCTACTCAGCACATCCCAAACGACGGCATCGTAAAGCAAAAAGCGGGGGAGATCACTAAAGGCATAAAAGGTGATCTGGAGCGCGCAAAAGCGATCTACACATGGGTGGCAAACACTATGCAGCGCGACAACAGCGTCCTAGGCTGCGGCACGGGCGACGTAAAAGCGATACTTGAAAGCGGCAAGCTGGTGGGGAAATGCACCGACATAAACTCCGTATTCGTGGGGCTTTGCAGAGCCGTAGGTATACCTGCGCGCGAGATTTTCGGTATCAGAGTGGGGCAGAGCAGATTTTCAAACGAGATGGGAAAGGCTGACGAGAAGGGCCTTGCGGCGATCTCTGGCGGTCAGCACTGCAGAGCGGAATTTTATCTCAAAGGTTACGGCTGGATCCCGGTCGATCCTGCGGATGTGGCGAAGGTGCGCCTAGGCGAGAAGCTGAGCAACGACGACAGCAAGCTTGCAAAAGTTCGCGAGTTTTTATTCGGCAACTGGGAGATGTGCTGGATCGGCTTTAACGACGCGCGCGACTTCGTGCTATCGCCAAAACCTGCGGAATTCCCGCTAAATAACTTCGGCTATCCTTACGGCGAAGTGGACGACAACGTGCTAAATTACTATGCGCCTAAAGAATTTAGCTACGACTACAAGTCGCAAGAGGTCAAATGAAGGGCTTTTGGCTAGCTCTGGCGTCTGTAGTAAGCGCTCTGGCGGCGACCCTTTGCTGCCTGCCCGCGCTTTTGTTTTTGATTTTCGGCGCTTCATTTAGCCTGCTTAGCTCGGAAGCTATCGAGAGCTTAACCGAGCTAAGGCCCTATTTTACCGCACTTGCCGCGATCTGCTTTGCGGCGAGCGCGTTTTATTTTTTCAAAAAGCCAAAATCCTGCGACCTCGCAAATCGCCGCAAAAAATGGATCTTCATCTACGTTTTTTTAGCTGTTTTTGTGATTATTCTGCTATCATACCCCGAAGTTTTAGGAAAAATTTATGAATAAAATTCTATCTATTTTACTGCTTGCAAGCGTGGCGTTTGCAAATCAAAATTTCATCATCAAAGTCGAGGGGATGCACTGTCCGCTGTGTACGGCGATGGTGCGAAAAGCCCTGCTAAAGGTGGACGGCGTCATCAGTGCCAAGGCTAGCCTGCACGACAAAACCGCCCGCGTCGAGACGAAAGACGGCGTGAGCGAGAAGCAGCTGCTAGATGCGGTGGCGACGACGGGCTACACGGGCGAGATCGTTAAGTAAATTTAAGGAGCAAACATGCAAAAAAACGAGGTTATGAACGATTTTAAGAGGCTGTGCGAAATTCCTCACTGTAGCTGCGAAACGGAGCAGATGAGGGAGTTTTTAGCGGATTTTGCGCGCTCTCAGGGCTTTAGCGTAAACATCGACGAGGCTGGCAACATCCACGCCGTAAAGGGCGAGCCTAAAATCTGTCTGCAAAGCCACTACGACATGGTTTGCGTGGGCGCAGCGCCAAATTTAGAGCTCATCGAAGAGGACGGCATCCTAAGGGCGAAAAACTCTACTCTGGGCGCTGACGACGGTATCGGCGTGGCGATGATGATGGGCGCGATGCGGGAGTTTGCGAACTTAGAGTGCTTATTTACTAACGACGAAGAGGTCGGGCTCGTGGGCGCAAATGCCTTTAAGGGTAAAATTTTATCGCCGAATTTGTTAAATTTAGACAGCGAAGAGGACGACCGCGTGACGCTGGGCTGCGCCGGCGGCATAAACGTAAGCGCAAAAATCGGCGCCGCGAGCGTCAAAAAGAGCGGTAAAATTTACGAGATCGGCGTCACCGGGCTTAGCGGCGGACACTCTGGCAACGAGATACACAAAAATATCCCAAATGCGACGAAGCTGCTAGCGAAATTTCTCGCCGAGGAGGGCTGCGAGCTCATCAGCCTAGATTTTGGCGAAAGGAGCAACTCGATCCCCGCAAACGCCGTGTGTAAGGCGCTGTGCGCGCATGAGCCGGCGCAGCGCGGCCTGGCGTGGGTAAAGAGCCTGGGCGAGGGCGAAGCGGACGTGCTGGTAAATAGCGGTAAAATTTTGGCGCTAATTAACTCCTTCGCCCAGGGCGTGCGCAGCTACGACACGCAGCTTGGCATGGTAAACGAAAGCATAAATCTCTCGACCGTCAAGCAAAAGGGCGAAGTGATTGAATTTGACTTTTTCGCTCGCGCGATGAAGCGAGAGGGGCTCGAAAATCTGGGCTTTGAGACTAGCACTCTGGCTAGCGCGTTGGGCTTTGATGTTAGAGTGGCCGACCGCTCGGCGAACTGGGCGCCGTGCATAAGCAACTTTGCGCATCTAGTGCTTGAGGAGTTGCAAAAACAAAAGCCGCAGGCTAAATTTGCCGCCGTGCACGCAGGCCTTGAGTGCGGCGTACTGGTCGCAAAACAGCCCGAGCTGCAAGCCTGCTCCATAGGCCCGAATATCCACTCGCCTCACTCGGTGAATGAGCACTGCGAGATAGCGTCGGTGGAGATGATGGCGGAGGTAGTAAGAAACATAATCGCTAGACTGCAATAAATTTAGTGGCTTGTCTCGCGAGTGCTTTTGAAAGAGATTTGAAAATTTTAATCTGCGACAGGCTTCATGCCTAGTCTTGATTAAAATTTTCTGCACAACTTTCAAAATCATCTCGCGATACTGCGCCTTAAAATTTTTGTGACTTGTTTTTGTCCTAGGATTTAAAATTCTACTCGTCTAGAACAAAAATACTTCGCCTTTAAATTTTCGGCGGCTTGCCTCGCGAGTGCTTTTGAAAAAGATTTTTGCTTCGCTTTGCTCGCAACTGCAAGCAGAACGCAAATTGTTGCTCCGTAGGCTATATGACGGGACCACTTGCCGAAATAGAAATTTAAAAGGATATAAAAATGGAAAGCCAGATCAAAAATTTTCTACAAAATTGCGAACAAATTGTTAAATTGCAAGCAAAACGATACGAAAATCGTAGCTCTTTTGTGACGAAAATTCCACCCGTTTTTATACTGCCTTATGATGAATTTGAGAAAAAATACGGCT
>CAUQNJ010000014.1:0-50598 GCA_963519515.1 uncultured Campylobacter sp. | reverse complement strand
TCGGCAGAATCATAGTTAAAAACTCCTTTGAAAGTTTTTAACTTATCTTGAGCCTAAAAATTTAGGAGCGGCGGAATTTCTAGGCATCGGCGTGCAAAAGGGCAACAAGGAGCTACTGGATTTCATAAATTCCGAGCTCATCAAGCTAAGCAAAGAGGGATTTTTCAAAAAGGCCTATGAGGATACTTTCGAGCCGTTTTACCGCGGCACTGCGGATAGAAAATACTTCCTTTTAGACGGAATTTATAACATGCTTTAGAGCTTAGAATTCTAAGGCGCGGGATTTTTAAATTTTAAAATTCCGCTTCGCACGCGGCGAGTGGAATTTTATAATCTGTAAATTTTGGAATTTTTGTAGCTGCAAAATTTCGTAAAATTCTAAAATTTGAAATTTTATCTCACGCTCGCTCGGTTTTAGAATATCTATTCCATTTGAAGCAAAATTCTACGCTACGAACAGAATTTTAAAAATTTACGTACGACGGAATTTTAGAATTTTACCCGCACTGCGAATTTCAAAATCCGTGCTGTAATAGAATCCCCCCAGATAAGCGCGATAAATTTAAAAGGATAAAATTCCGCGTGAGGCAAATTCTGACTCACGGCAAAAGCGCGGTCGCCGCAGATGCTATCGTTTAAGCTTTGTAGCCGCAGAAATTTACTCAAACGCCTTGTAGTGCGCCTCATCGGCGAATTCTAACATCTCGCGATCGCCCCTGCTGTCGCCGTAAGCAATAACGCGATCGAAAGCCTGCACGTCGTATGCCGCGCGCACGCGAGCGACTTTTTGCGCGCCGTAGCAGTTCTGCCCCTCGATCTCGCCCGTGATGATGCCGCCTTTGCGCCGTATTTTAGTGCCTAAAAGCTCCAAGCCCTGCGCGTCGCACCACGGACGCAGCCAGTCTTCGAGCGAGGCGGTGACGATGACGATTTTATCGCCCGCGGCTTTGTAGGTTGCGATCTTGTCCATAGCGCTTTGTTTTAGGATATCTTCGATGTGGGTGGTGGAGTATTTTTTGCAAATTTTATCGAATTTATCTGCGCTCATGCCCGCAAAAAAGTAGCCCAAGAGCTTTCTGCGCGTAAAATTATTGCTCGCAAGGCCTAGCTTATACGCCGCTAAAATGGGCGATAGCACCAAAATCCCGCGAAAAAATTTCTTAAATCCGACTACGTAGGCGACGAACTCAAGCAGCGAATCATCGCGCGTGATCGTGCCGTCAAAGTCGAATAAAACAAGATTCATTGCCTCTCCTAGCAAAATTTCAGAAGCGTAAATTTTAAAATTTGGCTATAAAAAAGGCGTGAAATTTAAAGCTAAATTTCACGCCAAATTTTAAAATTTCATTTTGAAATTCTATTTTTTCGCCATTCGTCTGCGCGTTGTAGGGTCTAAGTATCGCTTACGCACGCGGATATTTACTGGCGTGACCTCCACAAGCTCGTCCTCCTCGATCCACTCCAAAGCGCGCTCTAAATTTAATGCGCGCGGCGGCACAAGCTTGATCGCATCGTCGCTGCCGCTCGCGCGGACGTTGGTTAAATTTTTACCCTTGATCGGATTAACGTCCAGATCGTTCGGGCGGCTGTGCTCGCCGATGATCATACCCAGATAAACCTTCGCCTGCGGAGCGATAAAAAGCACGCCGCGATCTTGCAGGTTCCACAGACTGTATCCTAGCGCTACTCCGTTTTCCATACTTACGAGCGCGCCGTTTTGTCGCTTCTCGACCGCGCCTATGAAAGGGCGGAATTCCAAAAAGCTATGGTTCATTACGCCTTCGCCGCGAGTATCGGTCAAAAACTGTGAACGAAAGCCGATAAGACCGCGCGCCGGGATTTCAAACTCCATACGCGTTTGCCCATCGCCGGTAGGGTTCATCACCTTCATCTCGGCTTTTTTGCGGCCGAGCTTTTCGATGACAGTGCCGGTGCAATCATCGGGCGCGTCGATGACTAGATGCTCGAAAGGCTCGCATTTAATGCCGTCGATCTCTTTGATGATAACTTCCGGGCGCCCGAGGCAGAACTCAAAGCCCTCGCGGCGCATATTCTCGGCCAAAATCGTGATCTGCAGCTCGCCGCGACCGCTTACTTTAAATTTTCCCTCGCCCGCGTTTTCATAGCGCATCGCGATGTTGGTTTTCATCTCCGCTTCCAAGCGCTCATCGATCTTGTTTGAGGTTACGAATTTACCCTCCGTGCCGGCTAGCGGTCCGTCATTTACGCTGAAAATTACGCTAAGGGTGGGCTCTTCGATATGTAGCGCATCAAGCGGAATCGGATTATTGGGATCGACGATGCTGTCGCCTACGTCAAGTGCGTCAAAGCCCGCAATCGCCACGATGTCGCCCGTGCCCGCCGCATCAATGTCAGCGCGCTCAAGTCCGTTAAAGCCGATGAGCTTTGAAATTCTGCCGTTGATGTGCGTACCGTCTGCTTTGGCTAGCATAACGCTTTGGTTCTTGTTTATCGTGCCGTTGAAAATTCTAGCGATACCGATCTTGCCCACGTAGTTGTCGTAATCGAGCGTGAAAACCTGCAACTGCAGCGGATTCTCGTCGTTGCCGCTTGGAGTAGGAACGTGAGAGATGATCGTCTCAAAAAGCGGCTTCATATCGGCGCTTTCGTCGCTTAGATCGTATTTTGCGTAGCCGTTTTTGGCCGCGGCGTAGATGACCGGGAACTCAAGCTGCTCGTCGTTTGCGTCAAGCGTTACGAAAAGATCGAAAATTTCATTTACCACGCGGTCCGGATCGGCTGCGGGCTTGTCGATTTTATTTACGACCACGATCGGCCGCAGCCCCAAAGATAGCGCCTTTTTGACGACAAATTTTGTCTGCGGCATGACGCCTTCTTGCGCATCGACGAGTAAGAGTACGCCGTCTACCATCTTTAGCACGCGCTCGACCTCGCCGCCGAAATCGGCATGGCCCGGAGTGTCGATAATGTTGATTTTAACGCCACCGTAGTGGATGGCGGTGTTTTTGGATAGGATCGTAATACCGCGCTCGCGCTCGATATCGTTGCTGTCCATCACGCGCTCGCCGACCTCTTGATGATTATTAAAAGTTCCCGATTGCTTTAAAAGTTCATCTACGATGGTAGTCTTGCCGTGATCGACGTGCGCGATAACCGCGATATTTCTGATATTTTCCAAAATTTTCTCCGTTTGCTATTTTAAAGGCTGACGATTATACTAAAAAAATTCTTAAGATAAAAATTTACGAGTACTCTTTGACTTCGCAGACAAAAAACTCATAAACGCGCTGTTGGATCAGCGCATCTTCGTCATCGTCGCCGATCAGACGGCGCAGATGCGAAAAATCGATCTTTTTGATATATTTTTTGTTATTTTTAATATCCCTGTCGATCTCTTTTAGAAGCGAGTCTAAATTTAGGCCTTTATAGGTCTTCGCCTTTAAGATATACTCTTTTACGATGGAGACCAGCACGCCTATACGCTGCTCGTCGCCCGGATAAATTTCGCCCGCTATATCTTTGATCACATCGTAATCCTCGTCGGTCTGCTTCTTTTTGGCAAGCAGCATCGCGGCAAAAATTTTGGCTCTAAACTCGATAGAGCGATGATGAGGGATAAAGACCTCGCGAAATACGGATAAAAGATGATTTTTGAAATTCATTTATAACCTTACTTTAAGAAACATTTCCATATAATCCCGATTGCCCTTTCTTAGACCTGTGCAATGCTTTTTTTAGGCACCGCTTCAGGGTAGGAATACAGCAGAGCACTTAGATCTCGCATGTGCCGCAGCCATCTGGGAAGGGGTTTTACAAATCGATCCTATTAAGCCCGAAATGCTCTTTGAAATCCTCGCAAACACTCTGAAAATCAACGCCTTCAATTTTCGGCTTGGCTTTGAAAAACTCTAGCATCGAATTATACCCGCTAAGCAGCTCCTTGCTCTTTACGCCGTAGCTTATTGAAATTCCGGCCTCGAAAAATGCCGCTAATTTATCGCAATACTTAAGCGCCTTGCCGTCGATTGCGCGAAATTTATCTTCGTTAAACATCTTTAGGCTGCCTTCTGCAAATTTAGGTTCTTTGCCTAGCTCGAAGGTTCGGTTTTCAAACTCGTCTTTTATAAATTTACCACCCTCTTTGCGGATACCCAAAATATAGCTGAAATCATCTCTCATATGCTCCGGCACGAAAGGCAAAATTTTATCGTCTATTAGCCGCATCTCATATTCGCCGATGATGTCGCTAAGGCCTTTGACGCCGTATTTTACAGGACTAATGATGTCGCGAGTGAGGCTTTCTGGTAGATCGTGAAATAGCGCGCAGAAAAAATTATACGCCGTGCGCGAGCGGCATGCATCCACTTCAAGCGAAAAAAAGTAGCTTAAAATCGCAACTACCAGCATATGTCCAAGCACCGATGTCTCAGGGATGCGCGGCGTCTGCGCCCAGCGCTTTTGAAAACGAAGTCTGCCGCTAAGATCGACTATGCGGGCGAGCTTTTTATTCATCACGATCTTTCGCACGCCGATTAGCTCGTAATAATCCTCAAGCTCCTCCTCCACCTTGGCTTTTAGCTCCTCGATATCGTTTAGAAACTGACTCGTCTGATAGACGATATTAAACTCCCACCGCGTGGAGAGGTAGCTCGCCGCCTTTAAGATCACGGCTTCTTTCTTATGATCCTTGGAATTTAGATATTTTTTAAATCGCTCGAAAAACGCGCCGTTTTGAATAGGCAAAAGATCGCTTTCGAGGACGCTTAAAACCCATTCGTTGATCTTATCCTTTTTGGTTTTTTGAATCTGATGAAAGACGTCCGGACGGATATCGGTTACTACGATGCGCGCTAAAAACTCAAAGATCCCCGCTTCGATTACGTAGTTGATATCCACGTCCCACTCGAAGCTAGCGATAAAATAAGCGATGATAAATTTATGCGCCTGCTTGTCGAGCTCGACTAAGCTCACCATCTTTGGGTAATCGTTCCAGCGGCTAATGCTTGCAGATTTAAAAATTTGTTCGACTAAATTTGAGCTTATCATCGGTAAATTTGATCCGAGTTTATTTCGATTACCGTGTGGACGTTGCCGCGCGGATTAAAATCGCCCGTGATTTTCATAAATTTAGGCTTTAGTTTGCTTTGAAGCGCGCCGTAAATTTCATTTATGCTATCCTCGTGGCTGATGTAGCGGTTCATAAAGGAATTTATGTAAATTTTAATCGCTTTTAGCTCCACTACGAGTTTATCGGGGATATATTCCAAATAGATCGTCGCAAAATCCGGATATCCAGAGCGCGGGCAGCGGCAGCAAAACTCGGGCAGGGTTATTTTTATCAGATAGTCGCGCTCCTGTTTATTGGGCCAAACTTCCATCTTTTCTATATCAAATTTCTCAATTTCCTCTTCGCCGTATCTCACTATGATCTCCTTAAATTCGATATATCATTCGGCTTTTCGACACAAAATCCCTGAATATAATCGATGCCCATTTTATAAAGCTGCATTTGAAATTCGTCTTTGTCGATGAAGCGCATTACGGTTTCAACGCCCGATTTCGCGCAAGCTTCGTTAATGCCTATAAAGATATTTTTAATCTTTTCATCGTCTAAATTTTTATTAAATTCTATGTCGTAAACAATAAAATCTACCTCTAAAAATTTTAAATATTCAAAGCTCGCGTTCGAGCCGCCAAACTGCGACAGCGCGAAGCTAAATCCGAGTTCGCGGAATTTAATCAAAATTTCATCAAAGCGCTTGATCTCAGAATAGATAAGCTTTTCGTTAAACTCAAACACGATCTTTTTCGGATCGATTAGGTTATTATCGATGAGCTTTAAAATTTCATTGCGAAACTCGTTATTTCGCAGCGTCTGAGGCATAATCTCGATAAAAATTTTAGCGTCGATATCCTTAAAATAGATGATTCTAGAAATTTGTCTCATCATCGAAATATCGTATTTAATATCGTAATGATTTAGAAGCAAGATATCTAAAATTCTACTTTTTGTGATCTTTTCGCCGCTTCGCAGATCAAGCTTCGGAATTAAATTTATATGAGATTTTACCCCGTTTTTATCTGCGACGCGCTGATATTTAAAGCTAAAATTTTCACTATCTATCGCCTCCATAACGTCGGCGGAAAATACGTCGATTAGCACCTTTTCGACGTCGATAGACTTTTCGCCGTGCTCTTCGTCGTCCAGGTGATTGATCTTATAAAATAGCGCATTTACGATATTATGCAGATTGCGATCATAGGAGCTTGGAAGCATCGTAAATTCGCTTTTAATCTCTACATTTTTGATCGTTTGACTTGAAATTTTATGCTCAAACATCCGCAAAATATGGCTTAAATTTGTAGCTTTTGATTCTACGCCGAATACAAAGTAGCCGTTTATAAAGCGCCCGATCGGAAGGTCCTTAAAACCCTGTTCCGCCATAAAATTTGAAAGTTCCTTACAATACTCGTATAAAATTTCATCGCCGTTTTTATAACCGTATCGATCGTTTATATCGATGATATTTTTAATTCGCAAAAGAACAATATTTATTTGACGATTTTTAGCTAAATCATTGCTTAAAATTTTTTCGATCTCCTCGCGCACAAACACATGCGTAACGGGATCAATCAGCGTCTTTTGAAAGCCAAAATAAATTTGATAGATGACATAATAAACATAGCAGATTAAAAGTATTAAAAATAAAATTACGTCGTCAAATTTAAACTCGCCGTTTCGGAACAAAATAATTCCGAAAACAATTAAAACGCAGGTAAACGGCACCGAAATTTTAAGCGCCGTTATGAAACGATTTTCGCGCTCTTTGGTCTCACTAAATAGCATCTAAACATCCAAATGTTTTACATCTTTTGCATGATCTTGGATGTAGTTTCGGCGCGGCTCAACCTCGTCGCCCATAAAAAGATTAAAGGTATCGCTAGCACTCTGCGCATCGGCGATATTTATCTTTAGTAACCTTCGATTTTCAGGGCTCATAGTGGTTTCCCAAAGCTGCTCCGGATTCATCTCTCCAAGACCTTTATAGCGCTGAATATAAGCGCCTTTTTTCGAGCTTTTTTCAATTTCGTCTAAAATTTCAATAAAATCCTTGCCAAAATTTACATCTCGCTCTTTAATCTTTGAATAAATTCTAATCGCCTCTTCAAAGATATAATTGCCGAATAAATTCTCATCTATCACGAGCTGTTCTAGGCCGCTCGGCGTCTGAACATAGATACGGATGCCGCTTTCGTCCACGTAGGAATTTAAAAGATTAAATCCTTCACTTTCTAAGCGCGGTTTTAAAATTTCAAATAGCTCTTCGTAGCCGAGGCTTCTCGCTTCGTCGTTTTCTATCAAAAATCTGATCGCGCTAAGCACGCTGAAGCGCTTTTTAAGCTCATTTAGAAGCGAGCGATAGTTTGAGACGATTTTTAGATAATCGATCAGATCCTCGTTGCCGATGCCTTCAAACTCGCCCATATCGATGCCCGTTTCGATCAAAAACTCGCTCAGCGCCTTTTCGTCTTTCAGATAAATCTCTTTTTTGCCCTTTTTATATCTAAAAAGCGGCGGCTGTGCCAGATAAACATAGCCATTTTCTACGATAGGGCGCAAAAATCTAAAGAAAAATGTTAGAAGCAGCGTCTGGATGTGGCTGCCGTCGACGTCCGCATCGGTCATAATGATGATTTTGTGATAGCGGAGCTTTTCTTCGTTAAATTCCTCTCCGATACCGCAGCCAAAGGCCGTGATCATATTTTTAATCTCTTCGGATTGCAAAATTCTATCCAGGCGCGCCTTTTCTACGTTTAAAATTTTACCTCTAAGCGGCAATATCGCTTGAAACACGCGGTCTCTTCCCTGCTTCGCCGAACCGCCCGCGCTATCGCCCTCGACTAGATAAATTTCGCTAATACTCGCATCCTTACTCTGACAATCGGCTAGCTTTCCCGGAAGGGTGCCAACGGAATTTATATTGTCTTTTCTGCGCGTTAGATCGCGAGCTTTTTTTGCCGCTTCGCGACCGCGCGCAGCTAAAAGAGCCTTATTCATAATGGCGCGCGCTTCGATCGGATTTTCTTCAAAATACTTGCTAAGCACCTCAAACGCCATCTTTTGCACGATCGGCTTAACGTAGCTGGAGCCCAGCTTGCCTTTAGTCTGTCCTTCAAACTGCGGCTCGGGAACCTTTACGCTAATTACCGCTATAAGTCCCTCGCGAACGTCATCGCCGGTGATCTTCGTGTCCTTTTCACGCGCAGCCGCATTTGCCGCGACGTAATTTGTTATCGCGCGCGTAAGACCCGCTCTAAAACCAGCCTCGTGAGTACCGCCGTCCGGAGTTTTGATATTATTTACGAAGCTCAGTAAATTTTCGCTATACGTTTCGTTGTACATAAGTGCAAAATCCACCATAACATCTTCCGCGCCGTCGCTAAACGACACGGCTTTGGATATGGCAGGCGCTTTATTCATATCATTTACGAAGCTTTCCAAACCACCTTCAAAGTGAAAGTGCTCATCCCTGCCAGTGCGGTTATCTTTAAAATTTATCGTAATTTTTGGATTTAGATACGCAAGCTCGCGAAATCTTTTCGATAAAATTTCATCGTCAAATTCTAAAATTTCAAAAATTTCATCATCCGGCCAAAACTCGATCGTCGTGCCCGTGCGGTTGGTCGTCTTTACCACGTCCAGATCGGAAACTGGAATGCCTTTTGAAAACTCCTGCCTAAAAATATTTCCGTCGCGTTTGATCGTAGCGACGAGCTTTTTTGAGAGCGCATTTACGACGCTAACGCCGACGCCGTGCAAACCGCCGGAAACTTTGTAAGTGTCTTTGTCAAATTTACCGCCTGCGTGAAGTACCGTAAGAACCACCGTCGCAGCAGGAATTTTTTCGGTCGGATGCATATCGACGGGGATTCCGCGACCGTTATCGCTAACGATACAGCTTCCCTCGCTCGTGATCTCGATATCGATCGTGTCGCAGTACCCAGCCATCGATTCATCGATCGAATTATCCACGACTTCGTAGATCATATGGTGAAGTCCGCCGATATTGGTATCTCCGATATACATACCGGGGCGCTTCCTAACGGCCTCAAGACCCTTTAAAACTTTAATATTACTAGCGCCGTAATTTTGCTTCATATTTTTCCTTTAAATATTATTTATCGGCATAATGACCGTTTTTAAACCATCCGCGCTAAGCACGAACGCCGTATCGGAGCTGTTAAAATTTAGCTCAAAAATTTCGCTCTCGATGCTGCTCAAAAAATCGAGCAGAAAGCGATTTTTCACGCCGAAGACTATTTCGCCGTTTATCTCGATCGCCGCTTCGATTTCGGTTTTAGCTTCGGAATTATCCTCGTTGATGCTCTCAAAAACCATTCCGTCCTTTTTAATGGTAACCTTCATCTCCTCGCACATTGCGTTTATCGCTCGTACACCGCTTACCATCTTATCGCGCGGGATTAAAATTTTATATGTCGTATCGCTTGGGATAACGCGCTCGTAGTTTGGAAATTTGCCGTTTATAAGCTTCGTAAAAAACTCAAAATTTTCACTCACCGCTAGCAGCACGTTTTCGTCGTAGTAAATTTTAATCTTGTCTGAAAATAGCTTTTGAATTTCGCCTATCGCCTTTTTAGGGATTAAAATTTTAGTATCGAGCTCACCCGCTTTTGATTGAGTGATCAGCTTATAAACGCTAAGTCGCTTAGTATCGGTCCCGACTAAATTTAAAAAACCCTCTTTTACGTCGATCAAAGCGCCGTTTAGCTCATATTTTGGGTTGTTCGTATCGATCGACGGATATATTTTTTTAAGGCTTCTGCCTAAAATTCCAGCGTTTACGTCAAAGCTGTTTTTACCCTCTACCATAGGAAAGCTCGGAAAATCCCTCGTTTCAAACATCGGAAGCTTATACTTGGATTTTTTTTGCTTCACAAATAGCGCTCCGTTGACGGTTTCTAAGGTCACGTTATCGTCACTTAAGCCTTTAATAACGCTAAGAAGTTTGCCTCCATTTGCCGTAGCTTCTCCCTCTGTTTCTATCGAGACATTTTGTAGATTGTAGCTTAGACCGATTTCATGATCGGTAGCCTTTATACTAAAAATTCCATCTTTAGCGCTCATCAAAAGATGTGAAGTTATCGAGCTTAGATCTTTTTTATCAAGATAGGAGCTGGTATTGGAAACTATCTCTTCTAAAAGTTTTTTAGTGATTAACACTTTCATATTTTGATCCTTTTAAAATTTTATTGTTGTTATAGTTGGTAAGCGGTTTTTGTGAAAAACTCATTTTTAGATCCATTTTTAGGAGGTTTATATCGTGAGTAAGAGATCTCATTTTATTCACTTTCATTCACGTTTTTTGATCTATTTTTATAAAATACGTTAAATTTCATTCTTTTCCTTCTTGGTTATTTTGTTTTTTAGCTCTTCTATTTTTATCTTTAACATCTCGTCGGTTTGGATGAGTTCGTTGATTTTTTTGATATTTTTGCTGATAGCGCTGTGATCCTTTAGATTAAAGAACGTTGCGATTTTTGGCATTGAATTTTGAGTTAGCTGTTTGGTTAAATATATGCAAATTTGGCGCGCTTCTACGACGTTTTTACTTCGCGTTTTGCTCTTTAGCTCGCTAGGTTTTATGTTTAACTCTTTTGAGACGACCTCAATAACATGTTCTAGGCTTACGCTTGAATATTTTTGATGGATCTGATCTTGTAGCGTACTTTTAGTAAATTCCAGCGTGATCTTTGTGCGAAGTATCGATGAATAGGCGTTTAGTTTATTTATTGCGCCTTCGATCTCACGGATATTATCGCCCATATTTGCGGCGATGTATTCCACGACGTCGTGTGGGATTCTAACGCGGTTTTCCTCGCTCTTTTTATTGATGATGGCGATTTTTGTTTCGAGATCCGGCGGAGTAATGTTTGCTATGATGCCGCTTTCAAATCGCGTCGTTAGACGACTTTCAAAGCCTTTTAAAAATTTTGGCGGCAGGTCGTTTGTAAGGACGATTTGGCAATTTTTGTCTTTTAGCTCGTTAAATGTGTAAAAAAGCTCCTCCTGAGCCTTATCACGCCCGATTAAAAACTGAATATCGTCGATAAGTAAAACGTCGCAGTTGCGGTATTTTTGTTTAAATTTATCGATTGAGTTGTTTTTGAGATTAAAGACAAAATCGTTGGCAAACTGCTCGCTGGTAACGCAGATGACGGTCTTTCCCTTTTTGATGCAGTAATTTCCGATCGATTGAAGTAGGTGAGTTTTGCCAAGTCCGCTAGGTCCGTAGATAAAGAGCGGATTAAAGCGGATTCCGGGCTCTTTTGCGACCGTGATAGAGCACTCAAAAGCAAATTTATTTGAATCGCCGATGATGAAATTTTCAAAATTATAATTTTCGCTTAAAATCGTGCTCTTAGGCTTTTCGGAGATGATTTTTACCTTTTCTTTAGGTGAAATTTTAGCTTTTGAGGTGATTTTAACGATTACGTCGTTGAGCCCAAATTGTTTTTTGATAAGCTCTTTTATTTTTTTGCCGTATTTTGTCTGAGTATATTTAGCGATAAACTCGTTAGATGCGTTATAGATGAAAAATTCAGATGTCGAGCTTTTATCGTTAAATTTCAAATTTTTGATATACCTAGAGTATTCGGTAGGTAAAATTTCCTTCTCTAGGTTTGATAAAATTTCTTGTGCTTGTGACGTCGCCATTGAATTCCCTTATAAATTAAGGCGCCATTTTAGCTAAATTTCACTAAATTTGCGGTAAATTTCAGTTTATTCACCGGTGATTAAGCCGTGAATAAGCGTGAAAGGTGGCTATGAAAATTTTAGGAATTGATCCGGGGACTAGAAATTTAGGCTATGCGATTCTGGAAAAAGATGTGAATAAGATCAAACTCATCGAGGCCGGATTGGTAAAAATGAAGGCCGAAAACGTGCAATTTCAAATGACACAGATGAGCGAGGCGATCGATCAAATTTTTAGCGCTCATAAGATTGATGAGGTCGCGATAGAATCGATGTTTTATGCCTACAATCCGCAGTCTGTTTTAAAACTCGCTCAGTTTCGCGGCGCGCTTGCTCTTAAAATTTTACAAATTTTTGGAAATTTTGCCGAATACACGCCGCTTCAGGTAAAAAAATCGGTCACGGGCAAGGCAAAGGCGGCGAAGGAGCAGGTTGCGTTTATGGTGAAGCGAATTTTAGGGATTAATAAGGAGATTAAGCCGCTTGATATCACCGATGCCATAGCTATTGCGCTTACGCATGCAAATGTTATGCGGCTAGCGCCTAAATAGGAGGGTTTTATGAAGATTGCTATTTTGCAAATGGATGTGAAAATAGCTCAAAATTTCAAAGATTGCGAGCAAAATTTTATTCGCGCGCGCGAGCTGATTGATCGTGCGTTAAAGCGCGGCGCGGATGTAGCGGTGCTGCCAGAGGCATTTAATACCGGCTTTAATACGGCTAAATTTAAAGAGCTTGCCGACCCAAATGCCGCTTATACGAAAAAATTTTTAAGTGAAATTTCACAAAAAAGCGGTGCTGTTTTAATCGGCGGATCGATAAGCTCCAAGCGAGATAAAATTTATAATTCCGCTTTTATCTATCAAAACGGAGCCGAAATTTTACGCTACGACAAGATTCACGCCTTCTCGCTCGCTCACGAAAATGAGATCGTAAGCGGCGGTGATAAGCTGGGTATTTGTGAGATTAAATTTAAAAATCGCGCGCTCAAAATCGGCGTCGCGATCTGCTATGATCTGCGCTTCGGTGAAATTTTTCGCGCCTTAGCGCTTCGCGGCGCGCAAGTGGTTTTTGTAATCGCGCAGTTTGCGCAAAGCCGCATAGAGCATTTTATCACGCTTGCGAGGGCCCGTGCGATCGAGAATCAAATTTTTATCTGCGCGGTAAACGGCTGCGGCGATACGGGGCAGGGCGAGAGTTTCGGCGGAAATTCCATGCTGATAAATCCCGGCGGCGAGATCGTCGCGCGCCTAGGCAAAAAAGAGTCCGTCAAAGTCGTGGATGTAAACTTAGACGAAATTTTAAAATTTCGCGCTAAAATGGATCTTTTAAAAGATATGAAACCTGAAATTTATAAGGAGTTTTGATGAAAACTTTGGTGTTTGTGATCGATATGGTAAACGGCTTCGTAAAATTCGGCGCGATGGCCGATCCTAGAATCGCAAAAATCACTCCTGCGGTGATTAGGCAGATAGAGGCGGCGAAAAATGTGCATTTCATCTGTGACGCCCACGCCGAGCGGGATTTGGAGATGAAGCGATATCCGGTTCACTGTCTAAAAGGCTCGCCAGAATCGGAGGTGATCGAGGAGCTCGCGCCGTTTGTAAGCGAGCAAAACGTCACTTTTAAGCGCAGCACGAACGGCTTTCATAATTTGGATAAGAAAATTCTGGGTGGTTTCGATCGCTTTGTGATTACGGGTTGTTGCACCGATATCTGTGTGATGCAGTTTGCGCTTAGTCTGCGTACCTATCTCAACGAAACGGGAGAGGATAAGGACGTCATCGTTCCGCGTGATGTGGTAGCTACCTACGACGCGCCGAATCATGAGCGCGGCTACTACGATGAATGCGCGCTAAACTTAATGCAAAATGCGGGAATTTTAGTAGTTTAAAATCCAAAATTTTATCGAAGCAAGAAAATTTAGAAGCCGCATAGGAAATTTTGAAATTTCCTATGCTTTAAATTTACGTATGTTTTACCGTGACGGTTTTAGCCACTATATATCCGACTACGCCCGAAATGATCGAGCCTAAAAATACCGCAAGTTTATCGGTGTAGTGATACAGATCACTGCCGCCGTATGCTAAGCCGTCGACGAAAAGCGCCATCGTAAAGCCGATACCGCAGATGATCGCCACGGCGTAAAGCTGCATCCAGCCTGCGTTTTCCGGCATATAGGCGATTTTGGTTTTGATCAAAATCCAGCTGAAAGCAAAAATTCCGATCTGTTTACCGAAAAATAGCCCGAGCATGATGCCCATCGGTACGGGCCCGAAAAGAAAGCTAGGACTGATACCTGCTAATGAAACGCCTGCGTTTGTGAAAGCGAAGATCGGCAAGATGAAGAAATTTACTGGGTAGGCTAGGCCGTGCTCCATATCCTTTAGCATCGAGCCCGAGCGGGTCTTAAGCGGGATACAAAAGCCCGCGAGTACCCCCGCGATGGTCGCGTGGATGCCAGAGTTTAGCACCATTACCCACAGCACGATGGCTACGATGATGAATGGAAGCTTCTTGTCTACGCCGAATCTACTCATTACTAGCATTATTGCGATGCAAACAGCTGCGCCGACCAGATAGATCGTGTTTATATCTGATGAATAAAACACGGCGATGATTAAAATCGCGCACAGATCGTCCATTATGGCAAGCGTCAAAACGAAAATTTTAAGGCTCGTAGGGATTTTTTTGCCTAAAAGCGCCATAACGCCCACGGCAAAGGCGATATCGGTCGCCGTAGGGATCGCCCAACCCTTCATCGCAACGGCATCGCCCCAGTTAATGATCGAAAATATAATCGCGGGCATCATTACTCCGCCCAGAGCTGCAAAGCTAGGAAGTAAAATTTGAGAGAAATGGCGCAGTTGTCCTTCGATCTTTTCGCGCTTTAGCTCAAGTCCGATAGCGAAGAAAAATATCGCCATGAGCACGTCGTTTACCAAAAAATGCATCGATTCATCGAGCTTTGCAGGGCCGACGCCTATGGTGAAGTTTAGATGTAAAAACGCCTCATAGTATTTTGATAAAAAGCCTACGTTTTGAGCGATGATCGCAAGGACTGCGGATAAAAGCAGTATGATTCCCGCGCTACTTTCGCTCGATAAAATTTTTCTTATGATCTGCCGCACATGCTTCCTTTAAAATTTTGTCCTAATTTTATGCAAATTTTAATTAAATTTTTATCAAAGCGCTTAGTTACTCGGTAAATTCGGCATTATTAGCATCGCATAAAGTATTATAAACATTAGGATCGTAGGGCCTTCGTTGATCGCACGAAAGTACTTTCCGCTCCTGTGACACTCGTTTTTTTCAAATTTATACATATAATAATACAGCCACAAATGATAACAGATCAGCAAAACTCCGGCTAGCAGCTTTAGATGAAAATATCCCAACTTCATAAGCCCAGGATTTAAAACGATCAGCATCACCCCGCTAAAAACCGTCACGACCATCGCTATCCAGCCGATCGCATGATAAAGCATTCGCTCCATCTTTTTAACGACCTTTACAAAATCCGGCTTGTCTAAATTTTCAGCGTGATAAACATATAGGCGCGGCATATAAAACAGCATCGCCATCCATGAAATAAAGCCCGCAAAATGGACAAATTTAAACCAAAAATAACTCATTTTAGCCTCCTTAATCTCTCATTAAAATTTCTTTTCTAGCTTCAAATTCCTCTTTGGAAATCGCGCCTTTTTGATATAGATCATAAAGTGCATCGACCTTTTTAAGGCGCTGTTCATAGTCGTCTCGCAGAGTTTCGGTGTTAAATTCGTTAATATCATCGACCCAGATACCTATAAAAAATATATCGATAAGCCACCAAATCCCCCAAATAGCCCAAAACAAAAAGCCCACTAAAAACCACAGCGTAAAGCTTCCCAGCCAAAATAGCGCGATCTGCGAAAAGCCGCTGATAAATTTACCGCAGTAAATTCTATGCAGTCCGCCTCCGATCGGCATTCCCAAAAGTGATGAGCAGCCGCCTACAAACCACAGCGCATAGGCGATATAATTATTCCTTTTCATTTTTCTCCTTTTTCGCGATCTTGTAGCTTTGGAAGATAAAAATCACGACGGCCAGATCTATCATCACGTCGGCGAAATTAAATACCGCGAACTCAAACCACTTATGCCACGCGACGTAATCGACCACGCCGCCGCGAATAAAGCGATCGAGCAAATTTGAGCAACCTCCAGCGAGCATCAGCGCAAACGGCATCCAGTGCTCGCAAAAGAGCTTTTTATGACAAAATACATACGCCGCAAGCGCGGAGATCAGTGCGATCTGGATAAATTTTAAATTTTCGCCCAAGAATGCAAACATCGAGAACGCAACGCCGCGATTAAGCGTAAGCTCTAGCGAAAAAAACTCGCCTTGCCACGAAAAGCCGTTTAAAAACAGAAGTTTGATCGCTTGATCGATCGCAAAGATCGCCGCAAAAAGCAGGATAAATTTAATACAGGTCTTAGCCATCTCGCAGCCTAAATTTAAATATGTAAAGCCTGCATTTTTTGTCCGCGCCTTTTGTACCGAGCCATGAGCTTGTCGCGCCGTAAAATTTCACCGCAACGCTACTCATTTAGGGCTTTAGTAAAAAATTTCTCGACCTCGTCCATTCGCTTTTGAAGCAGTTTTTCGTTTTTGCCCTCGAGCAAGAGGCGGATAACGTTTTCGGTGCCGGAGTAGCGAAAGAGCGAGCGGATCTTGTCCGCTTTAAGGCTTGTTTCAAGCTCCTTTAGCCCTTTTAATTTTTCAAGCGGCTTTTTATCCGCGATCTTTAAATTTCTTAAAATTTGAGGATACGGCTTAAGCATAGCCGAAAGTTCGCTCGCTTTTTTGTGCGTATCCAGCATGCAAGCGGCGAATTGCAGCGCGCTTGCGATGCCGTCGCCCGTTTTGGCGTAATCGCCGAAAATTACGTGTCCGCTCTGCTCGCCGCCGAAATTTGCGCCCAGCTCGCGCATCATCTCAAGTACGAATTTATCGCCGACATTGCAGCGATTAAGCGCGATGCCGTGTTTGGCCAAAAAATCCTCCAGCGCGGAGTTGCTCATCACCGTTGCGATCATCTGATCGCCCGCGAGGCGCTTTTTTTCTTTCAAATATACCGATAAAATTCCAAGTAGCGCGTCGCCGTGGATGATCTCGCCATTTTCATCCACGACTACGAGTCTGTCGGCATCCCCGTCAAAGGCGAAGCCCACGTCGGCGCGTAGGCGCCTTACCTCTCCGGCTAAACCTTGCGGGCTTAGCGCACCGCAAGCATCGTTAATATTTTTTCCGTTAGGTTCATCGCCGATGACGATCGTTTCGGCTCCCAGCTCGTTAAATACCGTAGGCGCGACCCTGTAGCTTGCTCCGTTTGCGCAATCAAGCACGACGCGAAGCCCGTGCAGCGTCTTTTGCTTCGGGAAGGAATTTTTAATATGCACGATGTATCTGCCTATGACGTCGTCTACGCGCTTTGCGGCGCCTATCTGCATCATTTTGGTGCGCGCTTCGGCGATTAGATCGTCGTTAAAATAAATTTTTTCGATCTGCGCTTCCTCTTTTTCGTCGAGCTTGAAGCCTTCGCTGTTGAAAAATTTAATACCGTTGTCGTAGTATGGATTGTGGCTCGCGCTTATCATAATGCCCGCGTCGCAGCGCATATCCTCCGTAAGAAAGGCAATCGCAGGAGTAGGCATCGGTCCGATCTGGCGGACGTTGTAGCCCACGGAGGTAAGACCCGCTACGATCGCGGTTTCTATCATATAGCCGCTTCTGCGGGTATCTTTGCCGACTAAGATCATATTCGTAACGGAATTTTTCCTAAAGTAAATCCCCGCCGCCATCGCTACGCGCATCGCAAGCTCGGCAGTCAAAAATTCTCCCGCTTTGCCTCGTACGCCGTCCGTTCCGAAAAGTTTCATTATCAAATCCTTATATAAAAATCGGGAAATTCTACCAAAAAAAGTTTAATCTACATAAATTTAAGCTATATTTAAATTTTACTTAAATTAAGCGTCGATTAAATATTTTTTACGTATAATCGCAGGTTCAAATTTAACCGAAAAGGAACGTTATGGCAAATCACAAATCCGCCGAAAAACGCGCGAGACAAACCATAAAAAGAACGGAGCGAAATAGATTTTATCGCACCAGAGTAAAAAATATCACAAAAGCCGTAAGAGAGGCGGTCGAGAGCAAGGATCTAGACGCAGCGACTCAGGCTCTAAAAACGGCTAATGAAAGCTTCCACAGCTTCGTAAGCAGGGGCTTTTTGAAAAAACAGACCGCGAGCAGAAAAGTAAGCCGCCTAGCCAAACTCGTAAATTCTTTAAAAACCGCCGCGTAAGCGCTCCTTACGCATAAATTTAAATGCTAGCCGATAAACTAAAGCCTTTTTTGGATCGCTATGACGAGCTTTCGCGCATGCTTAGCGATCCCGCTGTTACCGCAGATATCGCTAATATGACGGCGTTATCTAAGGAGCAGCGCAATATCGAGCCGATCAAAGAGGCGGCTAGCGAGTATCTTAAAATTTTAAATCAGATCGAAGAGAACAAAGCTTTGCTAAGCGATGCCGATCTCGGCGAGCTAGCCAAAGAGGAGCTTAAAAGCTTAGAGAGCGAAAAGCCGCAGCTCGAAGAAAAAATCAAAATTTTACTGCTTCCGAAAGACCCCAACGACGATAAAAATATCTTTCTTGAGATCCGCGCCGGTACAGGCGGCGATGAAGCGGCGCTGTTCGCGGGCGATCTGCTCGGCGCGTATCTGCGCTACGCCGATCTTCGCGGTTATAAATGCGAGATCGTAAGCACTAGCGAAGGCAGCGTCGGCGGTTATAAAGAAGCGATCTTGCTCGTAAAGGGCGCGGGAGCGTATTCGCGGCTGAAATTTGAAGGCGGCACCCACCGCGTGCAGCGCGTCCCCGAAACGGAGAGCCAGGGCAGGGTGCATACCTCCGCGATCACCGTCGCAGTCATGCCCGAGATCGAGGATAGCGAGATACAGATCAATCCAAATGACCTTCGCATCGACGTTATGCGTAGCTCCGGACACGGTGGACAGTCCGTAAATACCACCGACAGCGCCGTCCGCATCACTCACATCCCGACCGGCTTAGTCGTCACCAACCAAGACGGCAAGGACCAGCACAAAAACAAAGAGGCGGCAATGAAGGTGCTAAAGGCGCGCCTTTACGATATGCAGGAGCAGGAGCGGCTCGAAAAAGAGCGCAAAGATCGCAAGGATCAGGTAGGCACCGGCGACCGCTCGGGGCGAATCCGCACCTACAACTATCCGCAAAACCGCATCAGCGACCACCGTATAAATTTAACGCTCTACCGCCTCGACGCGATAATGGCAGGGGGTTTGTTCGACGAGATCATCGATCCACTAATCGCGCACTCTCAAGCCGAAGCGATCGCAAACGCCGGCTATTAAGCCTTTTAAAATTTAATTTTAATCCCTATATTTTCAAAATTTCGCCGTAATTTGGCTGCAAAATTTTACTTTAAATTTCGTCGCGGTCGCGCCGCTTGAAATTCCGCCTTTTAAATTTAAATTCTATCGCCGCGCTGCCTAGCGTTTTAAATTTCGCCGTTTTAAAACGCGCGCTTCAAACGCCGTTTTAAAATTTACGCAAGCGCGAGAGACCAGAAGCCGCTGCGATAAATTTAAAGTCAAATTTTATTTCTAGCCATTTTTTAATTCGTTTCTTATTTTTAATATACTAAAATCCCGCTCCGTTTCATTTGCAAATTTGAAACGTATTTCTAAAAAGGAAAATCAATGAGCGAAAGAAATTTACAAATTTTAGGTTGGGCGGCACATGCCTGTCGGTCATCATGTACGTATCCTACGTGCCGAACATAATGGCAAATTTAGACGGCAACAAAGTCCCGTTTCTCCAGCCGCTCGCAGCCGCGATAAACTGCACGATATGGGTTAGTTACGGTCTTTTAAAGCCTAAAAAGGACTATCCGCTCGCCGCGGCGAATTTCCCGGGGATCATCTTTGGGCTGCTAACTGCAATAACGGCGCTTTAAACCGCCTTTAGCGGCTTAATAAATTTCAAAATCGCCTGTGCCGCATCCTGCATGCCACGTCTGCTCAGCGCACCCATCTGTAGCGCCGAGCCCGACCTATTGCCGTACCGCGCTCAACCCTCTTGGCATAGCGCTTCAAGCCACTTCCTGCTCAATGCACAATGCTCAAATCTATCGTCACAATGCGCCTATAGCGCGCCCGCGCCGATGTCTGCATCGTCTTGAGGACCCTGCGTCCGCAACGCTTTTTAGTCGCCTACTACGCTGCAACTACTCGATCGCCTGTCGCGCTGAGCCTGAGCTAGCTTACCCCGCACCTCACAAATCCATTACGACGCGGCTTTAAAATTTCACAAAATCGCCCGTTCCGCATTCAAATCTACGGAATTTAAATAACTTTTATACAAAATTTGATAAGCTTATTTTGATTAAAATTTTATCTTTAAAAGGACGAAAAATGAAAAAGGTCATCACTTGCGTCGATCAAAATGCGCTTGCCCCGGCGGTTAGAGATTACGGAATTTACGTCGCTAAAACCTTGGGTGCCGAGCTCGTGTTTATTCACGTGGTTGAAATCCCGGAGCTTGGCGAGAATTTTTATGGGCTAGCCGCAGGCGGGATCGTCCTAGGAGAGAATGATATCCTTGCAAATAGCTACGGAAGTCCCACATTAGGCGGCGTGGATGCAGAAAAGGACCACGAAGAAGCCGAAGCGATGCTGGATGAATATATCTGCGCCGCGACTACTGCGGGCGTAAAGGCGAGTAAGATCATTAAAGATGGCGATTTCATCGACGTTATCGCCGAGTACAAGGACGAAGCTGAAATTTTTGTACTCGGTATCAAGGGCTCAAATAACGAGGACGTAGGCTTTAACGCAAGCGTGCTAATAAAGGAGCTTCACGTGCCGTCGCTGCTCGTGAATAAGGAATTTTCACCGATTAACTCCGTGCTCATTGCGTTTGACGGCACTGACGCGGCGAAACGCACGCTTGAGTTTATAAAGAGCTCAAAGCTTCTTGCGAGCGCACATAAGCATGTCTTGCACATCAATGCGGGTGCCGCAGAGGGCGAGCGGATGCTAAATCTGGCGCGCGAAATTTTAGGCACTCAAAACGCCACTTTCAAATACATCCAAGCGGAAGTGCCCGCCGATGAGATTATCAAATATCGCCGCGCTAATAACCTCGATCTCATCGCTACCGGTGCCTTTACGAAGGGGTTTTTCAAAAAGCTCTTTTTAGGCAGCGTCTCGGAGGACATATTGCACAATGCGCTGGTGCCTGTGCTGGTGCTTTCGTAATCGCAAGACCAAACGCCGAAAACGCTAGATTCCGTCGCTTACGTTATTTTAAAGCGGCGGAATTTTAGAATTTTAAATTTTTAAATCCTTTGTTTTTCAAATTCATATACTTTTTAAAATTCATAGAAATTTTGCTTAAGAATTCGTCAATAGATCTTATTAAATTCCATTAAATTAGTAATTGCATATATAATTTTATGATTTAGTTTATTAAAAATTTTATTATTATTTAAGAAGAATTGTAAGATAATCCCGCTAATAAATTGATATAGATTATAAAATCTAAAAAGGATTTTTTATGAAAAAGGGTAAAATTTTACTTTCTTTTGCGCTACTTTGCTCGCCGTTTTGGCTTACTGCGGCGCAAAATAGCGGCGCTTCTCAAAACTCATCCGCTGCAAGCTCCGTCTCCAAAATTTCGTCGTCGCAAAGCTCTGCGCAAAAGCCTGGAAGCCCTACCGCTGTAAATCCTGCGCCGCAGGGCAACGCTGTCGTAAGCCCCGCTACTAAAGGCGTTGCACAAAATTCCATGCCGCAAAGCGGTAGCACGGCAAATTCTACGTTGCAGGGTTTGGACGACGACAATCTCGGCACCATAAACGTCACGGGCAAGGCCGATCTGTCCACTACCGAGGGTACAGGGATGTATACGACCGATAATATGAATACCGCCACGGGCCTTGATCTAAGCATCCGCCAGACGCCTCAAACCGTTTCCGTCGTGCCCGATCAGCTCATAAAGGATTTGAGCCTTACCAAGGTCGACGACGCGCTAAATTACGTACCGGGTATTACCGCTACTAGCAGATTCGGTATGAGTTTACCGATTTCAAGGGGATTTAACATCGATAATATCCAAGAAGACGGCATGCAATCCACTACCGCGCTTGCGGCGCAGGGGCTTTACGGGCAGTCTAAGGAGCACACCGATCTTGCATTTTATGACCGCGTCGAGGTTTTGCGCGGCGTCGCGGGTCTTACGCAGAGCAACGGCGAGCCCGGCGGAACTATAAATTTAGTAAGAAAGCGTCCTCAAAAGGAGCTCGGAGCGAATTTATCGCTAAGTGCGGGCAGTTATGATTATTATCGCGGCAGCGTGGACGTGACGGGCGGCTTAAACGAAAGCGGCTCGCTCCGAGGACGGCTCATCGGCGTAAGCGGCAAGGAGGGCTCCTTTAGAGATTTGCAAAATACCGAACGCGGCGCGGCATCGGCGATGGTGGGAGCTGATCTCGGAGATTTTAGCGAAATTTTAGCCGGTGTGATCTATCAAAAGACAAGAAGCGTTTATGATCCTTTCGGCATTCCTGTAGTGGGCAAGGACGGCAACGCGTTAAATTTAAGCAAAAGAACGACCTTTATATCGGATTGGAGCAGGTCGGTTTATGAAAAATATAATACGTTTTTGGAACTAAATCATAAATTTAGCGATAATATCAAGGCTTACGCCAAACTAAACTATACTCACAGCGAGAGCTTGTTGAAATTCGGCGGCTGGCACGGAGTGGGCAGGGATCCTGCGAGCAGATACATAGGCTATGACAGATACGACAACGGCAGTAAAGAGTTAAGCTTTCAAGTAGGTAGCGATATAAACTATGAGCTGTTCGGACAGAGCCATGATTTTTTTATAAACGCCACCGCGTCGAAGGAGAGATTCACGCAGCACGATAGAGACGTTTACGGCGGCGCAGCGGGATTGACGTATGAGAGCTTTAATAAGGGGCTTATAAACAACGAGCCTAATTGGAATGATACGACCGCGCTATGCGCGCTTGGAACCCGCTGCTACAATCTTTACTACACGACTAAAATTTATCAGCAGATGGTTGCGATGGGCACGAGATATAATTTTAACGATGATTGGCATCTGCTCGTAGGCGGCAGATATTCAAGGCTAAAGCGAGAAAGCGCTACGGATAACTATCGCACGGGCCGCCACAGCGAAGACGATATCGTTAAAAAACACAAGATCACGCCTTACGTAGGGCTTACGTGGGATTTTTCGAGAGATCATTCGCTATATGCGAGCTATGCCGAAATTTATAAACCTCAAACCGCTAGGGATAGAAACGAAAAAATTCTAGAGCCGATCGTAGGCTATAACGCCGAAGTGGGCGTGAAGTCGGAATTTTTCGACGGCGCGCTAAATACGACCGTGGCTTTCTTTCAGATCATGCAGGAAAATAGAGCCGTCACCGACTACGATTATTACGACGCTACGGGTCTAAGCAGATCGGTAGCTAGCGGCAAAGTCAGATCCAGAGGCTTTGACATAGAAGCAAACGGTGCAATTACCGACGAGTGGAAAGTATTCGGAGGCTACACCTACAATAAAAGCGAGTATATGAAGGACGAGAGGCGTTTTGCGGCGCTAAGCAACGTCGATTACCGTAAGGGTGCCAATGCCAAGCCTTGGATCCCTAAGCGTATGTTTAAGCTCTACAGCAGCTACGAAATTCCGCTCGTAGCGCAGCAAAAGATCACTTTGGGCGCCGGATTTCGCTATCAGAGCAAGACCGACAACCAATATACCATGCGCAGTATCTCGACGGGCGCTTATTACCCCGCTAACGACATCCCAGTACAGGGCGGCTACACGATATGGGACGCCAACGCTGCGTATGAATACAATGAGCATTTTAGTTTAAATTTATCGGTAAAAAACATAACCGACAAGCGCTACTTTATCAATCAAAATAACAGAGTAGCGGGACAAAACAACTACTACGGCGAGCCGCGGAATTTTATGCTGACGTTTAATTATAAATATTAAGGCGCCGTTTTGCTCAAAGTCTGCCCGCGCCTTGCTTTGGGCGGGATGCATAAAATTTGCGAGTAAGTCGTATTCGCAAATCTTTATGCTCTCAGATCGCGCGGGTTAGTGTCAATGCGAGCGCAGCGGGGCTTGCATGAAGGTATGAGTTGATCGGCGCTCATTAAGCTTGAGCAATCCGGTGCGCCGAAGTCTGCAGACAGGTTTTGCGCGAATAATGCTGCGCAGTTAAATTTTGCATTCGTTCGCGCGGATTTTGTACTTGCAAAGCTGCGAGCGGAGCGAGTACGCAAAGGCGCGTGAGCTAAATTTATCGCAATCCGCGCATGGCGAGGCGGGCAAAATTTGAACGAAGCCGCGGGATCAAAATTTAACTTGCGATTTGGTTGATTAGCGATTGATTAGCGCGGACGATTGCAGGCGAGGCGGGCAAGGGCGATAAATTTAATCTCGCGAAATTCCAAGCGAATTAAACGCGCAGACTTGCGAGCATAAATCCGCTCGCGAGCCTGCGGGATCAAATTTAATCCCGCGATCTCGCTGTAACCGGCGCTAAATTTTAAAATTTAAAGAGAAAATTTGAAAACGCTAAAGCAATTTTTTGAAATTCTACGTCCGCACTGGTTCGGCAAGGGCGCGGCGAAGCTGTGGGCGCTGCTGCTGCTCGCGCTTGGTTTTAGCCTCGCTATCATCAAAATTAGCGTGCTGATGAACGCGTGGGATAAGCGCTTTTACGACGCGCTAAGCGAGCTTAAAGGCGAGCTCATTCCCGCGCTCGTGGGCGAGTTTTTGCTCTACACGGCGCTCATCGTGCTTTTTATCGTCTGCGGCAGCTGGCTTCGCAAACTGCTCGTAATTGTCTGGCGCGAGCGGCTAAGCGCGATGATGGAGCGCAAATGGCTACATAACGCAAACTTCTACCGCACGAGCCTTGAGGGGAATTCCAGCGCCAGGGGCGGATCAAATTTAGAAAAACCCAGCGACGCAAATTTAGATGAAAATTTAAACGAGCGCGCAGAGTATTCCGCAGCCGAGGCGGACAGCGCGGTTTTGCGTAGAGACGCAAAGAGGCTTGAAATTTTACCGAGCGCGGCGAAGCAAAATACAGCAGAGCAAAGCGGCGCAAGCGAGAATGAAATTTCATCTAAAACTCGCGCAGATCGTGAAATTTCAAAAACGATCGCAAAGCTAGACAACCCTGATCAGCGTATCGCCGAGGACAGCTTGCTACTCGTGCAAAAAAGCGTCGATCTCGTAAAATCGCTCGTCTATAATCTTGCCAAGCTCATCGCCTTCGTTGCGATCTTGTGGCAGGTCTCGAAGGTGCTGAAATTTGAAATTTTCGGCATGCGCTTTGAGATCGAAGGCTTTTTGCTCTACGTCGCGCTCCTTTATACGCTACTTTGCTCGCTGATTACGCATCTCATCGGGCGCAGGCTTAGGGGGCTAAATTTTGCTAAGCAGCGCGCCGAAGCCGACTACCGCTCGGATCTGTTGCTAGTACGTGAAAACGCAGAAGCCGTGGCGTTTATGCGCGGAGAGGATGCCGAGCGCGGCCGCTTCCGCGCGAGCTTCGGCGAGATCATTAGAAACTGGCGCAGCATCATGAATACGGAATTTCGCCTCGAGTGCTTTTCGGCAAGCTACCTAAAAATCACGAATTTAATCCCGATCTTTGCCTGCTTGCCGCTGTATTTGTCGCGCGTGATGAGCTTTGGCGACATGATGCAGGCGCGCTCGGCGTTTTACAGCGTGCAGGACGGATTTGCGTGGTTTATGGACTATTACAAGCAGATCATGGAGTGGGCGGCGAGCGTGCAGAGGATCTATGAGTTCATCTCGCGCATGGACGGCGAGAGCGCAAATCTGCGTACTTGCGTCAAACAAAGCAACGAAAATTCCGCTCGTTGCGAGGGCTTGTCGGTCTTCACGCCTGCGGGCGAGCCGCTGATCGAGGATCTACGCTTTGAGCTTGCGCCCGCGCAGTTTATAATGCTGCGAGGCAAGAGCGGCGCGGGCAAAAGCACGGCTCTGCGCTACGCGGCGGGTCTTTGGAGATACGGCTGCGGCGAGATCAGCCTGCCGCGCACGGGCGTGATGTTTATCCCGCAAAAGCCCTATCTGGCGCCGCTTAGCCTAAAAGAGCTTATCTCTTATCCGCAGCCGCCGCACGTAGACGACGCGGAATTTTTAGAAATTTTACGCCGCGTAGGACTTGAGAAATTTGCCCGCATGCTAAACTCGCGCGCCGATTACGTTAAAATTTTAAGCGGCGGAGAGGCGCAGCGGCTCAGTTTCGCACGTATTCATTACCACAAGCCGAGCTTTGTTTTTGCCGACGAGATCACGTCCGCGCTCGATCCCGTCTCGGCGCGCGAGCTGCTACTTGGTCTGCGCGCGGATCTACCGAGGCTCGGCATGCTAGCGATCGTGCATCAAACGGGGCTTGAGGACATATTTGAGCGGACGATAGAGCTTTAAATTTCATCGTTTAAATTTCACGCTGCAGGGATTTCGCCTTTAAATTCATATCTTTTTAAATCCAGATTTATTAAAATTACCCATTTATATTAAGCGGCGATAAAATTTAGCCGAGGCGCTTCGCGCGAAGCCGCTAAATTTTAAAAACAAAGCAAGGAGATTTAATGCTTAAGGCGGGGATTGTTTATAAATTTGCGCTCATCGTGCTGCTAGGTTGCGCGCTTTGCATTTTGGGCTTTTCAGGCGTTAATTTCGCGCGCGGCGAATATGACGAGGCGTGGATGAGCCTACATAAAATTGCAGGATTCGGCCTGCTTTGCGTCGCGATTTTGCATCTGATCACGAGGCGAAGGAAGCTCGTAAAGCTCTGGGGCGAGTTTTTGGACGTGGTTTTGAGCCGCAAAAATCCCGGCTTTTGCAATATGGACCGCATCATCGGCGCGATCGAGACCTATAATATCAGAGAGATTGCCGGTAAAATGGGCTTTGGCGCGGATGAGTTTGCTGCAATTTTGAAATCAAACGGCATCAAGCTCGTAAGCGCAGATCAAGGTCTGCGCGAGCTTGCAAAGCTTAACGACGAAAAAATTTTCTTCATCTTGGTGCTTTTGATCGAGGCAAAATTCGGCAAAGCGGGCGAATGCAAGGTCTAAATTTTAAAATTCCGGCTATTCGCTTCGCAAATTGCCGTTTTAAAAAGCAAACGGCGCCAAGGAGTCTAAATTTAAAACCGAAATTTTACCGCGCTACGTAAAACGCTCAAGATCAAAATTTCATCCAATCTCCGCCTAAATTTTAAAAAATCTATCTTTAATCTTTGAAATTTATTATTATTTAATCAAGAGAAATTATAATATAGCATTTGCAAATCATTCGCAAAATCTTAATTTTAAATAGGGGAGAGTGATGTTTAAGAAATTTTATCTTTCAAATGCCGCGATCGCGCTAAGTTTGTGCGCTGCCTTACAACTAAACGGAGCCGAAAACAACGCTACGTCCGTAAATATCGGCGCGCCTAGCGCAGGGGCGGTAAATTCCGCAGCTCCTAAAAACGCTTCCGGCGCGAACGCCACAAAGCTGGGCACCATCGTAGTTACCGCGACGGGCTTTGAAGATATGCTTAAAAACGAGGTTCGCAACGTCTCGGTCATCGCCGCGGAGGATATGGAAAACCGCGGCTACCGCGATCTGCGCGAAATTTTAGAAAAGGCGCCGGGGGTTAGTTTTCACGGCGATACGGTCGATCTGCGAGGACAGGGCCAGAAGGCAAATACCTCCGTCAAGGTCCTTCTTAACGGAGTCGCGCTCAATATGATCGACACGACGCCGACGAGCATTCCGATCGATTTAGTTCCGATCGAAGATATTGAGCGCGTGGAGATCATCCCCGGCGGCGGTAGCGTGCTTTACGGCAGCGGCACCAGCGGCGGCGTGATAAATATCATCACAAAAAAGGGTGCCAGATACCCATACGCCAATATCTCCACTAAGATCGCGTCGTATAATTACAATGATCTAAATTTAGGGCTCGGCGGAGGCGTGAGCGATAATCTGTTTCTAAAAACCGCCGTTAAGGGCTTTAAGCAGCGTGGATACCGCAAGGGCGAGAAAAATACCGGCTACTACGGCTCGCTCGGGATACATTATAAAATTTCAGACGATCAAAGCATCTCTTTCGATCCGAGCTTTTATCAAGCTAGAACCTATTCCGTGCCTACTCTGGGTCTTGCCGAGCTTAAAGCGGATCGCCGCCAGCAGGGAGGTGAACGGACTTTTACCAAAAGTACGCGGGCAAATTTCGATTTCGGCTACACGGTAAAATTCGGCGATAAAATCGAAGCAAATTTGCATCCTTATTATCAAGATATCAGGATCATTCAGAGCGGATTTGTGATGAAAGACCGCAAAGAGGGGGCAAATTTAAAAGGCAAGCTCGACTACGACAGCGGCGAGTTCATAGCGGGATATGATTATCTCAAAAACAAGGGCTTTCGCAGGATTGACTTTACCACTCCGATGAATCCTATGATGAGCCTTTCGCAGCTTACGATCTTTGATATGCAAAAGCTTACCCACTCGGTCTATGCTTTAGAAAAGCACAATTTCACCGATCTGTTTTCGCTTAGTGCGGGCGGGCGGTTTGAGCGCGCCGAATACAAAGTAAATCGTAGGGTTTCAACGACCATAAAAAGGATGGGGAACATAATCTCGCAGACACAAAATAGCACCCGAGTAAGCGATCATAAAAACAACTACGCTTTTGAGATCACGCCGAATTTTAATTATTCCAAAGACGGCAATCTATATTTTAAATTTGAGCGCGGCTATATCTCGCCGGGTCCTAATCAACTCATCGACAAGCTCGGTCGTAACGGCCCTTATGTGCTTAATAACCTCAAATCCGAAACTTTTAAAACCTACGAGATCGGTCTTAAAGATCTGATCTACGGGCAATACGTAAGCGCTACGATCTTTTGGACCGATACGAAAAACGAGATCGTAAACGAAACCTTGGGCAGCTCGATCACCGACGGTTGGCATTTTATAAATATCGACGAGACGCGCCGCAAGGGCGTGGAGCTGTATGCGGAGCAAAGTCTGCTTTCAAATTTAAAGCTCAGCGAGACCTTTTCATACGTGGACGCCAAGATCCAATCCGGCGCGAATAAAGGCAAGCAGGTTCCGCTAGTGGAGCGCTCGAAGTTCGTTTTAGGGCTCGATTACGAGCCGATTAGAAATTTAACGCTGATGAGCGATTTTAAATATTTCTCATCATCGCACGACGCCAACCACGATAGGATCGACTCGCGCACGATCGTGGATCTGGGCGCTGCGTACCGCTTCGCAAGCGGATTTTTGATAAGCGCCGGAGTCAAAAACGTCTTTGACGAGGAGTATAATTACAACCAAAATTTACGCGCAGACGACTATACCCCGGCTCCAGGGCGCAATTACTACGCGGAGTTTAAATACACCTATTAGCGTGCGTTTAAATTTAAGTGGGATTTTGAGCTGCGGACTTTAAAATTTACGGGCGGAATTTAAAATTTCGCCGCAGCGCACTTTGCCGCCGCGGGATTAAATTTAATAAAAGGAGCGAAGATGAAACCGGACTATAAAAACTGGGTGCCTAAGGGCATGATCGCGTCATTTGCCGCAGGTGCGGGCATAGCGCTAGTTTTGTTTTTGATTTTCGGCGTTTGCGGCGCTTTTGTTGGCGGCGTGCTGAGGTGGTTTCTTGCCGGGCTTTTCGGCGCAGCGGCGCTGGTTTTGGGCTGCTTTACGATCTACTGCGTCGTGTGGTACCGCGCGTTTGATTACGGCGGCAAGCGTCAGCTCGCGCGCGCGATCGTAGAGGGCACGGCGAAATACGTGGATCTGCCCGAGGGCGGGCGCGGGCTGGACGTGGGCTGCGGTAGCGGCGCGCTAACGATCGCCGTCGCCAAGCGCAACCCGCACGCATCAGTGCTAGGCGTCGATCGCTGGGGCTTTGAGTATGCGTCTTTTAACAAGCAGCTGTGCGAATCCAACGCGCGCGCCGAAGGGGTGCAAAACACTAGCTTCGAGCAGGCCGACGCCACGCAGCTGCCCTTTGAGGACGGCAGCTTCGATGCGGTTACAAGCAACTACGTCTATCACAACATCATGCGCAAGGACCGCCAGGCGCTGCTTTTAGAGACGCTCCGCGTGCTTAAAAAGGGCGGCATCTTCGCGATCCACGATCTTTTCTCGCGCGGAAACTACGGCGACATGGATGCTTTCATAGCACGGCTTAAGGAGCAGGGCTACGAGCGGGTCGAGCTTATAGACACGACGCAGGGGCTTTTTATGGGCCCACGCGAAGCCAAATGGCTGATGCTGGGCAGCTCAAAGCTTCTGGTGGGTAGAAAATAGAGAGCTTTTTTAAATTTTGTAATTTGAGTTAATTTAGAATTCCTAGGCGACGGTTTTAAATTTAAGGCTACCCGTTTTTATAAAATTTTATCTTTAAATTTTGAAATTTTATGATTTTGTAGCGTGCGGCACGGCGTGAGTTCGGGCGTAGAGCTGCGCTATGATAAGATTAAAATTTCACGCTGCGAAAGAGCGGTGAGTAAGACGATCCTTCGGGTAAATTTGACCGCGGATAAAGCGGATTTGATGCTGAACTACTATGGTGCGATAAAATCTATCTTTAAGATAAGCTTTTGTTTAAAAAATATATAATCCACATTTTATTTAATCTCAAAGGAGAAACCGTGAAAGGAACTATTTTGGCTAAGGGCATTATCCTTGCCGCAGATGAGAGCCGCTACTCATACCAGCAAGAGGATGTGAAATCGGCAAACGAGGAAGGCAAACCAGTCGTTTTGAGTCAAGGCGATGAAGTTGATTTTATCGCAGAAGGTCAAACTGCAAAAGAGATATACCTTACAAAAACAAAGCTCATTAACGTAGATTTCTCTAGTTTTTCTCTTGGGGATGATAATTTATCAACCATCAGAACGCTTGGACTAGCGGGATCGGCGCTACCGATTTTAGGCGTTATTCCGTTTATCGGTTTAGTTTTCGTCATCGCAGGTTTTATATGTATATTGCTCGCTATCATCAAGCTTTCAAATAAAGCCGCCAGCCCTACGCTTAAGAAAAACTACATCATTTATCTAGTAGCCACCGTCGTAGCGACTATACTTATCTTTATAGGTGCGACTATGGGGGTATTCGCACTGATAGGCGCTAGCGCTAAATATGGCGGTGCCAGCGGTATCGGCATAGCCATCGGCGTCATTTTCTTCATCGCCGGCATAATCGGTATGATCTATGCGTTTTTTAAAGAATTCCAAGTTTATAATGAGCTTTCAAGAATATCGGGCGATAAATTTTTCCTCTATTACTTCATTTGCACGGTCGTCGGTGCGCTAACGGTCGCTATAGCTATCGGATATTTTATACTTCTGGCGGCGTTTATCTTACAAATCATCGCTTGGTATAGGCTACGAGAGATTAAGGCGGCTTAAATTTTTGTATTTCTGATCGGCGGGTAAATTTGCGCGGGTAAAACCCGCCGATAAATTTTAATTTTGCGGTTTTATTCGTAAATCCGCATTGTAAATTTAATGGCCCGTGCTATTTTAAATTTAGATGCGATATAGGCTAAAGCAGCCGTAGTCGGTGCGCACGGCTAAAAATTCCTCGCCGTTTATGCGCTCAAATTTCGCCTCGCAGCGCTTCACGACGTGCGAGAGCTCAAAGCTAAGCTGCAAATTTCCGCTTTTTAGATCGATGATGCGAGCCTTGTCGTAGCTGATTAGCGCGAGCCGCGAACCGCCCGCGCTAACGCAAAACTCGTCCGCTTTGGCGCATTCGTCCCACAACCACGCGGGCTTTAACCGCTCGCCGCTTGCGGTATCTAGGCAAACTAGCTTGCTGGTGTAGCGCTCCTTACCCAGTAGCGAGCCGTCAGCTAAAAAGCAAATTTTATCAAAAATACCGAAGTCGCCTCCGAGCTCGTTTAAAATTTCGCCGTTTAGTGTGCTTAAAATTTTAATCTCGTTTTGCTTGCAGCAAAGCGCCAGCCGCGTGCCGTCACCATCGAGCGCGGCACAAAGGATCGGCGCGTAGTTTTTCATTTCGGATTTGTATTCGGCCAGAGGCGAAATCTCGCCGCCGCGCAAAGTAAAAATTTGACCGAACATCGCAAACGCCGCCGTATCTTTCGCAGCGCAAACGAAACTCGTAAATTCTTTGCTATTTTTAAAGCTTAACCCTTGAGAGAGATCGCTAAATTCGCCGCTTGCCGGGTCAAATTTAAAGATAAAATGATCCAGATCCAAAAGCAAAATTTCGCCCACGCGCTCCGCCTGCCACGCAAGCGGCTTTGGCAAGAGGGTCTGCTGCTTTACAGCGCCGCTCGCGTCCAGTCTGATGAGAAAATCATCCAACGCGCCGCCCTCTTTGTAACCGCCGCATTTATAGACGAAAAGTTCACCTTCCGTGCCCGCAAATGCTAGTGCGCCCGTGTATCCGCCGCCGATATAGACGTGCAAACTCGCTTCGCCCGCTTTTGCGTTCGCATTTTGCAGGACGTAGCCTTTTTTCAGGCTCTCCCACTCCTTTTTCACGCAGGCTTTTTGCGCCTCGCCAGCGCTAGCAAACTCTTTTTGCGTCTGCCTCGTTTTGCCGTTTTTGACGCTCTCGCTGAGTAAAATTTTGCCCTGCACGCGCAAATTTAGGCGGTCGCCGCCGTTTAAATTTATTAAATTTTTCATTTTTGCTCCTGCGGATTAGTTTTAAAAATTATCGCAAAGCGGCGCTTAAAAGCCACTAAATATCGATGACGCCGAGGTGCGAGAGCAAAATTTTAACCCCGATTAGTATCAAAATCGCGCCGCCTAAAACGAGCGCCTTTGAGTGCAGATATTCGCCCGTTAGCTTGCCTGCGTAGCACGCCGCGACGCACAGCGCGAAGCAGACGAGCCCGATTATGCAACAGGCGTAGGGGATGTTTATCTCGCCAAACGCAAAGGTCACGCCCACGGCCATCGCGTCGATGCTGGTTGCGATCGCGCCCAGCACCAGCTCCTTCGTGCTTAGGCGCAGAGCGGGCTCGTCCTGCTCGCGGCGGGATTCTGCGATCATCTTAACGCCTAAAAACGATAAAATTCCAAACGCGACGAAGTGATCGATCTGCGCGATAAATTTTACGAAATTTATCCCCAAACCGTAGCCCGCAAGCGGCATTATAAACTGAGCCGCCGCGTAGAAAAACGCGATGCGCGCGATCTGTGCAAATTTTAAATTCGGATATTTCGCGCCGTTTGAGATACTAAGCGCAACGCTGTCCATCGCAAGCGCAAAAGCGATGAGCAAAAGCTCCATATTTAGCCCTTTTGGTATTATAAAAGCGTTGATTATACATTAAAATTTCTGAAATAAAATGAACAATCTTAAATCGGGAAAAAGCCTTGCTTAAAAATCTAATTCTTTGCCTTTTGCCGCTCATAGCGGCTGCGAGTTGGGAAGAGGTCTCCGTAAAGGGGCTGGACGTCGTCATCAGCGCAAACGTGGGCGATAGCGAAAATTTTAAAAGCTCGCTAAGCACTCTAATCGAGCGCGCCGCAAGCGAATACGAGCGCGAAGGGATCGAGGACTATGAGCTTGATCTGCCGGGATATCTGACGCAGCGCGCTGGCAAAAAAAGCATCGCCGTGCAAAATATGCGCCGCCTGGCCACTCAAAAGCTAAATCCGGCGATCGAGCCGCTAAAAAATTTGATACTTACTAAAATCAAAGAGATGCCCGAGGCCGATACCAAGGCGGTTATGAGCGGCGAAGTGCTGTTTAGCCACTATTTGCGCACAAACGCCTTTGATGAAATTTACGATATTTTGCTGCCGTTCGCGCGCGCTCTGGGCTCGGACGCGGGCTTTGCCAAAAGCTACAAAAATGCCGTGGGCAAGGAGATTGCGGACGATTTCGGCGGCGAATTCAGCAGCGCCTTCATCAACGAAAGTTTTGATTTTTTAAGCAAAAACGAAAGGGAATTGCGCAAAAACTCGGGCGCGATTTTAAACGCGATAAAGACGGTCAGATAGACGCGGCTGCGCCAAGATCTCGGCGAAATTTTACTTTAAATTTATGAAAAATTCTATCTCGGAGCCTGCGGAAAATTTTAATTCAAAGTCCGCTTTAAATTTTATCTTAAATCCGATACGCGAGCGCGCTAAAAATACAGCTTTAAATTATGCTTCAAATGCGGCGTTTGCGTGCGTAAAAAACACAGCGCCGGATGGCGCGGCGAATTTCGCTCCCGCTCTCCGCCTCAAAAGAAATTTCAAATTTCAAGACGCAAATGTTCGGTTAAATTCTATCCGCGAAATAAATTTAAAATTTGATCCCGCTTCGGTCGGTTTTGCCGCACGCAATCGTGCCTCGGCCGGTTTTGCCGAGCGCAATCTCGTCGCGCTCTATTCCGCTTCGCACGTCAGAAATCCAGGGAGAAAATCCGCTTTAAATTCCGCGGCTATTGCGCTAAATTTAAAGCCCGCGCAGATTCCTAGCTACGCCGAAAATAGGGCTTTAAATTCTGCAAAATCTCCCGAAACAAATCCTTGCGAAAATTCCGCGAGGAATTTTAAACGAAATTTTATATTAAATTTTGCGAAAAATTCCACTCATAGCAGCGCAAATAGCGCGAGTCCGTTAAGCCGTGCGAGCGCTGCGAATGATCCGAATTTGATCCTCGCAAAAAGCCTTGCTGACGCCAATGCTCGACGCTCCAAGAAAAATTTTACCGAGGTTCTTGCAAACGATCCTAGCGGAGCTAGCATGCCGCATAGCTTCGGTTCAAATTCCACGCGAAGCTCTAATTCTACGAACAATTCCGATTTTGCAAAGAATTCCAACTCTACGCAAAATTCCGATTCCGCGCAGAGTTTCGGGCAAAATTCTAGTTCTGCGCAAAGCCATGCGCAAAACCCCGTTCCGCCTAGCAGGCTGTGGGATCTGGGGCTGCTTTTCGTGGCGATCGTTTGGGGATGCACTTTCGTGCCGGTTCAGCGCGCGTTGCATAGCGGTGACGTTTTTAGCTTTTTGTTTTGGCGCTTTTTGGCGGCGAGCATTTTTACCTACCTCGCCTGCCTGCGCTTCGGCGTCAAATTTGACCGCGGCACGATAGGGCGAGGCGTGTTTTGCGGGCTGATGCTGTTTTGCGATTTTTCCTGCCAGACCATAGCGCTTGATTATGCGCTCTCCTCGACAGTGGCGTTCATTTTGGGGCTAAACGTCGTCATCGTGCCCTTTTTAATGCTTGCGTTTTTCGGCAAAAAGGTCGGTGTGAGCGCCTTTGGTGGTGCGGTAGTGGCGCTTTTGGGGCTGTATTTTTTAAGCGGAGCAAGCGGCGCAGTGGGATTTGGCATAGGCGAGCAGTTGACGCTGATTTCGGCGTTCGCATATGCGCTTCACATTGTCTTTACCGGCGTCTGCGCGCGCAAAAGCAATCTCTACGGCTTTGTGATCGTGCAGTTTATCTGCGTCTGCGTCTGTGCGCTGATCGCCGCAGTTTTTGTCCCGCACGCCGAATTTGAAGGCGAGATAAAGGTATTTGGAAATTTGATCTTTTCGCCGAGCTTTGATTTCGTTTTCGCGCTGGTTTTGACCTCGATCTTTGCCACCGTCGCGGCGTTTGTGATCCAGACAATGGCGCAAAACCGCGGCGTAAGCGAGATAAAAACGGTGCTGATTTTCGCGCTAGAGCCCGTAAGCGCAGGCATTATGGGGTATGCCTTCGGCGAGAAGCTAAGCGCGCTTCAAATTTTAGGCGCGGCGCTGATACTCGCGGGCATCCTGCTTAGCGAGCTGGGTGGGCTTTTAGGCGCGAAGTTTGCTAAAGATCGAGCTTACGAAAAAGCAGACCGAGGCGACTAGGATGATCGAAGCGCCGCTGGTTAGATTGAGCTTAAAGCTCAAAATAAGCCCCGCCGCGCAGAAAAGCGCCGATAGCGCGCAGCTTATCGCCATCATCGAGCCTAAGTTTTTTGAAATTTTTTCGGCGATAAAGGGCGGGATCGTCATCAGCGAGATCACTAAGATTAGTCCTACGATCTGAATCGATGCGACCACCGCGAGGCTCGCCATTACCACGAGGACGTAGTAAAAGACGCTCGTATTCACTCCACGCAGCAGGGCGAATTCCTTATCGAAGCTGATCGCTAAAAACTGCCTGTAAAAGCACGCCGTAAGCGCCGCAAATGCCGCGCCGCAAATGCCGATGAAGATTAAATTTTCGTGATTTATCGCTAGGATCGAGCCGAATAAAAAGCTCATCAGATCGGATTTGTACCCGGGCGTAAGATCGGCGAAGATTATCCCCAGCGCCATTCCAAACGCCCATATCGCACCGATTACGGCGTCGAAGCGCTCGGTGTTTCGCAGCGTGACGTAGGCGATGAGCAGCCCCAAAAACAGCGCAAATACGCTAGCCCCCAGCACGGGCGAGATGCCTAAAAACAGCGCGATGCCGATGCCGCCGTATGCGCCGTGCGCGATGCCGCCTGCGATGAAGCTCATACGATTTATCACGACCAAAGAGCCCACGACGCCGCAGACTATACTGACCAAAAGCCCGCCGAGTAGGGCGTTTCGCATGAAATCGTAGGATAGAATTTCAGCCATTTTTGCCCTCCTTGCAGCAGCATTCGTTAAGCGCGAGATCGACGGCGCAGAAGTGGCCGTGCTCGCGTCGCAGGTGCTCTAAAAATTCCGCCCTGCCTCCGGGATCGATCTCGTGGGTGTGTGCCGAGCCGTTTGCGATGTAAAGCGCGCGATTTGCGTAGTTTAGCGCGAGCTGCACGTCGTGGCTGATTAGAATTATGCCGCAGCCGCCCTCGTTTAGGGATTTTAAAAGCTCGTAAATTTGAACCTGCCCCATCGTATCGATGCTCGCTAGCGGCTCGTCGAGAAGTAAAATTTTAGCCTTTGCGCACAGCGCCCGCGCTATGTAAACGCGCTGTCTCTGCCCGCCGCTAAGCTCGCTGATACGGCAGCAGGCTAAGCTCTGCATGCCTACGCGCTCCAAAGCTTGCATGGCTTGCTCGCGCTCGGATTTGGAGTAGAAGCCGAAAATTTTCTTATCTATCAGCCCCATTAAAACGACTTCGAGCACGCTTATGGGAAAGCTTTTGTTTATCGCGATGAACTGCGGCACGTAGCCCATTTGCGCCCTGGCAAGCGCGGGCGATCTGCCTAAAATTTCGATTGTGCCCGAGCTTGGTCGCAGCAGCCCCAAAAGCAGCTTCAAAAGGGTGCTTTTGCCGCCGCCGTTGGGTCCGAAAATCGCTAAAAAATCGCGCAGCTCGTAGCTTAGGTTTATATCTTTTAAAATTTCGCGTTTTTCGTAAGCAAAGTTTAAATTTCTTATCGTCACGTCCGCCATGAACGCCCTTTCGCCTAGATTTTGAAAGTATTTATTATAGCCCAAATTCGGAAAAATTGCCAAATTTTGCTATTATTACAAAAAATTTAAAGGCTAGCGGTGGAGAAAATCGGCGAAAAATCATATAAAAATAGCTGGGATAAAAAGTCCGAAAGTTACGCTAAATTTAGCGGCGAGTTAGGGGATTTCGGTAAGCGGGTGTTTGAGATACTGCGCGGCTGGGGCGTGAGCTTTGCTGGCAAAAGCGTGCTCGACGTGGGCGCCGGCACGGGGGTTTACTCGCTGTATCTCGCGTCGCTGGGCGCCAAGGTTACGGCGATCGATAGCTCAGAGGGGATGCTGCGCGAGCTAAGGCGCAGCGCGGAGGAGTTTGGCATCCCTTTGCAAAACGTATTAAATTTAAGCTTTTCGGAGTTTTACGAGCGACTGAGCCGCGATGGTTTTGCAGGCGCGGCGGGAAAAAATTTTAAAATTTATCCGCGCCCGCAAAGCGAAATTTCAAATCTGCAAGCTCAAGAAGCGCAGGTTTTAAATTTAAAAGACGCTGCGAGCAAAAACTGCGAGCTCGAAAATTTTAAAATCCCCGCAGTTTTTGACATCGCGTTTCTTACGATGAGCCCTGCGCTAAAAAGCACGGAGGATTTTGAGGCGTTTTTGGCTTTGGGCGAGCGTAAAATTTATCTAAACTGGGCGAGCGAGCGCAATTCGTCTATGCTTGCGCCGCTGCTTGAGCGCTTCGGTACGGGGCATAAAAGACTTGCTACCGCCGCCGAAAAATTTGAGGCGCTGCTTGGCGCGCGCGAAATCAAGTTTAAAAGCGAAATTTTAACTGAAAAGCGCGAGCAAAAACGCAGCCTGCAAGAAGCTGTGCAAAACGCCGCGTGGCACCTGCATATGGACGGCGCGGAGGCTAGCGAGCGCGAAATCGAGGAACTTTTGAAAAAGCGGGCTAAAGACGGGATGATAAGCGATGAGATCGAAGCGAGCTTTAAGCTGTTTCATATTTAGCCTGGCGCCGGTTTTGGGGCTTTGCGGCAATCTTTTCTCGCCGCTTACGATGCCTGGCTTCGACGAGCGCAAAGCAAAGCTCGGCGAGATGATATTTAAAGATACTAAATTTAACGCACAGTCCCGCTCCTGCGAGAGCTGCCACAACTTCTACCTAAACGACTCGGGCGCTTCGGTGCAGGACGGGCAGGTGCCTACGATTTTAAATTCCTACTTTATCGATCGGTATCTGGGTGAGGAAAACTTCGCGGGATTTAACGCAAGGATTGGGGCATCGGTTTTTGACGAGCGCGAGCTCGGCGCGCGCGAAGATGAAATTTTGCAGATCATAAACGAAAATTTGGCCTACAAAGAGGCGTTTTATAAAATTTACGGCAAGGCGAACGTAGAAAATTTTATCGACGCGCTGGCGGAGTTTTTAAAATCCAAAACCGCGATAAATTCTAAATTTGATCGCTTTTTGCGCGGCGAGAGCGCCTTAAACGAGCGCGAATATTCGGGTTACGTCATATTCGTGCGGCTCTGCTCGGTCTGCCACAACGGCGTAAATTTAGGCACAAACAGCTTTGCTAAGCTGCGTCCGAGCGGCGGGCAAAATTCCGCCGAAAAATCGCAGGAGCAAAAGCGCAGACTCACTCCCGACGGATACGAGCTGCACCGCGTGCCGAGTCTGCGAAATATCACGAAAACCGCACCCTATATAAACGGCGAGCAGGATCTGCGTACGGCGATGAAGCGCGTCGCAAAGGAGCTTTTAAAATACGATCTAAGCGAGGCTGAGGCGGACGATCTGATGAGTTTTTTAGCTACGCTTGAGGGGCAAATTCCAAGGAGTAAAGCAGATGAGAGATAAGATAATGTGGATTTTGATGGGCGGAATCATGGCGCTTGGCATAGCCGTCGCGATCAGCTATTTCTCGTCGCTAAAAGAGATAGCGAGCTTCGGCACCATCACGCGCGAGCTGGCCTTGGTCGATAACGCCGATAACCGCTTAAATATTCTATTTGACGCTAAAAACGCCAGGCGGGACTTTTCGATCGCAAATGCCGATATGCGCGGAATTTATCAGGTCATCGAGGATTTAGAAAACAGCGAAATTATCGCTAGAAGCGGGCTTTTAAACGACGTAAAGGGAGTTAAAAGCGCCTTTGGCGAAAAGATCGATTTGCTGGATGAGCTCGGCGCGCTAAATTCTCAAAATTTAGTACTTTTGCAAAGCCTGGAGCAAAAATTTTTAGCCGGCGGCAAAGGGCCCAAACTCATCAAAATTTACTCGCAAATTTTAGGGCTTAATTACAAAAATCGCTCCGAAATCTCCGCGCTGCAAAATGCGCTGAACGGCGCCGAGGCCTCGGATCTGAATGAGGTCTCGTTCGTCGGCATCGCGCGCGAGATAGTAAAGAATTTCGAGCGTCAAAATCGCATCGTCACCGACGGGCTTTCGCAGCTTAATATGCGCTTTGCGAACCTGCGCCAGCGATTTTCCTACGCCAGCGACGAGTTTTACGGCTCGTTCGCGCAGATGACGATGATCTATACGGCTGTGTTTCTTTCGTTTTTGCTGCTTACCTACATCATAAATTCCGACGCTCTGCGCTTTAAACGCACGCTAGCGCCGTATCGTGCGCTGTGCGACGAGGCGAGCGAAGGAGCGCTTTTGGCGGATGAGAATTTTAAAATTTTTTATGCGAATAACCAGGCGCTAAGCCTATTCGGCTACGAGCAGGAGGAGCTAAAGGGCGCTGACGTCGGAATTTTAACGCCCGAGGATAAGCGCGGCGAAATTTTAAACCTCGCGAATAAAGACGCCAAAGACACCCGCCTGATCTGCAAAAACGGCGAGTCGGTGGACGTAAGCCTAAAGATCGTAAATATCGCCGCGCCGCAAAAATCGCCCGTGTATGCGCTGTTTGCAAAGGACGTCACGCAGCTTGAGATCATGCGGTTGGCACTTGCTGGGGCAAAGGAAAATTTAACCAATCAGGTCTATATCGATCATCTTACGAATCAAGGCAACGAAGCGGCGCTTTACGAGCTGATAAATGCCGAGAAAACGGGCATCGCGATCTATCTTACGATCGTAAATTTTGCAAATTTGCGGCTCTTTTACAAGGCGGAGACGACGAATGAAATTCTGCGCTCCTTTGCGCGCACGCTTGCGATGTGTATCGAATCAAACGAGATCAAAGCTAAAATTTTTCGCATCCAATCCGACGAGTTTTGCCTATTTTACGAGGGCTCAAACATCACTCGCGACGTGGAGATCATAAATAAATACTTCACCGACAAGGTCTTTAACCTCCACACGACCGAGGGCTTTGCCTCTGCGCCTCTAAACGTCACGATAGGCGTCAGCGAGCGTGCCGACGTAGCCGGGGGCGCGAATAGAGTCTTTCAGGCGGTTATGGCGATGTATGAGGCGCAGGGCAAAAACGAGCACGTGGGCTTTTACTCGCGCCCAAACGTCATCGAAGAGAAGTATCTGCAAAACCAGATCATGATCAACACGATCCAAAACGCGATCAAAAAAAACCAGGTCTTCGTCCTCGTCCAGCCGATCTTCGACATCACGCGCAGAGATATTAGCGGCAACACCTACGGCACCAACGACAGCGACTACGTCCCGCTGGTATATGAAATCCTAATCCGTCTCATCGACCGCTCCGGCAAGACGCGCTGCCCGGGCGAGTTTATCGATATCGCGAAACAGACCTCGCTCTACATCCCGCTAACGCGCGTAGTGATAGACGAGGCGTTTCGCCTGCTGGATCGCTTCGCAGGAACTAAATTTAGCATCAATCTTTCATATTTCGACATCGCAAACGAGGGTATTAAGGAGCTGCTAGAGCGCAAGCTCGCATCCAGCCCCAACGCTTCAAACCTCTTCATCGAAATTTTAGAAAGCGAGGAGTTCGACGACTACGAGAGCTTGCGTAGCTTCATCGCCGTGGCCAAAAACTACGGCTGCACCATCGCGATAGACGATTTTGGCAGCGGATACTCCAACTACTATAGAATTTTAACGCTCGACGTGGATTACATAAAGATCGACGGAGCGCTCATCAAAAACATCGCAAACGACAAAAACTCGCGCGCCATCGTCGAAACGATCGCGGGCTTTGCGAAAAAGCAGGGCTACGAGCTCATCGCCGAATACGTCGAAAACCACGAAATATCGATGATCTTAGAGGAGATGGGGATCAGGTATATGCAGGGTTACTTCTACAGCAAGCCGATGGAGCCGTCGAAGATAAAATTTTAAATCTCGCCGCTTGCTTGTGCGCGGATGTGTGTTGATTGCACTGCTGCTCGCGTGCTTATTATACCGCCGCGCACGACTGCACGGCGTAAATTTAAACCTGTTTTGAAAATTCCAAAATTTTGCGCTTTGAAATTTTAAAATTTGGTGAGCCGCGCGGCTGTAAATTTTAAAATTTCAAAATTTTAAAATTTCGGCGCAGGCTGGACGCGCGTGAGATCGCGAAATATAGAGGCGCGGATCGGTATCTAGTCGCCGCAGCCGCTCGGCAAATACAGCGTCTTAAAATATGGTGATAGATTATCGATGAAATGATTGCGCTACTGCTAGCACCGTCGCGCTTCTTATTTGCGACGTTTAGAAGTAAAATTTTATCGCGCGATCTGCGATCTGCAGCGTTTAAATTTAAGCCGCCGCTTTAAATTTTAATCGCTCGTAGCGGTTAAAATTTAAATTCTCCTCGCGATCCGTCGCTAGCGATATTTATAAAGCATGTTTTAAAATTTATTGCTCGCAGTGTATGTTTCTGCTCGTTCGCGTCGGTATTTTGAAAAATCTACATTATTAAAATTTTCGCCGCCGTGCGCAAAGCAGCGGTTTAAATTTTCATTTTGCGCCGCAAGGCGACGCCCCGGCCAAAATGCGTAAAATTTCGGCAAATTTTATATTTGTGAAATTTCTGAAATTTTGTCGCCGCAAAATAGCGGAATTTTATCTCTGCGGCTTGCCGTCGCCGAATTTTGCGACTATCTCCTCGCTGCAGCTCTCCTTAGGTGCCCAGCCTTCGCGCTTCATCCGCGCCAAATTGTCGCACGCCTTCTGCGAGCCGCCCTCGCAAAGCTCGTCGTATATCACGAGGCTGCGGCACTGCCCGCTCGCAAAGCTCTCTAGCGCCGCGGCATTGCCCAGGCAGGCTCGCTCGCGCAGATCGCTCATCGCGCGTCCGCCTGCGCTGTCCGTTTTGCCTCCCTGCTTCCGCTCGGCGAGGGCGGCGAGCTCGCAGGCGTCTGCGAAAAAGCCCTGCGCCTTGAAGCGGTTTCGCACGACGCCGCGACCGCCCAGCTCGTATCTCATCGCCGCTTCGTAGCATGCGGCGGCGTCCTTTTTGCTGCATTTTGCTAAAAGCGTGCCGGTTTTTGCGTCGCTAAATTTAAACTCTTTGGCTTCGCCGTCCGTGTTTGCCAAACTAAGCGCCAGCGCCGCCGCCAGCGCAAGCTTTAAAACTTTCATCTCTGCTCCTTTTGATTTTGTTTATCCGCCGCGCACCCCGATTTGCCGTTTCATCGCGCGCCGCACCCGTCGCCTGCTAAAATTTCAAAGGCTTGCGCGCTCTGTTTGCGCTCGAAGCTTGGAATTTTATCGCCTCTGTCGCGCTAATTTTTCGGCAGTAGATCGAGCACCGCGCAGGCGCGCTTGTTGCGCATTTTGCACGCCCTGTCTAGCGCCTGTCCCGAGAGCTCGAAGCTCTGAGGGGTGCCGATTCCTTGGAGATATTTGACCGACAGCTCGTAGCACGCCTCGCTACTGCCGGCATCGCACTGCTCGCGAAAAAGCTCAAACGACGCCACGACATCCTTTTCCACGCCCAAGCCCCGCCCTAGCGCATCTGCGTAGAAAAAGCACGATAGCTGATCTTTGCGCTCGCAGCCGCTTTTCAGACCGCGCGCGACGCGCTCACAGGAGCCTTCGTCGCTTTTTACGATACAGCTTTGCAGATCCGCCCGCGAAATTCCGTCCGTTTGGATGATCGCATCGGCGCTGCTTTGCAGCCGGCGCTTGCTTCGCCGCTCTTTATAAAGTGCGCGTTTTGCGTGGCAGTCTCGCCGATACTCGTTGTTTTGTCCGTTTTGCCCGCCGCAGAAGCTTTATCCGCTGGCGCGCTCTCGTCGCAGTTTGCCGCAAGTGCGCAAAATAGCGCCAAAAATAGAAATTTTTTCATACCCGCCTCCGTTAAATTTAGTGCCATTTTAATTAAAAATGCTGAATTTAATGAAAATGCGCCTCTGCCCTAAATTTCAGCTTTGTGTCGCAATGTGTTTAAAGCGCGAAATTTAAAGCGCGGCGCCAAAGCGATCGATCACAGGCTTTTTAGCGCCGCAAGTACGTTTTGCGCGTCCTGCTCGGGTTCAGCGATGCGGCTAAAGCGCTTTATCTCCTTGCCGTCTTTAAAAATCAGGGTTTGGCGGTGGTAAAATTTCTTCCCGTCGCCGGTAGTGAAGGTTTCAAGCCCAAGCGGCGCTTCAAGCTCGAATTTTTCGTCGTTTATGAACTCAAACGATGCGCCCGTAGCGCGCTTAAACTCGCTCGTGCCCGCCTCGCCCATGCTGCCTACTGCGATAAGCTCGAAGCCGAGGGCTTTTATCTGCGCAAACGCGCTCTCGTAGGCCTTGCACTGAAGCGTGCAGCCCGTAAGCCCCGCCGTGTCGCGCAACTCTTCCGGCAAAAATTTGCCGCTATCGCCCATTTTCGGGTAGGTAAAAACTACGCAATTTTTCGGTAAATTTATCATCTTATGCCTTTTGATCGAAATAAGGTCGCAAAAATAGCATAAAAAATCTTAAATCCGCTTAACGGATGAAATTTTAATAAAATTTAGCGTAAAATAAGGGGTAAAATTTCGGCAAATCAAATTTGGAGTTAAATTTTGGATATTGACAGAGCGATAGAGGAGCTGGCAAAAAAGCAACAGCAGTGCAAGATAAAATTTCTAAAACCGCTGATTTTATTGCTATGCATCGCGGTTTTTTCCGTCGGCTGGTTTATCTACGGCTTGATCCAAAACGAATACTCCTCCGCCGTGCTGATGTCCGCGATGATCCCGATAATTGCGGTAAGCTGCGTATGGGGGATTTATGATGATTCCATCGCTAAGTGGGAGTACAACGCCTTTTACAAAGACGCCTTCATTCGCGCTATTATTTCAGATATCGATCCCGCCTTTAGATACGAGCCTCAAAGCGGCATAGACGAAGAGGAGATCCGCAAAACGGGCATCTATCCGAATAATGAATTCGTAGCCGAGGATCAGATAGACGGCGTGTATAAAGGGGTAAAATTTAGCCTAAGCGAGGCGATAAAAATCTATGAAACGCGCGAATCTATGAGGCTTGTAGAGTTATCTCAAAGGTCCAAGAGCGATCTTTCCGCGGCTTTTTTGCTATCGGCGATCGCGCTTTGGAACGCTTGGAGGCTCGGCGAATATGTGCAAGCCTTTAGCGGCTCGGTTTTGGTGTGCGAGTTTTATAAGAAATTTAAGGGGCAAACTATCATCGCGGATCGCTCGCCCGGCACTAAATTTTTAGGCGATCAGGAGGTGATGGACGACGTGATTTTCGGCGAGGAATTTCGTGTGTTCGCAAGCGATAAGATCGAGGCGCGATATCTTTTGACGCCTAGCTTTATGGGTCGCCTTGGGGCTTTGAAGCTTAAGCTTGCGCCCAAGATCGCTCTTAGCGCGGCGTTTATGGACGGCAAATTTTATCTATTTTTAAACGGCGCGAAAAACCGTTTCGAAGCCGCGCTGTTTTCGCCGCGCACTACGCTAAGAGACGTCGAGCGGATAAAGGCCGAGGTTTTGCAGCTTCTTGGTATCATTGACGAGCTGCGTTTGAATGAAGGATTTTTTGGCGACGCAAGCGAGAGCGGCGAGCCCGCAAATAGCCCATCCCTCAGCAGCGAGGAGCTGCAGAGATTGCGCGATAAAGGCTTGAGTTCGCGCGATCGCTGATTTGAATTTTAAAACGCCATCTCGCGGTTTAAAATTTAACGCTTTTCGTAAAATTTTAATCTCATCGCCCGCGTATTTAAATTTAGCGCTTTTTGGAATTTAGCGTTTCTTGAAATTCGGCGTCTCTTGTAATTTAACGCGGCGCAAGCGAGTAAAATTTATCGCTTGCGGCAGTAGCTCGAAATTTTAAAATTTGATCTCGCGCACGGCAAGATCTGCGATGAAATTTTACTCGTTGTTTCCCGCGATCGTTTCGATTAGTTTGCGTTTGTTGCGGCGGTTGTAAAGCACCGACGAAAGGAGCGATAGCGCGATGAATAATATCCCCACGGTGCCCGTTATGATCTCGCTTACTTCAAATTTCAGCTTGGCAAACATTATAAACGCCAAACACGCGATGGCGTAGTGCGCGCCGTGCTCCAGATACGCGAAGTGCGACAGCGTGCCGCGGGCGATGAGATACAGTGTAATGGAGCGCACGAACATCGCGCCTGCGCCGAGACCTAGCATGATGATGAAGATATTATCGCTTAGCGCAAACGCCCCAATCACGCCGTCGAAGCTAAAGCTCGCGTCCAGAGTTTCTAAATATAAAAAGCCCGCGAGACCGTTTTTTACGCCGTCCGTGCCGAAAAGGCGGTCGAAGCAGGAGATGAGCAGATAGAGCAGGATCGCGCCGAAATACGCCGCGCCGAGCGTAGCCGAGCCTGTTTTAGCAAGCAGCACGAGCCCTGCGGCTAGAGCGATCAGCGTGGGCGCGTTTGGAATGCGCTTTAAAAATCGCACGAACCCGTTATTTTCGATTATGCCCAGCCAGTGTAGCTCGCGCTGCGCATCGAAGAAAAAATCGCAAAAGACCATCAGCAAAAACGCGCCGCCGAAAACGTAAATTTGCGCCTCGTTCTCGCTTAAAATTTCATGGTAGCGCTGCGGCTGCTTAAGCGCCAGCACGAGGGTTTCCCAAAGACCCAGATGCGCGCTTGCGGCGACGATGAGTACGGGAAATAAAAATCTCATGCCAAAAACCGCGATCGGAATGCCCCATAGGATAAATCTACTCTGCCACACCGGCGCCATATCTTTTAGCACTTTGGCATTGACTACGGCGTTATCGAAGCTGAGGCTGATTTCGAGCGCGCACAAAAGCACGCAGATGTATGCAGCGCCCGCGCCGCCGATATAAAACGCGATAATTACGGCGATGAAGCTAATCGCAAAAGATGAGTAGAAATACTTCATATAAATTTTATCCTAGCCGATTTTTTGCGCGATTTTAGCAAAATTTAGCCCTAAATTCTATATAATTGCAAAAATTCCAAAAAAGGCAAAAGATGCTTACCAATCCCGTATTTATCAGTATCTGTGTGATGTGCGCGCTGTGCTTGCTGAGGTGCAACGTAATGCTTGCGATCCTAATCGGCACGATATGCGCCGTGCTCTCAAGCAAGATCCCGCTGGGAGACGCCATAAATTTATTCATAAACGGCAACCCCGAAAACGCCGGCAGCCTCGGTATGGGCGGAAATTTAGAAACTGCGCTTTCGTATCTGCTGCTAGGCGTCATCGCAAGCGCGATCTCAAAGACCAACTTAACGGCGATCTTGGTGCGCGCGGTGGCAAATTTAATCAGCGACAAAAAATACGTCTTTATCTTTTCGATCGCCTTTTTTGCGTGCTTCTCGCAAAATTTAATCCCCGTGCATATCGCCTTTATCCCGATTTTGATCCCGCCGCTAGTCAAGATCATGAACTCGCTAAAGATCGACCGCCGCGCGGTAGCGTGCGCGCTGACGTTCGGCCTGCAGACGCCGTATATGGCGCTGCCGCTGGGATTTGGACTTATCTTTATGGGATTAATCGAAAAAAATATGAACGCAAACGGCATCGCAGTAAGCCTAAGCGATATATCGAGCGTGATGTGGCTAAGCGCCGTGCCGATGCTCGCGGGCCTCATCCTAGCCGTGATCTGCTACCGCAAGCCGAGGGAGTATGCCGAAACCAAACAGAGCCTGGATGCGCATTTTAGCGAGCTTAAGATGGGTATGCGCGAATGGGGCGCGCTAGCGGGCATCGCGGTGTGCTTCGCGGTGCAAATTTGGATTAAATCGCTTCCGTTTGCCGCGCTTAGCGGAATTTTAGTAATGCTTGCTAGCAAAGGCATCGAGTGGAAGAAGCTCGATAGCGTATTTGACGAAGGCGTGCATATGATGGGCTACATCGCGTTTTTGATGCTGATCGCCGCAGGATACGGCACGATCTTAAAAGAAACCGGCGGCGTGAACGAGCTGGTACACGTAGCGAGCACTTTAAGCGGCGGCAAGCTCGGCGGTGCGCTGCTGATGATCGGCATCGGACTGCTCGTGACGATGGGCATAGGCTCGAGCTTCGGCACAATCCCTATCATCGCTACGATTTATTGTCCGCTAGCCGCGCAGCTGGGCTTTAGCACAGCGGCGACGATCTTTATCATCGGCGTGGCCGCGGGCATCGGCGATGCGGGCTCGCCTGCGAGCGATAGCACGCTTGGGCCTACCGTGGGGCTGAATATCGACGGCGAGCATAGCCATATGTGGGATACCTGCGTGCCGACCTTTATTTTCTTTAATATCCCGCTAATTATATTCGGCATAATCTTTTCGATGATGCTTTGAAATTTTATAAAATTTACCCGCGCGCTTTTGCCGAAATTTATTTGCGTTGCTCGCGCGATCTACTTAAATTTAACCGCTCGCGGCGTGTTGATGAAAATCATTGCTAAAATTTGAAATTTCGCATAAAATTGGCGAAATTTCATAGCAAGGAGCGGTGGTGGAGCAAATTTATCCTTACGTGCAGATCGTCCATCTCATCTGCGCCATTATCTTTTTGGGCTACATATTTTTCGACGTCGTGATTTTTTCGCGGCTTAAAAGCGCGCTGGGCGCGGATTTTGAGCGCGTTAAAAAGGCGATTGGCTCGCGCGCGATTAAGATCATGCCGGTTTGCCTTTTTACGCTGATAATCACCGGCGGAATGATGATGAGCCGTTGGGTCGGAAGCGCTAATGGCGGGTATTTCGGCACGCCGCTTCAAAAAATCTTTATGCTAAAAGTCACGCTCGCGCTCATCATCGCCGTGTGCGTAGCGATAAATTTAAGCTGCCGCGCGATGGGAAGGCCTGCGCCTGAGTTTTTGCGAGTAAACATCCATAAGATCGCTTTTGTATTCGGATTCATCATCGTGCTTTGCGCCAAGCTTATGTTTATCATCTAAGCTCGGCGCGCACGAACTTCTCGGCGACAAAATTTCAAACAGATCGCCGTTTTACTTATTGTTTAATATTCATTAAAGATATAAAATAATAAAATACACCCGTTAAGTATCGGAATTTAAAGCGTCCGCGACGGATGCGTAGAATTTCTGAAGTGCAAAGGATTGCCTATTTTACGGTAAATGCAGGATAAATTTATAAGCGGTCGCTTATCTTGCTTGCTTTGATCGGACTGCGGCGAAATTTGAGATTTTCGCGCGCAGAGGGCATCGGCGGCTAAATTTTAAAATTTACTTATTGGGAAAGGAAAAGTATGAAAAAATTTTTATTCGGTTTATTAATTGCGGGGCTTGCTAGCGGCGTACTTTGCGCAAGATCGCTCGGCGAGATCAAAAGTAGCGGCGTTGTTAGAGTAGGCGTTTACGACGCGCAGCCGCCTTTCGGCAAGCTTGAAGACGGCGTGCATCAGGGCTTTGAGATCGATATGGCAAACGAGATCGCAAAGGATATCTTCAAAAACGGAGGCGGCAAGGTAGAGTTTGTCTCCGTCGCGGCAAATCAGCGTATCAGGTATCTTCAAGAGGATAAGGTCGATATGGTCATCGCTACGATCACGGTAACGCCGGAGCGCGAGAAGGAGATCGATTTTACGACTCCGTATTTTAGCGTAAACATAGGGGTGCTGACCCGCGTGGAGGATAAGATTCGCTCTTTGGGCGATCTGCAAGATCAGACCATTTTGGTTTTAAGCGGCGGCACGAGCGAGCCGTATTTTGAGAAGCAGGGCTATAAAATCTCCAGATGCGAGAGCGCTAGCGCTTGCTACAAGGCGCTTAAAGCAGGACAAGGCGCGGCATACGCGGACGATAATCTGGTCGTTTTGGGCTATCCGGTGCTCGATAAAAAGGTCGAAGTAAATATCAAAAATTTAGGTGCCTCGGACTTTTTGGCGATCGGCGTGCAAAAGGGCAACGCAGAGTTGCTTAACTTCTTAAACGAGGAGCTTATCAAGCTAAGCAAAGAGGGCTTTTTCAAGAAAATTTTCAACGAAAGCGTCGAGCCTTATTACAAAGGTACCGCCGAAAGAAAGTATTTCTTACTGGACGATCTTTATAGTTTGCTTTAAATTTACTCGTCTCGCCGGTTGCGCGAGCGGTAATATAAAATTTTATTTAAAAGGATAATTCGTGAAAAAAATTATATTTTCGCTTCTGTTTTTCTGCGCTTCGCTCTTTTCAAATTCTTTGGCTCAGATCAAAGAAAAAGGCGTTATCCGCATAGGTATAGACGGATCGGTACCGCCTCTAAACGTAGCCGAGGACGGCAAATACGACGGGTTTGAAATTTTACTGATCGAAGAGCTCGCAAAGGAAATTTTCGGCGGCAAAGAGGGCAAAATCGAGTATTTTATCACCAGAGGAAACGATCGTATCAACGCCGTGCGAGATAATAAAGTAGATCTTGATATCGCAGTGATCACGGTTACGAAGGAGCGCGAGAAGATAGTGGATTTCTCAAATCCCTATTTTAGCGTAAACGTAGGCGTGCTAAGCCGCGCGGGCGATAATATTAAAACCGTAAACGATCTGCAAGATAAGGAAATTTTAGCGGAGAGCGGCACAGTCGCGTATGAGTATTTTGCAAAGCAGGGTCATACGATTCGTCCTTGCAGCAACTCCTCCGATTGCTATCGCAAGCTAAAAGCGGGCGAAGGCGCTGCATACGCGGACGATAATCTCGTCGTTTTGGCTTATGCGGTCGTGGATAGAAAGGTCGAAGCGAATATCATAAATTTAGGCACCTCGGGCTTCTTGGCTATCGCGGTGCAAAAGGGCAATGACGAGCTGCTTGACGCTATAAATTCCGGGCTTGTAAATTTAAGCAAAAGCGGCTTTTTCAAGAAAATTTTTAATGAGACGATAGATCCGTATTACAAAGGCACCGCCGAGAAAAAATATTTCTTGCTAGACGATCTTTACAGGATGTTTTAAACTTATCAAAGGATAAAATATGAAAAAATTTTGGCTCAAGATAAGCTAAGCGGATTCTCTCTTATCATCTTTAATAAAATATGATA
>CAUQNJ010000013.1:0-51786 GCA_963519515.1 uncultured Campylobacter sp. | reverse complement strand
GGCGGTGATTTTATGCAAAAAAAGTTTAAGATAAAATAAATTTATATCAAAATTTCGGATTTGATTTTTAAAAGAAGTGCTAAATTTAAGGCATAAAATTTTACTTTGATATCGATAGAATCGTGGTGCGGGCTAAATTTTAATTTGTCATCCATATTAGATCCGTTGCGCTAGAAGTTAAAATAAAGTCGCCTACGCCTAAAGCGGCATTTCATAGGGCTTATAAAAATTTATTTTGCGTCATTTTTGACGAAAATATATAATTTAATCCAAAATTTATATACACTTCGCTATTATCTCATTTCCAATTTCGCGGCCCACTCGTCTAGTGGTTAGGACGCTGGCCTCTCACGCCGGTAACAGGAGTTCGAATCTCCTGTGGGTCACCATTTTATCAAACTTCTTGATCATCATACTTTTAGTCGCATGCCGCCTTTTAAGAATCATCCGTTTTTCTAAATTTCAAAATTTAAAAGTATTTTTTAGCCAATATCTTATTTAATAGAATTTTAAGGCGGAATATTTGATAATTTGGTTCATTCCATCGTAAAGGATCGCAATGAAAAAGTTATCTTTATCGCTTTGCGCCGTTGCGCTATTTATGTGGGCTCCGTGCCATTTGAGTGCCTTGCAAATCGACGCAGATGCCGCTAGAATCGATTTTATCTCTTATAAGATGGCTAATAAGATCAGGGTGCCTGAAAGCGGCGCGCCGGCTACCTTTAAAGATGCGAAATTTAGCTTCGCAAAGACTAGCGGCAGCGTGGCGGAAATCCTGCAGGATGCGAGCGTGGAGTTTGATCTGAGCTCGATCGATACGGGCAAAAACGTCGTGCGCGACAACAACGTAAAGAGTAAATTTTTCGCGCTACTTTCGACGCAAAAGGTTAGCGGCAAGATCCTGTCCGTCACGGGCGACGATACGAGCGGCACTGCGAACGCATCGATAAACTTCAACGGCGCCTCAAAAGAGGTCGCGCTCAAATACGAGATCAAAGGCGGCAAGCTCGTCGCGATGGGGCAGATCGATCTGCAAAGCGACTTTGACGCCAAAGAAGCCTTCGACAAATTCGCCGCGGACAAGGTGATCCAGGGGCTTCACGGCAAAAAGACGTGGCCGCAGATAGAGGTAGGGTTCGAAGTGCCGGTGAAATAAATTTTAAAATTCGGCGGCAAATACGGATCGATACGGCTGGGCTTCGTTTTTGATTAAAATTTCATCGTTGCGCCCGTTTTGTGACTTGGCTCGGCGTAGATAAAGCAGATACATTAAATTTCGCTACATATATTTCTTGGCGAAATTTGGCTCCAAAATTCCTTTAAATTCGGGCTAAATTTAAATTTCAAAATTTCGCGACAGCCTCTAAAGCTCTTGCATCTAAATTTTATGCGCTTTATAAATTTAGCTAGCGCTTGCGGCTAAATTCCGCCGCTGCTTATATTTTCAAGATTACGCAATCTATTCCAGTTCTGCTCGTTTTGTAAATTTCTCATATTTTGTCGCTGCTGCATCTGCTCCAGTTGCTGCTGCGATTGCTGTTGCATTAAGCTTCGCTGCGTGGCGATATACTGCTGCTGCGCTCTTTGCTGGGCTTGCGCGCTATTCGCTCTGAATGAATTAAATGCGTCTCGCGATACTGCTGGCTCTTGCACTGTCCGCGCGGCTTCGGCGTCAATCTTTTGCCGCTTTGCACAGCGGTTTGGCTGCTTCTTATCTAGCGAGCTTACGACGTCGCATCCACTCGCGCCTGTTGCAAACAAAGCATCCTTGCCGTCCTGCGAGAGCGTCGAGCAACCGCAAAGCAACACGACTAAAATCAAGGCAGAGAAAAATTTTAACTTCACAATTACATCTCAAATTTTATCTTTAATTCCCGACCGCCGCTAATCCGCGCCCTTTGCGAGGTCGAACCCGCACTGCGCCACAAGCGCCTTATCGCTTGCGATGCTATCGCCGGTGGTGGTTAGGAAATTGCCCGTAAGCGCCGAGTTGATGCCGCATCCAAGCGCCGTGCGCACGTGCTCGCCCAAATTTCGCCTGCCGCCTGCAAAGCGCAGATACGCGCGCGGCAAGATGAAGCGGTAGATCGCGATCGATTTTAAAATTTCATCGTGCGCTAGCGGCGCGGCGTCTTGCAGCGGAGTGCCCTTGATCGGGGTCAGGATATTGATCGGTACGGAGCTAACGCCCAGCTCTCGCAGCTGTAGCGCCATATCGATGCGATCTTCCATATTTTCGCCCAGCCCGAAAATCCCGCCGCTACATACGTCAAGCCCCACGGCGCGGCAGTTTTGTATCGTTTGGATGCGATCGTCGTAGCTGTGCGTCGTGCAGATCTGCGGATAAAATTTACGCGAAGTCTCGAGATTGTGATGATAGGTCTGCACGCCGCTCGCTTTAAGCAGCGCCAGCGCGGGCTTTGAGGCGATCCCCAGCGAGGCGCACAGATGTAGCCGCGTCTTACTTCGCAGCCGCTCATAGATCGCGCAGTATGCTCTCAGATCGGAACTTTTTTGAGAAATTCCGCGCCCGCTGGCGACGAGCGAGAAGCGGTGCGTCTGCTCGGCTTCGTTCGCAAGTGCGGCGCTTAGCACCTGCTGTTCGCCCAAAATTCCGTAAGTCTCGCAACCCGTGTCAAAATGCGCCGATTGCGCGCAGTATTTGCAGTCCTCGCTACAGCGCCCCGATTTTACGTTTATGATCGTGCAAAGATTAAATTTATCGCCGCAAAACTCGCGCCTGATCTCATCCGCCGCCGCAAAAAGCGCGCCCAAATCCTCGCATCGCGCCAGCTCTAGCGCCTGCTGCTTTGCAATCTCGCAGCCGCCTATCACGCGATCTTTCAGCGCGCAAACATAAGCCTTATCTATCAGCATTCATCCTTTTTGATAAAAATGCGTAATTATACAACGCTAAATTTAAAGCAAAGCTCACGCGTGAAATTTTGGCGCAGGAATTTTGCGTTAAAAATTTACGCGGAATTTTACGCCCTTGCTCGCCGATTTTGCGCCGAAGCTTTTACGGACGGCTCATCCGCGACATTTGCGCGCGATTTATCGTTTTAAAATTTTATTTTGGCTAAAATTGCGACTTTAAATTTAAAGGTAAAAAATGAAATACGACGTTATCGTTGTGGGCGGCGGGCACGCGGGTATCGAGGCAAGCTTAGCCGCCGCAAAAATGGGCGCAAAGACGCTGCTGATTACGATCTTAGCCGAGCAGATCGGCGCTGCGAGCTGTAACCCCGCAATAGGCGGCCTTGCAAAGGGGCATCTGGTAAAGGAGATCGACGCACTGGGCGGCCAGATGGGGCTTGCGGCGGATGCGTGCGGGCTGCAGTTTAGAATTTTAAACGAGAGCAAGGGCCCCGCCGTGCGCGGCTCGCGCGCTCAGATCGATATGGACGAATACCGCATCTATATGCGAAATTTGCTGCTAAACACGCAGGGGCTGGACATAAGCCAGGAGATCGCGAGCGAAATTTTAACCTGCGAGCAGGATGGCGAGCAGCGCGTTTGCGGCGTTAAGACCCATCTTGGCAATGTTTATGAAACAAAGCATCTGATAATCACCGCCGGTACCTTTTTAAACGGGCTAATTCACGTGGGCGAGAACAAGCTGCAAGCGGGGCGCGTGGGCGAGCTGGCGAGCGTCGAGCTAGCCGAATCGCTACGAAGCTTGGGGCTGCAAATGGGGCGGCTAAAGACGGGCACCTGCCCAAGGATCGATGCTAAGACGATCGATTTTAGCGTGCTTGAGCGCCAAGACGGCGACGCGGACCCGCGCGCTTTCAGCTTTCGCAGTAAAAATTTTGCGCCGAAGCAGCTTGCTTGCTTCATCGCTTATACGAACGAGCGCACGCACGGGATCATTCGCGAAAATTTCGCCCGCGCGCCGATGTTTACTGGGCAAATTTCAAGCACCGGCCCGCGCTACTGCCCGAGCATCGAGACTAAAATTTACGAATTCCCAAATCGCGACCGCCACCACGTCTTCGTCGAGCCGCAGACGCGCGAGGCCACGGAGTATTACGTAAACGGCCTCTCTACGAGCCTTCCTTACGATGTGCAGATTGCATTTTTGCGCACGATCAGAGGCTTTGAAAATGCAAAAATCGTCCGCCCGGGCTATGCGATCGAGTACGATTTTATCGATCCTACCGAGCTTAAACACAGCCTCGAGACCAAAAAGATCCGCGGGCTGTTTTTGGCAGGTCAGATCAACGGCACCACCGGCTACGAGGAGGCCGCGGCGCAGGGGCTGATGGCGGGCATCAACGCCGTGCTTGATTTGCGCGGGCGGCAGCCTTTGATTTTGCGCAGGGATGAGGCGTATATCGGCGTTTTGATCGACGATCTCGTTACCAAGGGCACGAACGAGCCCTACCGAATGTTTACTTCGCGCGCGGAATTTCGCCTGTTGCTGCGCGAGGGCAACGCCGTGCTGCGCCTAAGCGAATACGGCCGCGAGATCGGTCTTTTAGACGAGGCGAGCTACGAGCGGGCGAGCAAATTTAAGCTCGATGTGGAAAGCGGAATGGAATTTTTGCTAAAAACGCAGATTACTCCTTCAAAACAGACGCTTAGCCTGCTGCAAAGTATCGGCGCAGAGCCCATTTCGCAAAGCTGTAGCTTGCAAAAAATCGTAGCCAAAAGCGGCTTTTCAAAGGCGGGATTGCTTGCTCTGGCGCCGCATTTTGAGGGCTTTAGCGATGAGGTTTTGGATGAAATTTTAACGCAGTGCAAGTATCATTTCTACATCGCGATGCAGCGCGCCGAGGTCGAGAGGATGAAGGGGCTGCTCGGCGTCGCGATCCCGCCGCAGATCGATTTTAGCAAGATCGGAGGGCTTAGCAACGAGATCGTGCAGAAGCTAAACCGCTTCGCGCCGCCGACGCTTTTTGCCGCGAGCGAGATCAGCGGCGTAACGCCCGCCGCGATCGATATTTTGCACATTTATATAAAGCAAAATTTTGATGTCAAAGGCAAAATAAAATGATAACTATAAAAAGCGAGAGCGGAAATAGTAAATTGCAGTAGATTTGGCAAAAACATTTTAAAATTTATGGTGGAAAGTTAAAGTAATATCTCAAAATCATACTCCCACTTGAATTAAAGCTAAATTTTGCGGTAAAATAAGTGATACAACTTAAAAATGGCAAAAAGGAGTAAAAATGATAACATTGGAAGGATGTTTAAAGCTACGAGATGAGTTTTAAAATAAGATGGCCTTTGCAAAAGTCATAGACGTGATTGTAGAGCAATATACCAAGGCTAGCGATAAGGATACTTATTGTACAAGGGCTTGAAAAATCAAATTAAAATTTATATATAAGGAAGAAAATGCAGATTAAAATTTTAAATCTTTTAGATGAAGCAAATCGGCTAAAACTCAAGGTAAAAAGCCTGTTAAATGAGCCAAATTTAGGTCAAAGTCAAAAATTTGTACTAAAGCATATAAATAGTGATCTATCAAGGATTTTAAGTATTTTAAATCTCAAAAATGCAGCCTTTGATTCAAATATAAGAAGCGGTGGAGAATATACGCTTGAGGAGATTGGTACCGTTCTTGGCGGGGTTAGTCGCGAGAGAATCCGTCAAATAGAATCAAGTGCTCTAAAAAAGTTAAAACATCCAAAAATAATTAGAAATTTTTATAACTATATAAGGTTGTAAGGATTTTATGTAAATTTAGGCAGAGTGCGAGTAGGGCATTTATAAATACGGCACCTTTTAGGCTGTAAAATATAAGAAAGGAAGTTATGGTGAAATATTGGATTTTTACAAATAATAAAAATAGGTTTAACCCAATTGATGAGTTTAAACATAATAGTGTTATACAATGGGATAATGAAAGAACAGACGGGCGCCTGCAGCTTCTGGCTTGAATGATCTAGCCAAGCGGTGTATCACAAACCCGTGAGCTATTGTCTTAGAAAAACCCATCTTTCGACTCGCATTCTACCCATTTGTGCTTATATTTTTAAGAACGATATGGCACCGTAAGAAATCAAGAGAAGACATTAAGCTACTCCTTAAAATTTTATCACAAAAGCCTTAAGCATCTAAAAGATCTGTCGGAAGAAAATTTAATTATGTAGGCAAGCGGTTTACCAGGAAAGATATCTTTATGGCATCAACTTTTTAATGGCTTAGATTATTTTAAATACATAATTACCTCAAAATACTTTTTAAAAATACATTTCAGGAAATTTTGAAAATAGTATTATTGCTTTACTTAAATTATACTATCCCATAAAGCTAAATTTATCATCAAGCACTCCCCCTAGTACACACTTTTAGCAGAAATAGCAAATTATATATGACATCTCCTGTGTTATAGAGGAAGCTAAGAGATAAAAAGACCATAAATAAAACTAACATTTTATATTAAAAATAATTTAAACTAGACAACTATAAGTCTTATATTGATATAATACTTCCAAAGGAGCCTCCATGCAAAAACCTCAAAAAATCACTCCCGAAACTAGCACCAGCAAATACGAACGCATAAACGATATAGCCGTCCTTATCAGCAACAAGCCTTACTCTATATCAGAACTTTCAGAAAAACTCGGCGTTTGCACCAAAACCATACAAAGAGATCTTTACGACGTGCTAGCCAAAAACGGAGCCATAAAAAAAGGCAGGATGTGGAGCATGGATAAAACTGAGGCCAAAGACAACCTAGATCAAGAAGAACGCACTATCATAAATATCCTCGACAATATCTCAAAAACCATGGGCACAAATTTCTACTCAAAGGCCCACGTCCTGCTAGAGCAGATCACCAGCCAGTTAAACCACCCCATATTAACTAATATAAACAACGAGAAGCTAGATGAAAAAGACTTTGCAAATTTTGAGCTACTTGAAAACGCCATCAAAGAAAAAAGGCTGGTAGAGTGCGAGTATAACGGCTTTAAATTTAAGATAAAAGCCCTAAAATTAGCGATGTTTGATGGGTTTTGGTATTTGCTGTTTTTGGATGTCGGCAAGAACGATGCGTTTAAGAAATTTCACCTAAAAAGCATCGCAAATATCAAGGTGCTTGATGATAAATTTGAGATAGAAACAAAAATAGAAGGTAGGCTAAAAAATATAAACTCTGCATGGGCGACTCTGGATAAGCCAAAGACGGCCAGGCTGCTTTTAGCTCCCCAGATAAAGAAGTATTTCGAGAGAAAACCACATGCTAAGCAAAGTATATATGGTCAAGACCCTGACGGCTCGGTCATCATAGATATAGAATACACTAATATTATGGAGATCAAACCGTTAATCTACTACTACATCCCCTTTATCAAGGTTCTTGAGCCAAAGGAGCTAGCCGATGTGGTAAAGGATGAGATAGGGGAATATTTTGGGGAGATAGGGTAGGCTGGTATATAAAATACGTCAAATTTACCCTACTTCAAAGCAGGTAGGGTAAAAATAATTTTTTATTTTGTATCAACAGGCTTTATGTCGGATAACAAAATATCTAGCATCTTTTCGCCATGCCTTTTAATTGCTTCTCTATACTCATCTAGGCTGTTGCCTTTTATATACTCCGACATAAGTATCAATTTTAGGCTTTGAGTTATTATATTTGGACGCATGGTTAGCTTTGCAGATGGGGCGAGATTAGAAAATTGAGAGTTGCCAGAAGTTGTAACGAGTGCTAGATTGCCAAAAGAGTTTAATGTTTCATCATCCATGCGCTCTATGCTATCTTTGGAAGGATTTTGCGGATAAAAATGCTCGATGGAGTTTCTAAATTTAAATTCCCACTCTTGCAAATTTTTTAAATTTACACTGCCGATTGCTTTAAAGGCATTTTGTAATTTTTGCTTGATTTTGCTATCTTGAGCACTAATCACGCACTCTCTATACAATATATAATCAAGGTAAGTGAGAATAATCCTCTCACACGTAGGGTAAGAGGTGCTTTGTTTTAGCGCATCTTTAACTTTCCCCCCTGCATACTTCTCTAAAATTTCTTGCATGTCATCTGATGTTTTGTTTTCATCGAGCTGTTTAAGCAGCGTAAATATCCACTCCATCGTACGTGGAGAAGTATATGTAATGCGCAAGCAAGATTGCAAGAGAATAAGCTTGCGACTAGCATCATCAAATGTATTTTTATAAAAAAACTTACTATTGTCATCTTTTTTTGCTATCATCTTTAGCGACCATTTTTCGCCGTCTTTTTTATCGTTGCCATCTGTTTTTATGATAAATTTGTCAAATAATAATCTAAATTTTAAAATATTGTAGATAAATTTTTTAGCCTTTTGGGTTTTTTCGTCACCCTCGTAGTGTTTTTTTAAATTACAGATCAAATTTTTATCATAGAGCAGTTCGTTTATGCTCTTTTCAGATTTTATATCGCCACTTATGGCTGCATTTACTTGTAAAAGAAAATTCGGAAAATTTATAATGGATGAAAACCTTATATTTTCATCTTCATCTTGCGTTATTTTTTCTGAAGTATAATTTCCATCTTGTAAAATTTGTCGTAAAGATCTCTCTTCACTATTGCCGTCAGCTTCTTTTGAGTCTTTGCTATTGTTTTCTAGGGAGATTTCAAAAAGCCTTTCTTCATCGCAAAGCTTATCCCAATTGTCGCCAAAAATTTTAGCTCTTAAACCTTTTTCAAAGTTCATTTGCACATATCTATCCATATTAGCGCAGGCATCCCATACAAAAGCAGCGATTTTTTGATCTTTTTTGTCTAGCGCCTTTAAAATGTTCGCTTTTACGATCTGATGAACTTCTAGCTGTTCGCCTCTTGTATTCATTATCTCAAAAAAATGGTTTAGATCAGTATCGTCTGGAACCGGAACACGTAAAATTTGAGCATTTAAAATTTTACTTTTATTAAAATCTTTATTTTTTTCCAAATATTCTTTTATAAATTTAAAACCATTTGCTATCTCGGCAGAGGGTAAATCAACCAAATTGTCATCATCTTTGTGAATTTTTGATAGAGTTTCATTTGATTTTTGTCTGGCTTCAAATTGAAGCCCCCCGGTTATATTTACACCAAGATGCTTTAATATCAAAAATAAAGTAGTAAGTCGCTGTTGCCCGTCTATGACCTCAAAAAACTCGCCCTTTTCTCTCACGACTAGGCTTCCTATAAAATATCCTTCTTTGCTACCCTTAATATCCTCTAAAAGTGCCTCTATTTCATCTTTGCCCCAGGCGTAGTTTCGTTGGTATATTGGTATAAGATATTTGTATTTAAAAATATTTTCTACATTAAATTCTAAATTATTTTTTGCATTCATTTTAAAATTTCCAATTCATTTTTTATATAGTCGTATCCATTTATTTTTACTTCTATATCATCAAGCCCTATACTGTAAATTTCATCAGGCGACCTCATGTGGGATATTTTTTCAAACAAATTTAATCCATTATTTTTATCTTGATATCCGAGTGCGTATTTGTTGATACTTTCTAGATATACCGCCTCTTTTGCTAAACGCAAAGTATATACATATCTATAAAAAAATCTGCCGATATTTTCACTAAGTTCATTAAAGCCAAACCTATCCACAAAAGTCATTATAAGACATTTAAAAAGTCTTACTATATATTGATCACCCCTCTTTTTTCTAGGCATAGTGTCTTCATTGTATTTTTCTTCTATAAATTTGTCTATTTTACGACAAAGGTTCAGATAATGAGCCGTATAGCTAAAAAAGTACTCTCCACTTAACATATCTTGTGCGAGTAAAAATTTACTGCACTTTTGGGAGTTAAAAAAATGAGCAAAATCATCGATTTTTTCTAAAAAATTTATCGCTGCTTTGTTATATTTAGTCACATTATATAGTGAGGTATGGTCTATGCCTTTGAAAATGTCTATGTAATCTTTAGAGTAGTATAGTCCGCCCTCTCTGCGCTGCCATCTGATGATAGGAAACAAAAAATCACTAAAAATTTCTCTTATCTTATCACTTTTTTCATCCTCCCAGACAGATACTACTCGCACCTTTTGATCTTCAGCTATATCTATCATATGTCTTAGGTGATATGCTTTTAGTAGATCGTGGGCTTCTAGTGCTTTGCCTCTTGTATTTTGGGAGTCAAAGTAGTTAAAAGCATCTTCTTGATTATCCACAACGATTTCAACCATAGTGCAATTTTTTAGAATAAAATTTTTAAAATTTTCTTTTGCGTCAGTTAGACATTCTACTTTTTGCTGTAAAATTTTACTATTGTTTACAATGCTATTAAAAGAAAGTCTTTTAAATTTGCATTGCAATAAAGGTAGTTTCCCTTTTTCGCCTAGCAAATTTAACAGTATAGTAAGCGTAGTGAGTCGCTGCTGTCCATCGACGATATTATAAGCCTCGCCATCATGATGAAATATAGCCGAGCCTATGCGATACTCTTTTTTCTTGCTTTCATATTCTTTGAAAATATCGTTAAAAAGCTCAAGAGCCGATTTGATACTCCAAGTATACGGACGCTGATAGTTCGGAATTTTTAGCTCTTTTTCGAGTATCTTAGATATATTTACAATATTTGCTCCCATGCTTTTCCTTTTAAATTTTTACATTATAGCGAAATGCTTATTAAATTTTAGATAAACAATGATTGGGGGTTTCGCTGCGTCCATACTTTTACCTTGGTTGCGAATTGCTTTTTTGCAAGATGCTATCGTGTCTTTGAAAAAAGCGTCTGCCATACCGAATTTTTCAATCGCCCTTGACATCTAAGGCTTGATTTTATTTTCGATCTCGGGCGGTAGTAAAATCTCATCCATCTTGGCTCCTTTTTTGGATGATTTTACTTGCATTTTAGGACATTTTGCAGTCCAGATTTGACAAATTTGGTTGCCGCTCGGCGGTTAAATTTCCAAAATGTTAAGCCCGAGGCTCGAGTTGTATATCGTACAGTTGCCGATTTTATCGACTCCTGATAGCGGATCATGTACATGTCCGCAAAGGATGATTTTTGCCTTCATGAGGCCGCGCTTTAGCGCCCTATAAAGCTCCTTATCGCCAAAATCCCTACCGTGCTCTACAGATGTTTGCGTATGAGCAGGTGGGGTGTGCGTAAGTAGCAAGTCGCACTCCGCAAAGTCCAAAATATCAGTACAAAGATAAGGAACGCAGCCGAATTTTATCCCCTTAAACGTCTTTATATCGCCGTCTGCGTAAACGTTTGGCGCTCTCATCCATGTGCCCTCATCCGAGCCGTCTACGTCGTGGTTGCCGCTACATACAAAGATTTGCCCTTTAAAATCTTCAAGCCACTGCCTAACCCACGCCTTTTGTCCTACGATATCTTTTTGGCTCGCGTCTATCAGATCGCCGCTTATGCAACAAACGTCAAATTCAAGGTTTAGAATTTGATCGAATTTAGCCTTATCAAAGTGCAAATCGCTTGCGTGCAAAATTTTCATCTCGTTTCCTTTTTTGGCGCATATTTGGACATGGTTTTATCCGTTTTAGAATATATAATTTTATCAAATTTAACCAAAAGGAGAAAAGGATGATTAAATTTGACGTTCATTGCAGGTTAAGCAAGCTTCACGCTAAATTTAAAGCGGTCTTGGGGTACTGATGACATCCGTAAAATCGCTAAACTAGAGTTAAGCTCAAGCGACGATATCTCGCTTTTAGCCATCGTTAAAGCGGTAAATTTGATAAAAAGCGAGTTAAAAACGGACGCCAATTTCACTTCGTAAATCAGATTTCGCCGCTAAAAAACCACTGCGGATTTGCTATCTCGGTAAAGCTTAAATTTTTATCCTTTAAAGGCGGATAGACTTTCCAAAAGCCAAGATTGCCCCTAAAATCAGGCAACCCACTATCTACGCCTATGCCTGCTCATGCGGTTATTATGACGGCCTGTGCGTTTGCGACGATCTCTTTTGCGCGGAGTATTGTGTCATGCACTGGCTCAAATTTATCGGTATCCATGTTGCCCCCTATAGTTTTAAATACCTATAGGCATTATAGCCGGCAAACCAGACGCTTTTTTATCTATTTTGCCGCTTCACGCAGTTTTTCTAAAACCTTGACCATCGCTAGAGTGTCTAGCTTGCAGTATTCTAAAAGAGCCTTTTTATAGGCTTCGCGCTGCGTTTTATTCATACAGGCCATAGCGGCATATGCCTGCATAGCTTCGCCTCCGTGATGGATCAAATTTAGATTCTTGTATGCCGATTCAAATTCAGGCACTAGCGCCGGCAAGACGTACTTTATCGAGTAGCTTCCTTGCATTTTTGGGTGGTAGTAGCTTTTACTAGCAAATGGCGCCATCAGGTCTTTTATGTTGCCCTGGATAGCCATAAGCTCGTTTGAGATTTGCGGATAAATTTCGGCCAGACGTCTTATCACTCCTTTTTCAAAGCTCATATTATAGGCTAGCACACAGGCATCCTGCGGGATAAATTTGATCAAATTTAGCGCCAGCTCGTATCTAGGATCGGCTCCGACCTCGGCCAAGAACTCAAAATGCTCTAAATTTCCCTTGCCGTCATCTTTATGGATAGAAAACTGAAAAGGTATCTGCTCATATGGACTAAGCCCCATAAACTGCGGCACAGCCTGCTGAAATGTCTCAAAGTCAAGGTGGTAGAGCGGATAGCTAAGCGTGCCTAGGAATTCTTTAATAGCCTCTTTATCTATGATCTGCTCTTGAGAGAGCTCGGAGCGGATTTGGATCTGCTGAGAGGCGTTAAATTTGCCTAAATCTTTGATGTCGCTAAATTTTACCACGCCATTTTTATAAAGCTCAAATTTCTTCTCGCTTCTTAGGTGGGATATGTCAAATATGCTGTATTCGGGAATAGCCCGCTGCTTGTGCCAGCAGTATTTTATAGCGTCGCAAAGATAGGGATTTGAACAGTGGGTGCCGATATCAATATCTGGCTCAGTATTTTTGCTCAGAATTTCTTCGAATTTATTTAAAATTTGAGGTATATCTCGCTGCTTTTGCTTCACTTGCTCGGTTACGTCCTGCACGCAAAATAGCTTTTCAAGTTCTAGCATTTCGCCTCTTGTGTAGGTGCTATCGATGTGGATGATATTTACAGTGCTCACCTTGTAGCCAAGCGAGCTAATGACGTAATACTGGATGCTTGCATCATCGATATAGACGTCTTTTACCGAGGTTGAGCTCTTTACTTCGTTGATAATAAGCCCATCCTCGCCGATACGAAGGATATCAACCATCACAAGGATGCCATCAAAGCAAAAAGTGGCCTCGTAGATCACCTTTACGCCGTGCTCGATAAGCTCTTTAGTTTTTGCCATTTGCGAGCTAAAGTCGCCAGTGTACTCTATCCTCTCACCACCGCTAAATAGCTCACAGGCTAGCTCGCCTACCGATGTGCCGGTGTCAAACACAACCTGCGCGCCATCATCTGGTGCTTGCAAGACTTCGGGCTTTTTCTTTTTTAGCCACAAGCTCTTTTCACATTGAAGGCCGCGGATGTATAGGGATTTAGATAGAAATTTACTACTCATTTTTTGCCTTTATTAGTATTTTATAATTTTGACAAAATATTGTTAATCTCATTATAGGCACGCTATCCCGTCTTTACTAACGATATAAAATTGTTAATTTCCATAAATAGTCCAATGCCTCAAATATTTTCATTTTTGCTGCATTATTCATTATTTTTCATATTCTTTCCAAATTTTTCAACTCTAATAATAAAATTTAAAAATGGAAAAATTTGTTCATATCTATCAAAATGCCTACTCATATCAAGCTTATAACTCATGACAAAATTTGGCATTTGACTTTTTGCAAATTTTAGTTTTTCAAACAATCTTTGCGCATTTTCGCTTGCGCTAGGAAATTTATCATTCTGGCATTTCTTGCTTTTATCATAAGTCAAATATGACGGAACAAGCATAAAGGCTATCTTGTAAAACACTGTATTTTTCCGCTCGTAAACCGATAAATTTTGAAATGTCAAGTGCGATATTTGATCTATTGCCTTGAGCCAAACTATACGGCCATCTCGGCTAAAATTATTACTATAAAAATTATGCCAGCCGTGCTTAACTTCAAAAAGATACATTGCATTATTATCGCCGTACATCGTCGCAAGATCTATAAATCTTTGCGTTTCGTCATTGCCTGTTTCTTGTCTAGCTCTTTTATTTACTCTCTTAAATGGCTGTTCTAGCCAAACAACTCCGGTGAGCTTATGAATAGCCGGCGCAAGAGCCGAAAAAGACTGTTTTTCATTGGTCAAAAACGGATAGTCGTTCCATACTTCATTTATTTTAAAATTCTCTTTTATAAAATTTTTAACCACTTCTTCCAAAAAATCTCTCGCCTCTGATTTATTGTTTTCATAAACATAGAAATTTCTTTCATAAAATTTTTCCATAGCACCTCCTTAAATCTTATTTATTGCGCGTCAATTATACCATTTTTAACTATCCCTATCGCCCACCCCTTATCTTTAAAAATCTCTAAAATATCGGTAGCCGCATATAAAATTTCCATTCTAGTTTTGGCGTTTTTTACGGCTTTTACGGCGCACTCTTTTGCCAAATTTGTATTTATGCGTTTTAGGTAGCTAGCGATTTTCATATAGTCTGGATCAGGCTCGTTTAGCAGCTTATCGCAAGCCGTAGCTAAAAGAGCCTTGTCGCCGAATTCGTTTAAAATATCAAGCACAAAAAACGTTTCTTGTGGGTCAGGCAAGAGCTCTACGGCTTTAGCTAAAAGCTCTTTGGCGTAAATTTTATCTTTAAAATCATCCATAACGCTACTTGCCGCATAAGCGTAATCAGATGCAGTTTTGGCATAAATTTCGCCGTCTCTATAAAGCTCTAAAATCCATCCTTGCTTGCCGAATTCTTTCGCCATGTCGCCCAAAATATCGTAGAATTTATAAAAGTCGTTCGTATCTCTTAGCTCGCTTAGATATTCGCCCTTGCTTTTATGGGCCTTGGGGGCTTGGGCCTCTTTTGGTTCTTTTTGTTTTGGTTTTATGCCGAGCACTTTTAGCTCGTTTTTATCTTTTATAAAGAGACGGGCATAGCTTAGATGGTAGTCGTTTTTCTCCTTTTCTATACACTTTTTATAAAATTTATACGCAAATACGTCATGGCCGCCTATTTGTTTTAACTCTAGCGCCATGGTGAGATAAAAATTTGCCTTAAAATCGGTTGTGGTTAGGGCGATTTGCAAAAAATTTTCAGCCTTAGGTCCGTTTAGAGTTTTTGTTTCTATGAAATTTAGCATATTTACATAGCAAAGCCCGTCTTTTATGTTGCTTTGGGCCATTTTTAGAAGAATTTTGCACCACTTTTTAGCCTTTAAAGTTTTATATATGGCAATTGCCAAGAACGAGTAATCCATGCCGCTTTTACAAAGATTTTGCGCTATTTTATAAATTTTGATTGCTAAACCTTTATTTTTGCTTTTAAAAAATACAGCTCTAGCTAAATCGTCATACTCAAAAAGATGATGATTTGCTCTCAAGCAAAGCTCTGTGTGATTTTGCAAAAGCCAGTCGAGCTCGTCTTGGCTTAAGTTTTTTGCCAAATTTATCAATAGCAAACCATCATCGATGATGTAGTCTGCATAAAAAATCCTGCAATATTTGCAACATTTATGAATCCGCTCGTAGTATCCTGATAAATTCATGTTATATCCTTTTATTCAAATTTTTAACGCTACTGCTGTTTTGAAATATCTTTTTTGATAAGGTTTCCATTCGCATCAAGAGTATAAATTTTGTCTAAAGGCGTAGTAAAACCTCCATTACCTCACTAAAACAAGTAGCAATTCTGTCTTTTGATAGTAGTTTTTAACGATTTGCGAGATTATGTTTAGCTGCTCGTCCAAATCTTAAAACATAGCTTATCTAAAACAGTTACTTCAAGCTCTGCACTATAGCAAGAGCAAAAATAGGCTAGTTAAATCGCTTAAAATTCGTATTCATATAGAAGATATATGAGCCTCTAGATTCTAGCTGCTTATCATAACGGATTTTCGCATCATTAAGCTCACCTTCTATATCACAAGTCCAAGGTATTTGCAGAGAGATAAAATAGGCGTTTTTAAGCTGTGTGACTAGTCAAAATCCCCATTTGGTATAAACTCGCCTAGGCTATTGCTCTTTGCAAATTTATAAGAGCGCTAGTAAAATTTCTTCTCCCTTGCACGATCTAATGCCCTTGAAAGAGTCTTCTATCGCTATTTGGCGTTGACTCCTTTCTTTGTTCGCAAATCATCGACTGCCTTTTTTAGGTTTTGGCGTCGATACAATTTTTATGATATGTGAAATTATAGCTAAAAAATAGGACAAAAGATTGTCCTTATATGTCAGTAGAATTTGGTAAAAACAATAAAAAGGATTTAAAGTGGAAAAATCACCAAAGCTAACGATCCTACTTCCCGCCCTTTTAGCAAAGTATCACGCCAAAACAGCTGCTAGCTTGTGCCAGATATTTGATCATCATGGGGTGGATTATGAATTCTTAGAGACAAAAGACATTTGGATGAGGGATTTTATGCCGTTTTTGCTTGATGACGGACGCTTAGTATCTTACGACTACGATCCAGACTATCTAAAAGACGATAAGTATAGCCATCTAAGGACAAAAATACAGCCGCTAAATGATCACATAAATTTAGTCATAGACGGCGGAAATTTCGTGAGGCTTGGAGGCAAAGCCATCATGACTGATAAAATTTTTAGAGAAAATCTGCTGAAAACAAAAGCTGAGATAGTGGGGACCATAAAGCAAAAATGCGCGTTAAACGAGCTTATCATAATACCAAGGCAGCCATACAATATGCTAGGGCACAGCGATGGTATGATGAAGTGGATAGATGAAAACAGTGTGCTAGTAAATGACTTTTCAAATGAGAGCAAAAGCTTTAATGACAAGCTCGTAATGGCTCTAAAAAAGTGCGGTTTGGGTGTGAAATTTTTGAGGTATGATGAAGGGTTTTTTAGTAAAAAGAGAGATTGGGGTGCTTACATAAATTTTCTTAAAATAAACGGCCTTTTAGTAGTTCCGATATATGGGATAGATGATGACGATGTTGCGGTGGAACAGATAAAGAAATTTTATAATGGCTATAAAGTAGAGACGATAAATTTAAGCGAGATCATAGAGCTTGGCGGTGCTCTACACTGCATAACGGCAGAGAAATTTGGGCAGTAGAGTTACCGCCTTAATTATTTCTCTATATCTAGCTCCATGTTTGTATCAAAGTTAGTTTTCCAAATTTTTGGGTCTGGCGCGTCTTGTATTTCTTCTTTGCTATGCCCAATAGCCTCCAGTCTTTCATTCCAAGCTTTTCTAATGCCTTCAGCAATAGGTTTAAATTCCTTTGGTGAAAACTCATCTGTTTTTGCATTATTACACCAGTAGCAGGCCATGCAACAATTCTTTTTGCTATACTCCAAATTTGGCAGCATTCTATCTATCTCTAGCGTATATCCGCGCGTATCGCTTCTTTTATTATTTAGCTTACCGCTTTTGCCAAGCTCTTCGATTTGAATTAGACTGATGCCGCAATATGAGCAAGTTGTTTTGTATTTTATCATATTTTTAAATTCTTCTTCAGGAAAAATCTTTTTAAATTTTTTCTCATACTTATCTTTTAATGGCTTTAGTTCATTTCTTAGTAGCTCTTTTATTCTAGTTTTTGATAGTATATTTTTACAAATATTATCTACACAGGCATTTTTGCCGTTAAATGATATCTTCCTTCCCTCTTTAAGTTTGGTTTGATAGTAGGTATTACTATATAAATTTGCCAAATCGTTAGTGATTTCAAATTTTTCGATTTCACCAATGTATTTTTCTATATCCTTTGTCTTAATGACTTCTTTATCAAATGATTTCCAAAATAGAAATAACTGAATTCTAGTTGCCAAGCTATCTATTCGCTTATCATTATACGATGCCATCTTTTCTCCTTCATTAAAAATTTTTATCATTATACCAAAAAATACAAACACAAAATGTCCAGTTTCATCGGCTATAATATACCGCAAATTCATTCAAGAATGCGACATGAAAAAATACGTGAAAATATGAATAAAAACTGCAAAAATATATGCGATAGTGATCAAGGAAGCCAGATCGCAAAAGATAAATTTTAAAGAGTTAGAATAAAGTAGTGATCCGCTAGAAAAGTTAAATTTTACTCAGGAAAATATGCTGCTATTGCCTATCTTAGACGATATTTTAGGCGAAGGTGAAAATAGAAATACAAAAGGATATATACTTATAATATTTTCGTTGGTATTTATGGAAATAGTATACAAAAAGACTCTATGCATTTCTACGATCACGAGTCGAATAACTTTTGTTATGACGTGTTTTTCCCAACCGATTTTTTAAAATATAAAAATGCCGATCAAACTTTCGTAGTCAAGCTCGATGAAATAGGCGTTAGCGAAACCTTTTGCGAATTTGCTCTTGGATCAAAAGAGGAGTTTGATATAAAAAATTTATTTGTTTCAAATATGTCTTTAAATGTTTTGGGATTTAGCGGTGTACGCACTCTAAAAGGAGTGTACTATGTTAAAAAATTAGCCGACTACATGCAAAAACTACATTCAAACTAAATGCTCGCAAATTCCTTAAATTTTGCGGATGACTTTAATATAATCGCCATTTTACCATATATCCAAAGCTGCAGTAATACATAATGGACGTTTATGGTAAAACAGATAACTATGGGATTATATTGGGGAAATTTTTATGAATTGGGGATCGGAAGAAAAAGAATTATTTTGGAGTCAATAATATGCTAATATTGAATATTTAGAGCCTTTAAAATAAATTCTATTTGTGATAGGCTAGAAATAAATACATATGATATCAAAGTATAGACGGCGACATGAATGTCGAAAAAATAAAATTATAGTTTTTATTAAGACTCTCAAAAAACTATAATTTTATTAGAATGAAGTTCTTCTGATTGGACTTTATTGAAATACTCATAAAATGATATTTTGTCGGGACATCCGACAAAATATCTAGTTAAGAACGATCTCTAAAACCCTATTCTGGTATTTTTTCCCTCGTTCTTTAGCGCTACTTCTTGCCCCAATCTCTCATAAAAATCATCTCCGTTTTTTATAGGTCTAAATTTGGCTTGTCTTCTCACGCTAGCAAAATCTCCCGGGGCTAGCAAGCCTAAATTTGAAACTTTTTTAGCTGCATTTTCATCAAATTTGACTTTTAGCAAGGCGCACTCTTTTTTAAATAAATTTAGAGCTTGATTTGGTAGCAGATACCCAAACTCTAGCTTTAGGTCAAATCTTCTAAGACTTGCCTTGTCAAGGTTATCTAGTAAATTCGTAGTAGCTATAAATATCCCGTCAAAGTCCTCCATCTGCACTAGCATTTCATTTACTTGAGTTATCTCCCAGCTTCTTGCAGCCATGCTTCTATCTTGCAAAAAGCTATCTACTTCGTCAAATACAAGCATTGCTTTTTTACTCTTAGCTTCTTTAAAGGCTTTGGCTATGTTTTGCTCGGTTCCTCCAACCCACATAGATAAAAGATCGCTTCCTTTTTTGATGATTATTGGCTTTCTTAGACTTTTGGCGATAAATTTAGCATAGGCGCTCTTCCCGGTTCCCGGAACTCCGTAAAGGCAAATTCTAGCGCTTTTGCTCTCTTTTATGCCCCGCATTAGTTCGTTCAGATCGCAGCTTGAGTTTATGAAATTCGGATCATAGCTGCTGGGTAGATCATCGCTAGACCTCTCTTTGTTCCTATCTTTTTCTATCTCCCCATATCCTTGAGCTTTTAGAGTGTCGCTTATCACTCGCTCAAAGGCTTTATTTTTATCTCTTGTGTTTAAATTTGAAACGACTAAGCTTGCGTTACTAACTACGGCGGGAGATATAAACTCATTTTTGGCTAGTTTGTTGATTAGCTTGTTGTCTATCAAATTTGCGCTATATTCTTTGATGATTTTTGCTCTCGTATTTTCATTTGGTACTCCTAGCTCTATGGTTAGATTAAAGCGTCTAATCACGGCTTCGTCCATACTGTAAATATCATTGGTTATCCAGATAGTCGGCACTTCGTTTGCTTCTAGGGCTCTATTTATAAAGGCTTTGCCGTATTGTCTTTTATCGCCGTTTTTTATGCTAAACACATCTTCGGCTTCGTCATACATCAGCAAATTTGATCCTGCGGATAGGACGTTTTGCGCAAGGCAGTAAGATTTTAGTCTTTGGCGCTCGTCGGCATATCCGCCCCCATCTTCATAAGCTACTTCATAAAGTTTTAAATTTAGCTTCCGGGCTAAAACTTTGCTAAGCTCGGTTTTGCCTGTTCCCGCCTGACCATATAAAAGCACATTTACTCCTTTTTGTTTTTTGTGGACGGCGCTTTTTATAAAAGAGACCAAAATTTGCATATCCTCTTTTATATGAGTATAGTTTTTGAGGGTCAAATGAGTATCATTACAAGGACTTATTGCGCTTGCGAAGATTTCGTCTATACTTTTGCATTGAAATAACATTGCGCCAATAAAATCGTCATTTAGTACATCAATTTTGGATCTTAGATTGCGTTTATAATAGCTGTCTAGTTTTATTATCGAAGTTTTAGCAAAAACTCTATTTTTTTTGAAAGCGTCTTGAACGTCACTAAAATTTAAATCTAATATCTGCGATATGACTCTTACTGCTTGTCTATCATTTAAGTCTCCTATTAGGTCGCAAGCATCCGAGAGGATCTCATAGTTAAACATAATAGTAACAAATCTTAAAATATTTTTTTCCGTATCGTTTAGTCCTAAATTTTCTTGAAGTAAATTTATATTATGCTCGAGATCTTTTAGTTCGCATGAAATTTTGTTCTTTTCAAGGAAGGCAAGTCTAGCTCTAAGCATCTTTATATCCTGCTCGGAAGGCTCGCTTGAGTGAATGCCTAAATACTCAAGGATATTATCTGGTCTGCGTTTTAAAAATTCTCTTTTTCCTCCGGCGCTAAAGATAGCTCGAAGTATCCAAAGGGTAGCAAGGTCGTATATCTCGTTATCTATATAAAAGCTTTTGTTTCTCATACATGACTCCTCGTTTGGTTTTTGTTTGAAGGTATTTTACTGAGTAAAGAGGACAAAAGATTGTCCGACTAAATATATTTTTCTGAGGTCGGCATATTGGTAATAGCATTTAACAAAATCATATGGAATAATATATAATTAAAGAAACTAAAATTTTTTTAATCTTTTAGTGAAACCTATAAAATCATAAGGAAGAAGTCCTAGCCTGAACTTTTAGATGACATTAAGATTACTAAAATGGGGTTGGTGCTGGTATAAAGCTCGATGAAATGTTTGAAACCATAAATGAACGCATAGAGTATCTTTACGACAGAGACCATACGATAGAGTATGCTTATTTTATGCCGCTAAAAGATGGCGCAAATATATCAGAATTAGCCTTGATCTTTAAAAATAAAATTTTACCGCTACTGCAAGAGTATTTTTACAACGATTGGGAAAAGATAAGGCTTGTGCTAGGAGATAATTGGTTTATAAAAGAGAAGGAAAAGATGGAAAATTGCTTGTTTTGGACGGCAAAGAATATGAAACGGACAAAATTTTGTGCGAGATAGATTTTGGGGCCTTCGAAAAACCAGAAAAATATATAAAAATTTATGAATACAACAAAACTCAGGAGTAATAACTAAATATCTAACAGAGTTTAAAAAATTTCGCTCGGAAGACGACCGAGACTTATTTAAAGCTGCCGGATGCATTTACTAGAGAAAATTTTGCTACGATAGGGTTTTTAAGGCCCGGCAGGGACAAAAAGGGCGATTTTTTACAAGCTCAAAACTACGTCGGTATTATCCAAATAAAAAGCGGCGGTAGCCCCTTGAGATACTTCCTAAAATCCATGATAATGATAATGGCAACAACGAGAAAGCGGTAGAAAATTCTAAGAAAATTTTACTGAGAATGTTAAAGACTTTAAAAAATTATCCGTTTAAAAATATAAACATAGCAAATTTAAAAAGCCTAAATTTACCGCTTCTTGAAATTTTATATCAATGTTCCTAGATGAAGTATCAAAACTCATAAAAATAGGCATAAAAAGCGACTACGTAGAGCTAGAAGATAACCTAAAATTTTTAAAAGGAAAGCTTAAAATATCGGAGCAAATACGTAAAAATATCGTCCATAAAGAGAGATTTTACGTTTGCTATCAAGAGTTTTCCATAGATAGGGCCGAAAATCGTCTCATAAAAAGCGCACTCGAGTTTTTATACAAGCGCTCAAAATCAAGCAAAAACCAACGGCTTATTAGGGAATATTTATTTATCTTTGACGAAATTTCATCCAGCTCCGATATAAACGCGGACTTTAGCCGCTTAAAACTAAATCGCCAAACAAAACACTATGAACAAGCGCTTTTATGGAGCAAGATATTTTTACAAAACAAGTAGTTTAGTCCGTATAGGGGTAGCGATATGGCCTTTGCCTTGCTATTTGATATGAATGCACTCTTTGAAAGCTATGTTGGAAATTTTATAAAGAAAAAGCCTCCGGGTACTATATTACAGCATTTGGGAAAATATCTTATAGAAGAACCGAGAGGCTTTGCATTGAAACCAAATATAGTCTTAGAAGGCAAATTTATAGTCGATACAAAATGGAAAATTATCAGACAAGACGACAAGGAAAAAGAAAAGAACAAGATCTCTCAAACTGACTTATATCAATTATATGCTTACGGTAAAAAATATGAGTGCGGCAAGCTTTATCTAATATATCCAAAGCTATACGGTACACAACCAGAGTTTCCGGAATTTAGATATGAAACAATATGTTACTTAATATTCTATACTTTGATCTAGAAAACGACTCCGAAAATGACAAGCTTATCAAAAATTTACTAAGCCTAAAGCTACTTTTTCTATCTTTCTACTCAAAGGTATTGAAATCTTGCGTTTAAATTCACTATTACTTAGTCGTATATTTTAAAACGCGGGAGAGCAATATGACGGAAGAAGAGACGTGGCAGGAGTATGACGAATATTCTTTTTTGATAAAAGCAAAATCTAGCAATGATTTTGTGTGGAATGCTGTATTTACTAAATACGACTGCACGGATATGGCAAAGGATTTTTATAGACAAGCCGTAAAGGCGCTAAATAATCCCTATGACGTAATTGATGAAGTAAAATTTATATTACGGCATTTGGGCCAAGATTTTGGTTATGATACTGAGTTTGTGCAAGAGATACAACGGGGGATATTAAACATAGAGATGACGCCGTACGAATATCAAGAGGTATCCAAAATAATAAATACTTACAATTCTAATACCCAGAGAAACGGCTTTTTTATGCTGCCGCTAGAGGAGTTGTAAATATTAGCTCTGTTTAAAATATTAGCGTAGGCTTTGGATATGGTCGTAAAGCATTATTTTTGTTTTTAAAGGTCTATTTTTATGAGTATTGCAAGCTCTTTGCCGCCGTAATATTTGCCGACGGCTTGCATGCCGGGTAAACGATGCTGGATCGAAATAAAATTTCGCGTAGCTCATATAAATTTTATGCATATTTACGGCGGAATTTTACGCAGCCCGAGTAAAATTTTATTCGCGAAATGAGAACGGGATTTAAAATTTAACCATTTTTTCAAGCGAATTTTGCCACAATTACGCCAAATTTCGTTGAGGCAAAATGATGAAAAAATATACCAAACAAATCCTCGCGATGCTCGCGCTAAACGCGATCTACAGCGGCTCGGGGATCTTGATTTTAAGCTTTATCAATAAATATCTACTTGACGGCGCCGAAAGAGGCGGCAGGATCATCGCGCTATTTTTCGCACTCTTGGCGCTATTTTTGCTGCTTTCGGTGCTAAGCCGCATCATGCTTTGCAAGATGGAAAACGACTTTGTGTTCGATCTGCGCACCAAGATCATCAAGCAGATCATCGATACGAAGTTCGAGCGCATCGAGGCTGCGTCGAAGGCGAACCTGCTTGCGTCCCTTTCCAGCGATATTTCGCGCCTGACCGAGGGCTTTATGCGCATCTCCGAGCTGATCCAAGGCGCGATGATCGTGCTATTTTGCGGTATCTACGTGCTATACATCGCGCCTATGATGTTTGCGTTTTTATTCGTCTGGATCGGCGCACTGATGGTATTCAACCGTTTTTTGATGAAAAAGGTCATGCAAAATTACGATCTGTACCGCCAAAACGAGGACGTTTTGTATAAAAACTACGCAGCGGCGATCGAGGGGCATAAGGAGCTGTCGCTAAGCCTAGCCAAAGCAAAGAGTCTATACGAAAACGACTTTTTGCCCAACGCGCAAAATTTACGCCAAAGCTCGCTGCGAGCCGAGGTTTACGGCGCGTTTGCGAGTAATTTTATGAACGTAATGATGCTAGGCGCCGTAGGCTTTGTGCTTTATTTTGGGCTCAGCGGCGGCAAAGCGGAGCTTGCAAACGCCGTAACGATCGCGCTTACGGTGCTTTTTTCGCGCGCGCCTTTGATGATGCTCATATTCTCGCTTCCTAGCGTGCTGCGCGCCAAGATTGCCTACGCAAAGATAAATGAGCTAAATTTAGACCCGTTCGTGCAGGGCTTCGAGCTTGCGCAAATGCAGCCGTGGCGCAGCTTGGAGCTTAAAGACGTGGGCTTTTCGTATCCCGGCGGGAAATTCGGCATAAAAGGGGTAAGCTTGCAGCTAAATGCGGGCGAGACGGTGTTTTTAATCGGCGAAAACGGCAGCGGAAAATCGACGCTTTTTATGATTTTAGCGGGCCTTTATACGCCGCAAGCGGGCGAAATTTTAGCCGACGGCGTAGCCCTTAAACCCTCTGATCTGCGCGCCTACAGCAATAACATAAGCGCGGTTTTCAGCGATTTTTATCTCTTCGACTACGCTACGGGCGATGCGGACATCGCGCGCGAGTGGCTAGCGCTTACGCACCTGCAGGATAAAGTTGAGCTAAAGGGGGCTAAATTTAGCACCACGAGCCTATCTAGCGGGCAACGCAAGCGTTTGGCGCTCGTAAGCGTGCTGATGGACGGGCGAAAATTTTTGATGCTCGATGAGTTTGCGGCCGATCTCGATCCGCAGTTTCGCGCGGAGTTTTACGAGCGGATTTTGCCAGAGCTGAAATCGCGCGGATACACGATCTTTGCGATCTCGCACGATGATAAATACTTCGGCGCCGCAGATAAAATTTATAAGATGCAAAGAGGCGAAATTTCGCGGATCAAATAAAATTCCACCGCCGCGGGTTTGCTTCATAAACACAGCGCCTCGTAGCTCGCGTTATGTTTTGAGCTGCGTTTGCCGATCCTGCTTTAAATTTAATCAAGGCTCTTAAAATTCCGCCGCGCGCGGCTTGCGGAAAATGTTTTTCGCGCTCACGCTCGCTAGAAATTAATCCAAATTTTTAAACGCAAATTTAAGAATTTCAACTATAATGCGCGCCACAACTTAATCGTAAAGGATGAAAAATGAGAAAAGTTTTAATCGCATGCGCTGCGTTGGCGGCGTTTAGTTCGGCAGCGTTTGCCGCAGACGGCGCTACATTGTATAAAAAATGCGTGGCCTGTCACGGAGCCAACGCCGAGAAGCCTTATCTTGGCGGCAAAGTACCTGCGCTAAACACCCTAAGCAAGGAAGATATCATCGCTAGCCTAAAAGGTTACAAAGACGGCACTCTGGGCGAGGGCAAGGGAAAATTCGGTATGATGGGCGTTATGAAGGGTCAAGTCGCTTCACTTAACGACGAATCGATCGAAGCGCTAGCCGATTTCATCGTCTCTAAAAAATAATTTCAAAACTTCATTCGGCGGGCTTCGCGCTCGCCGAGCTCGCTTAACTTTAAATTTTAAAATTCTACGCTAATATCACATAAAAATTCCAAAGGCTCATAATGTTTAACGGACTGATCAGAGAGATCGCGCAGGTTGCGAGCTTTAGCGGTGATTTGCTGCGACTGCGCGCGAGATACCGCCCCGCGCTCGGCGATAGCGTCGCGGTAAACGGCGCATGCCTGAGCGTGACGCGGCTTTTTGCGGACGGATTTGCGGTGCAGCTTTCGAGCGAGACGGCACGCGTCATCGCCGTGCAAAACCTGCGCGGCCCTGTGCATATAGAGCCTGCGATGCGGCTAGGCGAGCGCATAGACGGGCATTTGATCCAAGGGCATGTCGATGCCGTGGGCGAAATTTATAAAATTTCAAAGCTTCCAAGCGGCGTCGATTTTTTCATCCGCGCACCGCTGCATATAGCGCCGCTACTAGCGCCGAAGGGCTCGGTGGCGATCGACGGCGTGAGCCTAACGATCAATGAAGTGCTTGAGGGCGGAAATTTTACTCACAAAGACCGCAAAGGCCCGCTCGGTTCAAATTTTAGCGGCGCAGGTTCGCGCGGGCAAAATTCTAGCAGCTCAAATTCCGTTCGCGATCTAAATCCCTTGGGCGTAAATTTAAAGAGCGAAGCGCAAAGCTGCGCCATTCGCCTTACGATCATCCCTCTCACGCTTAAAGATACGCTCTTTGGAACCTACAAAATCGGGCGCCGCGTAAATATCGAGACCGATCTGCTCGCGCGATACATCGCGGCGCAGCTGGGATTTGCCGGCGGACAGCTCGTCGGTCGCGGCACTGTCGCGGCGCGCGATACGAGCGCCGATGGCGAGCAAGACGGGCTTTCGTGGGATGCAGTAGATAAAATTTTGAGCCTGTATTAGGGCGCCAAGTAACTTGCGATGGCCAAAATCGAAATTTACAGAGAAAATCTTGAGTTTGTATTGGACGGGCAGGACGTTCTGGCGGGCTTTAGCACGCGCGAAGGCGGCGTAAGCAGCGGAGCGTATGCGAGCCTAAATTTAGGAGATCACGTGGGTGACGATCCGCAAAATGTCGCGCAAAACCGCGAAATTTTAGCCGCTGCGCTCGGCATCGCGCCGCAAAATTTAAAATTTATGCGCCAGATCCACTCAAACAAAGTTGAAATTTTACGCGCAGGTAGCGATGAAATCCCGCCCTGCGACGGGCTCGTGACCGATCTGCGCGGCGTGGCGCTGTGCGTGCTGGTAGCGGACTGCTCGCCCGTTTTGATCGCGGACGAGCGGCGTGGCGTGGTCGCTGCGGTGCATGCGGGGCGCGCGGGCGTGATAGGGCGGATCTGCACCAATGCGATAAATTTGATGAGCGAGCGCTTCGGCTGCGTCGCTGCGGAGCTGAAGGTATTCGTGGGCGCGAATATCAAGGCGCGAAACTACGAACTTGGCGGGCTTGATCTGGGCGAGTTTGAGCGTTACAAAACGCAGGGGCATTTCGATATGAACGCCGCGCTGCGCGACGAGCTCGCAGCTGCGGGGGTGCGAAACGTTAAATTTGATCCGCGCTGCACTTTTGAGAGCGAGCGGCATTTTTCCTACCGCAGAGATGGCGTCACGGGGCGCTTCTGCGGGTTTGTGATGAATACTGCGATGAAAGGAGGGGATAGAATTCTATAGGCTTTGAGCGCAACAGAATTCTATACTTGAAATTCAAATTGGGCTATGACCGATGTGGTCTCATTATCTTAATGCTTTGTATCGATCACAAAAAGGCTGCCAAGCTTTTTTATTGACATTAGCAACGCCTTCATCCGACCAATATCCAATACCCTCGGTAGCCGCTCCAAGCTCGCACGCTTTTTGGTAGTATTTTGCTGCTATTTGCATATTTCCTATGCCGTGATTATATGATGCATAGTTGCCGCAGCCATCCCATCCTCCTGCGTCACAGCTTTTTCTATAATACTCTACGCCCTTTGCGACATTCTTTTTCACGCCCTTACCGCTTTCATACATAATGCCTAAACTGGAGCAGCTAGACGCTATCCCGCCGTTGCAGGCCTTGTCATATAAAATTATAGCCTCTTTATAACTTTTTTTTACGCCCAATCCCTCATTATATAAATTAGCAAGATTATAGCATGCTTCGCTATCTCCACCGTCACAACCTTTTTGTAGGAATTTTGCCGCTTTTGAATAGTTGCGTTTTATTCCGCAGCCGCCATATAAATAAACTTCTCCAATTCCTGTGCAATTGTTTAAATTTCCAGCTTCGCATTGTTTTTCTACGTCCGATACATTTATTTGAGAAAAACTAAAGGCGGATAAATAAGTTAGCGCCAAACCTAAAATGATTTTTTTCATATTACGCTCCTTAAAAAGATATGTTCAAAATAAGAACTCGACTATTCTTTCCGCGGCAATAGACATAAATATTGCTATGGCGGTATTTCCGAGCTCCTCATCTTCGTTTTGCCGATTTTTAAGTATGTATATAGCTATAAAAGCTACTAAACCTACTATAAGAATTGCTATAAGCCCTGAGCATTTAGTTCGCGGCTCAAGGATTTCTTTGCTTAGACTACTGGTAATTCCGCATATTAGCGCCAATAGACAAGTGCGCCAATTGAGATTAAAATTTCCTGTTTTCATCCTACTCCTTAAAATCAAAATTCGGTAAAATTTTACCCCCCCCATTAAAATTTGCTGAATTTTTAGCCATATTTATGATCCGTTATATTTAAAACTTAAATTTAAACGTTGCTCGCCACGGTAAAATTTCGCCGTGCTGCAAGCTTATTTTAATAAAATTTTAAATATAATCCCAGCTTCAATTCACACACACCAATCCTAAAATTTGGTTGCGTTTGTCAAAAGCAGATGTTAACGGGTGTGGAGGAGAAACCTAAATTTCGGGGCAACCCACAAGGAGAAAACTCATGGTAACAATGAGAGATTTGCTAGAGTGCGGCGTTCATTTCGGACACCAAACGCGCAGATGGAATCCGAAGATGAAAAAATTCATTTTCGGCGAGAGAAAAGGTATCTATATCATAGATCTACAAAAAACTATCCGCTACTTCCGCTACACTTATAACGTCGTTCGCGACGCGGCTGCAGAGGGCAAGACTATACTTTTCGTAGGCACTAAAAAGCAAGCCGGCGCAACTTTAAAAGAGTATGCTGAAAAATGCGGCATGCCGTACGTAAATCACCGCTGGCTAGGCGGCATGATGACAAACTTCGGCACTATCCGCCAATCTATCCGCAAACTCGAAGTAATCGAGGCTATGGAAGAAGACGGCTCTATAAATTTATTAACTAAAAAAGAAGCTCTAATGCTTCGCCGCAAAAAAGAGAAGCTTCTAGCGTCTCTAGGCGGTATCAGAAACCTAAAAACCGTGCCTGATATGATTTTCGTCATCGACACCGTAAAAGAAAAAATCGCCGTACAAGAGGCTAACCGCCTAAAAATACCTGTCGTAGCTCCGATCGATACAAACTGTGATCCTGACGTTATCGACTTCCCGATCCCTGGCAACGACGACGCGATCCGCTCGGTTCAGCTTTTCTGCCAAGAGATGGCCGAGGCTATCATAGAGGGACGCTCTCAGCTTGAAAAAGACGGCGGCGAGCTAGAAGAAGGCAAAGAGGCCGTAAGCCAAGCCGAAAAAGACGCAGTCGTAAATGAGGCTGTAAACGAAGACTTCTCCGAGGACTTCAGCGAGGACGAAGAGTAATGGAAATCAGCGCACAAATGGTAAAAGAGCTCCGCGAAAGCACTGGAGCGGGGATGATGGATTGTAAAAAGGCTTTGGTTGAAACAGACGGCGATATGGACAAAGCCGTCGATCTGCTTCGCGAAAAGGGTCTCGGAAAGGCTGCTAAAAAAGCTGACCGCCTAGCTAGCGAGGGCCTAGTAAGCGTCGAAGTGAGCGCGGATCACAAGATCGCAACCATAAGCGAGATAAATTCCGAAACCGACTTCGTGGCTAAAAATCAAAATTTTATAAATTTAGTTAAAAATACCACTCTACATATCCAAACTAAGGGAATTAGCAGCGTCGAGGAGCTAAATTCCAGCGTCATTAACGGCGTTAAATTCGATGAGCATCTAAAGAGCCAGATCGCTACGATTGGCGAAAATTTAGTCGTTAGAAGATTTGAGACGATTAAAGCGGGCGCAAACGGCGTGCTAAACGGCTACCTGCACTCAAACGGCCGCGTAGGCGTCATCATCGCAGCAGCTTGCGATAGCGAGCAGACTGCGGAGGGTGCGAAGGAGCTTATAAAAAATCTCTGCATGCATGCAGCTGCTATGAAACCGCAGGTCATCAGCTATAAAGAGCTTGATCCCGATTTTATCGAAAAAGAATTTTTAGCTCTTAAAGGCGAGTTTGAGAAGGAAAATGAGGAGTTCGTACGCTTAGGCAAACCGCTTCATAAGATCCCGCAGTTTGGCTCGCGCGCGCATCTAACGGACGAAATTTTGGCCAAAGAGATCGAAGCTTTAAAAGATGAACTTCGCAAGCAAAATAAACCTGAAAAAATTTGGGATAAAATTTTGCCGGGTCAGATCGATCGCTTCATCGCCGATAATACTCAAATCGATCAGCGCCTCACGCTGCTAGGGCAATTTTACGTAATGGACGATAAGAAAACCGTCGAGCAGGTGATTGACGAAGAAGCTAAAAAACTAGGCGGCAAGATCGAGATCGTAAAATACGTCCGCTTCGAAGTGGGCGAGGGTCTAGAGAAAAAGAGCGAAGACTTCGCAGCCGAAGTAGCGGCTCAAATCGGCTAAATATGGAACTTCTAAAGGGCGTAAATCTTACTCACGCGTATGATTATACGCTCTTTGAAAATGTAAGCTTAAGCGTCAAAGAGAGCGAGAGTATCGCTATTTTGGGCGTTAGCGGCTGCGGCAAATCGACCCTGCTTCATATTTTATGCACGCTTTTAAAGCCGAACTCGGGCGAAGTGATCTACGACGGGCGCAGTATTTACGAACTAAGCTCCGATGAGAGACTTAAAATTCGCCGCAACGACTTTGGCATAATATTTCAATCTCACTACCTTTTTAAGGGCTTTTCCTCTGGCGAAAATATCGAACTCGCCGCCAAACTTACGAATAATGCGATAGATCAGAAAATTTTAAAAAAGCTTAAGATAGAAAACACTCTTGCTCAAGGCGTGGGCGAGCTTAGCGGCGGACAGCAGCAGCGCGTGAGTATCGCTCGCATACTTTGCAAAAAGCCGCGCATAATCTTCGCCGACGAGCCTACGGGAAATTTAGACAAAGATACCGCAAACGAGGTCATGGACGTGATCTTTGAGTACGTTTCGCACAGCGGTGGCGCGCTAGTTTTGGTCACGCACGATGAGGGCTTGGCACAAAAATGCAGCAAAGTTTATCGCATAAACGATCGAGATTTAGCAGAAATATAAGCAATTAATAACCAAAAATATCTTAAAATAGGTAAAATTTTTCCAAAAGGCCATAAATGAAAATTTTACTTGACAATCACAATGAGCAGGTTGCAAGTGTCGTAAATATTTGCTGCGAGCGCATCGGGGCGGATCTGGTGGATTATAGCGCGGACGAGAGCGAATATGATTTGGCTATAAAAAACTACGAATCGGGCGACGATATTTCAAATTTTGATCTCCATAAAACTTTATTTTTGACTCCCAAAAACGTCTCTCCGAGCGGGGCTAGGTATACTTTGAGCAAGCCTTTTTCGCCGCTTGAGCTCATCACGTTTATCAGCGAGTTTTCGCTGCAGACGATGAGCGCTCAAGCCAAGCAGAAGATGGCTCAGGAATTTGCCGACGCAAGCTCCGTTATGAAAGAGATCGACGCGATTGATCTGGCGAACGAAACCGCAGCGGGCGGCGGAGCGAGCGAAGATAAAGCGGCGGATGCTCAAAATTTTGAGGCTCTAGTCGATAGTTTTTATAACTCTTCGGACGATCTACCTTTGTCGCAGCTGGCGCAGGAATTTGACGGCGAGCTGGATGACGATGTGCCGCTAAACACGCTGGTGCAGGACGCTCCGGACGACGTGCCTCTTAGTGCGGTCGCACAGAGCTTGGCGGACGATACGCCGCTTGATGCCGCTGCGAGCGAGCTTGCGGATAAAATTCCAGACGATATTCCGCTAAATGCGGCTTTGGAAAATATTTCCGACGATACGCCGCTAAGTTTGACTGTGGATACGATCGCGGACGATGTGCCTTTGAGCCTGGCTGCGAGCGAGATTGCAGACGATACGCCGCTTGAAGGGCTTAAGATTGCCGCGGACGATCAAGCGGATAGCCGCGATACGAGCATTTCGGCTTCGGACGAAGCGAAAGAGGGCGGGGCTAGAAACAGTGCGTCTAAAAGCGAGGCTTCGGCGGAATTTATACCTTTGGCTCAAGATGAGAGCGACAATACGGCGCCTATCGCTTTGGCCGGCGATGATGAGGATTCTATAGAGCAGCAAAATTTTAAATCGGAGCCAAATTTAAACGATACTCCGCAAGGCGAAAATTTTAAAATTTCGCCTGAGCCTACGAAGCCGGAAAGCACGGAATTTTCAAATTTAAAGGCGCAAGAGGCATCCCAAGAGCCGGTAAGCTCTGTAAATTTACAAACTCAGACGAACGCCGCAAGCGACGACTTCGATGCGGATTTTTCTAAAATTTTCGACCGCATTAGCGAAGGGGATTATTTCGGCGGTTCGCTCGATGATTTTGAGGCTACCAAAAAAGCTTTCGCCGCCGGCGCCGCAGCAGTTGCGGCGGGCGCTTCCGCGTCAATGTCATCAGCAGCAGCGCAAAACGCACCGTCTAAAAAGGACGGGGGCGCCGTGCGGGCGCAGAATGAAGCTTCGGACGGCGCGCCGATCGCACTTGCAGGTAAAGAAGATATACCTTTTGAAAATCTCTACAATGCGCTTCCGTTTGAGAGCGTGCAGACGAGCGAACCTAAAAATTTTGCAGATAGCGGCGCGGGTTTGCAAAACAGCGGCAGAAATTTCGGCGCTAAAGCGTTCGGCGGCGAATCGAGCGAGCTTTCTAAAGATAATTTTTTGCGTGGCAGTATTTCGGCGTTTGAGCATGATGGCTTTAGCGGCGAGACTTCGGATACCGAGGCGAAAAATGGCGACGAAGGCCGGAGCGCAAACGGTTTCGCAAGATCGAGTGAAGCCGCGCAGAGCGATCGAAGAGGCAAAAAACCTAGCGCCGAGGAGCTAAAGAGCAAGCTGCGCGACGACTTGGAAGCGGGCATCGCAAATACGATCGAGAAATTTGCGGGCAGCAAGGACGCCAAAGACGCACTGAAGGACTTTAAGATCAACATCGACATATCGTTTGGAGATCGGTAGTGCGGGGCAAAATTTTGCTCATCTCGGGCCCCAGCGGCAGCGGCAAAAGCACACTCATCAAGCGCCTTATCGCGGAATTCGGCGATGAGCTTTATTTTTCGATCTCTTCGACGACGCGCGAGATGAGAGAGGGCGAAACGGACGGCGTGAATTACCACTTCATAAGCGAGAGCGAGTTTCGCGCAGGAATCGATCGCGGCGACTTTTTGGAGTGGGCGAACGTGCACGGCAAATTTTACGGCACTTCGCTAAAGGCCGTTACGAGCGAGCTTGAGCGGGGCAAGACGGTGCTGTTTGACATCGACGTTCAGGGCTATGAGATCGTGCGCGGTAAGGTGCCGCGCAGCGAGCTTGCCAGCGTCTTTATCACCACGCCTAGCCTATCCGAGCTTAGAGTGCGGTTGCAAGCGCGCGGCAGTAACGCCGATACCGACATTGCTTTAAGGCTGCAAAACGCGCAAGAGGAGATGAAGCGTCTGGGCGAATACGATTATTTGATAATCAACGACCGCTTGGAGCAGGCGTATGAAAATTTTAGATCGATCTACAAGGCGATCAGGCTTGAGACCGCAGGCCGCGACATAAACAAACTAATCGAAATTTGGAAAATTTAAAGGAGAAAAAATGGGCGTAAGCGTTCAACAACTGCTAATTATCTTAGTGATCATCGTGTTGCTTTTCGGAGCTAAAAAGATCCCCGAGCTCGCAAAGGGCGTAGGCAAGGGCATTAAGACCTTCAAAAAAGAGATGGAGGACGATACGCCTGAAAAGGTCGAGAAAAAAGCCGAGGAAGAGATCAAAGACGCCGAAATTAGCGATAATAAAAAGGCGTAAGGGATTTGAAAAATTTAGTCTTAAACGAAATTTTTAAAATTTTATCTCGCGAAGTCGTTTTAGAAAAACCCAAAGATAAAAGCTTGGCCCATTACGCCTCGCCCGAGGCTTTCGCACTGGCTAAGGAGCTGCGAAAGGCGCCAAAGCTTATCGCCGAGGAGCTTGCGGCTAAATTTAAAGACAGCGAAATTCTAAGCGCGACGGCGGTAAACGGCTATCTAAATTTTCACCTAAAGCCCGCTGTGTTGGGTGCTCTTGCTAAAAATGCTCTTAGCTTGGGCGGCGATTTCGCAAAAAACGACGCGAAACTCGGAGACGGAATTTTATCGGCTTCTGAAAAGATTTGTGCGAGCGAGCCTGCTGGCAAAGGCTCCGCTACGAATCTGGCTGCGAGCGGTAATGACGCCGCTAAATCGCAGAATTCCGACACGCAAAATTTTATTTCGCAGAATTCCGAAGAGGCGTCAAATTCCGTCGTAGCATCAAATTACGATGAGGCGCAGAATTCCGCCGCTATACCGCAAAAAATTCTGCTTGAATACATCAGCGCCAATCCGACCGGTCCGCTTCATATCGGGCACGTGCGCGGCGCCGTTTACGGCGATACGTTCGCGCGTATCGGAGGCTATCTGGGGCACCGCGTCGATACCGAGTACTACATCAACGACGCGGGCAATCAGATCGAGCTTTTGGGTACTTCGATCGCGCTTCGTGCGCGCGAGCTCGCGGGCGAGGACGTGAGCTACCCCGAGAAATACTACCGCGGCGAGTATATCGACGAGATCATCCCTCTTGCGCGCGCCCAATTCGGCGATGAAATTTTCCGCGACGAATCGCGGATCTTGCAGCTTGCGGAGTTTGCTAAAGACGAAGTGTTAAAGATCATCCAAAAAGATCTCGCAGACGCGGGCATTCATATCCAAAACTGGGCTAGCGAAAAGAGCCTCTACGGCGAGCTTGAGCCTACGATTAAGAAGCTTGAGCGCAGCGGCAAGATGTATGAGGCGGAGGGTAAAATTTGGATCCGCTCATCGCAGCTCGGCGACGAAAAGGATCGCGTCGTCATTCGCGAGGATGCGCGCCCGACCTATCTTGCGGGCGACATCGTCTATCACAACAACAAATTTGAGCGCGGATATGAGCGCTGCATCAACATCTGGGGCGCCGATCACCACGGCTACATCGCGCGATTAAAGGCCGCCGTGCATTTTCTGGGCTATGACGAAAGCAGGCTTGAGATCATCCTAATGCAGATGGTAAATTTGCTCAAAGACGGGCAGACCTACAAGATGAGCAAGCGCGCGGGCAACGCGATTTTGATGAGCGACGTGCTCGCTGCGATCGGCAGGGACGCGATGCGATTTATCTTCATCAGTAAAAAGGGCGAGACGCCGCTTGAGTTCGACGTGGACGAGCTCGCGCGCGAGGACAGCAGCAATCCGATCTTTTACATCAACTACGCTCACGCGCGGGTCAATCAAATTTTTGCCAAAGCGGGCAAGTGCGAGGCGGATGTCCTAGGCGCGGACTTTGGCACGCTAGATGAAGCGGGGCTCGGCCTAGCTTTTGCGGCGCTTGGTTTGAATGAAATTTTAAACGACGCATTTAACTCTCGCGGCTTGCAGAAGCTGCCCGATTTCCTAAAGGCACTCGCGGCGGACTTTCACAAATACTACAACGAAAACCGCGTCGTAGGCAGCGAGAACGAGGATGCGAAGCTCAAGCTGTTCGCGCTTGTGGCGCTTAGTATCCGCACGGCGTTTGCCCTGATGGGCCTAAACGCGAAAGAGAAGATGTAGCCGCACAGGCTACATTCGCGCCGATAGCCCTAAATCTCACGAACGAAATTTTATGATTTAAAATACAAAGCGAAATTTTACTTAAAATTTATAGCTATGAAATTTTAAAGCTAGTTCTAAATTTATGGCTCGTAAAATTTCAATTTTAGAATTTTGCGAGCGATTTCGCGGTATTGCTGTGGCGCTGGGTGCGGTTCGCAAAATTTAAAATTTGGCTGCAAATTTACCGCTTGCGGAATTTTGAAATTTTAAAATTTTGCGACGCTGAAGCTTTAAGTAAAATTTTAAAACAAGGCTTGAGGTACTAAAATTTTGCGCAGATCAAATTTCATGTGAGGGAATTTCATCCGCAAAATTTACTCGGGCGGGATTTGCCTGCAAGACCGCCCCTTAAGCCCCGCGGCGCATCGCTGCAAAAAAGGATATATATGAGGAAAATTATCGGCATAACAGCGCTTTCTATCGCCGTTTGCGTCTTGGTTATGGTGCTTTTTTTGCCGTCGCCCGTTTTGTCGTTTAAATGCTACCGCGGCGATGGCGTAAGCTGCGCGCAGCTGGGGCGCGACAAGCTCTCTCGCGGAGATTATGACAGCGCCAAGTTTGCTTTTATCAGGGCTTGTAAGGCACGCGACGATGATAGCTGTTTCGAGCTTGCAAGTATATACGACGGTGAGGGCAATGCGGCGCAAGCAGGCGTATTTTATGCCGCAGCGTGCGATAAAAACGTCGCCATAGCTTGCCACAAGCTAGGCAATCTATATCGGCAAGGGCGCTTGAGTAGAGATCTCGCCGAGGCGGCTCGGTACTATGTCAAGGCCTGCGATTTGGGCTATGCCAAGAGCTGCCACAATGCGGCCGTGGTCTATTACAAGGGCGATTTCGGGTTTGCGGTGGATAGGGCAAAGGCGACGAGTTTTTTCAAACGTGGTTGCGACGGCGGGTTAGCGGACAGCTGTTATAGTGCGGGCCTAGCTTATGATGATGGCCTCGGTGCGCCGTTAAATCGCGACCAGGCGGAGAAGTTTTACATCAAATCCTGCGAGTTGGGCTATGATGACGCCTGCAGTAATTTAAGCTATTTATATGCAAGCGACGGGGATCTGCGCGGATTTTACAAAAGGCTCGAATACGTCAAAAAGGGCTGCGACGCAGGCAATAAAAGATCCTGCGAGTTCTACGAGTTTATAAAAGAGAAAATTTTAAAGAAGCAGGGCGGTCGGTAGCCCAGCGCGCATTTCGGTTTGTACTGCCTGCCGTGCACGCCGCCTGTTTTGTATTGCTCGCCGTGCGTCGTCTGTCGTATGGTGTCTATTGTGCTATCCGCCTAGCGCTGCCTATTTGCGCTGCTCGTCGCGCGGTATCGGTTTTTGCGATGGGCTTGTCTGCGATATTGCCGCGACGGGTTTGTGAGCTTTTGTAGCGCGCGCAATTTCGCCGCGATTTTGCGACGTGCGAAATTCGGCAAGGTCCAGATAGCCCTCACATATGGCTTGCTAAATTTAGCGGCGAGCTTTATTTGGAATTCTATTGCTATAAAATTTTTAAGGCTTAGTTCTAAATTTAGTGCTTGTAGAGGTTCAACTTTAAAATTTCATGGACGGCGCTGCGAGCAAGGCATAAATTTTGATTTTAAAATTTTACGGCGCGGAATTTAGCGCGGAAGCAAAGCGCGAAGCTGTTTGAGGAGGCAAATTGGAATATGAGATCACGGGCGAGGTTCGAAATCTCCGCGTCCACGCTGCAAGAGGAAATAGCAAAATTTGGGTATTTTTCGAGATAGACGGCGTGAAGCTGCGCGGCGAGTTTAACGATATCCCTTTGGAGGAGGGCGAGCTTGCGCGCGCGTATTTCATCCGCGGAGGATACGCAGGCAGCTACGTAGTTACGAGAGTTCAGGTAGCGCGCAAACCAAGCCCTTTGCGCCGCAAGCTGGGGATCGCGACCGCCGTGTGCACGCTGGGTTTCGGCGCGGCGCTGTGGATCGTAGGCTTTGGGATTTTAAACGTCGGCGGGAGGGGCTCTCTAATTAATTTTGTCTGTGTCGCTGCCGCAGGATTTGGGGTACTAAAAGAGGGCGCGGGCAATCTGAGAGCGTGGCTGAATCAACGCACGTCCGAGTAGATCGCCGCCTCGGCGTAAATTTTATAAATTTAATCCGCCGAATAAATTTACTCGCGCCGGCTGTATCTTTGCGGCGTAAATTTTGCTAAAATTCGCTCCGAGCGCGAAATTCGCTGCGTAAATTTAGAAAGAGGTAAAATTTTGAACCTAAACGAAGCAATAGTTGCCACCGCCAAAAAGCAAAAAGAGTGCCGGCTAGCATTTATAAAGTATCTGTTTTTAGGAATTTTATTTATAATAGCACTGCCCGTAGGCGGCGGGTTTGCCGTAGGGCATCTTTTTGAAAATCGCCTTGCACCGCTATTTTTCATCATTATCTATATTCCGTTTTTTCAAGCTGCGCTAATGGCTAACGCTAGCCGAGTGACCAGCGAGCTGGGGGATTATAAAGCGTTTTATAAAGACGTTTTCGTCCGCGCCGCTATCCGCGATGTTGGTCCAAATTTTAGCTACGATCCGTTTGCCGGCATCAGCCGTAAAGAATTTCGCAAAATCGGCATCTATTCGCCCGATGAGTTTCGCGCCGAAGACCAAATCAGCGGCATTTATAACGGCGTCAAATTTAGCCTCAGCGAAGCGATCCGCATCCCAAACGGCGCGACGCTGGAAATCGGCGACTCGGCGGCGCTAAATTTGCTATCCGCGATAGTTTTTGCTTGGTCAACGATGAAGGATATGCAGGCATTTAGCGGCTCGGTCTTGGTCTGCGAGTTTTACAAGAAATTTAGCGGGCAAACGATAGTCGCGAGCCGCACGCTAAACACCAGATTTTTAGGCGAAAAAGAGCAGATGGACGACGTGTTTTTTAGTAAAGAATTTCGGGTCTTTGCGGACGATAAGGTTGAGGCGAGGTATCTTTTGACGCCTGCGTTTATGCAGCGCCTGCGAGAGCTAAAGGAAAAATTCGCGGGGAAAATGGGGCTGAGCGCGGCGTTTATGGACGATAAGCTTTATCTATTTTTAAACGGAGCGAAAAATAAGTTTGAAACCACGCTCTTCTCGCCGCCGCCGAGCTTAGAGGATGCTGCAGGGATCAAAAATGAAATTTTAGAGCTTTTGCGGGTCATAGACGAGCTAAATTTGAACCCGGATTTAAGTAGAGCGGTGATTTTGGCTGATTAACGCGCGCCGCTATTTGGCGGCTAAAATTTACTTGCGCTGCAGCTAGGATCGCCGCTATTCTCTGCCGCCGACCGAGATACGTTACGGCTCGGATCGCTCATTTTCGCTACCGGCGGGGACGCGCTTAAGTAGCTCCTGTTCGCGAGCGAATAATCTGCAAAATCTCTCCCGGTCGTGCAGATAGACGAGCCTGTGCTCTTTGCCATTTTCGTTTATGTAGATGCCTTGCGTCGAGCATAGGCTCATCTTTTGCCAGTAGTCGAAAAACGGCAACGCCTCGATGTCATCTTGCAGCACACCTCGTATCATGCCGTTATCGTAAAATTTTAGATCGTAGCAGGTCTTTTTCATTTTAACCTTTCTAAATTTTACCGCGACGAAATTTTATCGTGGTGGAATTTCTAAATTTGCATCGCGATAAAATTCCGTCTTTTAGAATTTTGTGCGCTGCGAAATTTACCGCAAATTCCGCGTCTTTAAATTTTGCGGCGTCAATCCTCGATGGCTTTAAATTTTGCAGCGCTAAGCTTCGATGAAACCTGCAGAATTTCACAGCAAGTAAAATTTAGCCCGCCAGCGCCTTTAGCTGCTCAGCGTTTAGCCCGTCAACCAAAATATAGCTCGCATCGATGAAGCGGTAGTTTTGCTTCGGCAGCCGCGCGATAAACTCGCCGTATTCCAGCTCGGCGATTGCATGGTAGTTACCTGCGTCGTTTTCATCGCCCTCGATGCCTATTAGCGCGATCTGCCAGCGCGCTACATCGCTATTTTTCAGCATCTCCGCGTTTTGCCACTCCACAAACGGTTTGTAAGGCAGGATAGTAGGTAGGTCTTGCGTGAGCGCGTATGAGCCCATTATCGTGCCGTCATCCCCATTTCGATAAAACCTCTGGCGCGCGCTGTAAGCGTCGAGATACTGCACCTCGGTTAGTCGCTTGCTAAACTCGGCAGAGGGGTTGTATGAGGCTAAAATTTCATACATCATCGCGCGGTTTATCGCAAAAGGTCTCTCTACTCCGTAGCAAAAATTTACCTCCGTATCGCCGCTTAAATGCTGATCTATCGAATGTAGCCCCGCCGATATATCGCGCTCGTAGTCGAATTGTTCTATACTGTCGTGGGTGTAAATTTCGCCGTTTTCATCTGTGATCTCGCCCCCCAGCTGCTTAGATAGCGCCTGTAGATATGAGATCGCCAAAACCCAATCAAAGACCGTCGCGGGCGTATTTACGCGCACGGCGTAGCTTTGCTGATCCTCGTCGTAGCTAAGCTCCATCCCGCGCCCGCTCTTGCCCTGCACGCCTAAAATCAGACACTCATGCTCGCTCAAAAGCGATTTTAAAAACGCCCTCTCGTCAAAGTCCTCGGCGCTCTCGTCTATGCCAAATACCGATAGATCGGGCAGCAGATCCAATGCCTTGCTAACGCTTATGGCGTCCGAATAGCCCATAAATAGCGGTTGCTTTTTGTTTTTGATGCGAAATTCTACGCTCACCCTTTTCTCCTTTGTTAAATTGGCAAAATTATAGCGAAATTTTACCCGCCGCCGCGAGCTAAATTTGCGCTCGCGGTTCGCGACAGCTTGCGTATTTTGCGACCCCCAGCGCATATATTTGTATCCGCTCGCGCCGTATTTTAGCTCGCCTACAGATTTTTTTACATGCCCGCGGTACAGCCTGAATATTTGTGAGTTAAAATTTTACCGCAATGAGAGTTTTTATGGCTTTTGTAAAATTTAGCGCGTAGCTTGGCGTTTATCGCCCGCATTTAAAGCGCAGACTTCGCGGCGGGTGTTTGAGTGTTAAATTTACGCGCACAAATCCGCATTATCGATCGCACGATCGTGCGCTACAGCCGACACAAATCTACATTCCCAATCGCAAAAGCTTACGCGCCGACCGCGTCTTTTAGGCTCTGTGCGCACAAGCCAGCATCCTTAAGTTTGCGCAAAATTTCACCCATCAGCTCCTCTTTGAAAACGTCCAGTATCATCGCGCCGGCGTCCAGCTCAGCATAGCGCAGGGCGGGCTCGCTAAAGTTTTTAAGCTCTTTAAACCGTCGCTCGCCCCGCCTGGCAAATCCGAGCCGAACCTCGTTCGGACTAAGGCTCAGCACGCCGCCATCGCGAGCGAAATTATACACGCTAAAGCCGTAAAGCTGCGGATCGGCGGCTTTAGCTCGCACGCCCAAAATTTCCTCCAGCCGCGCCTTCGTGCCGTCTAGATCGAGCTTCGTTTGCAGCGCGATCTTGCCGCCCGTGTCGAGCCGCAAAAGCGCCAAAAACGAAGCAAAATCCTGCGCGATGATGCTTTGCTCATCGCATTCGACGTCGATGTAGGCGACCGCAGGCTGTTCGCTCGCACAGTAGTCCAGGCACAGGTACCAGTGACCGTCGCCGCTGAAGGGCACCAGCCCGTCAAGCTCGAAGCTCACGCACTCGCGCTCCTCGCCCCAGCTAAAGCGCGTAAGCGACGGATGCGCCTCGCCGATGCCGCTGATGGCGTCCAGCGGGTAGCCCTCTAGCTCGTAGCGCAGGTAGCCGCCGTTTTGCACGCTCAGCATCATGGCGAGCTCGCGCGGCAGGGCGTATCCTAGCTCCTCTTCCGCGGCTCGCAGCGCCTCCGGCGTGAGCGGGTCTTGTAGATAGGGCAGGTAAATCGGCCTGCGCCAGATGTTTGCAAGCTCGTTTGCGTTCATTTTCGCTCCTTTAAATTTGCGGGTTAAAATTTCAAGCGCGCCTTAAATTTCAAGCTCAAATCCGAAATCTCAGTTATAAAATTTTAAAATTTTGCGGCGCCGAATTTTCGCGGCCTGCTCGCCGTATTCGGCTCGCCTGCAACTATACGGCTCGTCTTTCGGCGGTTTAAATTTAATCTCGATCAGAGCGCGCCGCCGTTTAAATTTAATCCGCACCGAGCAGGCTTAAAGCCGCACGCCAATAAAATTTCATCGTAAATTTACTCGCTCCCGGCGCCCGCCTGAAGCGGCGAAATTTAAATTTATCTTCGCGCGCCTAATCGAAATCATAATACAGGCTCCACGCGCCGCTTTGCGGGTTTTTAGCAAACATCAAGCTGCCGCCGTCAATGACGTTAAAGCCCGCCTTTTCGTCTGAAGAGACCTGAAAAACGAACTGATAGCCCTCGCCAAAGCTCACTCCCGACTGGCAAAAGGAGGGATAGCCGCCGAATTTCGTGCAGTTGTGATACTCCAGCCCAGCCGTGACGTCGGAATAATAGAGCCCGACCGACCTTTTAAGCTCCAAAATTTTGTGCACGACGTCAGGCTCCAGCCCGCCGCCATCCCAGCCCGCGACGTCGTCCGCGGCAAATTTTGGCTGCAAAGGAAAGGGTCTTATCTGCGAGCGCGGATTTGTAAGCTCCTTTATGACGAGCTCAGCCTCATTTTTATACTCGCGGATTGCCCACAGGCCGTCCATATTCTCATCAAATTTGCCGATGAGATCCTGCGAGATGAAGACCGTAAGCAGCTTGACGCCGTCCAAGACCTGCGGCACGTAGGGCAGCGCGGGCAGGTAAAACTGCGCCAGAGGGAGCATCGGCGCGCCGTTTTTATCCGTCGGTAGCTCCTCATCCGCCGCGCAAGCGAGCACGCGGCCGATCCAGCACTCATCGATCGCGCCTCGCGACCTCACTCCGCCCGTCTGAAAATATGTGATTTCGCGAGCGATCTTGCGCTGCAGCTCCTTAATCTTTTCTTGCAGATCCGTTTGCATTCGCGTCCTTTTCGGTTGGAATTTTAGCGCTTTTGTGAAATTATAGCGTAAATTTTACCCGCCGCGGCGAGCTAAATTTGCAGCGTAAAGAGTTGCGAAAAGTAAGCTTAAAGCTTTTTAGAAGTAAAATTTAAACAGACCCATGTAGGCAGTAAATTTAATCAAAGGAGCGAAAATGACGAAAGATCAGTGCTACGTCCTAAAGCATTTGACGGCGGGCGATACGGGCGGTTTTGAGAAAACGGGCGAGATGAATGACGGCGAGTTTTTGGATGCGCTTATCGGAAAAGGGCTTGTTTGGATGCTTGACTGGGTCGGCGAGGACGAGACGGGCGATGTAGGCAAATTTATCAGCTCTAGGCTTGATGCGCTGCAAAGCGGTGTGACGCTAGAGCGCGATAAAATTTACGCAAGGCTCGAAAAAGAAGTGAAAAAAGAGAGTTTCGAGCGCGGCGATGCGAGCCTATTTTTGATAAACGAGTTTCAAAAGGCGCTGAAGAAGAGCGATTTTAGGCTCTTTACTTTGGATCTTCATAGCGACGCTTATTATCTGCTCGTCGCGCACAAGGACGCCGAGAAAGATTTTAAAAAGCTAGGCAAGCGCGAGGAGCTATTTTGGGATATCGCGCCGTGGGGCAAGCGCCGCAAAAGGCAGATCCTTTACGTCATAAACTGCGAGTGCGGCGAGATGTCCGCGTGGCAGCTGGATGCGGACGAGCCCTCTCCTAGAGATGAAGTCTGCGAGGTCTGCGGGCGGGTGCTTTTTGATGCAGACGGCAACGCGATGCAGCCTTTGGAGAAGGAATTTATCTGATCCTACTTGCTTATCGCGGCTTTGCGTGCGAAGTTTCAGCCGAATTAAAGCCAAATTTTATTGCGCAGCTAGGCAGGATTTGGTGCGTGGATTTGGTTTGCGGCTCGGCGGCGAAACGCGGTTTAAATTTAAGGCTCGCTCCGCGATGAGATGCGGTTTTGATTTGAGGCTTACTCGGCGGGCGGTGGAATGTGTTTTGATTTGCAGCTTGCTTTGGTAGTAAAATACGGCTTGACGCGGCTCGCTCTGTTTTGCTGTTTACGCGAGCGGCGAAATTTTGCTGTTTGCGTTTGTGTCTTAATAAGACTGCGGCGCAAGACGCACTATTTTAGCGCTTGCGTTCTGCGTGAGTTTTTATTTAACAAGTTCGCAGTCGCGGGCGCATCTACTATGCTGCGTTAAATTTTGATTTTAATGGTTGTGGACGTAGGCTCGCGCCGCTAAAAATCAAAATTTTGCCCTGCCGCGAGCGCTAAATTTACAATCTCTAAATTTAAAATTTTAAGCGTAAATTTTGATCTAAAATTTCTAAAATCTCTAAATTTTAGAATTTTAAATGCAATGCGAGCTTGGCGGCTTGTTCGCCATAGAGCTCGTAAACTCCGCCGTTGCAGGAGCGACAAGCTCGTTTGATTTAAAGATAAGACAAAATTTAGCTAGCGCGTCTGCACAGAATTTCGATACTAGCGCGCCAGCAAACGCGCTGCGTTTGAAACCCAAAACCGACGAGGTGCGACGAGGCTAGCCGCGAGCTTTAGCGATGCACGCCTCGATCGCCGCCATCACCGCTGCGCGAAACCCAGCCGCCTCCAGTGCCGCCAGTCCCTCTATCGTCGTGCCCGCAGGCGAGCAGACCGCGTCTTTAAGCTCTGATGGGCGCTTGCCGCTTTGTAGCAGGCGCGCCGTGCCCTCTACCGCCGTCGCTACCACGTCGTAGCATAACGCCCGCGGCAGTCCGCCTCGCACGCCCGCATCCGCCGCCGCCTCGATAAAGGCGCACACATACGCAGGCAGGCTGCCCCCAATCCCCGTAAATGCGGCAAAGCCAGCCTCGTCTATCTCGTAAAATTTACCGATTTTAGCGGCTAGCGCTCGTACGATCTCCCGACTAGCCTCATTAAAATACTCGCCGTAGCACAGCGCCGTAGCCGACGCGCCGATACCCGCAGCGACGTTTGGCATCGCGCGAGCCACGAAAACGTCCGCACCCACGATATTTTGGGCGCACTCCAGCTTGAAATTAGGCGCCAAAAGAAGCAGGATTTTGCCCGCAAGCTCGGGCGCGATCAGGTGCAAAATCTCCTCGTAGCTGGCGGGCTTGGTCGCGAGCACGATAATATCCGCTTCGTGCGTCAGTTGCGTCTCGCCCTCTAAAATTTGCACGCCATAGCGCTTACGCAAGGCTTCATTTTTGCTTCTAGCATAAGCTAGGACTTGAAGCTTCGTATCGGAGCCGGACTGCGCGCAGGCGGAATTTTGCCCGTCGCTAGCGGAATTTTGCATATTGGGCTCGGAATTCTGCCCACAAGCGGTAAAATTTTGAGTATCGGGCATAAAATTCCGCCCGCCGTGCGCGGAATTTTCTCCGCCCGCCGTGCAATTTTCTTTATCCTCTGTAAAATTTTCTCCGCCCGCCGCGCAATCTCGCCCGCCGGCTTTGCAAAGTGCGGCGATCATCGCCTCGCCCATATTTCCGCCGCCGATAAATCCCACTTTCATTTTCGCTCCTTTTAAAGCTAAATTATGCCTCAATGATAGCTCAAAATTTCTTTATCCGCCCTTGCGGCGCGCAGTTTATCTACGTAAAAGCAAATTTTAGCTACAATCTCGCCTAAATTTTTAAAAAAGGATGCGTTATGGCAATAAACGTTTTTTACGACAAAGATTGCGATTTGGGCTTGATTAAGGCTAAAAAGGTCGCTATGATCGGCTTTGGCTCGCAGGGACACGCTCACGCCGAAAATTTGCGAGATAGCGGCGTAGAGGTCATTGTGGGTCTTAAAAAGGGCGGCGCGAGCTGGAGCAAGGCCGAGGCAAAGGGCTTTAAAGTAATGAGCGTCGGCGAGGCTACGAAGGCCGCTGATCTTGTGATGATCCTAACGCCCGATGAGTTTCAAAGCGACATTTTTAAAGCGGAGATCGAACCGAATTTAAGCGAGGGCAACGCGATCGCGTTCGCGCACGGCTTTAATATCCACTTCGGACAGATCGTCCCTCCAAAGGGCATCGATTGCATTATGATCGCTCCGAAAGCCCCGGGCCACACCGTCCGCAATGAGTTTGTAAGCGGCGGCGGCGTGCCGATGCTGATCGCCGTTTCGCAAAACGAAAGTGGCAGAGCCAAAGAGCTTGCTTTAAGTTACGCAAGCGCGATAGGCGGCGGTCGCACGGGCATCATCGAAACGACCTTCAAAGCAGAGACCGAGACCGATCTTTTCGGCGAGCAGGCTGTGCTTTGCGGCGGACTTTGCGCGCTCATCAATGCAGGCTTTGAGACCCTCGTCGGGGCGGGATATGAGCCCGAGATGGCGTATTTTGAGTGCCAGCACGAGATGAAGCTGATCGTGGATCTCATCTATCAAGGTGGTATGGCCGATATGCGCTACTCAATCTCAAACACCGCAGAATACGGCGATTACGTAAGCGGCAACCGCGTCGTAAACGAAAGCAGTAAGGCGGCGATGAAAGAGGTGCTAAAGGAGATCCAAAACGGTAAATTTGCAAAAGACTTCATCCTCGAGCGCAAGGCGGGCTATGTGCGGATGAACGCCGAGCGCAACATCACGGCAAACAGCTTGCTTACCAAAACTGGTGATAAGCTTCGCGCGATGATGCCGTGGATTGCCAAAGGTAAGCTCGTAAATAAAGATAAAAACTGATTTCGGCTGAGCTTTGGCTAATACAAATCCACGCGGGCGCCGCAAAAAGCGCCCGATCAACTATGCAACGATCGCCTTTGTCGTAATCTTATGCTTTTTAAGCGGTGCGGTTACCTACGCGGTTTTGGATCTCGTATTTTCGGGCAATAAGGCTGCGTTGCAGCAAAGCTCGCGCAAACAAACCCCCGAAAGCCCTTCCGATTCTCGCGGCAAAAAGCCGCGTTTAAGCGCTGCACAGAAGGAAGCTTTGATTCAAAAGGAGCTTGATAAGATCGCCGAGCAAAACGTAACTACGCCGAAGATGAGCATCGAGCCTGCGCGGCAGAACTCCGCAGTACAAAATTCCGCAAACGGCGATTCGCAAAATTCCGTAAATTCTACGGCTTCCGCAAATTCTGCCGCCGTAAATTCGGCGGGTGGGGGGCTTGACGTAAATTTTACCGCGTCAAATTCCGCGCCAGAAAATTCCATAAATTCTACCGCGCAAAGCCGTGCTTCTGGCAACTCGGGCGATCTTTCTAAATCGCCGCGCAAGGCTTTGCCGGCAGGCTCTCGCGCAAAGCTAGCGATCATCATCGACGACGTAGGCACCGGCGAGCAGGCGCAAAAGATCGCCGCTCTTCCCGTGCGAGTGACGCCGTCCATCTTCCCGCCCGAGTATCAGCGCAAGGACACGCGCTCGCTCGCTCGCGGCTTTGAGCATTACGCGATCCACCTGCCGATGGAGGCGAGCTCTGCTAAAAATAACTCCGCGACGCTGCGAGCTTCGGATAATTACGAGAAGCTAAACGGCGTCATAGCCAAGCTGCGCGCGGACTTTCCGAACGCTAAATTTATAAACAACCACACCGGTTCTAAATTTACCGCCGACGAGCGCGCGATGCAAAACCTGCTGCGCGCGATGAACGAGCATGGATTTTTATTTATCGACTCGCGCACGAGCCCCGCTACCAAGGCTAAGGCGGCGATGAATGGGCTTGGCATGCGATACGTGCATCGCGATGTGTTTTTAGATAATCAAAACAGCGTCGCTGCAGTGCGCAAAAAGCTGCGCGAAGCCGTGACGCTTGCTAAAAAACAGGGTTACGCCATCGCTATCGGCCATCCCAAAAGCTCCACTCTGCGCGCTCTTGCAAATAGCGCCGACATCTTAGGCGAGGTCGATTTGGTCTATTTGGACGAAATTTATGAGTACTACGAGTGAGCTCGGTTTTAAAATTCTAAGCCTAGCAAGGCTCGGCGCAAGCGAGCCCGGGCGGCTGTATTTTAGGGGCGAGCCGGCGATGTTACAAAAGCGCCGCATCTCGATCGTGGGCTCGCGCAAGATGAGCGTTTATAGCAAAAATTTGATTCTGCGCCTCGCGCGCGCTTTGAGCGATGCGGACTTTTGCGTTGTAAGCGGCGCGGCGATCGGCTGCGACATAGCCGCCCACGAAGGGGCGTTTCCAAACACGATCGCGGTTTTTGGAAACGGCCTTGATCAAATTTATCCCGCGCAAAACGCCGCCATGATCGGCAAAATTTACGAACGTAGCCTCGCGCTTAGCGAGTATGAGGACGGCGTGAGCGCGCGCGGATTTCAGTTTTTGCAGCGCAACCGCATCGTCGTGGCGCTGTCCGAGGCGCTGATCGTCGCTCAAGCCGAGCCCCGCAGCGGCTCGCTGCAAAGCGCGCGCCTGGCCCGCGAGATGGGCGTACCCGTATACGTGCTGCCGCACCGCATGGACGAGAGTGCGGGCACGAACGATCTACTCGCAAAATCTCAGGCGCGGCTGATCGCGGATTTTGGCGAGTTTGTCGAGTCTTTGGCTCCGCAGACGCCGCAAAGCACTGAGCGCGCGCAGGATGAGGTGATGGAATTTTTAGCGCTAAATTCCGATCTGCAAGCGGCGATCGAGCGCTTCGGAGATAAAATTTACGAATACGAGCTTGAAGGCAGGATCGAAATTTTAGGCGCAAAGATCGTGGCAAAGTAGCCGGCGGCTGGCGCTTGCTCGTCGTGGTTTTATCGGTGCCGCCCGCCGGTACGGCTTGTTTGCACGGCGCGTAGTCTGCGTGGCCTGAGTTTAAATTTAGAAAAAGGCGGTTCGGTAGAATTTTACTTCCCGCAAGCCCCGCTAGAGCTTAAAACAAACCCGCGCGGCTTGCCAAAGCCGAACTAAAAAGGATGAAATTTGATAGTTGCGATCGATCTTGGGCTTAAACGTATCGGCGTGGCGGCGGCACCGGATGATAAGACGCCGCTTCCGTGCGAGCCGATCCTGCGCAAAAACCGAACCCAAGCTGCGCGCGAGCTAAGCGAGCTGTTGCGCGAAAAGGGCGCCAGCGTGCTCGTGCTGGGCGTGCCGCGCGGTGGGGCGAGCGAGGAGGAGATGAGCAGGCGCATACGCCACTTCGCTTCGCTGCTGGATTTTGACGGCGAGATAAAATTCCAAGACGAGAGTTTTTCGAGCGCCGAAGCGGCGGAGTTTGCAAGCAAAGGCGCTAAGGGCGGCGGCAAGGACGCACGCTTTGATAGCATCGCCGCGACGATAATTTTGCAGAGGTTTTTGGCGAGCAAGGGCTAAGCTCATGCGTAGCAACGCAATTTGCGCGCGGCGGTGAAAGATAAAACCGCCGCTCGTCTGCTTTACCGCTTTATGGATGCTCGTGGATCTTATCTTGCCTAGTAAAACGGATAGAATTTATGCGCGCCGAAAGTCGGTAAAATTTCATCGTCCGCCAAAGCTTGGCGAAATTTCGCCTACAAAGAGCTCATAGATTTGGTTTTACACGGCTGAATTATCAAAATTTAAAAGGAGTGAAAATGAAAATTTTAGCATCTATCGTCGTTTTGCTCGTCGGAGTTTACGCGCTTGCCCAGATATTTTTTCCGCAGGGGATTTTGTTTGCGAAATGCACTATCGGCGCGGCTGATTCGTGCAGAGAATATGGAGTGTATTTATTCGAAAACCGCGACTACGAGGCGGCAAAAAAGCCGCTCGAAAAGGCTTGCGAGGCGGGATCGGAAAATAGCTGCGCTATCGTGGGGGATTTATATTACGACGATGAAAATAGATATAATACGGCAAAGGATATCCGCAAAGCCGCGCAGCTTTATTCTAAGTCGTGCGACCTTGGCGGCGGCAAGGCTTGTTATAACGCCGCAATGATCGATTATAAAAACGCAGATAAGAAAAGTATGGCTGAACTTTTTGCCAAATCATGCGATTTGGGGGTAGGCGAGGGTTGCTTGGAAGCAGGGATCGCTAGCTACGAGCGAAAGGACTACGAGGGCGCTCTTAGGTTTTTTATAAAATCTTGCGATGCGGGTTTGGCGGACGGATGCGAGAAAGTGGGATTAGCGTATTCAAAGAAAGAATTCGGCGAGCCCGATTTAAACAAGGCGATGATTTATTACGATAAGGCTTGCAAAATGGGAGCGGAGTTTAGCTGCAACGTAGTCGCCGCGATGAATAAAATAAATGAGACCAACGCGACCAAATAGCCAGGGCGGCGCGGTAGGGTTGAAATTCGTTTTGGAATTCTATGGAATTTCGTCACTAAAATTTCGCCGTCCGTAATTGCTGCAAATTTGAAATTTTTGGCTGGTTGATTTGAAAATTTAAAAGTCAAGGCATGGGATTTTGCTTTGACTTGGCATCGTTATCGGCTTTTTAAGAAGCAATAGCAAGCAGCTAAGCCTTGCTACGAGGAAATGAGCCGAATGAAGGAGCGCAATCGTGTACTTTGGATAGAATTTGCGGCAAAATGAGCCGGAAAGGCGTAAATTTTGAAAATATTCAAGACAGATGATGTGTAGATAAATTTTTATTGCTTACAAAGGAGCGGACTATTTGTCCGTGACTGCAGCAAGTAGTAAAAATTTATCAAAAATCCATAGCGAATGGGGAATTAACAAGATGGAAAAATACGAAGGCTACAATCTCAGGCTACGTGACGCTCTGGTTGGCGTACAGTTTCTATTCGTGGCGTTCGGCGCGCTCGTGCTGGTGCCGATCTTAACGGGGCTTGATACGTCCGTGGCGCTGTTTACGGCGGGCATCGGCACGCTGCTGTTTCAGCTCATCACACGTAAACACGTCCCGCCGATCTTTCTCGCGTCTAGTTTTGCGTTCATCGCGCCGCTTAGCTTTGGCGTGAAAGAGTGGGGCATCGCTGCGACGATGAGCGGGGTGATCGCGGCGGGGCTTTTTTACGTGGTTCTAAGCCTGCTCATTAGGCTCAAAGGCGAGGGGTTTTTGCATAAAATTTTACCGCCCGTGGTCGTCGGCCCCGTCATCATGACGATCGGCCTCATCCTCTCGCCCGCAGCCGTAAATATGGTCATGGGCAAGGGCAAGGAGGCGCTTTATACGCAGGGGCAGTCGCTTACCATCGCGCTCATCTCGCTCTCGGCGGTTATCGTCGTGATGATGTTTGGTCGCGGCATGCTGCGCCTAGTGCCGATACTTTGCGGCATCGCGGCGGGATACTGCGCGTCGCTGTTTGTCGGGATCGTGGATTTTACGCCGATTCTAAATGCGCCGTGGTTTGCGCTGCCAAATTTCACCGCGCCGGTTTTTAAGCTCGAAGCGGTTATCTACATGGTGCCTATCGCGATCGCCCCTGCGATCGAGCACATCGGCGATATGCTAGCCATCAGCAACGTTACGAAGGAAAATTTCCTCAAAAATCCGGGGCTTAAAAGCACGCTGTTAGGTGACGGGCTCGCGACGTCGCTGGCAGGCTGCTTCGGCGGCCCGCCAAACACCACCTACTCGGAAGTTACGGGCGCGGTTAGCATCACGAAGGCCTATAATCCCGCTATTATGACATTTGCGGCACTTACGGCGATACTGCTAGCCTTCGTGGGTAAGCTCGGCGCCGCGCTCTCCACGATCCCCGCTCCCGTTATCGGCGGTATTATGCTGCTGCTTTTTGGTATCATCGCTAGCGTGGGCATGGAAACGCTCATAAAAAACAGCGTGGATCTAGCCGAGCCGCGCAATATGATCATCGTCGCGCTCATCTTCGTCTGCGCGATCGGCGGCATGGTGCTGGATTTTGGCGCGATGAGCTTTAGCGGCGTGGGACTTGGCGCGCTCATCGGCATTACGTTAAATTTGGTGCTACCGAAGACCAAGCATTTTGACGGGTACTAAGTTAAATTTGCGCGGAGCTTGAGTCGTTTCGCGCGGTTGCGGGTAAATTTGAGCTGAGGCTTTGGCGTCAAATTTACCCGCAGCTTTCGCCGCCAAATTTACCGCAGCCTAAATTTTAAAATTCCCCGCAAACGCTTTTAAATTTCTAACGTTTTAAACTAGCAAGATATATAATT
>CAUQNJ010000012.1:0-53081 GCA_963519515.1 uncultured Campylobacter sp. | reverse complement strand
CGCTGTTTCTTTGGAAAATTTTACCGTTTTTGCCAAGCAGGCGCGCGGGCTCTCTTGCGAGCTTGCCGATGTTTGCAAGGCGCCCTATGCTGCTTACTTTGTATCTGCTGACGTTTTTGATCGTAGGCGCGCATTTTACGACCTACAGCTACGTCGAGCCCTTCGTGGCGAAATTTAATCCCGCAGGCGATCACTTCGTAACCTACGTCCTGCTTGCATTCGGCGCTTCGGGAATCGCCGCAAGCGTGCTTTTTTCAAAGCTTTACCACTCTTTTCCAAACGCCTTTTTGATCTGCTCGATCCTTTTTATCCTAGCCTCGGCGCTGACGCTAAAGGTTTTTGTCGCAAATGACGTAGCGCTGCTGCTCGCGGCTTTCGTCTGGGGAGTGGGGATTTTCGGCTTTGGGCTTTGTTTGCAGATTAGGGTTTTGGCGCTAGCTCCCGACGCTACCGATGTCGCGATATCGATCTACTCGGCGATTTATAACGTAGGCATCGGCGGCGGAGCGCTTTTGGGACATCAAGTCGCAACGAAATTCGGGCTTGAACACATAGGCAAGGCGGGCGCGATACTGGGCGCGCTAGGGCTTGCAAGCTACCTCTACGCAAGCGTGAAATTTGCGGAGAAAAAATAGCGCTAAATTTTACGAAAAAGCTTCGGCAAGCTCGCGGAGCGTCGTTTTTAAAGCTTGCATTTTAGAAAACAGCGGCTTTGCGGGTTTAAATTTTTAAAATTTATCCCTCGCGATTAGTTAAATTTTGCAGATAAATTTAATCTCGCGCTTAGCCCTACCGGCTGTTTTATTAATCGATCGTATCCGCGCTATCCGCCCAAAGCTCTTAAAATTTGTCCCTCGTTAGAGCGCTAAATTTTAAAATTTAGTGGTAGGGCGTAAAAATTTAAGGCGCAGATTTAAAACCCAAGCTACTAAAATTTAGCTACTTTATAAACCCTACCTGCGGTAAAATTTCAGCCAGCGCCGCGTCCTTTTTCTCGTTAAATTTGACCTTGTTCTGCTCAAAAAGATTATTTCCGTGCGCGTCGATCGAGACAATGAGCGGGCCAAACTCCTTCACGCGACACTTCCACAAGGTCTCTGGCATCCCAAGCTCCGTCCAGTCGGCACTCTCGATCTCCTCGACCTGCGTCGCGGCAACCACCGCGCAGCCCGCGGGAAATACGCAGTGTATCGCGCCAAACTCCTTGCAGCCGCTCATCGTGCCCTCGCCCATGCCGCCTTTGCCCACTATCAGGCGCACGCCCGTTTTAGCGATAAAATCGCGCTCGAATTTCTCCATCCGCATGCTAGTCGTCGGTCCCACGGAAACCATCTCAAAGCTTTCTTTGCCGCCGCCGTCCGTTTTTCTGATGATCGGCCCCGCGTGCAGGATCGCGCCGCCTCTGATATCAAGCGGCAGCTCGCGACCCTCATCTACGACGCGTCTGTGCGGCACGTCGCGGCAGGTGACGATGTGTCCGCTGAGATAGATCATGTCGCCGATCTTGATATCCGCTAGATCCTCGACCTTGATCGGCGTGGTTAAAATTTTCTTACTCATAGCGCGAACTCCTTGTGCGATTTTACGTCAAAACTTAGCTGTTCGTCCCAGACGATATGGCCTTTGCGGTGCGACCAGCAGCCTACGTTTACGGCGACGGCGATGACGCTTGGGTGGCGGGCGCAGTTTTCGATATGCACGCCCATCACGGAGCTCGCGCCGCTCATGCCTTGCGGGCCGAGGCCGATTTTATTTATGCCCTCTTCGAGCAGCTTTTCGGTTAGCGCGGCGCGTTCGTTTGGATTATGCGAGCCAAGCGGCCTCATCAGCGCTTTTTTGGATAGCAAGGACGCCACGTCGATAGAGGTGCCTACGCCCACGCCCACTAACAGCGGCGGACAGGCGTTTATGCCGTAGCTGGTCATGATGTCCATGACGAATTTTACGACCCCCTCGTAGCCCATGCCCGGCATCAGCACGGTCGCCTTGCCGGGCAGGCTACAGCCGCCGCCCGCCATATAGGTGTGGATCTCGCATTCGCCACTATCCGGTACGATCTCCCAAAATACGCTCGGCGTGCCCTTACCGACGTTTTTACCGGTGTTGTACTCGTCAAATGTCTCGACGCTGTTGTGACGTAGCGGAGCCTCGCACGTCGCTCGCAGCACGGCCTCTCGCAGCAGCTCCTCAAGCTCGCCGATGAGCGGGAAGTTCGCTCCGCAGCGCACGAAAAACTGGATCACGCCCGTATCCTGGCAGGACGGACGGTCTAGTTTCTTTGCAAGGCGCTGGTTTTCAAACATCGTTTTGTAGATTTCTCTCGCCAGCGGCTGCGTTTCGCGCTCGGCGAGCTCGCTCAGCTTCGCCGTCACGTCGTCGGGCAGCACCTTACCCGTGTAGCCGACGAATTTTGCCATAACCTCTGTCATTTTTTGCACGGCATTTTGTTTATCCATTGCTTCTCCTTTTTTCAAATTTTTCATAGACACCCGCTAGGACGCAGCCCGCAGCGTAGCAGAGCAGGTCGGCAAAATCAAACGTCCCGCCGATCATTACTTTTAAAATTTTATTTTCTATGCCTAAAATTTGCACTGCACCAAAATACTGCGCGAGCTCTAAAGCCGCCGCGAACGTGAAAATTTTAATCGGCAAATTTAAAGGCGGCGCGCTAAATGCAGCCCGAGCCAAAGCGTAAAGCAAGATAACGGCTAAAACATCGCCCGCGTAGTGGCGTACGAAGCCGCCCTTTACGCAGATCGCGATGTAAATTTCGATCGCCAAAATCACGCCAGCCGCGGCTAAAAACGCTAGCCTAGTTCGCGTGCTTTGCTTTGTTTGCGCCTTTTTCACGCCCTTCGGTCCAGCTTTTTGCTCGTTTAAATTTTCCTCTCGCAACGCTTTCCTTTTAAATTTAGCCGTTAAATTTACTTCGCGCGGCGGCGTAAATTTAGAGATGATTTATCAGGCTCGCGTTATACGCGGCGCCGAATCCGTTGTCGATATTTACGACGCTCACGCCGTTTGCGCAGCTGTTTAGCATCGCTAGCAGCGCCGCCATCCCGCCGAAGCTCGCTCCGTATCCCACGCTGGTGGGCACCGCGATCACCGGCACGCTAACAAGGCCTGCTAGCACGCTAGCTAGCGCGCCCTCCATGCCTGCCACCGCGATCACGACCTTTGCGCCGCGTATCTCGTCTAAATTTGCAATCAGCCTATGCAGCCCCGCCACGCCCGCGTCGCTAAATTTGCGCGCGTCGTTGCCTAGAAATCTCGCCGTTTCGTACGCCTCCTCCACTACCGCGCCGTCGGCGGTGCCGGCAGATACTATCGCAATGTAGCTTTGCGTGAGCTCGGGCTCTTTAAATTTGACGCTGATGACGCGGCCGCGAGCGTTAAACTCCGTCTGCGGCAAGATTTCACGCAACCGCTCAAAAACCCGCTCATTAGTGCGCGTGATCAGGATATTTTGCCGCCTCGCGCCGATCGCACTCGCGATACGCAAAATTTCATCATCCGTCTTGCCCGCGCCGTAGATCACCTCGCCCGCGCCGTTTCGCAGGGCGCGCTGAGTGTCGATCTTGGCGCAGCCCACGTCCTCGTAAGGGTAGTTTTTTAGGTATTTTAGCGCCTCTTGCTCGCTCACGCGGCCGCTTTTTATCCCAGCAAAAAGCTCTAAAATTTCATCCTCTCTCATGCAAAACATCCTCTCTAAGCCCCTTTAGATCAAGCGTCACCTCCGCAGCGCCGAGCGTCACGAGCCGCCTAACGACGCTTTTAAATTTTGCATCGTTTAGGAAGTCTCGCATGCTGGAAAAGGGCATTTGTAGCTTTATATTTTTACGGTCGCACCGCGCGCGGACGTTTGCGTAGCCGCTTGTGATGAGCAGATTTTCTGCCGCTTCGATCAAATTTAGCTCGCCCTGATCGATCTCGCGCCCGTGCGGCAGGCGTGTTAGCAAGCACGCGTAGCCGGGCTTTTCGGCGGTGGGTAAGCCCAGCTCGCGCGATAGCTCGCGGATCTCGGCTTTGGTTAAATTTATCAGCGGCGAGAGCACGCCTAGCTCCTCTTTGGCTTTGAGTCCGGGGCGGTGTTCGCCCAGATCGTCTCGGTTCGTGCCGTCCGCGACGCGGCTAAAGCCAAGTTCACGGGCACGCTCTATCAGGCGCGAAAAAACCGTCTTTTTGCACAGATAGCAGCGATTTTCGGGGTTATTTTTTATCTCGTCCGCGACGCCGAGCTCTAAAATTTCATGTCGGATGCCGTAGGCATGGGTAAATTCCACGGCTTCGGCGATCTCGCGCGAGGACATGTAGGGCGATCTTATCGTTATGCCGATCGCTCGCGCACCCAGCGCGTCGTGCGCCGCGCGCAGCAGTAGCGAGCTGTCTGCGCCGCCGCTAAATGCGACCGCCAGCTCGCCCAGTCCGCGCAGATCAGCCTTTAGTTTTTCTAGTTTCGTCATAGATTTTCAGCGCCTCTTTTCGCACTCGCTCTATCGTCGTGTCGTGCGCGAGTGCCGCGGCCTTGCAGTCGTCAAATTCGGGCTTTGCCTTTTGCGTTTGGCTGCTGCCAGAAATTTTAAGCCCTATCTCGCCGAATCTCGTCTGCACCTGCGCAAACTCGCGTTTTAGCTCGGTTTTAGCGACCTCTACCTCGCGAACGCCGATCGCCGTCGTGTGCGTAAATATCAGATCCTTTAAATTTTGCGCGTCCTGCTTGCGGCACAGCGCGTTTAGCTCAAAGCCCATGCGCCCCTTTTTCATAAAAATAGAGCGGCTAAACACGTCCAGTGCGCCGTTTTCGCGTAAAATTTTGCACGCAAAGGCAAAGCTCTCGGCGTCCATATCGTCGATGTTCGTGGAGATTAAAATTTGCTTGCAAACCTCGCCGTAGCCAGCCTGCACGCTTAAATTTCGCTCGCCCCCTTCGCCGCTTAGCTCCTCATCGGTCTCGCAAAGTATCACTCGAAGCACGTTTGCAAAGCCAGCCGCATCCTTGCCTCCCGCGCCGTAGCCGATCTTTTCTATTTTAAAGCTCGCGCCGTCCGTAAACTCGTCCGCGCAGGCCTTTAAAATCGCCGCTCCCGTTGGCGTAGTCATCTCAAAATTTGTGCGCCCTAGGCTTACTGGTACGCCTTTTAAAATTTCGCAAACGGCGGGTGCAGGCACGCTAAGCGCGCCGTGATCGCAGATCGCTACGCCGCCGCCAAGCTCGATTTTGGAGCTTACGACGCGCGAGACGCCGAGCTTTTCGAAAAGATACTCGATGCAGATCGCCGCGCCCGCGACGTCCGCGATGCTATCGATCGCGCCGATCTCGTGAAAATGCACCCGCTCTATGTCCGTGCCGTGAACTTTGGCCTCGGCCTGCGCGATCGTGCGAAATATCGCACCCGCTCTTTGTTTGCAGCTCCGGCTTAAATTTGAACTTTCTAAAATTTGTCTGATACCCGCGTAGCTTCTGGCGTGAGGCTGCGATTTTAGCGGTACGACGTCGATTTTGGTCGCGGTGATGCCGTTTTTTAGCACGTTTTTGCGCTCCAGACGAAATTCGCCGGCTAAATTTAACTTCTCTAGCTCGGCGCAAAGATAGTCAAAATCCACTCCGAGTCCCACCAGCGCACCTAAATTCATATCGCCGCTGATGCCTGCGCTCGCGTCGTAATATAAAATTTTAGCCAAACTTACGCCTTAGGCACCGTCATCGAGCCAAACGGCAGGATGATGATTTTAGCGTCCGCGCCCTTTTGCGCGAGCGCGTCGTCCACGGCCTTTTGGATGTCGTGATAGGGCTTTAGATGTACGGCTCGCATCTCATCGTCGCTAAGCTCGCTTACCGCCCAGGTCTGCGCCCAGAGCGAGATTTCGGCCATCTTAGCGGCCTTGTGATAGCCGAGTTTAAAGCCTGCGCTGATCTTTTCGAGCACCTTTTTAGGCGTATCCGCGGATGCCATCAGATCAAAAAACGGCTTTGGTCCGATGCCGGTGCGGCACTTTGCGACCATTATTAAAATTCCGTCCTGCGCGAGCGCTAGTTTGCCGTTATCTAGGGCTTTTTGCGCCTGATAGAGATCGACGTCCATCGGATAGGGCGCGACCGAGATCACGATATCTGCCTTGCGCGGGATATTTACGCAAAAGACCTCGTCGGCCTTTTTCACGCAGTCGTAAAAGCTGTCGTTGAGGTCGCCCGCGCTCGCGTAATACACGCCGTGCTCGCTATCAAGCACCGTCTGGATCGAAAAAACGTCGATGTGCGCAAGAACTTTCATCGCGTCGATCATATCCTCGTGCACGGGATTACCCTCTAGGCGAAGAGCTTGCGCGTCGGCGCTAAGAGCTAGCTTGTGGTTTTGCGTGATACTCTCATATGACGCGGTGCCAGGCAAAAAGGCCTTTCTGCCGCCCGTGTAGCCCGCGAAATAGTGCGGCTCGACCGAGCCTATGACGATCACTTTTTTGGCTTCTGCCACGATTTTGTTTAGATACATCTGCGTGCCGTTTTTGCACTCGCCTAAAAAGACCATCTCGTCGTGCTTGGAGTCATGATCGTGAACTTCGTTTTTGGCTCTAATCTCCGCGTAAATTTCTTTGCCGAAGATCATCTCGTATTCTTCCTGCGTGCCCTCTCTATGGCAGCCGGTGGCGATGATGAAAATTTTATTTTTCTCGCGGATTTTCGGGTAAATTTGCTTTAAAATTTTTGCCGTCGGCGTAGGTCTCGTGCCGTCGTTTACGATGATGACGATCTTTTCATCGCCCGCGATAAACTCGTCAAAGCTTTTTTGATTTATCGGATTTGCCAGAGCCTTTGCGATGAGCGCCGTTTCGTCAAATTTAGCCACGGGGTTTGGATCGAAAACGCCGAGCAAATTTTTCTCGTTTATCTCTAGATTTAGATGATCATCTTTGCCGTATGCGATAGGGATTTGCATATCTGCCTCCTGTGTGGAATTTGGCGGGATTATAACGTAAATTTTATTTAAAACGATTTAGCCTCGCGCGGGAGCGGAGCGTTAAATTTAGAGAATTTTAAAATTTAAAAAGCTCGCGAGTATGAAACTCGCGAGCGTATAGCTATTATAAGTAGCCGTAAAGATGAGCGAAAATAAAGCCCACGCCGCACGACGTAAGCACGCCGATCAGACCGGGCAAGATAAAGCTGTGGTTGATGACGAATCTACCGATATGCGTAGTGCCTGAGCGGTCGAACTGGATCGCCGCAAGGTCGCTCGGATAGGTAGGTAGGATATAGTATCCGTAGCAAGCTGGCGCAAATGCGATGATAAGACCCGGATCGATACCGATGGTAACGGCGAGCGGAACGAATGTCGCAACGGCGGCCGCCTGGGAATTAAGAAATTTGCTGATTAGCAGCGAAACTAGGATATAGGTCCACGGATAGGCCTTGACGACCTCGCCCAGAGAGGTTTTAAGCATCGCGATGTGAGCGGTAAACATAGTCTCCGCCATCCATGAAATTCCATAGATCGCCACGAGCGCAACCATACCGCTGTGGAAAATTTCGTTTTTGGCGATGCTGCCCGCTTTTATGCCCGAAGCGATCATCATAATGGACGCCGCTAGAAGCATGAAAATTTGAATGGTAAGAACCATATTTAAATTCGCGGTTTTTTTCATAGTATCTTTTACGACGATGCTTGCGTTTTCGATACTCTCGCTCTTATCACCTGCGGTGATTACGACGTTTCCGTCCTGAGCAACGATGCTTTGGGTAAGCTTTTTGTCTTTGTCGTAAATTTCGACGCTATTAAATTTAGTAGCGTCTTTGGCTTTGGACTCTTTGACGTTTGAGATTACCTTACCGCCCTCTACCGTAGATACGACCTGGCCGTCTTTGATCGTGATGTTTTTAACGTCTTTTTTATCCACTACGATCTCTACGGATTTACCCGGTGCGTTATTCGTCCATGCGGGGCGGAACTGCTTGTAGTATCCTAAAACCGCAACCAGCGCGATAGTGGCTAAAAATATCCACATACATACCCATTTAATGGTAGCTAGCTTCTGTCCAAGCAAAGTAGTACTTTCGCCGTAGATATATTTTTTCTGCTCCGGATCCTTGATCTTTTCTTGGAATTCCGGATCTTTATCCAGATCTTTGCCTCTAAAGATCGACCACGTTCCGATTACGAGCATTCCGATAAAGGTAGAAGGGATAGTAAGCTTAAGTAGATCCAAATAGCTGCTAAAGCCCTCGATATGCACGCCTTGACCCAGCAAGATCGCGACCATCGAAACTCCCGCTACCGAAACGGGGCTTGCGATGATGGCAAGCTGCGATGAGATCGTAGAAGCAGCCATCGGGCGCTCCGGGCGGACGTTGTTTTTAATCGCTACGTCGTAGATGATCGGAAGCAGCGTATAGACGGTGTGTCCCGTTCCGCATAAAATCGTAAGCGTCCACGCAACCATAGGAGCGATGATACATATAAATTTAGGATGCTTTCTAAGAAGCTTCTCGGCAAGCTGAAGCATAACGTCAAGTCCGCCCGTAGCCTGTAGCGTCGCACTCGCTACGACGACGGCCAGGATGGTAAGGATAACGTCAACAGCGGGCTTTCCGGGTTGAAGCTTAAAGCCGAATACCAAAATTACAAGTCCTATGCCGCCTAAAATTCCAAGGGCCATACCACCCTTTTTAGCGCCGTAGAACAGACAACCAAGCACGATAAGCAATTGAATAAAAAACTGCGTGCTCTCAGACAAACTCGTCAGAAACTCCATCGTTTCTCCTTTGTAAAAATTAAAACAAAACTTCGGCGATTATACTAACTTTTTATTTAAACGAAATTAAAGGGATATTACAAATTAAGGCTATATAAATTTTAGCGCCAAGCAAAACAGCGGCTTTCTAGGCCAAAATTTAAAATTTTAATAACCTTGCCAAAGGCTTAAAATTTTATCATAACCAAGGCGCTAAACCGATTTTTAAGCGTTATGGGAGTATCATTTCCGCAAGGCAAATGATATGAAATTTTATAAATTCTGCATTAGCATTTTGATCTTTTTATCGCAGGTTTGGGCGGATGCGGCAAGCTTCGACATCAACGCCACGCTGCGCCTAAGCGCCTATGATGCGAGCGCGAAGCAACTGCTTTTATACGATAAGAGCGGCGAGATAAAGCTTTTTGACGCGACTAAATTTGAGATAAAATTTACTCAAAAATACAGCTACAACGAAATTTCGGCGCTCGCTTTTAACGAGGGTAAAATTTATCTGGCCTTTACGGGCTCCGAAATCATCGTGCTTGATAGCGAGCTTAAATTTTTAAAAGCGCTAAAGACGGGGCGGAGCGAAACGGCGAGCATAGACGCGATCTACGCCGCCGAGGGCGCGATTTATGCTTTAATGAATAAAAACGAACTGATTAAATTTGAACCCGCAGTGAGCGAACCGCGTAAAATTTCGCTCGGCTACGGCAGGGTAAATGCGCTTAGCTTTAGCGCGGAGGGGCTTTGCCTCGCAGGCTGGAGCAAGAGCGTTCGCTGTTTTGATAAGGATCAAAATTTGATCAAAGAATTTAAACAAAGCTCAATCGGTACGGCTCTTGCGTATTGCGGCAGCGGCGAGACGCTGTATCTGGGCGACATAGACGGAAATTTTATAAATTTAAAAAGCGGCGAGAAAAAGAGCTTTGGCTCTTGGATCAAGGCTATCGTATGCATAGAAGATACGCAATTTATCGCAACTAAAGATAAAATTTACAAAAATGAAAAGGAGGGCATAAGGGAGGAGATGAGTTTAGAGGGCGAAATTTTATCGATCTATAAAGATGGAAATTCCGCTATCGTAGTCAGCAAAACGGGAAAAATTTATAAATTCTAAGAAAGGAAAAATGCTATGCTAAAAAGTATCAAACCCGTGCTTTTAAGCTCACTTTTATTCGCAAGCGCATTTGCCGCAGATAGCGAGCTGGAGCGCGTGATGAAGGAGCGAAATTTAAGCGAGAAGGACGTTTTGGCGGCCGCTAAGACCTATCAGCCGACCGGTAGGAAGGACGATTATATGGTGTTCTCCTCCGGCGGTCAAAGCGGACAGGTGCTGGTTTACGGCGTACCGTCGATGAGGATCTACAAATATATCGGCGTATTTACTCCGGAGCCTTGGCAGGGATACGGCTTTGACGAGGAGAGCAAGGCTATTTTAAAATCCGGCGCCATTAACGGTAAGGAAATAACCTGGGGCGACACCCACCACCCGAATTTCAGCGAGAAAAACGGCGAATACGTGGGTGATTATCTCTTTATCAACGATAAGGCGAACCCAAGAGTCGCGGTTATAAATTTAAAGGATTTCGAAACCACTCAGATAGTGGTAAATCCGGTGATTAAAAGCGAACACGGCGGCTCTTTCGTAACGCCTAATACCGAATACGTCATCGAAGCAAGCCAGTATGCGACCCCTCTTGATAACGATTGGCACCCGATCGAAGAGTATCAGGCGGTCTATCGCGGCGCGGTAACGCTATGGAAATTCGACTACGAAAAAGGTAAGATCGACGAGAGTAAATCCTTCTCGCTAGAGCTTCCTCCATATATGCAAGATCTAAGCGACGCGGGTAAGGGCGAGAGCTTCGGTTGGGCGTTTACCAACAGCTTCAACTCCGAAATGTACACAGGCGGCATCGAAAAGGGGCTCCCTCCGATGGAGGCGGGTATGAGCCGCAACGACACTGACTACTTGCATGTTTATAACTGGCAAATTTTAGAAAAGCTTGCGCAAGACAGCAAAAACTATAAGGTCGTAAACGGCCACAGAGTAGTTACGATAGACGCTGCGGTAAAAGCGGGCGCTTTGTTTTTGATCCCAGAGGCTAAATCTCCTCACGGCGTAGACGTTAGCCCGGACGGCCGTTATATTATCATCGGCGGCAAACTCGATACCCACGCTAGCGTTTATGATTTCAAAAAGATCAAAGAGCTAATCGATAAGAAGGAATTTACGGGTAAAGACCCATACGGAATTCCGATCCTAGATATGCAAAAGACGCTTCACGGACAAGCTGAACTTGGCCTTGGACCGCTTCATAATACCTTCGATTCGCAAGACGGCATAATCTATACGTCGCTTTACGTCGATAGCCAGATCGTAAAATGGAACTACAAGACGCTAAAGGTTTTAGATAGAATCAACGTTCACTACAATATCGGTCACCTCGATTCCATGGAGGGTAAATCCTCTAAACCGGTCGGCAAATACGTAATCGCGCTGGATAAACTTTCGATCGATAGATTTAATCCTATCGGACCGCTTCATCCGCAAAATCACCAGCTGATCGACATCACGGGACCCAAAATGGAGATGATTTACGATCTTCCTATCGGTCTTGGCGAGCCGCACGACGTCGTTTCGATCGCTGCGAGCAAGCTTCACACGGCGCCTACCTATACTATGGGTACGAACTCGCGCACCGGCAAGCCGCACCCTTCTATGACGCTAGCGGGTCAAGAGCGAATCGAGCGCGACGGCAAAAACGTAAAAGTCTATGCTACTGCGATCCGCAGCCATATCAACCCTGAGCATATCGAGGTTAATAAGGACGATAACGTAACGATCTATATGACAAATTTAGAGCGCGCCGAGGACGAGACCCACGGCTTTACGGTCGATAATTACAACGTGCATATGTCGCTTGAGCCGGGCAAGACCGCAAGCGTAAATTTCATCGCGGATCGCGAAGGCGTATTTCCTTTCTACTGCACGGAATTCTGCTCTGCGTTGCACCTTGAGATGTTCGGCTACCTATATGTAAAAGATCCGAACAAAAAATATGAATCGGCCAAAGCATCTATGCTAAAAGCTCTTAGCCCTGAGGCTTTAAAAGCCGAATATGACAAGGTAGTGGCTACGAATAAAGCCACCGACGACGTTATTCAATCAGTCGTAAAATTCTTAAAAGAGAAGAACTACGAGAAATATCCTAAGGTCAAGGCTTTAGTCGATGACGCGCTGGATCAATACGGCAAAATTCCTGAAACCAAAGCCAAGGCAGACGCCGCGGTAAAAGCGGGCGATATGAATAGCGCGATACTTTGGGAAGGTCAAGTTTGGCAGTACCTAGTAAAAACCGCAGATGTCGGACTTCGCGCTAAAAATAATCTAATCCGCGAGCTCTCCACTCCTATGAGTGAGGCTGCGTCTAATGGCGAAAAAGCCTATCTGCGCGGAGGTTGCAACGGCTGCCACGTAATCGGTCAAGTAAGCTCCGGTCCTGATCTAACGGGCGTCCTACTTCGCCACGAAAACGGCGAGAAGTGGGTAGCCGATTTCATCAAAGATCCGGCTAAATTCTACGAAGACGACTATGTCAAGGCTATGATCAATTACTTCAATTTAAGAATGCCTAATCAGCATATGAAAGACGACGAGATCAAAGATATCATCGAATATCTAAAATGGATAGACGAAAACGCCGGTCTTAACTAAATCCTCCCCCTTTCGGGGGAGCTTGGAAAGGAGACAAAATGCCAAAATATAAAATTTACGCGATTTTAGCGCTGCTTATTATGACGATCGCCTTTACGATTCCGTCGCTCGGATTTTTTAGGCTTCAAGGAAAGATTATCTCCGGCGAGATAACAAGCGCCGAGCAGCTACCGTCCTACGCCGCTCCGATATGGAATTTATACACAAAATCCTCATATAAAAATCACCTCATCCCTAACGACGTTAAAAACGACCTGGGCGCGATGATAGAGCATAAATTTGAAGTGGGTGCTCCTAGCATTCCCGTGTGGAAAATTTCGCTCGAAGCGCCGAACTATCCCAAAGAGGCTTTTCCCGACGGAATTCCGCTCTACGTCCACGTTGACGGCTTTAGCGGCGATATTGGCGAGATGAACACCCTAAATCACTATATCGGAATGTATCCCGTCTGGCGCGGCGGCACGCTTGAGCACTCGCTATCGCCATACTATCTCATAATCGCAACGCTAGGAATGCTTGCGTTTTTGTACTACGACGGCAAGGGGCAGACTCTGCTTATGATACTGCCGATCATTGCGCCGCTTATCTTCATCGGTTGCTACGTGGGTTGGCTCTATTGGTTCGGGCACAATCTGCAGGATTGGGGCGCGTTTAAGATCAAACCTTTTATGCCTACGGCGTTCGGCGACGGCAGCGTGGCGCATTTTACTACCCATTCATATCCCGCTCTCGGCTTTTGGCTGATGTTAGCCCTATCGCTACTATCGGCACTAGCGCTATTTTCTAAGAAAAAATTTCTACGAGAGTATAGATGAAGCTTTTCTTTCTTGCATTCTCGCTCGCCCTAATTCTAGGCGCGGGCGAGCTTCAAGACGCGATCGATAGCGCAAAAGCGGGCGATATTATCGAACTAGCCGCGGGCGAGTACCACGGCAACGTTTTAATCGATAAGCCCCTTACTATCGACGGACTAGACCGCTCCGCCGTGATTATAGGCGATCGCAACGGAACGGTGATCCGCGTCCGCGCTTCGCATGTTACGATCAAAAATTTAACGATTCAAAACGGAGGCTTCGAGCATCTTAGCGAGGATGCGGGCATCAACGTAAGCGACGTAAACGGCGCAATCATAAAAAATAATCTCATCAAAGACGTGCTCTACGGCGTCGTACTAAGCAAGGCAAACGACGTAACGATCGAGGGCAATGAAATTTCGAGCAACGCCTACCGCACGAGTTTCAAGGGCGACGGCATAAAGCTTTGGTATTCCAACGCCAATAAAATTTTAAATAACGACGTCCACAACGTCCGTGACACCGTTTTTTACTTCTCAAACGGTAATCTCGTCGCAGGCAATAAAGGTCACAACTGCCGTTATTCATTGCACTTTATGAACTCCGGGCACAACGTCGTGGAGGATAACTACTACGACGGCAACACCGTGGGATTATTTTTTATGTATTCGAGCGACAATATCGCCAGACGCAACGTCGTACGCAACGCAGACGGCGCTTACGGCGTAGGTATCGGTATGAAGGATAGTTCAAATTTTACGATCACCGACAATAAAGTCATCTACAACGCCCGCGGATTTTATCTGGATCAGTCTCCGTATCAGCCTGGCAGTACGAATGTTTTTGAACGTAACGACGTGCAATACAACAGCATCGGCGTGCAATTCCACGCTACGCAGCTAAAAAGCATCTTTAAAGACAACAAATTTAAAGGCAATATGGAGATCGCGCTAAACGATACCCCACAATCCAAGCTTTTACAAAACGAGTGGATCGGCAACTACTTCGACGATTACGACGGATTTGACCGCGACGGCGACGGCTACGGCGATGTGAGTTACGCAGCATACGCCTACGCAGATAGGCTTTGGGCGCATAAGCCTAGCGTGCGATTTTTCTACGGCTCCAGCGGGATCGCGCTTTTAAATTTCATCTCCAAGCTAGCTCCGTTTTCAGAGCCCGAGCTACTACTGAAAGATCCAAAACCCAGGATGAGGCAATGATAAAGAATAGACGCGAAACGATAAGACTACTTGGCGGAGCGCTTGGGGCGCTAGGGGCAGCGAGCTTGTTTGCGGATGAGAATTCCACAAATTCCGTAAATTTTACGGGCGGCGAAGCGCAGAATTCCGGCGCGTCAAATTCCGTAAATTCTGCGGGGCAAAATTCCGCAAAAAATTCTAGCGGGGATTCCACCTCTTTATATCTGCGCCCGCCGGGAGCGCTGGCGGAGCGCGGCTTCCGCAGTAGCTGTATCAAGTGCGGCCAATGCGTGCAGGTCTGCCCCTATCACAGCATCTATCTGCTGGATATTACCCATCTTTTTGACATCGGCACCCCGGTCATCGACGCCAAAGAGCGGGGCTGCTATCTTTGCGGCGCGCTTCCTTGCGTGCTCGCCTGTCCAAGCGGCGCGCTCAGCCACGAGACTAACGAGCCTAAAAAGGTTGCGATGGGTATCGCCGTGATTGAAAATTTAGACGCCTGTTTGGCGTATCGCGGGCAGACTTTAAAGTCTAGCGATCTGCGCCTAAAGCCCGCCAAGACCGAGCAGGAGCGCGAGCTAAACTCCGCGCTAGCGGCCAAAGAGGGCAAGCCCTGCGATCTGTGCGCGTCGCTGTGCCCTTACCCGCAGCCGCTCGACGCCATCGCGATGATAAAAGCGAATGAATATTTCGCCCCGCAGATCCGTAGCGCGTGCGTCGGCTGCGGCGCGTGCGCAGAGCTCTGCCCAGCGCGTATCATCGAGATACTCCCGCGGGCGGATTATAAATCAGTCTATGAAGGAAAACAATGAAAAGCTCCATTAAATTCTACATCTGCTCGCTAGCTGCGGCGCTTTTGCTATGCGGCTGCGGAGATGACGGTGATTCAAGCTCCGCCGCTGCAAATTCCGCAGGGCAAAATTCCGTTTCGCAAGGCTCCACAGGGCAAAATTCTGCGGATCAGAATTCCGCGAGTGTAAATTCCGCATCGCAGAGCGCGGAGCAAAGCTCCGCCGCTAGAGCTCGCATCACCATCAAAAGCGGCGAAGCGCCAAAGCGGGACGATAAGTTCGTAAGCTACGATTTTTACGGCGAGCGAATGGTAAATTTTAATCTAAACGGCGACGTGAATGAAACGACCAAAAATATCGTGGCGTATTCAAGCATCAAAAACCAATACGAAAAGCTAAATTTCGATCTGATGAAAAAGCGCCTGGGCAGGGACTTTATCCTGCGCTGCTCGGCGTGCCACGACGACTATGCCAACGGCATCATCGGTCCTTCACTTCTGGATAAAACCGACGCGCAGATCGTGGATATGATTAAAAAATATAAATTTAAAGAAAAACCCAATCCTCTTATGGTGCAGCTCGTAAACGGCATGAGCGAGCAGCAGATAGAGACGATGGCGAAAGAAATTTACGAGTTCAATCAACAATTTAAGGAGCAGAAATGAAACCGGGTAAAATTTTAGCTTTGATTCTAGGCATTGCGCTGATCGCGCTGATGATCTTTATGGCAAGCTCGGGCGGCTCCGGCGCGCCGAAACAGGAGCAGACTAAGCCGCAGGTGCAAACAAAACCAGCGCCGCAGAGCAAAAGCGTCGATCTCATCGACGATAAGGACGTAAAAAATATTAAAATTTTAGAGCAGAGCGTCAAAGAGCGCGACTTTGAGGTAAGCAGCTCATATCTGGTAAGCTGTGCGCCTTGCCACGGCGACGACGGACGCGGCAAGATCGCTCCTCCGATCGGTGGCAAGAGCAAGGATCAAATTTTAGCAAGCCTCAAAGATTATAAAGCGGGCAAGATCAAAAACAGCCTGATGAGCGGACTTTTAACCAACGTAAGCGACGAGAGCCTAGATAAGCTCGCGGATGAAATTTCAAAATTTAAAGAGTAAGTCTTGGATAAATATAATTCGCGATGCACGATCAAAAATACGAGTTTTTTCTCGACCTTCGCGCTTAAAAATAAAAGCGGCAAACTGCGCCCCAGCATTCGGGCGCTGCGCTACGCCACGGTATTTTTGGTGCATCTGCTTTTCGTGCTTTCCTTTCGCGCCGATATTCAAATTTTAGAAGGCGACATCAGCGGCTCGCGGATACTTGGCTTTCACCTAGCAGATCCCTTCGCGACTCTTGAGGTGATCGCCGCGCACAAGGATCTGCCGATAAATCTGCTTATCGGCTCGGGCACCATTTTGCTGTTTTACTTCATCGCGGGCGGCAAGGCGTTTTGCTCGTGGATCTGTCCTTACGGAGCGCTTAGCGAGATCGGCGAGAAGCTGCATAATACGCTAATTACTAAGCACGTCATCAAGGAGCGCTCATTGCCTCGCGGTATGCGATATGCGATCTGGGCGGTGTTTTTGCTGCTAAGCGCGATTGCGGATCTGCTCGTTTTTGAAATTTTTAACGTAGTTGGAATTTTATCGCGCTTCATCATCTATGGCTTTTCGCTGGCGGGGCTTTGGATCGTTTTTGTGTTTTTGCTCGAAGTATTTTTTAGCAGACGGATGTGGTGCACGCACCTATGCCCGCTAGGCAGCACCTATTCGCTTGCGGCAAAAGCAAGCCTTAGCAAGATTACTTGGGATAAGAGCAGGTGCGATCACTGCGGCGTTTGCCAAGATGTCTGCTTCGTTTCGCACGTGCTGGATATCACCAAAAAAAAGGCATCCGAAAACCTAGGTGATAAGAGCAAATTTATGCTAAAAGGGATCGACTGCACGCTGTGCGGACGCTGTATCGACGTGTGTCACCAAGACGCACTGAGTATCGGCAACAAGCTAAAAGATATGATCTAAGGAAGCCTATGATAGAGATTAAAAACGTAAGCAAGAAATTCGCAGATCAATTCGTTTTAAAAGATATCGATCTAAATATCGCGGACGGCGAGCAGGTGCTTTTCGTCGGGCAAAACGGAGCGGGCAAAAGCTCGCTGATGCGGACGATTTTAGGCGAATACATACCCACAAGCGGCAGCGTCGCTATCGACGGATTTGATTCATTTAAGCAGCGCAGCCGCGCTCTACGCGGTATCAGCTTCGTGCCGCAAACCCCGCCGCCGCTTAAACTGAGCCTAAATGAGCTCATCTACTTCGCCGAGCGCACAGCCGACGCAAGCAGAGCAGGCATCGTAAAATTTTGCGACGAAATGGAGCTTAATCTGAGTTCAAATTTAAACAAACCATTTCATAAGCTATCCGGCGGTATGAAGCAGAAATTTTTAATTGCGCTAGCATTCGGCAGAGCTAGCAAGGCGATGATTTTCGACGAACCGACTGCCAATCTCGATCCGAGCGCGCGCGAGCGTTTTAAGACGCTTTTGCACAACCACGCAAAAGATAAGAGCTTGATCTTTATCTCGCATAGGCTCGAGGAAGTGGGAGGGCTGGTAAAAAGAATGATTTGTATGGATCTAGGGAGGATCGTAGATGACAAAAATGTTTAAATTTTTACTTTGCGCACTTGCGGCGCTTGCGTTTTTAGGCTGCGGCGACGAGAAAGACTACGGCAACGTCCACTACGACAGAGACGTATGCGAGCACTGCCAGATGGCGATCAGCGACAACCGCTTCAGCGTCGATGTGCGCGTGGACGGTAAAAACCACTACTTTGACGACATCGGCTGCTTGGTGGATTTTATGGTTACCAACGACAAGCTAAACTGGCTGAAGGACGCCAAAATTTACATCAATGACGCTAGCGGCAACGGTGAGTTTATCGACGCACGCACGGCGCATTTTTACAAGGGCTTTAAAACCCCTATGTCGTTCGGCTGGGGCGCGTTTAAAAACAAGCAAGAGGGCAAGCAAGACTTCAGCTTCGATCAGGTAGTCGCGGCGCTTAAAGCAGGCGGCGGCTCGCACGGCATGGGAATGGGTGATATGGGTCGCGATGCGCACGGCGATATGGGAAGCATGCACGGTCATGGCGATATGGGCGGCATGAAAGACCCTCACTCCGCAGAGCACGGCATGAGCGAACCTAAGCATGATATGGGCGGCGGCGATGCAGGCAGCACGGCGTACCCTCAAGGCGAGCCGCACGATATGGGGCAGATGCACGAAAGTAACGGCACTGCGCACGATATGCCTTCAGGGCACTCGCATTAAGGACGCTTTGGCTAAGACGAAATTTTAAACGGCCCATGTTTTGCGCTAAATTTAAAGCGTAAAATTTCAGCGCGCCGCCCGCGCCGCCATAGATGAGATAAAATTTTAATTTGCAGCTGCGGCGTGAGGCAAAGCTAGGCTTAAAAAACGACCGCAAAATTTCATCTCGCGACGCGGCTAAATTTAACGCACGGCGCGAGATTTCGTTCTGCCGAATTAAAATTTACTCGGACGAGCTAGCTTAAAATTTCGCCGTAAATTTAAAATTTATCCGGCGCGGAATTCGCCGCTTCGGAATTTTTAGAATTTTAAAATTTTATGCCGCGGGATACGCCCGGCTTTGAAATTTTGCGGAATTGAAATTTAAGCAGTTCCGTTAAACGGCTAAATTTTAAAACTGCGGCGGATTACGGATAGCGGATAGCAAACGACGCGCTGTTTGCAGGCGCCGCAAGCGAGCCGTAAATTTAAAATTTATGCGCGAGGCGCAGTCGCACGCTGCGGATAAATTTTCGCCGCCTATTTAAAGCTTGGCTGGCAAATTTAAAGCTATAATCCGCGCCGCAAAACGGAGCCGAGCTTAAAAGCGCGCATTTAAGCCGCGCGAGAAATCTAAATTTAAAAGCGCGCCGAGGCGCAATAAAGGAATATGAATGAAAAATTTACTCACCATCGCCGCTTTGGATATCAAAGAATCCTTCCGCTCGCGCTGGTTTTTGCTCTATCTGCTGATCTTTAGCGGGCTCGTGGCGGCGTTTTTCATCACGGGGGTGACCGATTCGCGCGTGCTCGGTTTCAGCGGGCTTTCGCGACTGCTGCTGCTGTTTATTCAGATCTGCATCATCATCCTGCCCGTCTTCGTGCTCGTTACCACCAGCAAGGCGATCCTAGCCGATCGCGACCTAAATATCCTAGAATACCTGCTAAGCTTTCCGATCTCGCAGGCGCAGTATTATTACGGCAAGGCGCTGGGAAGGCTATTTGGAGTCTTTGTGCCGATATTTTTGTCGCTACTGCTTGCGATCGTTTGGGGCGCGATCAAAGGCACGGGCATTCCGTGGGCGATCTGCCTGCTTTATACGGGGCTGCTTTTTAGCTTGTGCGCGGCGTTTTTAGGGATCGCGTTTTTGATCTGCGCCGTCTCAAAAAGCCAAGAGATGGGGCTTGGGCTTGCGTTTTTCGTCTGGCTTTTCTGCCTTGCATTTTTGGATCTCGTGCTGATCGGACTGCTCGCAAAAACGGGCGTGAACGAAAATTTGATCTTTGCGATCGCCCTAGCAAACCCGATGGAGGACTTTCGCATCGCCGCCATCAGCCTGTTTGATCCGGATCTTGCGGTCATCGGCACGACGGCGTATTTTATCCTAGATCACTTCGGGCGCGGGCTTTTCATCGCCTTTTCGCTACTCTATCCGATCGCGCTGGGCGCGGCGAGCCTGATTTTGGGCTATTTTATCTTTAGATCGAAGGATTTAGCGTGAAATTTCCACTCATTTTGGCGGCATTTATAGCGCTTTGCGGCGCAGCGGAGATGCAAAATTCCGAGCCGCAAAGCGCTAGCTCGGCGCAGAATTTAGGCGCGCCTGATAGTATAGGCTCCGGCTTGGCGCAAAATTCTAAAAGCGTGCGCGAGATCGCGTGGCTTAAAGGTATAAATCTCACCTGCGCCAAATACGGCATCGATACTAGCGCGCACTCTGAATTTCGCGCTTACGCAAGGCTCAAAGACGGCGGTGCGCTCGCGTTTGCCTCGCCCAAGGCGATGTTTGCGTATTTTTTCGAGGGTAAAAATTTGAGCGGCAATAACGGCGCGGCTTCCGCAGAGGAAAATTTGATGAGCAAAAATCCCGCTAACGACAATTTCGGCGAGTCCAATTCCACGAACACAAATTTCGGCGGTGCAGAGCTTTACGTCACCGATTACGCAAGCGGCGAAATTTTGCGGGCGCAGGACGCGTTTTATGTATTCGGCAGCGTGCTGCAAAGCGCCAGAGGCGACGATCTTATCACGTTTGCGAGATTGCGCGACGCGCAGGACTTCATGCGCGAGAAAAAGGGGCATAAAATTTTGCAGTTTCGAGAAATCTCCGCCAAGCTGATCGATTATCTAAGATAGCGACGACGTTAAATTTGGGTAGTTTGCAAAGCTATGGAGCCGAAAATTTACACTTTGCGAATAGCGCTAAATTTAAACAAAACTCGTCCCACTGAAATTTTGCTTTTTATGGGTCGCTAAATTTATAAAGCCACGGGGCTAAATTTAGCTTTACAAGGAGGCGCTAAATTTCAGCGACTTGCAACGACGGCGTAGCGCAACCGCGCTCTTTTAAAAGCCGTGCCGTTAAATTTACGATCTTAAATTTGCAGCGCTAAATTTCACGGCGCTATATTCCCAGCCCAAATTTCGCGACTAGTTCTCGGCAGGCGCGCCCCCCCCTTTTTTTTGCCTCGGTGCTTGCGCCGTCTTTGCTTTAAAGCGCCCGCCTCTTTTCCTAGATGCGCGTCGCCGATCCTCCGTCTAACGCCATCCTGCTGCGCGCTTTGCCGTAAAAATTCGAGCGCCGAGACCCCTTATAATTTGCTATGTTGTATCAATATACTTTAATTTGATTTACGCTAAAATCGCGCCTAGGCTTAAAGCTCATTTACAAAAATAAATTTTGCGCGCTTTGCGGCTATTTGCGCTTTTGTCGGCACGGCAAGCGGCGCAAAAGCGGGTCAAGCGATGCTGCAAGTCTTTCGCCTACGAGCTAGAAGGCGAAATTTTAAACGGGTTTCGATAAAGCGAAATTTCAAAGATTAAATTTAAGGCAAAAGATAAAATTTAGAGCAAGGAAAGGTATGAAAAATTTTAAATTTATGCTCGTGCTGCTGATACTAGCGACGATCGCGACGATCGCGATATCGCTTTGTATAGGGCGCTTCGGCCTAAGCATCACCGAGGTGCTAAAAGCGCTTGGCGGTGGCGAAGTAGCGCAAAACGTCCACAACGTCATCATGCAGGTGCGCTTGCCGCGCATCATCGCCGCGGTGCTCGTGGGCGCGGCGCTGGGCATCAGCGGCACGGCGTATCAGGGCGTCTTTAAAAACCAGCTCGTCTCGCCCGATCTTTTAGGCGTCAGCGCGGGAGCTTGCGTGGGCGCAGCGATCGCGATCCTGCTTGATCTAAACATCCTTTTGATCCAGCTTTTCGCCTTCGTTTTCGGGCTCGCGGCAGTCTGCATTACGCTTCTGATCACGCGCGCGCTGCGTTCCAGCGCCACCATAATGCTCGTGCTTGCGGGCATCATCGTAAGCGGTCTGATGGGCGCGCTTATCGGATTTTTAAAATTTATGGCGGATCCCGAGACGAAGCTTGCAGACATCGTGTATTGGCAGCTAGGAAGTCTCGCGAAGGTCGATCCCTCCGTGCTAGCGATGATAGCGCCGGTGATGGGGGTTTGTATCGCTATCTTGGTGCTGATGAGCTACCGCATAAACGTCTTATCAATGGGCGATGCGACCGCGGCGAAGCTAGGCGTAAACGTCGTGTTGGAGCGAGGCATCATCATCGTCTGCGCAACGCTGCTAACCGCAAGCAGCGTGTGTATCAGCGGCATAGTCGCGTGGGTGGGGCTTTTGATGCCGCATCTAACGCGCATGATCGTGGGCGTGAGCAACACCAAGGCGATCCCCGCGAGCATATTTTTAAGCGCGATCTTCGTGCTCATCGTAGATGACGTAGCGCGCAGTATAAATCAAAGCGAGATCCCGTTAGGGGTGCTTACGGGCTTTATCGGCACGCTATTTTTTATATTCATCCTGCTTAAAAACAAAAGGAGGCTAAATGGTTAGGGTTGAGAGCTTAGACTTCGGCTACGTAAAATCCGCCCCTCTAACGCTGCGCGACGTGAATTTCAACCTTGAAGCGGGCGCGATGCTGACGATTTTGGGGCAAAACGGCGCGGGCAAATCGACGCTTTTAAATTTAATCAGCGGCACGCTTGAGCCTCTGCGCGGTAAAATTTCAATTGACGGCAAGGATATGGCGAGCCTCAGCGCCAAAGGGCGCGCCGAGATCATCGGCTACGTCTCGCAAAGCGAGGTCTGCGAGTACGACTACAGCGTCTTTGAGTACGTCCTGATGGGGCGCACGGCGCATATCGGGATCTTTTCGCAGCCGAGCGAAAACGACTACAGGCTTGCGCAGCACTACATGAAAATGCTTGAAATTTGGCACCTAAAAGACAAGATCATCACGCGCCTAAGCGGCGGTCAGAGGCAGATGGCGTCCATCGCGCGCGCCCTTTGCAGCGAGCCTAAGATCGTGATCTTCGACGAGCCGACCTCGGCGCTGGATTTTGCCAACCAATACAAATTCCTCCGTGCCACAAAAGAGCTTTTAAAAAACGGCTACACCGTAGTTTTAGCCACGCACAATCCGGACTTCGCACTGCTTTTGGGCGGATACGTCGCGCTCGTAAAAGGCGGCGGCGAGGTCGCATACGGCAAGGCCGAGCAGATCATAAAAAGCGAAATTTTAAGCAAACTATACGATCTGAAGCTCGATGTCAGCTACAACGAAAAGGTCGGCAGGGTGTGTTGCTTGACGTATCCGTTTTGATCTTGACTTCTCGCGGCGGCTTAGCCGCCGCTGCGAGCGGGAGTGCAAGCACTCCCTGCACCCACCTAAAGTTACAGAAATTTTGCTACGCAAAATTTTAAAATTTATTAGTTTGACTTTTCGGCTCAAACAAAACAAGCGAAGCGCGAGCGATGCTGATGTTTCCTTGAAAGTCCGAGCCTGCGAGTGGGGCTCTGCCCCACGCCCCGCTAAAGTTATGGCAGGCTAGCGCCTGCATTTTTATCGGTTTTACTTTGCGGAGAGGTACAACTCGTCCTTAAAATAGAAGCTTCGAAATTTTAAAATTTTATCGCTTAGGCTGCGCGAGTGAGAGGACTTAATGAACGCTATTGGCGGTAAAATTTTAACGTCCGCGGCGGAGTTTTTACGGCGGCGAAATTTTAAAATTTCAAAGCGGGCGGCGGGGTCGGAATTTTAAAATTTGCTCTGAATTTTAAGCATAAAAATCAAAATTTATCGTTACAATTACGTAAAATTTTTAAGGAGCAAAAATGAAAAAAATAGTTCTTTTAAGCGCAGCTGCGGCGCTTGCCGTAAATTTGAGCGCGCAGGAAAATAGCCTTGAGATCTACGCGAACTCCGCCTTCTTGCACCAAAACTTCGGCGCGCAAAAATCAAACTTCAGCGTGAACGTGCCGGAGTACTTGGATATCCGCAGCATCGAGATCGTGGGCTCTTGCGAAGTGCGCGAATTGTCTTTGGAGGAGAGCGAGCCCGTGAAAAACGCGGAATTCGCCAAAAAAGAGGCGGACGAAAAGAGCCTGCGTGAGCTAAGCGACCGCCTGGTCGCGCTTAAGGCGCAGCAGCGCTTTTTAAGCGATTTTGCGAGCTTAAAAGATAGAAGCCTGGCGAACCTAAAGGCGGATTCGCAAAAAATTTACGACGAAGTCTTGCTCGTAGCGGGCGAAATTTCAAAGACGGACGAGCAAATCGGAAAGCTCAAAGAGAAAATTTCAAAATACGTGATCAAAAACGAACGCCGCTTAAACGCGAACTTTGGCTGCGATCCGAGCTTCGTTAATATCAATTACCCCGTTGACGTAAGCGCCTACACGCACAACGAGCTCTCTGCCGACCTTGCAAGCGGTAAAATCGAGGTTGCGCAAAAACTCTCGGTGCAAAATCCGCTAAACGCGGAGCTAGCGAATTTAACGATCGCGCTGTATCCTTACGAATACTCCTCGCAGACCGCGCCGCAGCCGTTTTACCCGTGGTACGAGGGCGAGCCTGCAAGACCGGCGCCCGCAGCGGCTTATAAAAAGGATATGATGCTAGAGGTGGCAGATATGCAGAGGGTGCCCGCGGCGGAGGCTAGATCGTCGTATCAAAGGACGGGCGCGAATATCGAAAGCTCGCTCTCAAAGGTGTGGAAAATTAGCGGTGTAAGCCTAAAAGCGGGCGAGACGGGCGAGTTTAGCTTCGATAAACAGAGCCTAGATGCGAAATTTGATCTGCTCATCGACGGCTACGGCAGCGAGGCGGCCTACGTGCGGGCTAAATTTAGCCCCGAAAGAAGCATAGAGGAGAGCGAAACGCTAATAAAGCTCGACGGCGTGCAGATCGGACTCGTGCATCTAGGCTTTGCCGCAAACTCCGAGGCTACGGCATATCTGGGCAAAAACAGCCTGATCGAAGTCAAAAAAGAGCAGGCAAACAACTTCACGAAAAACTCATTTTTCGGCGGCGAAAGCAAAAATTCCATGGCTTGGGATTACGAGATCAAAAATAGCTCCAAGCGCGCGTGGAACGTGGTTTTGCAAGAGCGAGCGCCCGTTTCGGCGCATGAGGACGTAAAGGTCGCGCTGAAAAACTCGCCCGAGCAGAGCAGCCTCGGCAAGGATGGACTACTTAGCTGGGACTTTGAGCTAAAGCCAGGCGAGAGCAAAAAGATCCACTTCGGCTACGAGCTAAGCAAGCCGAAGAAGTAACGAGCTTTGGCGCTCGCGGTTAAATTTTGCGCAGCGGAGTAGCTTTTGCGGTGCGGTTAAATTTGATGTAGCACCGCTTTACGAGACGGACCTTCTTTCGCCGCGCCGCTGAATTTTACGTGGCAGACCGACTTTTTACGGCGCGATTAAATTTTGCCGGCATAAAACTAAGGCGCGGCTTTAGAGCTTATCTGAAATTTTTGGCGCCACGTCGCTGAATTTTACGCGCCGCGCCGAGTAAAATTTAAGCGCTGCGAGAACCAAAAATTTAAATGTTGCGGTGATTTAAAATTTAGTAACGCGGGATATGAAATTTAGCGATGCAAAGAGGTTTTGGCGCAGGCAGAAAACTTTGAGCGTCGCTAAAATTTATCTTAAATTTAAAAAAGCCGGGGCGATGAATGCGGAGCGAAGGTATAAATTTCACAGGACGGCGAAGTATGCGTTTGCTTCGCTGGCGGCATTTAAAGGATAATTATGAAATTTCGCAAACTTAAATTTAAAATCCTAGCCGCGGCGCTACTTTTCTGCGCCGCATTTATCCGCATCGTGCCCGATTACTCCACTTCGCAAGGCTCCTGCATAGTTAATATTTTTAGCTATTACAAATATCAAAAGGGATATTGTCTAAAAGAGAATAGAATTCTGAGTAACGAAGAGCTACTTCAAAATGCCGCTACAAATTATTTTAAAAGATATCACGACTATGAAATTTTGCGAAATACCATTATTGATGAGCACGATATAAAAAATTTCGGCCATAGTTTTTATACGGCGCGCATCTCCAAGCTCTATCTAATCGGCGATTTCAATGAAGAAAACTGGTTTGATTTTTTAGTTGAAAATACCGACAGAAAGAGTTTTGATTATGAGATAAAAGACAAGACGCAAATAGATATCTCCGATCTATCAAAATATTTTGTATATAAGGATGAAATTTTGGGCTTTAGACAGCCTATTATCTTATCGGAAGAGAAAAATCCATTTCATAACGGAAAAATGTTTTTAGAAAAATCATTTTTAATTAAAGAAAATAAATTTTTTGTGAATTATGCCAGACCTGATTATATAAGTTGGTATATTGAGCTTAACAATAAAGAAGATTTAACAAAAATCAAAAGCAAAGAAAATTTAATACGAATAAAAAACGGATATGAGAACTTAGAAAGCCTTAACGAAGTCTTGGCTTATACCCATATGAAAAATCTGCGACGTAAATTCTCATACGATAATTGCGGAAATATAGATTTTGATATCAAAGCTCCGGCGGAACAGGAGCTGGATATGTGGATTCACGGCGGATAAGATTGGTTGAAATTTTATCTTAACGAATGTAACCGAAAAAGGGTAAGAGATGAGCAAAAAAGAAACTGATCTAAGATTAGACTTAGAGGGTAATTACGGAGCCGATATATTGAGTTATTATTTGTGGGGAAAGAAAACTCCTCCTGGTCCGGAAAGATTAGCCTCTAACGAATGGATGGATAGAAAAGAAACGATATGAAATTCTACAGGTCTATTAAATTTAAAGCCCTAGCTGGCACATTACTTCTAGCGGCGATACTCTGCGCCGCATTTATCCGTATAATTCCCGATTACTCCACTTCGCGAGGCTTTGCCGTAGTTTCCCTCCCCGATTACAACAAATACAAGCAAGGATACTGCCTTAAAGAGAATAGAATTTTACCTAAAGAGGAGCTGTATAAAAGAGTAGCAGGGGCATATTTGGACTATGACGTAAAGCTATATTGGATGATTGATAATTATAGGTTGAAAACCTTCGGTAGTCTTTGGTCCAGTAGATACGAGGTTGCATACTATGAACTAGAAAATATAAATTTATCGAATTGTTTTGAAGTATTAGAAAAATATTACCAAGAGGGAAAAACGACCGAGCAGATACTGATGAAAGAGTTAAAGGCTAAAAAAACCGATCCAAAGAAATATCTAAAAATAAATTTGAACGATACGAGCGTTGGATTTGACAGACCGATAGTTATGGTTGACGGTGGTGAGAAAGAAGTCACAGGCACTTTGTTCCTTGATAAATTTGCTATATTTAACGGCAATTATATGCAATTTAATCATTCGGAGTATCTGTGCGATACGAGAGAGAGAGGAAATTTTATTATCGTGAAGAAATACTATAAAGAGAGAAAAAATGCCGTAGTCGGTATTGGAAAAGGGTTTAAATTTGATAACTGCGGCAATATAAATTATCCGCTGGAAGAATATTATTTGGGCGGTAGAGATATAGAGAGGCGCTAAATTCTCTAATATGAATTTTATTAAAAAATTTAAGGGAATTAAGACCGATGGATGCAAAGCAAGGGTATAAATTTCACAGGACGGCGAGATATTTGCTCGCTTAGCGGGTGGTTTTCTTGCTTGTTTGGTGGGCGGCGGCATTGATTTTGGAGGTTTTGCCTTTTGAGGGCGCGCTAAGGATTGCCGTTTTTGTCGCAATATTTGCGATTTTGGCTTGCGCGCTGTTTTGGTATTTGTTCAAAAGGTATAAAAATTTTAAGCTAAGCAAGCTGTTTGCAAAAAATCCAAATCTCAGTTTGCTACTTTTTACGGTAGAAAATTTATCGCTTGGCGCTTTTTACGGCGGGTTTTTGGCGTGCCTCGTGGCGGGGTATTTTTGGGGCGAGCGTGCCGCCGGCTGGAGCGCGCCGTTTGTATTTGCGTTCGCGCCCGTTTGTTTGCTCGTTTTCGTGATTTCGTATATGTTTAACGAAAAGAAAAGCTAAGCCTATGCGCCTTTCGCGCCCGCTAAATTTTATCGTAAGCTATTTGCCGTTCGGAGTTTGCGCCTATCGTATCCTCAAGCACGATATTGCAAAGGCGCTAGATATTAAAATTTAAAATTTGGATTTTAGCTTCCTTTAAGCCCTACACAAATATAATCCTACTTCCAAGATATCCGAAAGATATTAATTTCAACCTCAAAGGACCTTCAATGAAAACACTACTTAAATCTCTAGCATTACTACTGGCATTGCCTAGCTTTATACTAGCAGCCGTAAATTTAAACACAGCAAGCAAAGAGGAGCTTATGGCGCTTCCGGGTATCGGAGAAGCAAAAGCTCAGGCCATCATAGATTACCGCAAGGATAATAAATTCAAAGATATCGAGGATATCAAAAACATTAAAGGCATAGGCGATAAGAGATTTGAAGCCATTAAGGACGATCTTGCCGTAAGCGGGCAAACAGATATAAGCGATCTAAAATCCGTAAAAGCTAAAGCAAACAAAAAAGCCAAAGATACCGTTAAATCCGCTAAGGCTAAGGCAAATACTAAGGCAGAGAAAGCAAAAGAGGATATGGACTCTATGGATGAGCAGAGCGGTAAAGTAAAAGGCTCTATGGATAAAATGAGCGATGATGCTAAAGAAAACGGCTCGTCAAAGACTTCGGCAAAGAAGGTTAAAAAATCCAAGAAAGAACAATAAGAAAACATAACAAATAAGGAGGAGTGTAAATTGGGCTTCTCCTTTATAAAATTTTATGAATTTATATAGTTCTATTCTTTTCTAATCGTTTCTATTGTAAATTTACAAATTTTATAGTTCTTCTCTCTCTATTATAAATTCTATAAATTCCGTGGGCTTTGAAATTTTAGCTTTTGTGCTTTTCTCGGCTTTGCTTTTGTATTTATTTGGTATCTGCCTTTATTCTGCTTCTGTAGTTTTTAAATTTAAAGGCTGTTTCGGCGGTAAAATTTTAAGTAAGCTTGCGAAGCAAACGGATGCGATGTAAATTCATTATTTCGCACAGTCTGCTGCGAGTTGTATAAATTTTGCTTTGCAGTTTCTCGCATATATCTCATAAAATTTTACGTATCCACCGCAAGATCGCGTTGCATGCTATATTTACTCAGCATAAGATCATGCTGTGCGTCACAAAACAAGCCGTGTGCGACGCTATTTTATCATCGCCCGAAGCATCGCGATCTCCTCCGCCCAGAGGCTATCGTCGATCGTCTCTAAAATCAGCGGGATCTCGTCGATGTTCGGGTCGTTCATGATGTTTTCAAACGCCTCTAGCCCCAAAAATCCGCGTCCGAGGCTCTCGTGCCGATCTTTGCGCACGCTAAGCTCGTTTTTTGTGTCGTTTAGGTGCATGCCGCTTAAAAATTTATAACCGATCGCGCGGTCAAACTCGCTCATAGTGCGCTCGTAGGCCTGCGGGCTGCGGAGGTCGTATCCTGCGGCGAACGCGTGACAGGTATCGATGCAGACGCCGATGCGATCTTTGTTTGAAATTTTGTCGATCACGTAAGCGAGCTGAGCGAAATCATAGCCGAGATTGGAGCCCTGGCCGGCGGTGTTTTCGAGCACGAGCTTGACGCCTGCGGTGTTTGCGATGGCGAAATTTAGCGACCCTGCGATATTATCCAGGCACTCTTGAGCTGAAATTTCATTTAGATGCGAGCCCGGATGAAAGTTCAAAAGCTTAAGCCCGAGCGCCTCGCAGCGGCGGATCTCGTCCACGAAGGCGTTTAGGGACTTTTCGCGCTCCGCCTCGCGCGGATGGCCCAAATTTATGAGGTAGCTATCGTGCACCAAGACATGCTCCGCGCGGATGCCGCTTTGTTTCAGCGCGTCTTTAAATGCGGCGATCTCCTCTGCGCTAAGCGGCGGTGCGTCCCATCTGCGCTGATTTTTGACGAACATCGCAAACGCGTCCGCCCCGATCCTTGCGGCGTTTAGCGGCGCGTTAGAAACCCCGCCGCTAGCACTCACGTGCGCTCCGATCCGCTTCATTCTGCCTCCTAAATTTTATTTTACGTTGCGCGCGGCAAATTTTATTAACTCTGGCCGCGTGCGGATTTTTTAAATTTAAATACGCGCTTTTTTTGCACATACGCGCTGCTTGGTAAATTTCGCCGCGAAGAGCCGGCGCAGAGCGTCAATAAAACCGCGCCGTTTGTGCAGCTTAGGCGGCTACCCCGCCGAGTAATGGAATTTTGACCGCTCGCGCCGTTGTTTTGGGCGGCTACTAGAGCGCATTATTCCCGCGCGTTTATAAACGTGCGCTGCGCGAAATTTTACTCGTTCGCGATTTGCTCGCGCCGCCCTGCGGAGTAACATATCTTGCGTGCTGTAAATGCCTGCCGCGCAAAATTTTACTGCAACTCGCGGATTTTGATCTTTACGCTGCGTTTTGCGTCGGCGAAGCTTATGGACCTTCCGCCGCCGTCCTTGCCGCGGCAAACTTTATAATCGATAGAGCCATCTTGCAGGCTTTGTTCAAAGCAGTGGCCACCCGCGTCGCTGCCGCCAAAGATCGGTTTGCCGTCTAGGATTTCGCCCAGAAGGCCGCGGTAGTGCTCGGCGCCAAAGAATTTTTTATTGAAAACGAGCTCGTCGTCGCATGCGCCGTTCATGCAAATTTTATCGTCTTTTAAGACCAGGCTCAGCACGCTGATGCCGCTTGCGTAAATTTGAACCTCGGTTTGATTTTTAAATTTACGCATAAAGCCCGCGTCGCTGGTGCGGGTAAGCGGCGAAATGACGGTGAAGTTCACGGCGTTTGTTCTCTGAGGCGCGATTTTAGCGCATCCTGCGAGCATTAAGATCGCAAAAAATAGCAAAGTTTTTCGTTTCATAATTTTTCCTTAATTTAATCACGTTTTAAGTTGGCTTTATATAAAATACATTTTTTCAATTTATACCCTATTTTGGCCCCTTCGTCTAACGGTTAGGACATCGCCCTTTCACGGCGGTAAAACGAGTTCGAATCTCGTAGGGGTCGCCAAAATTTCCTCTGATTTTACCCTTTTAAATTTAATTTTTCCAGAAATTTTTGATTAAATTTGATGAATTTTATCTGCGCTCGGTAGGCGTAAAATTTTAAAATTTCATCGACGACATCGAAATTTAGCTCACTCTAAAAATTTTGTGCTAAATTTGCGCTTATGCAAAATTTTAAAAACCATGTGAACGAAATTTTAAAAAACCATTCTGGCGAGCGAATTTTCGGCTTTGAATACGGCAGACAAAAATACTGGCTCAAACAGCCCGAATTCCGCATCAGAGGCGGATTGCTTACGAAGATTTTTAAGCGAAATCCCAAAAAGGCGTTTGATTACGAAGCGAAAAAGTATGAAATTTTATGCGCTGCGGATCTGCCCGTGCCTCGTTTAGTGCTGCGCGGGCAGGATTATTTTGTGCTACAAGATGCGGGTGAGCCGCTAGATGTGGTGCTGCACAATGCTGCGGACGAAAACAAAGCGGTGCTGATCGCTCGGTATGCAAGCGCGCTAGCCGGGCTGCATGCGCGAAGCTTTACCCACGGCAGACCCGCGCTGCGCGACGTCTTAGTAAAAAACGGCGAGATGAAATTTATAGATTTTGAAAATCGCGGCGAGCGCGGTGATCTGCAAAAAGCCAAAATGCGAGATTTTTTGCTGTTTGTCTATGATCTTTGTCGCGAAGGTCTGAGCGAAGGTTTGGTGCGCGCAGGCATTTGCGCCTACGCCTCAAGCGGCGGGCAGGATGTAGTGCAAAGTGCGTGGGCTACGGTACTTGCGCTGCGTCCGATATATTTTATCGCCAGGCTCTTGCCACAAAAATTTAAAGATCTAAACGCGCTCGTGCGCACGTTTGAGCTCTGCCTAAAAATAATTGAGAAAAACGATGATCAAAGAAAAACAAAGTAAATTCGCTAAATTTAAGCTGGTGATTATACTCGCCTATATGTCGGCCTTAGCGCCACTTTCTACCGATATGTATCTGCCCGCGCTAGAAAGGGTCAAGCAAAGCTTCGCCACGAGCGAGTTTTACGCGCAGCTTTCTGTCGCGAGCTTTTTCGTCGCTTTTGCGCTAGGACAGCTTGTATATGGGCCGCTAAGCGATAAATTCGGCCGCAAAAAGCCGCTATATGCGGGCATTTTGCTTTTCATATGTGCGTCGCTTGCTTGTGTGAGCTTTGATAGCGTTTATGCGTTTATATTTTTTAGATTTTTACAAGCTTTGGGCGGGTGTGCGGGAGTGGTACTTGCGAGAGCTGTTATTAATGACAAATTTGAGCTGCACGAGGCTGCGGCGATGTTTGCGCTGATGATGGTCGTAGGCTCGCTAGCGCCGATGCTAGCACCAACTCTAGGCGGATTTGTGCTAGATTTTTTCTCATGGCAAGCGATTTTTGCGATTTTGTTTGCGCTTGGAATTTTGCTTTTTGCATTTATATTTTTCGGACTCGACGAGAGCGCTCAGATAGACAGGACTGCTACACTTAGCGTAAAAGGCGTGCTTGGCGAATACGGCATAATCTTGCGAAATAAAGAATTTATGCGCTATACGCTAGGATTTGCGGTTGCGATGAGCGCACTTTTTGCTTATATCACGGGCTCTAGCTTCATATTTTTGGGCTATTATGGGCTGGGCGAGCATGCCTTCGGCGTAATATTTGGCATCAACGCTCTTGGAATGACCCTTGTTTCGGCACTAAATGCCAAACTCGTGCAAAATCGCGAACCCCCCGCTTTATTAAATTTCGGTCTAATAGCGATGCTTGTAACGAGCTTGATTTTGTTCGCATGCTCTATGCTTGACCTTCCTTTCATCTGCTTTGAGGCTTCGCTTTTCGTATTACTTTCGTCTCTTGGCTTTGTTGCGCCTAACGCCACGACGCTTGCGATGGCGCTGTATAAGGACGGCAACTCTGGCGCAGCTTCGGCGGTACTGGGGACTGCGCAGTTTGCTATCGCCGGGGCCATTTCGTTTATCGTGGGTGCAGCGGGAGCGAATAAGCCGTTTTTGCTCGCAAGTGTGATGGCGATTTGTGCTCTTTGCGCAAACGCCGTGTATTTTTTATTGCGAGAAAAGAATCAAAAATTTTAATTTTAATATTTTTTAAATTTATCGTTAAGGATTGATTGGCTAAAATTAGCTCTCGTTCTTTCAGCGTAAGAAAGACAATTCGGTAAAAAGAGGAAACGAGCCAATGAGCGATATTATCGCATATAAACTTAACGGTGAAATTTACGATACTCAAAGTATCGGCGAGCACGTAAGCGAGGCGCAGCCGATATATTTCGATAACTCCGAGGACGCGCTAAAGGTGATCCGCCACTCCTGTGCGCACCTTTTGGCGCAGGCGGTGCGCGAGCTTTATCCGAGCGCTAAATTTTTCGTGGGACCTGCGATCGAGGATGGGTTTTACTATGATATGCGCGTTAGCAAAAATGGCGGCGAGAAGCTCGGCGAAGAGGATTTAAAGGCGATTGAAAAAAAGATGCGCGCGCTTGCCGAGGCAAATTTAGAGATTAAAAAGATAGCCTCCACCAAAGAGGCGGTTGCGAAAAAATATGCAAACGACGATCTTAAGCAGGAAGTTTTAAAGCGTATCCCCGACGGCCCGGTTAGCTTATACGCGCAGGGCGAGTTTGAGGATATCTGCCGCGGCCCGCATGTGCAAAATACGAAATTTTTGAAAAATTTTGCTCTTACGCGCATCGCGGGGGCGTATCTCGGCGGCGACGAGAAACGCGAGATGCTAACTCGCATCTACGGCGTCGTATTTGCCGATAAAGATAGCCTTAAAAAACACCTTACGATGCTAGAGGAAGCTAAGAAGCGCGATCACCGAAAGCTCGGAGCCGAGATGAAATTTTTTACCTTCGACGAGCAGATCGGTGCGGGACTTCCGATCTGGCTTCCTGCGGGTACGAGGATGCGTATAAAGCTCGAGGAGCGCCTTTATAGGCAGCTTCGCAAGCGCGGCTACGAGCCGGTGCGAGGTCCTGAAATTTTAAAATCCGACGCGTGGAAGATCAGCGGGCATTACAGCAATTACAAAGAAAATATGTATTTTACGACGATCGAGGAGCAGGAATACGGCATCAAGCCGATGAATTGCGTCGGTCACATCAAGGTTTATCAAAGCGAGATCCGCTCATATCGCGATCTGCCGCTTAAATTTTGCGAGTACGGCGTCGTGCACCGCCATGAAAAAAGCGGCGTCTTGCACGGACTTTTCCGCGTGCGCGAGTTTACGCAGGACGACGCGCATCTGTTTGTGATGCCGAGCCAGATCAAAGAAAACGTCTATGAAATTTTAGATTTCGTTGAGCTTCTGATGAAGGCTTTCGGTTTTGAATACGAGCTTGAAATTTCGACCAAACCGCAAAAGGCGGTCGGCGACGACGAGGTTTGGGATATCGCTACGAAGGCCTTAAAAGACGCGCTTGACGAAAAAGGCTTAAAGTACGGCCTAGACGAGGGCGGTGGCGCTTTTTACGGACCTAAGATCGACATCAAAATCACCGACGCGCTCGGTCGAAAATGGCAGTGCGGCACGGTGCAGGTCGATTTTAACCTGCCTGCGCGCTTCGAGCTTGGCTACATCGACGAAAATAATGAAAAAAAGCAGCCCGTGATGCTGCATCGCGCGATTTTGGGAAGCTTCGAGCGGTTTGTGGGGATTTTGCTCGAGCACACCGCGGGCGAGCTTCCGTTTTGGATCTGTCCTACACAGGTATCGATCGTGCCGATCGGCGAGGCGCATGCAAGCTATGCGAAAGAAATTTTAAATTTGCTGCGCGCGGCGGACATTGACGGCGAAATTTTAGATAGAAACGAAACGCTAAATAAACGAATCAGAACGGCTGAAAAGCAGAAGGTGCCGCTCATCATCGTCCTAGGCGATAATGAAGTTTCGGCTCGCAGCGTGGCTCTGCGCGATCGCAGGGCGCGCGAACAGCGAAATTTAGGGCTGGATGAGTTTTTAAATTTCGTAAAAGCTAAATTAAACGAGGTGAATTTTTGAGCAGAGAGAAAGAGGTTTTTCTAAACGAGGACATTCCGGCTAGCGAAGTCAGGTGCATAGGCGACAACGGCGAGGTTTACGGCATAATTTCAAAGGCGCAGGCGCTGCAAATCGCCGAGCGAGAGGGCGTGGATCTGGTATTGATAGCGCCCGATGCAAAGCCGCCCGTTTGCAAGGTCATGAACTACAGCAAATTTCGCTATCAGCAGGAAAAAAAGCTCAAAGAGGCGAAAAAAAAGCAAAAAATCATCGAGGTCAAAGAGATCAAGCTGTCCGCCAAAATCGCTCAAAACGACATTAATTACAAAGTAAAACACGCGAAAGAATTCCTTAGTAGCGGCAAACACGTCAAGCTTCGCGTATTTTTAAAAGGGCGCGAGATGTCGAGCCCGGAAATCGGCGTAAATTTGCTAAATAAAATTTGGGACGAATTTTTTGCTGAAGTGGCTGATCGCGATAAGGCGCCTGCGCTGGAAGGTCGCTACGTAAATATGCTGATCACGCCGAAAAAGGCGTAGCGTAAATTTAGCGGTATTTGCGCTGCATGCGGCAAAATTTTAAAATTTACGCGCTGTTTTTCTCCGCGGCGCAGCGCGTAAATTTAAGCCAAATAGCGTAAATTTTAAAATTTAATGCGGGCTAAGTTTATCTCTAAATTTAGCCCTTTAAATTTGTATAAAATTTTTCATATCAAGCGAAATTGAATCTTGAACAGGCGGTAAAATTTAACTTTAAATTTATCTTGCGTTAATTTAAGCTACAAAATTCCTTAAATTCAAATTTTTCAAAGAAACTTTATTATATACTTCCCGTTCACTTTAAAAAAAGGACGACCATGCCAAAGATGAAAAGCGTGCGCGGTGCCGTCAAGCGTTTTAAAGCGGGCAAAAACAAGATCAAAAGAGGCTCGGCTTTTCGCAGCCATATTTTGACGAAGATGTCTCAAAAACGCAAGAGGAATTTGCGCGAGGCCCAATACGTCGATTCTACGAACGTATCTGCGGTTAAAAGAATGCTTTGCAAATAGTGCGAAGTTAGTTTTTGACGAAAGTCATTCAAACTCCCCTAAATTTATGGATTTTAGGGCAAGATCCCCAAAGGGACGCCGATTAAGAAAGGATTAATATGGCAAGAGTAAAAACAGGCATCGTTAGACGCCGCCGTCACAACAAGGTGCTAAAGCTTGCGCGCGGATTTTATAGCGCAAGACGCAAACATTTCAGAAAGGCTAAAGAGCAGCTAGAAAGAAGCCTCGTTTACGCCTTCCGTGACAGACGCGCGAAAAAACGCGATTTCCGCAGACTTTGGATAGTGCGCATCAATGCAGCTTGCAGGCTAAACGACATCAGCTATTCTAAATTTATAAACGGACTTAGAAAAGCGGGCATCGAGCTTGATAGAAAAATTTTAGCAAATATGGCTATGAACGACGCCGAAGCTTTCGCAACAGTCGCGAAGAAGGCAAAAGCGGCATTAAAATAAGCTTTAAAATTTGGCCGTCTTAAGGCGGCTAAATTTTTAAATTTCGACAAAGCTTTTAATTGTAAAAGCGCGTCCGCAAATTTGTCGAAATTTAAGAATTTGGGTAATTTTATTTGAGGCGGTGCAGAATGCTAAAGTCTTTGAAAAAAATCGTATCTCTTGCGCTTATCGGTGCAGCAGGGTTCGGCTATGCGAGCGAGCAGAATTCCTGGGGCTATGCAAACGCGCAAAAATCTCCTTCCAATAACACTTCCCGTTCTGATGTAATGAGCGCTGCGGATAGCTTGGGCGCGAAATTAAGCAGGCGCGACGCGGCTAGCGATAACTCCGCGAGTGAGCAGTACGAAAGCTCGTTTCGTATCAAACTCGAGTATGCAAGAGGCTTTGCCAAAAAGGGTTCATATTCGGGCAGGCTTAATAATCAGCGCGTTATGATGCCTGCGTTTCGCTGGACGGGCAATAGCGGCGTAAATGCCGAGTTTTGGAACGGTATTACCAATATAGGCGGCGCGCTGGTTCCTTATGTAGCTTTCGGTTCATACGAGGCGGCGATACCGGGCGATCAAACTACGCAATATCTGGTCAGAAGGGACGAGGACGCCGTTCAGATGAAGCGAAATATTGCGGCGGGCATAGCAAATTTAGGCTATACCTATACCAAAAATTCTACTAGAAATCTAAATTTGGTCTATGCCGATATCGATAATTTCGTAAATTTCTACGGCAGAGAAAATATCGCGGGATACTTTATCGACGAGGTCAATACCGAGAATAATCCCGCAACTATCGCTTATATGCAGAGTATATACAATTATATCAAGACCAAATACCCGGGAATGCTCGTTTTAGCAAACAACGGCTGGGGCGTGCGCGACGCCATAGCTCCCTATGCGGACGTTTGGATGCTGCAAGAGGTGAGCGCGGACGATTATATAAATAACTACCGCCCTAGAACTTCGGAATTTGAAAAAGACCCTGCAAATTCCTCTAAAATTTTGCATGTCATATATAACGCCAGACCCGATCAATACGACGAGATCATAAGGCTATCTCGCGAGCGCAACGCGGCAAATCTATTTATCACCTCCGATACGAATGCCTATCCTAGCGGATATGACGATCTGCCTACCTATTTTGAAGCGCTGATGCTGGCGATCAATAACTTCACGCCTAAAAACGGCAGCCTGTTTTCGCAGGTCGCAAGAAGAGGCAACCGAGTAGGCATCGAGATGCCGCGCTCAAAGGTCGATCTGGATCTTACCAAGCTAGCAAGAAATTCCGCTTACAAAAATTTAACCGACACCGACGGGCAGGAGTTTAACGTAAACGTAAGCGCGATCGGAAACTACGGCGGGGATTACAGCGACCGCTCTGGCGGCGTCAAATACGATTACAAGAGCGACGGAATTTTGGTCGGAATCTCTAAGATGATGGACGATTTTACGCTGGGCGCGATATTTGGGTATCAAAAATCGGACGCTTGGTACGAGGGTAAATTCGACGGCGTCAAAGAAAACATCAAATCCTACGAGTTCGGCCTGGCGGGCAGATACGACTTTAACGAAAACGTGGATTTGGCGGTCAATTTAACCTATTCGACGAACGATCATAAATTTGAAACCAACAACGGATTCGGCGCTATCCACGGCGCGAAATACAAATCGCAAATTTGGGATTTCAGCACCAGAGCCGGGTACAAATTCTTATTTGAAAACGGCTACATTAAGCCATATTTGGGGCTTGGAGCGATTAGGGTGAACGAGGATGCGATCTCTAGGCTTAAATTTAGCTCCGCTTCAAAAACCGCGCCGAACGGCACGGCTGGAATTTACGCGATCAAAGCTTTCGGCGATCTGCAGATATTCGCAAATGCGGAGTACGAGCATCGATTTAGCGGCGATTCGTATCACGCGAGCAGAAAGTATTCGGACAGATACGACGTCGAGGGGCTTGATTATTCTAGCGGCGTGTTTAACGGCGCGATCGGACTGAAATATAAGATCCTCCAAAGCGTTGCACTTAGCGCATCGTACGAGCTAAGCGAGAGCAAAAATAGCCTGGCAAGAGCCGCTTTCGACGTTGAGTTTTGATTTAAATCGGACGCAGCCCAAGATAGCTAGCCTGAAGCACGACTGCAAATTCCTCTTTGCCGCAAAGCGAAAATTTTATGAAATTTGCGGCTAAATTTTACCCGGGCTTTGCCGCGAAATTTTAAAATTTCGGCTGCAAGATTTTGCTTGCATAATCTCTGCTTTTAAATTCTATTTATGATCGCTTTTGTGCTGCTTTGGATGCGAAGCCACGAGATATAATCGCTGCCACAGAATTTCGCGCGGACGCTTGAGGATTTTTTAAAATTCTAAAATTTTGCCCGTTTAAAACTTTACGGATTGCGATTTCATGCGCAAGGGATTTTAAAATTCTATGCGCGGCGCAACTGAGGATTTTTAAAAGCAGCGAAATTTTAAGAATTCCAAGGGAGCATTCAAATTTTCGAGGCAAATTTAGACTGATTGGAAGTTGCCGAAATTTAGCAAAAGAAGCGAAATTTTGCGGATTGCTCCGCAAAATTTTAGATTATTTTAGTTTATCCATTTCGATGATGTAAGGCACCGAGTTTACTCCCGCGCCGAAGTATTTGCCGGCTAGGGCTTTGGCGGCGTCTAGCTCGGCGGCGCTTACGTCTTTGGCGCCCGCTTTGTTATTTTCTGCGTAATATTTTTTAAGGACCGCTATTTTCTGCGCGTCGGTTTTGGCGCCTTTGATCTCTTTGTAGATGAGCGCAGATTTCGCGTGGCCGCTGTCTCCGTGCACCGAGGTCATGACGATATCGACGTTGTTTGTTTTTAGCGTCTCTTCGATTCTATCCATCTCTTTGCGGCAGAATGGGCATTCGGCATCAGTTAGCATCAAGATCGTAGGCTTTTTAGGATCATTTCCGAGCTTGATGATATTGTCTTTGTTTTCGGATTTTACGACCTTTGCCAGTTGCCCCGCAACGCGGTCTTGCTTGATTTGCTCTTTGTAAACCACGCGTTTTTTAGGATCGATGATGTCCGTAAATATCAGATCGCCCTGAGTAAAAATAATATCCTCTTGCAATATGTCGCCTTGAGAAATTTTTAAAACGACGGCCTCGACGCCCTTTGGCTCGCTAAGCGGGATGCGCTCGGCAATCTTTATGTCGATGCCTTGCGGTACGCCGCCGTAGATAGATAGAATTTCGCTGTCGCTTAGAGCCGCGTTTAGGCTCGCTGCAAGAGCAACTGAAGTTAAAATAGCTTTTTTCATTTTTTTCCTTTGCAAAAAATTCCGCGCATTGTAGTGCAAAATTTTAAATTTTTACTTTTTCAAATAGCGTTTATTGTCGATCGTCACGATATTTCCCATTTTATCTAGGTATTCGAGATAGCAGATGACGAATTTCCTGCTAAGTCCTAGCTCCTCTTTGGCGTTCGTGACGTTTACGAAGCCATCTTTTTCGATGATCGCGTAGAGGCGTTTGATCGCCAGGGCTAAATTTTCGGCCTCGACGAAGAGATTGTGCGCGAGACGGACGACCTTTTTGGCGTAGGTTAGCTTCTTTAGCGCGTCATCGCCGCTGCTGCGGTCGATCTCCAGCTCGTCATAGACATTATAAGGCGCTAATGGCGCGATGCCGCCCTTTTTGATGAGGTCAAAAATTTTACTCTCCAGACTCTGTTTGAGCGCGTCAAAATCCACACCCGATTTTACGTAAACTCCGCCCTTCTTGGAGACGATGCCGCCCCGCTCAAGCTCGCTAAGCGCGCGCGCGGCGAGCTCTTCGCTAGCCCACGAGAGCTTTAGGGCGATCGAGGCGGGCGAAAAGATCGCGTAGTCGTTTTTTGAGACGATAAATTTTACGAGGCTTTTTACGTCCTCGATCGCGCTTAGATCGTAAACGCATAAATTTGCTTCGTCAAAATACGTCCCCTCTAAGCCGCGCGCGATCTTTACCGCTTCGTCGTATTCCATCCCGAAGCGCTGATACGCCGAAAATAGCCCGAATCCATGCTTGTGAAAGCCGCTTAGAATTTTAAACGCTTCGGTGAAATTTCGCTTCAAAAGCGCGGTTAGAAGCACGGCTTTGCTCTGCTTTTTTAGCGGCTCGACTACGGCGTTTAGCACGCGTCCGCCGCCGATTACGCGCGAGTTTGACAAGCAGACGAATGGCTCGCCGAATTTCAAAAACATCGTTTTGTCAAATTTAAAGCTCACTAGCTTCTCGCCGCTTGGAAGTTCTTTTAAAATGAGCGCTTTTGCCGCGCTTTGCTTGCTTCCGACGCAAAACAGCACGTCTTGGTTGTGTGAAATTTCGCCGCTAAAGGTGCAGTCCGCTTCATTAAAGCCGCGAAAAAAGCCTTTTTTAGTTAAAATTTGCCCCTTTTCAAGCTCGCTCGTTTTGGCGTCTAAGCTCAACGCGACGCGGTTTGGAGCCTGCGCTAGCGGCGTGTCCTCGTCGTGGATCTGCACGCTTTTGACGTTAAAAATTTTACCCAGATCGCAATTATAAAGCTTCTCGCCCTTTGAAATCGCGCCGTTAATGAGGCTGCCCGTTACGATGGTGCCGAGTCCTTTTAGCGAAAAGACGCGGTCGATGTAGTAGTGCACCACGCCGCCTCCTTGGCGCTGCGCGGGCTTGATATTAAAGAGATAATTTTTCAGCTCGGCGATGCTTGCGGGATCTTTTATGCTGATAAAAAAGGTGTTTAAAATTTGCAAATCTTTAAATTTGGAGATATATTCCTTGCACTGCGCCGCAACCTCCGCCTTGCGCGCGTCGTCAGCTAGGTCGCACTTGCTGATACATAAGATCACGCTTTTTACCCCAAGCAGGGATAAAATTTGAATATGCTCTTTGCTTTGCGGCATTAGCCCGTCGTCCGCGGCGACTACCAGCATTGCAGCGTCGAAGGCATACGCGCCGCTAATCATCGTCTTTACTAGGTTTTCATGCCCCGGAACGTCGATGAAAGCGACGTTAGTGCTCCCAGAGCGCAGATGCGAAAAGCTAAGATCGATCGTGATGCCGCGCTGCTTTTCGCTCGGCATTCGGTCCCCCTCAAAGCCGTTTAGCGCCTTGATTAACGCGGTCTTTCCGTGATCGATGTGGCCTGCGGTGCCGATGATTACGCTATTCATAAATTTCTCCGATCTTCTTTATTAAATCTTGCAAGTCGCTTTTTAAAATCGATCTGAAATCGAGCAAAAATTTATCATCCTCGATCCGCCCGATTATACCCGCAGCGCGAAATTTTGCCTGCGTGCTCTGCGGGTCTGCCCCGTCAAGTATCGCAAGCGCGACGCTAGGGTAGGAGGTGCTCGGCATCGTACCGCCGCCTACGAAGGTGGTAGTAGGTACGATCTGCGATTTTACGCCGATACGCGATCGCACTAGCTCCGCTCGCTCACGTAGCTCATCCAGGCTCAGATGGATCTGATCTATCGTCGTGATGAGGTGAAATTCTTTATTTATATACGCCTTGATCGTCTCGGCAAGCAGGCTTAGCGTGATCTTGTCCACGCGCAGCATTCGCAGTAGCTGGTTTTTGCGCAGGCGCGCGATAAGCTCGTGATCTCCTAGGATGATGCCGCACTGCACGGAGCCGAAAAGCTTGTCGCCGCTAAAGCTAAGCAGCCGCACGCCGCTTTTTAAAAGCTCAAAAATAGAGGGCTCGCTTTTGCCTAGCCCAAATCCCAGCTCGCTCGCGTAACCGCTTCCAAGATCGTAATAATCGATGATCTCGTTAAAATTGTCCTCTTTTTTCATGCTAAATTTTGCGGGGTAAATTTTAGAAATTTCGCTCTCGCCGCCCGCACTGTCTCTATGAAAACACTCGCTCTTTTTGGACTGCTCGCCGCTATTTAAATTTAGAGCATTCGCAGAGCCTGCCGCTAAGCTTAAACCGTTCGGCGCGGAATTTAAAATTTCGCCGTCTGCGTCCGAAGAGCCGCCGTAAAGATCTGCTAAATTTTTAAAGCTTGCCGCTCTAAGCGCTAAAAATTCTCTCTTTGCCTGTGAGGCGCGACGTGCGAGAGCCGCCACCTCTGCAGCGCTTACGCTAGAGCTAAAGCCCGAAATTTTAAAATTTGAGCGGTGCACCTTCATCAAGATCGCCGTGTTTTCATTGATCGCTTCTTCGTAATCGTCCAGCTTGGTTTTGTTCGTGGTGCCGATCTCCGTGAGCTTTGCGCCCGAGTTTGCCATCACTTCGCTTACTCGAAAGCTCCCGCCGATCTCGACTAGCTCGCCGCGGCTTACTACGACTTCGCGTCCGCGCGCGAAGGTATTTAGCACCAAAAAGACCGCCGCAGCGTTATTATTGACCACGAGTGCGTCCTGCGCGCCGAAGAGCTCGCTGCACAAAAGCGCTATGTAGTCGTATCTGTTGCCGCGCGCCCCCTCGGATAGGTCGTATTCTAAATTTGAATACGAGGTGATGATCTTTTGCGCGCGGGCTAAAATTTCGGCGCTGATGACGCTGCGGCCGAGGTTTGTGTGTAGCACGACGCCGGTTGCGTTGATGAGCGGTTTGAGGCTTAGATTTTGAAATTTTTCGTAGCGCGATTTGATGCGCGCGATGATCTCGCTTTCGCTTGCGACCGAGCCTCCTTGCAGCGCCTTTTCGCGCTCCTGTCGGATGAGCTCTTGCGCGATTTTGATGATTTGCGGGCGGAGGCAGTTTTGAAACTCCTGCGCGTTTGCGATTTTGTCGATTTTTGGTAGTTTGATTCGTTGCATTGCGACCCCGATGCCTTAAAATTTAGGCGATTTTAGCAAAATAAGCTTTTGCAAAACTTTATTTTGAATAGTGGCTGTTAAATTTTAGTTTAAAATAACGATTAAATTTACGAAAAATTTATAAATTAAGAGTAAAAGGGGCTTAATTTTATCAATTAGGATAGATTATGAAAGATTTTGGATTTTATAGCGCCGGGTTTTCCGATGTGGTTTTAAGCGACGGCATCGAAATTTGCGGCGATGAAGAGGGGGCGAAAAACGAGGAATTTATCGTCGCCAACTCGCCTAAATTAAAGGCTCAAATTTACGCACCGCAGATAAATTTTTATATCGCAAACACCAAAGACGAGCCGCTGGCAATCGCGCAAAACGTAGATATTTTATACGAAGCCGCTGCCACAGCCTTTGACGGCGCGCTGTATAGCGATCATCAAAAGCCCGTGGGCAAAAACGTCATCTTAGCAGACGACGAGCCGCGAGAGGAGCTCGTGGCGCTACTGAAGCAGCACGGATTTAAGGTGATTGCGCTAAGTAGAGACGAGATAAAGTTCGTTTACGGCGAGATCGGCGATCTTAGCGTAAGTATTTCGGGCAAAGAGGGCGAGTTTGAAGTACAAAGCGATTTTTTCTTAGTGCGCGGCGCGCAGGCATATCAGCTGCGCCAAAGCGGCTGCTATGAAATTTCGGGGCTAAAAGACGGTGAAATTTTAGAAATTTTGCAAAGCAAAAGCCCCGTTTATCGCTACCGAAATTCTACGATTTTCGATCCCGCGATCTGCCAGTATCAGGGCAGACGAAACGATCTGTGCGCAAAATGCGTCGAAGTCTGCCCCACCGTTGCGATTTTGAAAAACGACGAAAAGCGCGAGCTCGTGTTTTCGCACATCGACTGCATAGGCTGTGGCGAATGCGTGAGCGTCTGCCCTAGCGGTGCGCTTAAATTTGCGCCGCTTCCGCAGAGCGTCTTTTATGAAATTTCAAAGCTTTATAAGGGCAAAATTCCGCTTCTCATCGCCGAAGGCGAAATTTCATCCGCTTTAAAAATAGAGCTTCCGTGCGGCGTGCTGCCGTTTGGAATTTTTGGAAGCAAGCAAATAGATGAGGTAAATTTGCTAAGCGCTATGCAGGAAAGCGGCTCGAGCGTGATCGTTTACGGCGCGGACGCGGGCGAGGGCACGCGCGAGGCGGCGGAGCTCATCAATGGAATTTCGCGCGCGATCTACGGCAAGGACGCGGTATTTTTAGCGCGAAATTTAGCTGAGCTGCAAGAGGCGTTAGGGTTTGCACAAAGCGCGCAGCCGTGGGGGCTTTCGATAAACGAGCAGGGCCTTAGTAAGAAGGAAATTTTTTCTAAACGCGTAAGTGCAATGGTGGGCGAGGGCAGCTTCGGCACCGTAAAGAGCGGCGAGTGGCTGAGATTCGGCGAGGTTAGTATAAACGAATCGAGTTGCACGCTCTGCCTTAGCTGCGTGGGCGCCTGTAACACCGGCGCACTGTATGCCGATAACAGCGACAATTCGATTAAATTTAACGCCTCGCTTTGCACGACGTGTAACTACTGCGTGCTAAGCTGCGCCGAAAAGGACACGATGGCGCTAAATATTAGCGGAGTTAGGCTTGCGCCTGAGTTTTTTACCTATCGCATGCTTGCCAAAGACGAGCTTTTCAAATGCATCGAATGCGGTAAGGAATTTGCGACGACAAAAGCCGTTATGAAGATCGCGGATATGATGGGCGCGCATTTTTCAAGCGAGCCTGAAAAGATGAAGACGCTTTTTTGCTGCGGCGATTGCAAGGCAAAAATAATGATAAAAAAACAGATAGAAGATGCTAGAAAAGGGGCGATGTAATGGATGCAAATTTAATCAAAGCAAGAAGCTACTACTACGAATTTTTCGCGATTCCGTTTTTTTTCTACAATACCGACGTCAAATTTAAACGCTGGCAGCAGCAGCTGGAGTTTTTAAAAGGCTCGCCCATTGCGCCCGCAGACGCGGCGGAGTTTGAAAATTTGCAAAAATTTAGCTTCGAGAAATTTAAAAGCGAGCAAAATTCCGTGCTTTTTGACTTTTCATACGCCAACGTGCCTATGAGCGCGAGCTTCTACGACGAAGGGCGCGATGACGGCAAGATGCGCCTTTTAGTGCTTAATACTCTTAAAAAAAGCAAATTTCGCCGCAATATGGAGCTTTGCAAAGAGTGCGAGGACTACGTGGGGTTTATTTTTTACCTGCATTCGACGCTTTTGCGCAGCGAGGCGGAAGAGGGCGGAGAAGCTCTATCTACCGAGCTTTTTACCAATGTGACGAATGGGTTTGTGGATGAATTTGCGGAGTTTTTGTGCGGGCACGTGAAGGCGGATTTTTTCAGATCTTTGGGCGGCTTGATGAAGAGCTTTTTTGCGCTTGAACGCTCATTGCTTGCGCTAAACGCGCCGAAAAAAGACAAAAGTATCGCAAAAGAGGCGATTAAAAAGGGCGGATATCAAAATAAATTTACAAATCCGGAAGATATTTTTGATCTGGATTGATAAATAAAAAATCTTAACGGATTTCTAACAAAAGGGTTAAAATTTTGGTCGAAGCTTAAGCCTTGTAAGTATTAATTTTGCGAACTTATCTTTTAATTAGATATTTATATTTTTAATTTTAAATAAAATTTAAAATGTAACTAAAATTTTAATTATTGTCTCACTGCCTTTTCGTTATAATCCGTCAAACTTAAATTTCCGTAACAGGTGTTACCACAAATTGCAATTTTAAGGTGATCTCTTTAAAAGGAAGGGCAGATGGAGAATAAACGCAGGGATTTTCTTAAAAAATCTCTAAAAATCGGCGCGGCGGGTGCTGCGGGCGTTGCCGCTTCGCAAATGCTTGCCAAGGATGAGAAAGATTACGGCGATACCGTTCGCGGAAAGTCACCGAAAAAAGAGGTGCTTTACTGGGAGAGTGAAGCGTGGAAAAAATACTACAAAGTAGCTTATTAGGAGGACTTTCATGAGCGAAAATGCAATCGGAAGAAGGTCATTTTTAAAACTTGCCGCTTTAGGTGCGAGTAGCGTAGCCGCATTCGGCGATAATAATACGCTAAGAGCCGCTACCGAGCAGGAGATAAAAGATCCGTTCCCAGGATCGGTTATGAAGCGAACGATCTGTTCGATCTGTTCCGCAGGTTGCGGCATCGAGGCCCAAGTGGACGAGAGCACAAATACTTGGATACGCCAAGATATGGCGGTCGATCATCCTATCTCGCAAGGCAGCCACTGCTGTAAAGGAATTGATCAGATCGATCTTACCAAATCCAAAATGCGCTTAAAGTATCCTCTTAAAAAAGTAGGCGGAAAATGGGAGCGCATCAGCTGGGAGCAGGCCGTAGACGAGATCGGCGATAAGATGCTTCAGATCCGCAAAGAGGACGGTCCGGACAGCGTAGTGTATCTGGGCTCGGCTAAATTTTGCAACGAACAAGCATACTACTTTAGAAAATTTGCAGCTTTTTGGGGTACGAACAGTATCGATCACGTAGCACGAATTTGACATAGCGCAACAGTCGCCGGTGTGGCGAATACTTGGGGTTATGGAGCTATGACGAATCACTTCGGCGATATGGCGAAAAATTCTAAAGTCATTCTTTTTATAGGCGCAAATTCCGCCGTGGCAAATCCGGTAGGCGGTATGAAACACGCCCTTCAGGCACGCGATAGAAACGGCGCAAAGATCGTCGTTATCGATCCGAATTTTACAAGAACGGCAGCCAAGGCCGATATGTTTATCAGAATCCGCCCTGGAACCGACATCGCTTTTATTTACGGAATGCTACATCTGATCTTCAAAAACGGCTGGGAGGATAAGGAAGTAATAAAAACCAGAACCTACGCGGTAGAGGAGATCAGAGCCGAAGCGGAGAAATGGGATCCGAAAGAGGTAGCCAACGTCACAGGCTGCAAAGAGGAGCAGCTGATAGAATTTACCAGAATGTTCGCTACTACAAAACCCGCCACTTTATGCTGGGCGCTCGGTATCACGCAGCACTCGATCGGTAGCTCAAACACCAGAATTTTATCTATTTTGCAATTAGTACTGGGAAATATGGGCAAGCCAGGCGGCGGCTGCAACATCATCCGCGGTCACGACAACGTCCAAGGCTCGACCGATATGTGCGATCTTGCAGATAGCTTGCCTGCGTATTACGGACTTGCCGATAACGCTTGGAAGCACTTTACCAAGGGCTGGGGCGTCGATTTCGATCAATTCATTAAGCGCTTTGCCGTTTCTACCAAAACTCCTCACGATAAAGACGGAGAAAAGGTGCCGGGTACAAATTTTACGGAGTATTTTCATAGCGATCCTAGCATCGAAAAGGATCAGATTAACTGGCGCAACGAAAAAGGCTTTTCGCTATCCAAATGGTGGCAGGGCGTTTTGAAAAATGAGCCTGTTTTAAGCAGCGGAAATATTCGCGTTCTTTGGGTGCAAGGCACGGGAATCACCTCTATGGCTCACATAAGAGAGACTAAGGAGGCGCTTGATAAGATCGATATGCTAGTCGTCGCCGAGCCTTTCTTAAACGAAGTAGCGATTCTTAGCGACAGACCTGATGGAATTTACGTCCTACCGGCGGCTACGCAGTTTGAGAGCGAAGGATATCTAAGCTCTACAAATCGTAGCAGTCAGTGGCGAACTCAGATTATTAAGCCTCTATTTGAGAGCAAAGAGGATCAAGACATAATGTTTCTATTTGCGAAAAAATTCGGCTTTTACGACGAATACGTTCGCGGCATGAAGATGGGCGTCGTCGACGGCGAACTTAAGCAGGTCAAGGACGATTTCGTTTGGCCTGACGACGCTACCGACGAGATTGCACGCAATACCCAAAGCATCGGAAACAACGGACGCACCGCGGCTAGATTCCGCAGACAGCAGAAAAACTGGCATCTATTCGATCCCGATACTTTGCGCGGTATGGGCGGCGAAGTCGAGGGCGAATACTACGGTCTTCCGTGGCCTTGCTGGGATGAAAAACACCCTGGCACGCCGATTCTTTACGACGTAACTAAGCCTTATGCCGACGGCGGTATGGGATTTAGAAACCGCTTCGGCTTAGAGCACGACGGCGTTTCACAGCTAGCCGACGAGAGCATTACCCTTCCTGGTTCTAAAATTCAAGGCGGTCATGCGGAGATCACCAAGGCAAATATCGAGCAGGTTTTAGGCATCACGCTAAGCGAGGAAGAGAAAGCCAAGATGGGGCCTACGTGGAGTACCGACTATAGCGGTATCATCGCTAAAAAATGCCGCGAGTTCGGAATTTGCCCATGCGGAAACGCAAGAGCCAGAGCTAAGGTTTGGCAGTTTGCGGATCAAATTCCAAAGCACCGCGAGCCGATCCACTCGCCTAGATGGGATTTGGTGGATAAATATCCGACCTTCGCGGATCAAAAGAGCAACTTCCGCGTATTTACGAGATTTATCTCCGAGCAGAAAAAGCAGGATTGGAGCAAGGATTTCCCTACTATCGTAAGCTCGCTAAGGCTCGTAAATTTAAGCGGTGCGGGCATGATCGAGCGAACGAGCAAGTATCTTTCGGCGATTACTCCGGAGATGTTTGCGCACGTAAATCCGAAGCTTGCTGCCGATTATGGCATAAAAGACGGCGAGATGATGTGGATCCATGCACCGCAAGGCACTAAGATTAAGGTCAAGTGCATCTATTCGGAGTCCGTCACGCCGGATCGTATCGTTATGCCGTATAACTTCGCGGGAATTTTCCAGGGCGAGGATCTAAGCGACCGCTATCCTGAAGGCACTAAGCCGTATATCATAGGCGAGAGTTCAAATACGATTACAAACTACGGCTTTGACATAAATACGCAAATTTCGGAATTTAACGCCGGACTTTGCCGATTAGAAAGAGTATAAGGATAGATAATGCCAGCTAGATTAAAATTTTACGTTGATGTCGAACGCTGCATTGCCTGCTACGGTTGTCAAGTAGCCTGCAGCTCGGCGCACGAAGTCCCGGTAGAGATCAACAGGCGCAAGGTCATCACTTTAAACGAGGGCATCGAAGGGCAGGAGGTTTCAAGCTCTATCGCTTGCCAACACTGCACCGACGCGCCTTGTGCGCAGGTTTGCCCGGTTCAATGCTTCTATATCAGAACCGACGGCGTCGTTTTACACGATAAAGATAAATGTATCGGCTGCGGATACTGCCTCTACGCGTGTCCGTTCGGCGCTCCGCAATTCCCTAGAGACGGAGCTTTCGGTATCAAAGGCGCGATGGATAAGTGCACTATGTGCGCGGGCGGACCGGAGCCTACGTTTTCGCACGAGGAACTGCATAAATACGGTCAAAACCGCATCGCAGAGGGCAAGGTTCCGATGTGTGCGGCGATCTGCTGCACGAACGCTCTAATCGTGGGCGACGCGAGCAGAGTTTCGGAGGTTTATCGCAAGCGCGTACTTACGCGCGGCGTGAACCTATAAGAGTATGGAATTTTAAACTCCTCCGGTTTAAAATCCCGATTCTTTTCGTAGAAATTTCAACCGAGCGACGGCTTTAAATTTAGCGGTCGCTCGGCGCGAAATTTTATTTGAAAATCTCCGCTCCTGCGTATCGAGCGTTATATTATTTCAAAAAATCACTCCTTGCTGACATTAAAATTTTAAATTTATGCTACAATCACTCAAATTTAGGATTTGAAATCTTGAGCGAAAGGATCTGTCTTGAAAAATAAAATTTCACTTTTTTTGGTCATTTCGGCGTTTTTGATTTTTACAGGTTGCTCTAAAAATGTACCCGTAAATAGCGGTATCGTGCGCACTTCCGAGCCGCTTCACATTATGGAATTTCCGCAGGATAAGCTCATAAGCGTAAATTTCACCAATACCTCTACGACGGACTCAAATTTAACCCAAGTAGTGATCCAGCATCTGCGCGCGGACGGATTTAAGGTCGTAAATAAAAGCGCGGCGAACGTCCAAATCGGCGGCAATCTCAACTATTTCCGCAAGGCGGATTTTTCGCGCAGATCGTGGGATAATCCGAGATTTAGCTTCGGTATGGGATTTGGCAGATATTACAGATATACGGGCGTGGGCGTGGGCTGGGGAATGCCGTTTGGTTATGATCCTTGGTATGATGACGATTATTACAGAGACTACTTCTACGACTCGCAGATCAGCCTCTACATAAGCGTTAAAAACAAGGGCGCTTGGAAGGATTACGTAACTAATCTCAACTACCAAAGCATCAAAAATCCGGGCTCTAAAGACTCGGTAATGGATGCGCTAAATTTTAAAATTTACGAATATATAAGACAGATGATTAAGCAGGGAAGATGATAGTAAAAGAGAATAAAAAGCCCGTAGCGATGACGCTGGCGGGATCGGCGATTTTGGCGCTCGCTAGCGGATATTGCTACCACGCGGGCTTTGGCGGCGCGGCGCTTTTCGCTTCCGTAGTGGCGGCATTTTGCGCATTTTTTTGCGCGCTCAGACTCGGCGCGAAAAATTATTTGCAGATCGGCGAGGAGGCCCTTACGATCGTGCGCGGCGCAAATTCCGAGAGCTTCGAGTACAAAGATATCGCAAATTTAGGCATAAAAACCTTTGTCGCGGGCAGAAACAAAACGGAGCTTTTAAATTTTGTATTCAAAAAAACGCCGCAGGCGCAGGACCGCTTTAATTTTTTGCGATTTTACAGCGACACGGAGGCCACGCTACCGGGCTCGTTTGAAATTTCGATCTACGAGCTGAGTAAAATTTTGCGCGAGAAAGCGGGTCTTTCGCAGAGCTCCGAGGAAGAGCAAACCGCCTCAAAAGCTCGCAAGGGCGCCAAAGGTTCTAAAAAGAGCGCGGGTAGCGGTAAAAATTTTAAAACTAAAAATATTCGCGATGAAAATTCTGCTTCGCAAAATTCCGATACACAAAATTCTTACGGCGCACAAAATTTAGGTGAAAATTTAGGCACCGAGAATTTCGGCGTGGCGCAGGATTTTACCGTGCAAAATTCTAATGGCGCCGCCGATTCAAACGGCGCGCAGAATTTGAAGGGCGCTTCAAATTTAAACGAACAAGGCTCCGCCGCGCCGAACAATGCCGCTTCCTTAAATAGCGCCGTCGCAGGCGAAAATTTCATAGGTGCCGAGAATTCCGCCTCGAAAATTTCCGCTAGCAATAATGAGCCTGACGCTGCGCCCGAAAGTGCGGCGGTAGACGGCTCCGATACTACCGATACGGCGATGCAAAGCTCCGCCTGCGAAAGTAAAAATAAGTAGAGGCGCGGTCTTGAACTCCTTGCCGATCGGAATTTTCTTGCAAGGAGCCGCGCTGATGCTCTCGCTCATCGTCGCGATCGGCGCGCAAAACATCTTCGTCATCTCCCAAGGTCTTGCAAAAAACCACGTCGCGGCTGTTTGCACGGTCTGTGCGCTAAGCGATGCCCTATTTACGGGTATAGGTATATTTTTAATCGGCGGCGCCCTTAAGCAGGGCTCGCTTCTTACTCAAATTTTAGGCATAGGCGGGATCATATTTCTGCTCTGCTACGCGCTAAGTTCGTTTTTTAGCGCCTACAAGGGCTCGCATTTTGCCAAGATCCAAAACTCGGCAAATAGCCCGCTGGCGCCCGTCGTAGCCAAAGCCCTTGCGGTGACGCTTCTAAATCCGCACGTGTATTTAGACACCGTCGTGGTCGTGGGCTCGCTCGGCGCTACGATCGCAGATGCCCAAAAGCCGTGGTTTTACGCGGGAGTTATGTTCGTATCGTTTGCGTGGTTTTTCGGCTTGGGATATGGCTCAGGGGCGCTTTCGAAGCTTTTTGCAAGCAGCAGAGCATGGCGCATAATCGACGCGCTCGTGGGAGTTTTGATGCTGTATATGGCGTATCTGATCGCGAAGTTTGTCTTTAAAATTTAAAATTTCACGCTAAAATTCCGCATTCTTGATAAAGGATCTATGATGAAAATTGAAATTGAAAGCGGGCTCGAACTAAAAGAGGCCTTGTGGCGCGTAGAGAAAGCTCTGCGACTAGTGACCGACAAGGACGGCAAAATCACATCGAGCGCGACGCTTTACGTGGGCAAACATTCGCTTTTAAATTTACTCGATACCAACCAGATCGAAAATATCCAAAACGCCTATGCGCGCGCCAGGACGGAATTCCGCGCCGAGATGCTGGGCGTGCTAGAGGGCTTTTTATCGCAAGAGGACGCCGAGAAAAACGCCGAATACGCGCTATTTAATCAGCTCTACCAGATGGCGATGACCGCGGGTAGAAAGAGCGATATCTTTATCCACGTCCAAGGCATCAGCGAAAACGAGGTCGTGCTGCGCGTCTATCAGCGCTTCGAGCTTGACGAAGGCGTGATAATCTACTACGCAGGTGGCGAGTTTAGCTACACTCTGGATGAAAATTTCGGCAAAATTTATCGCTACGAAATTTGATTTTAACGCTACGGCGTGAGATTAGGTGCCTCTTCGATCGTAAATATTACGTCCGCATTATGCTTCTTTGCTACAGCGCGTAAATTTAGACGCTAAAAATACGCGGCGGGCTAAATTTAGACAAACTTTCTGCGACGATAGAATCCCGCTCGGTTAAAATTTATCGTAATTCCAAATTTAAAGCCGCATGTAAATTTTTATCCCTCGATACGCAAATTTTATCCTACTACCCGACGGCGTTCGAGTCTACCTTGTTTTATGTTTGCCAAGATTTTAAGTCGAGCTCGCATGAAATTTTACTCCTCAGGCACGCAAATTTCGCCGTGCCACATCGCTTTTACCGTGTAAAAGCCCACGATACCGATAAAAACGCATAAGATAGCAAAACCTGCAACTCCCGCAAACAAGAAAAACTTAATCCCGTTAAACTCAAATGCTCGCAAAAACGCGATGCTAGCCGCAGCCGTCGGGAAGGTAAACGCCCACCACG
>CAUQNJ010000011.1:0-57618 GCA_963519515.1 uncultured Campylobacter sp. | reverse complement strand
GCGATACTTTCGTAGCTCGCAAATTTCACGCTACCGGCAATATCTTTGTATATCGACGCGCTTATCACGCTTTGAAACTGCCTCAACCTGCCCTCATCCGCAACGATAAACATTTTGGCGTTAAAGTCCTGAAGTTCGTAAAATTTATTGAGAGAATTTTTAAAGTCCGTCGAGTGCTCGACCTCGAAAAACGCGTAAGGTAGATTTCGCTCGTTAAACCAGATCGCATCGACGCTGCGCGCCTTATTTAGTATGCTCGGGTAGGCAAATTCGTAAATCGCCTTTAGCGAAGTGAGGTCGTCCAGCTTTTTGCTTGCGACGAAGCTTTTATTTTTATCCTGCGGCGGCACATAGGTTTGAAATTTGCGCAGGTTGCCGATCTCTACGATAAGGCCTTGAAAATAGGAGTGCGTGAAGCTATCTCGAGGATTCGAGCTGCTTTCAAACTCTTTTAAAATTTGCGCCTCAAGCGACTTTAAGCCCCAAAGACCCGGGCGAATCTTAAAAAACTCCGCATTTTCTTGCACGATACGCCGTATAGAAGCAAATGGCGTTTTCGTCGGCCATGAGCTAACGTCGGTCGCAGAATAAAGTTGCGATAGAGTCGCCGCGCCGCCAAGCTCTATCATCGCCGCTATCACGAAATCTTTTTGTTTCATCTTTGCTTGTCCGTTTTTGTTGTCGCTAACGCTCGGATAAAATTTAACTTCATATTAAACAAGCCTTCGCCTCGGACGCAGACGAAATTTGCAGGCGGGATAGTTAAAATTTGCGGTGTCTGCTTTGGCGCGTAGAACTGCTTAAACTCTTTTTTAAAATCAAACATTTTATTCCCTTTGCAAGGTAAATTTCATAAAATTTTGCGCTAAAAACGAAGCTTAAATTTTAAACTGCCTTAAAATTTTACATCATTACGCGATCGCGCGAATGCAAAATTCTACGCAATTTTACGTTCGCCGCATCGTTACAAGAAATTTTGCCGCAAGCGCGTCAATGCGTCGCTACGCAATAAAATTTCACGCCACCCCCAAACAGGATATGAAATTTACTGCAAGTATTTGAAAAATTTTAATACATGCAGATAGATTTTATGCAGGCAAAATTTCACACGGGCGAAATTTCACGCCGCTATAAATATTTTAAAATTCTGCCGAAGCGCGCGGCTAAAGCGGCTAAATTTAAAACGGCGTCTTAAATTTTAGACTAGCGCGAGCTTCAGTACCTCTTCGATCCGATCTACCGGCGTTATTTTCAGATCGTTTTTGACCTCGTCCGGGATCTCCGCCAGGTCGCGCTCGTAGTTTTTGCGCGGGATCAAAACCTCGGCGATTTTGGCTTTGTGCGCGGCGATGAGCTTCTCCTTAAGCCCGCCGATCGGTAGCACCTTGCCGCTTAGCGTGATCTCGCCCGTCATCGCTAGATCGGCACGCACCTCGCGCTCGCTTAAAATCGACGCGATCGCCGTGCTCATCGTGATGCCCGCGCTCGGTCCGTCCTTCGGCGTCGCGCCCTCGGGTACGTGGATGTGAAGGTCGAATTTATTATAAATCTGCTCCGAGCTTTCGGAGCTTTCCTCCGCGCCTAAATTTCGTGCCGTCGAGCTTTTAGATGTCGCGCTGCCATTTGCGCGTAATGCGGAGTTTTTACCCGCGCGTGAGGCTTTTGTCGCGCCCGCCTCCGCGTCTTGAGCCGCTTTGAGCTTGCCCTCGTCGATCAGCACCTTTACGACGCTAAAGGCGATCTGCGCGGATTCTTTCATCACGTCGCCGAGCTGGCCCGTGATCGTCATCGCACCCTTGCCTTTGATCTTGACCGCTTCGATCTTGAGCACGTCGCCGCCTACCGCAGTCCACGCAAGCCCGTTTACGATGCCGATTTGATCGCACTTTTCAACCTCGTCGATCTCGAAAACCTTTTTATTTAGAAATTCGCTTAAATTTTTCGTCGTAACGACGATTTTTTTAAACTCTTTGTCTTTTAAAATTTTAACCGCGACCTTGCGGAAGATCGCTGCGATCTGGCGGCGTAGGTTTCGCACGCCGCTTTCGCGCGTGTATTCTTCGATGATCTCGGCAAGGGCTGCGGGGTTGATCGCTACGTCGGCGGATTTTAAGCCGTGGCGTTGTAGCTCTTGGGGGATCAGATAGTCCTTGGCGATCTGAAATTTCTCCTGCGGCGTGTAAGAGCTAAGCTCGATAAATTCCATCCTATCGCGCAGTGGCGCAGGTATGAGAGATACGTCGTTTGCCGTGGCGATAAAGATAATCTTGCTAAGGTCGATGTTAAAATTTAGATAGTAATCCCTAAAGCTCGAGTTTTGCTCGGGGTCTAAAATTTCAAGCAGAACCGCCGTCGGATCGCCCTTGTATGAGCTTGAAATTTTATCGATCTCATCAAGCACGATGACGGGGTTCATCTGATTTGCCTCGATGAGCCCTTGCACGATGCGACCCGGCATCGCGCCGATGTAGGTGCGACGGTGTCCGCGTAGCTCGTTTACGTCCTCAAGCCCGCCTAAGGCGATGCGGATAAGTTTGCGCTTAAGCGCGGTCGCGATAGAGTTCGCAAGGCTCGTCTTGCCTACGCCGGGAGGGCCGTAGAAGCACAAGATCGCGCCGCCGTTTTTGCCGTCCTCTTTGCTCTTCTTGCCGCTTGTGCCGCGAAGCTCCAAAAGCTGCTTTAGCGCGAAATATTCTTCGATGCGCGCCTTGGGCTTTTGCAGGGAGTGGTGGTCTTTATTTAGCTGCGCGGTGACGCCCTCGATGGACATCTTGTGTTTGGCGGTCTTTTCAAAAGGCACCTCCAAAACCCAGTCCAGATAGCTCTGCACAAGCCCTGCATCGGCGCTGTCCGGATGAAGGCGGGCAAATTTATCGATCTGCTTTTTGATCTCTTTGTAGGCATCCTCGCCCAAATATGGCTTTTTGGCTTCCAGCTTTTTGCGGTATTCCTCGATCTCGACGTCGCGATCGGCATCGCCGCCGAGCTCCTTTTGGATCTGTTTGAGTTGCTCTTTTAAAAAATACTCTTTGTTCGTCTTGTCGATCTTGGAATGAACCTTGCTTTTGATCTCTTTTTCAAGCCTCTGCGCTTCGATCTCGTCGGAAATATAGTTGATGAGGTTGAAAAGACGCTTTTGCAAGTTGCTCTCGGTAAAAAATGAGTAGGCTACCTGCTTTTTTAGACGCAGTGCGCTTAAAATCAGGTCGCAAACGCGCGCGGCGTCGGTGCCGTCGTCGATGGTTTTTAGTAGATCGTTAGGGAAAAAATGCGTGAGCGTGCTAAGCGTCTTGGTTTTTTCTTTCAGCACGCTTACCAGCGCGTCTAATTTCTGGTCATTGCCGCGCTCGTCATGGATGATATCGACGGTAGCGATTAGCGGATCTTGCGAAATTTCTTTTACGATTTTACCTTTTAGCGCGCCTTGAAATAAAATTTTAACCCGACCGTCCGGAAGCGGCACGGTTCTCATCACGGAGCCCACTACGCCTGCGTTATAGATACCGCCGAAGCTTCTATCGCCGCTAAATTCCGACTTCGAGCTTAGGACCATTATCATAGATTCGTTTTTAGCGGCTAGATCGAGGGCTTTTTTGTTATGCTCGTCGCCGATGAAAAGGGGCGCTATCATAAAGGGATATAAAAATAGCTCGTCCTCGACGATGATAGGCAGATCGCTCGGGAAGGTTGTATTTTGCATCAGTTGCATCGCTCCTCCTACTCAAAGATCGCGCGGTACCAAGGCGAGCGCGGTTTGATGACGTCGGTGCCGTTTAGCGGGGATTCTTCGATGCGCTGCTCGTAAATTTTGGCCGAGCTCTCGCGGTCGGTGCGCTGGTAAAGATCTTTGATGTCGATATTTAGCTGATGCTCGGCAAGCCTAAGCTTTGTTAGCATCGTCTCAAGAAGTGGACGATACTCGCTCTGCGGATATTCAGCTATAAATTTTCGAATTTCGTCGATGCTGTTTAGCATTAGCTTTTGGTTGCGATTTGGGCGGCTAAATGAGTCGAAATTTGCCTTGATTTTTAAAAATCTCGCGTATTCGATCTTTTGCGTCGTGCCGTAGAGGCGGATATATTCGTCTAAGTATTTGTTTGCTTTCTCATAGTTTTCGTCCTCCACAAAAGCCCACGCCATAATGAGCGTCATCTCCTCAAGCAGCGGAGAGGCGATATGTTCGCTCGAAAAGCTGGTGTAATGCTTCTCGGCATCCTCCATATTTGCGTTGTTGATATCTTCTAAAATTTTAGAATACCACGTTTCGGGGCTTAGGTTAAAAAGCTCGCCATCGCCCTTGCCGCTGCAGCCGCCGATGAAAGCGACGAGTAGGGCGCAAAATAGAATTTTGATTAGACCTGTCATAAAAATCCTTGGAATTTATTTAGCCCGTAATTTTATAGTCTTAGGGTAAATGCAAGCTTAAATTTAAAGGGCCGAATCGAGAAATGAGGTTTTAGGTTTATTTTTTGAACGGTTAAAGTTAAATTTATCCGTAAAAGCCGAGAAATTTCTATGGATAATTCTAAATTTAAGTTTAACAATAGTATAATTAGCGCCAATAACGTAAATAAAGTTTGCGTTTTGAATTTCAGAATTTTGGAAGAAAGGATTTGAGATGAAAAAAGGTTTTACTCTAATCGAGCTGATCTTTACCATCGTGATTTTAGCGATCACTACGATGGCGATCCCGCGCATCGTCGCGCAAACGGCGAGGTCCAATGAATTTGCTATAAAGCAGGAGCTTGTTTTAAGTGCAAAAACGTTTCTAACTAGTGCCGCAAAGGCTCCATGGGATACGAGTTATGTGGCTGGAGAGACTTCTTGTGGCGGCGTAGTTGCAGCCTGCACGGTTCCTGTTAAAATTCATTCCATCCTAAATGGAGCTGGAGGAGTAGGTATAACTAATTGTCCGGATGGACAGCCGTGCACACTGATACGACCGGGGATTTTAAATACCGCTGCTAACAGTAGAGCGATATCGCCCGCCGCTCCAACGCCTCATGCAAGCTTTGGCGATGAAAAAACAACCGTTTATAACGATATAGACGACTATAACGGTTATAATAAAGACATGCAGCCGCCGGTAAAATCCTTGGGAGGAGATACCGATGGAGATTTCTTGCTTACTACTAATATTAGAGTCGCGGTAGATTATGTAACCGATGTTTTAACTGAGGGCAATTATGTAGGCAGTCAAAACATTACCGGCGTTTTAAGTAATCAACCGGCAAACGGCACTCCTACAAATTTAAAGATGATAACTATAACGGCAAGTGATGCAGCCGATCCGAATAGCTTCGTCGTGCTTAGGACATATTCGGCAAATATCGGTAACGTTTCGCAAAGTGTTTTAACCAGATAGATTGTGAGTCGTCATCATGAAAAAAGCATTTACTTTAATTGAGCTCGTATTCGTCATAGTAGTTTTCGGTATTATATCGATGTTCGGAGCGGATCTATACACCCAAATTTACAGATCATATGTCCATACCAGAGCGCTTAATCAATTGGAAGCTAGAACTCAAAACGCTATAACGCTAATTTCCGGCAGGCTGGAGGATAGGATTAAGGGTACCGTCATAGGCAGGATAGCAAATCAGCCGCTGGCCACTAATTTTACAGATCTTTCATCCATTACGGCAAATCATGATATTATAGAGTGGATAGGGCAAAGCATAGAGACAAAAAATTTGGGTAGTGCAAATCCGGGCTGGAGCGGATTTATAGATTTAAACTCAGTTCCTGCGGCTGCAAATTTAAACGGGGCATTTACCTTAAATACCCAAGGCAGCCTTTTAACCGGCGTAAATGCCGTTCTTAGAAATTTGAGAGCAGGCTCTGCTAGCGCAAATATAGGCACTTTCGGAGTTATCTTTAGAAGCGCTACGGGAGATTTAACCGCAAATATCGGTCCGTTTTACGGATACGCAAATGATGGACAGAGGATTCTAGTAGCGACCGCTAACGCAAATAATGCTAATGCCGAAATTTTAAATATAACGAATTACCCCGCAAACGCTATAGGAAGTCGTGAATTTTCCGAGCAATACTATGTGACCCATACCGCTTATTCGATAGTGCCGATTGTGCCGGCTGGACAGGCAAATCTACTTTTTGCGCCGACACCGGATCCTGTCGATAAAAACTTTGATCTTCAGCTGAGATATAACTATCAGCCTTGGGCGGGCGAGCAATACAATGGAGCTGTGCCTATGCGAGCGTTGATTGCACAGGATGTTAGCTTGTTTAGGTTTCGCTACGATAATGGCGCCGTAGCCTTAAAACTATGTATGAGAGATAACGGTAGAAACCTTGATCCTGCCCAGCTTGATCTCATCGTATGTAAATCGCAGGTGGTGTACTAATGAAAAGAGGATTCAGCTTAATAGCGGCTATATTTTTTATTATTTTAGTGGCGACTACGGCAATAACTGCTTTAAGTATAGCTGCGATGACGGCAAGGGACGTAAATAATATACGCTCTAAAGAACAGGCTCTGCTTTTGGCGCAAAGCGCTACGGAATTTGCGGTAATGGCTATGCAGGCGCATAATTATCCTAATCCTGCAAGTCCTGCGGGCGCAGGTACAAATTGTTTGGAAACTATAAATTTGACCTATCCTAGTGCAAATAATCCGGAGTATAATATAGCTATAAGCATATATTATCTGGATCCAAATTTAGGTTGCACCGCTGCAAATATGATCGCTACGCAACCTTTTTTAGATGGCTCCGGAGTTGCGGTAGCAAATAACGTGGTAACTACCCATATGGCGCTAGTAGACGTTACGGTAACATCTACGGACCTGCCGCGCATAACCTATAATAGGCGAACATTGCAAAAACCATAAAGCAAAGGAGAGACGATGAATTTAAATATCGTAGGTAAGCAGTTTGAGTTGACGGAACCCATCAAAGAGTATGTTGAGAACGCATTTGAGACGCTTGGGAAATATAATCTAGATCTTATCTCGGGACGCTGCGTGATCTCAGCCGACGAAAAACAGGGTAAAAAAGGCTTTGTAGTGGATTTTTCTTTAAATTTAGCGCATAAAGACACCATAGTCGTGCGCCAAAAAGATAAGGATCTCTATGCCGCCGTCGATCTCATCGTAGATCGTGCTTCAAAAGTTCTACGCAGATACCACGATAAGGTAAATTCTCATAAAAATCGCGACGAGATGAAACAAAACGCCGTAGATAATGCAGTCGGTGCCAATAAGCCAAATTTAAACGATGAAGTTGATGAGATCGTTCCTACCGAGCTGGATCTATATAAGCCGCTAGAGATCGATGAGGCGCTAAATAAGCTTAAAGAAAGCACCGATCAGTTCTTGGTCTTTAACGATATGGATGCTAAAATGCGCGTGCTTTATAAGCGCAAGGACGGTAAATTCGGTCTGTTTTAGCTAAATTTCATATTCGGGTATTTGAAATTTCAAGCGCTCGAGTTCTGATGAAATTCGGATCGGGTGCTTTTTTAAATCGTCTCTGTTATAACATAGCGCCGATGAACTTTGGAAAAATAGCTGATCATGTTTTTGCAAAGTCCAAATTGCGATGTTTTTAATTCGCTGCACTAGGAATTTTTACAGAGTAATACCGCCCGATTTTTAGTTGTGACAAGCCTTGTTGCGAGAATTATCTACGAGCAGTGAAGCCGTAAAGCGAATGTGGGTGAAGTTGCGTGAGCAAAAAATCGCGCTCAACTCGCCGTAAGCGAGCCGGCTTTTCGTAGCGGATGTAAAATTTATTTCAACATCAAATCGTAACAGAGCTTTTGAATTTTAAAATTTGCTGAAATTTTTGATAAATTTCCGCATTTTTTTATATTTTATGAAATTTTTTCATCGTTAAGTTTTCATCGCGTTGTCGTTATTTGCCGTCCCATTTGAAATAAATTAAATTTTAATTATAAATCTTTCAAATTGCACTGTAATTTAAGCAAAAAAAATGTAAAATAGTAGCTAAAAATTATGTTATTGACCGGAGGGTAGTATCATGAAAGTTAAGAGTTTTAAGGTGGTGCCGATTTTGGTACTGTTCGTTTGTTGTTTGACAAACGCGTTTGCAGATGGTAACAGGCCGAACGTGAAGATAAATTCTGCTACCCCAATGAGCAACGAGTATCGTGACGATGGCTGGTTGGACGGAAGGAGAGGTGGTTGGACTTGGCACGGAAATCAGGGTTTGTATAATTTCACCACTATAAAAAACTTTCCGTCTGACGAATTAAACCAAAAGCCGATAGTTAGATTCGGCGGTGCGGGCACATACGTCTTTGGAGACTACGCCGTGACCGGAAAGCCGGTGATTAGTTTAAGCTGGCCTTCTGCTACAGGCCGTGGTTACATGTGGGGAGCAAAAGGCACATACATTAAAGATGACGGCGACGGACAGTTTTATTTGAATAGTTCAAAAGCTGTTTTGAGGCTTCCTAAGGGCGTGACTAAAGACGATATAGTCTATGCGAGACTTTATTGGCAGGGAAATATATTCAGCACGACTGATTTTGACAGCGAAGCAGAATACAACAGCAAAGACGGAAAAAAATTGACCGGTTTTGCTAAGTGGTATACATGGGTGAAATTTAAAATGAAAAGCTCGAAAGGTACAGATAGCATAATAAAAGATGTTCAGAGAGATAGATGCGAAGGAACGGCTGCTTGGAACTTTTTGGCAAAATCTGGCAAGCTCTTACGTTTGCGTTTAAAATATGGCTGCACTAAAGATATTACCGATCTAGTCAAGCAATATTTTGAAGATTATTCCGACAGCATTGAATTTACTGTAGGAAACGTAAGAACGAGTGATGGTATGGATCCAATCGGTGCAGATTTTACCAATGGAGAGTTCGACAGCGCTCGTATTGGGCCGTACGGCGGATGGGGAATAATCATAGTATATGATAAGAATTCAAAATCAAGAAAAGGCTTGATGGAAAATTTACAAAGCTCCGCTAGCGTAACCGGCAAAAAGATGACTTATAAGGAAGCCTTAGCTTATAAAAATAACTATTTTAAACCTAAAAACGTAACTATTTACGGCGATTATCTTGTCGTCACCCCTTGGAATAATGGATATACGCCTATAAACATTAACGCTACCATCAGTGGATTTTATACACCTAGAAGTGGGTCCGTAAATGCAAAGCTAGGGTTTTTAGGGTTTGGTGGCGAGAGAAAAATGACCTCCGACGAGTATTTTAAAGTTCAACACAAAGAAACCGCACAAATGGATTCGCTATACGGATCCAGTGAGGTTAATCAATGGTTAGCTAACGATCGCGCTAATATATACGACGGCTCTGTCGCTTTACTTATAAATGATAACGGCACCTATAAGTATAGCTATCCATACGGCACCGGTTATTTAGGTGGATTTGATCTGGACGAATTCGATATCAGTTCAAAGATGAAGAATGCGCAATCTAGTCTAAACATCTCTTTGGGTGCGGCGTGGGAAGATCTCAACGGAGGTCAAGCCGATCAAAACTTCATAAGTATGATTGCTATTTCCGCCGATTTGTATGTCCCTCAAATGTGCTATCAGTATGAAGTTTATACGGCTAGAGAATGGCTTAAATTTTATGATTACAACGGCACTAGAATTAAGAATTATGGCAACGGTATACCTAAGCAATTTGATATGGGAGCCGGAACCGGAGCCGTAGTTCCTGGGGAAAGTGTATTCTATCGCGTTCGTTTTGAAAATAGAAACGGCAATAGTGAGGATGCCGTCGGTACGAAGATAATGGTAAATTTTGGCGATTACAATACCTATACCGCGGATAGTTCGGCAATAGATAATAGGCTAACCGCCAATACTTTCACTACCCAAAGCCCATATATTGCCGAGGACGCAGAATTTGTATATCTCAAAGATAACGAAAAAGGTCCTTATGAAACTATGCGAGATGTGTTAAAAGGTGCAAACGGGAAAAAAGTTACCACACCTGTTTATAAAGATAGGCAATTTAATAGTACCACAAATAATAGATTGACATTTTATATAGGTAAGGATGCCGGCGATGTAAAAAATTCTACGGTTAATGGTGGCTTGATGAAGCCTGGCGATAAAGTTTATGCCGAATTTAATGCTACCGTAAATAGCGGAACGATAAAATTTGTTCCGCCTACATATACCGTAGGATATAACATACAGCTTAACGTTGGTGGAAAAACTACTATAATTCAGTTTGACGACGGAGCGGACATAGAAGAATGCACCGAGGTTAAGAGAAATGAACCTGCCGTTATGGTTCTTAATGGTTTGCAGGTTGTTAATCAAAACTTTAAAGACGGCAAGGCAACCGATCAGGATGATAGATTGTTTACGCAGGCTTCAGAGCTGCCTTTTGATGCAAAGTTGATCTTTAGACCGAATTTAAGTTCGTTGTTTAAATGTAAAGAACTAGATGCAAGCGGAAACTGTGTGGATTATGATACTTCATCGATACCGGATAATTATAAGAAGCTATTTAAGAATGTAAACGGAAAGACTCAATATAGCGGCTATAGCGGTACAGAAAAATTACAAGAATTTAATCTACCGGGTAAGTTATTTTTATCTGTAATTGACGCCAAGCAAGCCTCTACTCTTGCGTGCAAACTTATAACGGATACATATAAGATTCCGTTTAAACTGGGTGATAGTAAAAAAAGCGGATATAGAGTCGATCATGAAGTTCTCTTTAATAATAAAAAGATACTGGAGTTGAAAGATTTAGAGATTGCCGATGCTTACAAAGGCTTGAGTTTTATGCTTAGCTATCGTCCGGATGCTTTGGATTTACCTGATAGTAGTTTAGTGGTAGATACCAATATAACTGCAGCATTGCAAGATCGCAATGATTACTATATCGAGCAATATAGACAAAAGCTATTAAAAGAGGCAGGATATTATAAGCCTGGAATTACAAAAGAGGAGAAGGAAAATATCGAAAAAGCAGTGGCGGCTAAAATCGCAGAGCTTACAAAGCAGCTTACTACCGCCCAAACTTGGCTTGGAACGGCAATATCTTCCGACGGAACTTTCCATATATGCAATAGCGATTCATTTGTTTTGAGGCCTGCATATTTTGATATAACTGATGATAAAAGCGGAGATAGCTCCAAAAATAATATTAAAAAGTATGCCAAGCTAGTCGACGTGGGCGCAAGTGGCGATATAACCAGAAAGGGCGAAACCGCAGATCTTTATCAAGGTACAAATTTACGTTTGGGCGGTGATTACGAAGACAACGTAGATATGTTAAATAGCGTAATCTATCCGAAGAGCGCTAAAAATAATGGCGTACCAAACTATAATGCGGTGATTGGCGATATGTCCACTAGCGGTGCGCAGGCGTTTAGAATGAGAAATAGCTACAATAGCGATTCGGACCCGGATGATAGCAATGAATTTAATAAAATAAGCGAGGTTAGAACATATCTAAGACCGTTTATTTCTAATCAATGCTACAATAGCGTCCAATCGCAGTCCCTTTATATCGAAAAGGATAAAAACAAGGTAAATTCGAGGCTAAACGAAGGCGTTAAACAAGACGGCTGCCAAGGTGGAATTCCTATAGAATATAAGGGATTTAAATATAACGCCTCTAAAAGAGTGTATGAATATGATGGTACCACCGATATCAAGAGTGCAGACTTCGGTAAATATGCCGGTAATTGTAGCACTGCCGGAACTACAAAGAATTTCGACGTGTTCTATACCAGAGTATGGGATAAGACTGCTACCAAACTATGGGCAAATTTCGGTTATGAAAGTTCCGAAGTAACCGACGGCTACATTAGTAAGAAAAAGATGAAGTATGCTCCGTATCTGATGAATGAGTCAAAGAAAGATCCTACGAAGAAAGATATCAAACCGGCGTTACTTTATACTGCTGCACTAGAGGATAAAGGCGAAATTTTTAACTATTATAATGTCGGAGATGTTCTGGTTAATGTGTATGATAACTCATGGACGGATAATTACGGAGATCAGACATATATTAAAAATCAAGCCGGAAAGCAGGATTGGGTAGGTACTACATGCATTATTAACTCTTCTACAAACAAACGAGATGAGCTGGGTAGAATAGGTTGCGATGTGGGTATGAAAGATAATAAGTACTTGGTACTAAGATATAAACCGGATAGGATCATTCTCTCCATGACAAGCTTGGATAACGCTTCCTATGCAGCCGGTACTACTGGTGGGGCTAGGATTTTAGATAATAACGTAAGTACGGCCGCCGAAAATCTTTCCGCTACCGCCATTACCGGTGCATTTACTTATTATAGTATGCCGGATGTAGAAACGGACATTACCGTAGCGACGGGAGATAATCCTACTGCGAATAAAGCGGTTACTAGACAATTGCAGCAACTTGCTACCATCAAATACGATGCCATAGCATATCTATCGAATAAAGTTTATAAAGATGTAGTTGCCACTTTATACGATGGAGGAAGGGCCGTTATAGATCCGGATGATGCTACTAAAACTGCTGCGGTATGTGGCTTTGCTAGCGATTTGGATTTGCAGGTAAATTTCTCTTTCGATTGTTCTACTGCAAGCGGTCTTGTTGACGGCAGATGTTTAAGAGGCGCTCAAGAAGCGGCAAATTTAAATCGCACTGCAGCGAATGTAGATTATAGACCTTATCAGGGCGCTAATTACAGCAATGTTCGCTTTACTATACCTAGCGGAACTGAGTTTTTCGCCGAGGCTTTTTGTGCTACAGGCGGCGCTGCATACGACAGCAGGTGCTTCAAGTATAATGTAAGGACGCTAAACGGTACGACACTAAACGAAGCTACCGGAGGTGCTGGTTACCAATTGCCTATACCTTTAAATATGGCTATCAACTACTATACGAATGCAGATCTAAGCAACGGCTTCGTAAATGCTAGAAAAGCGGCCGGCGATCAGGGGGCTTTTGGAGGACAGCTAGAGTATAATCCGAAAGACAATGCAATGATGCTAATGGCTAGAGGATTTAGCGGTGGTAGAACTCCGAATGCAAAGATCTATTTCAATTTTGATAGGATGCATAAGGCGGCTAGCAGACCGATAATGATCTACGCAGAAGACTTTAATGTCGACAGAGGAAGCCTAAATTTACACAATAAGATTGAGCCTGCAAGTTTCGATAAAAACTACGATATGGTATCTAGCCCCGTTACTTATGAGACTTACGATAATAGTAGCGTAGCAGTTACTAAGGAGGATTTTGATCAGTATTTAGAGAGGATGCGCCAAGAACTAGCAGAGGCCGGTGTAAATTTAGCGGATCGAGCGGCTTACATATCTTATGCTAACGGCAATACTAAACAATATAAAGTCGGAGATGCATTTACGTATTATGGTGATAATGTCGGTACTTATGCCTTATTCGTATACGGCAAGGCTAATGAGCCTAGCGATGGAGCTACGATTTATGAGGGCAATTTTGCGACCGGAGCGCAAGTGGGCATACAAAACTCCATATATTGTGGTCAGGCGAACGGTTGTGCAACTATCCCTGTCCCTCAAAAAGGTGGAGTGGATTTAAGATATCTGGTTCCTAATGGCACTATTTTCAATGCATTGAATACGGCCGTTCCTAACGCCGATACCTCTAAATTTATAACCAATACGCTTCAAAGGTATAATTCGGGCAATATTCAACAGTACTTTGTTAGCCAATACCTGCCTGAAAATGCAGGTATTAGATCCAGTCGTGACGATAAAACTACGGATGGAGTCGAAAATACGACTTTTAATGCAGGCAGAAAAGGAACGACTAGGGTGGAGGTCATAACTAATCCATGGCTAATATATACGCCTACCGACGGCAATAGTAGAATTTGGATAAATGGCGGAATAAATACCGGCTATACCGGCGCTCCGCAGTATTTCAACTACTTTTTTGTTCAATTCTTGAATGCCGGTACTTGGGGCGGTGAAGGCGGCGTGAAGAGCGGTACCGAAGATGATGTAGGCTCATTTGCCGGCGGAAACGATCTAAAAGATACAGCTGGAGATTCTGGTCAAATGACCACCGATACCGGTGAAAAAAGAACTATTCGCAATCAGCGAATCGACTGGTAATCCGCGCGCTTCTCGCTAAATTTAAAGGCTAACCGCAAGGTTAGCCTTTTTTTATGGCTGAGCTTTAAAATTCCAAATTGCTCGTCGGCAGCGATAAGTCTAAAATAAGCATGAGATTTTCACTAGGCCAAGCAAAATTTTGCTGCAAAATTTAATTCAAAACCCGCTAGAAATTTTTACACAAAATTCCACTAAAATTTCCGCCGCCCATTTACCCGTTTTTAAATGAAATTTCGGCACAATGCGGCTTAAAATTTCATCAGGACAAGCCACTTGAAAACAAAAAATATCAGAAATTTCAGCATCATCGCGCATATCGACCACGGCAAATCCACGCTCGCCGACCGCCTGATTAGCGAGTGCAACGCCGTCGAGGCGCGCCAGATGAGTAGCCAGATCATGGATACGATGGATATCGAAAAGGAGCGCGGCATCACGATCAAGGCGCAGTCCGTGCGGCTCGAGTACGAGCTCGGCGGCGAGAAATACGTTTTAAATTTAATCGACACTCCGGGCCACGTGGATTTTAGCTACGAAGTCTCGCGCTCGCTGGCTAGCTGTGAGGGGGCGATCCTCGTCGTGGATGCCAGCCAGGGCGTGCAGGCGCAGACCATCGCAAACGTCTATATCGCGCTACAGCACAACCTCGAGATCATCCCCGTGCTTAACAAAATCGATCTGCCCGCCGCCGATCCGCAGCGCGTAAAAGATGAGATCGAGCATGTCATCGGGCTTGATTGCAGCAGCGCGATCGAGGTCAGCGCCAAAACGGGCGTGGGCATCAAGGAGCTCTTAGAGGCGATAGTCACTCGCATCCCCGCGCCCAAAACGGACGACGACGCGCCGCTTAAAGCGCTCATCTACGACAGCTGGTTCGATAACTACCTAGGCGCGCTCGCTCTAGTTAGGCTCTACGACGGCGTGCTGAAAAAGGGCGACGAGGTCTATATCATGGGCAGCGAGAACCGCCACGAGGTGCTCGATCTGATGTATCCCAACCCACTCGCGCCCGCCAAAACCCGCGAGCTTAGCAGCGGCGAAGTGGGCATCGTCGTGATGGGGCTAAAAAACGTCGCCGACGTGCAGGTGGGCGATACGATCACGCTTTTTAAAAAGCGCGCCGCCGCGCCGGTGGGCGGATTTGAGAAGGCTAAGCCCTTCGTGTTTGCGGGCATATATCCCGTGCAGACCGATAAATTTGAAGATCTGCGCGACGCTTTGGATAAGCTGAGCCTAAACGACAGCTCGCTTAGCTACGAGCCCGAGACGTCGCTCGCGCTAGGATTCGGCTTTCGCGTCGGGTTTTTGGGGCTACTGCATATGGAGGTCGTGAAGGAGCGGCTTGAGCGCGAGTTTGATCTCGATCTCATCGCCACGGCGCCGACCGTCACATACGCCGTGTATCTCACGGACGGCTCGTGCGTGCGGATACACAGCCCCAGCGAGCTTCCGGCGCCAAATTTCATCGAGTGCATCGAGGAGCCCTACGTCAGAGCGACCATCATTACCCCGAGCGAGTTTTTGGGCAATCTCATCAGCCTTTTAAATTTGCGCCGCGGCATCCAAACCAAGATGGATTACATCACGCCGGAGCGCGTCCTGCTCGAATACGACGTGCCGACAAACGAGATCATAATGGACTTTTACGACAAGCTCAAATCCTGCACCAAGGGCTATGCGAGCTTTGATTACGAGCCGATCGATTACAGGCGCGGCTATCTAGTTAAGCTCGACATCCGCGTCGCGGGCGAAGCGGTCGATGCGCTCTCGATCATCGTGCCCGCCTCAAAGGCCGAATCCAAGGGGCGCGACCTCGTCAAAGCGATGAAGGAGATCGTGCCGCGGCAGCTTTTTGAGGTCGCGATCCAAGCAAGCATCGGCAACAAGATCATCGCGCGCGAAAACGTCCGCGCCATGGGCAAAAACGTGACCGCCAAGTGCTACGGCGGCGACATCACGCGCAAGCGCAAGCTCCTCGAAAAGCAAAAAGAGGGCAAGAAGCGCATGAAGGCGATCGGCAGGGTAAATTTGCCGAGCGAGGCGTTTTTGAGCGTGCTAAAGATCGATTAAATTTATCGCACGGGTAATCAAAATTTCATCTTTTTTCATCTTTTGTCGCGCGGCCGTAAAATTTGATTTTAAATTTTGACGATCGCGCGGGCGGTTTAAATTTAGCGGCTCGTCGTTCGGTATGAAATTTCGTCTTTAAATTTTAACGATCTCAAGAGGCGATTTAAATTTTATGACCGCACGGCTTTAACTATTGCTTGCTGCCTGGGCTGATACATTCGCTGTTGCGCGCGCCGGTTTTGCGCCGCTTTAAGCTCTATTGCTCGCTGCTCGGTAGTAGAATTTCGCCGCTTGCCGTTAGGCTAAAATTTCATCTTTCAAATTTAACATTTCGCGAGCGGTTTAAATTTTATGTCCGCCAGCCGATCATTGCGGTCGCGTCCGCAGCTCGGCTTTAAAATTTTATTCCGACGGCGCCCGCTATGAAATTTTATCCGCTGTGGCTTTATAAAATTTTATTAAATTTTACTACGCGTCGCGTTAAATTCCATAGCGCGAGTGTTTTATAGCGAAACGGCGTGCACGGCGTATAATAGGGCGCACCGATAAATCCAGCAAAAGTGCTAAATTTATCGGTGCAAGATCAGGGGAAAAACGATGAAATTTTTAGACCGCTTAGACGTGGATAGGAGCAGCTTTACCGATCTGTTTTCGGCATGTTTAGGCTGCGGCGCAAGGGCGCAAGAGGCGGGTTCGAAGCTGATCGTAAAGGGCAGGCGCTGGTCTGTGGATCTAAAGCGCGGCGAGATTAGTTTCGGCGATGATGCGCCGCGCGCCATCTGGTATATTGGCAGCGAAGCGAGCAGCAGCCGCACGTGGCTGTGGGGATACGAAAACATAAACCGCCTTGATGAGCGGCTGCTCACCCTTGCGCGAGATGTGCGCGACTTCGGCTTGCGGCACGGGCTAGCCGAGCTTAGCACGCCTAAGCTCGCACTAAGCGCGAAGATAAACGGCCACGCTCTAAGCGCGATCGCGTGCGGGCTATCGCAGGAACCGGTATGTTACTACCGCTGCCCGCACGCAGGCGGAGCAGTGTTTGTGGCGTTTGCGGCAGGCGAGTGCGTGGCGCCAGATGATACGATCAAGCCCGGTATGGGCGCAAGCAAGCTCATCTCTTTGGCACAGGATTATATAGGCGCATTTCAGTTAAATCACGCCGTTTTATCGGGGGCGCTTTTGCTTAAAAACGGCACGAAATTTAGCGAAGCGGCGGGCAAGATCGTAGCAAATTTTAAAAATGATGCGCTCTTTTCGTTTGATAATTTGGGGCTGCTAAGCGAGGTGGAGTTTGCCGTATAGAAGCCGCAAATATCGCAGCGTGCATTTGCGGCTTGAAATTTACTCTATGAAATTTTGCTTCGTAAATTTTATATCGTAGAATTTTATGCCTTGTGATTTCGCTCGGTAAAATTTAGACCACAAAATTCCGCCGTGCGAAATTTCGGCTTAAAATTCCGCTACCGGGTTCGAGCCCAAGCCTCTAAATTTTAAATCAAAATCAGCCGCCGTCGATGTCGAAATCAAGATGCTCTTTGAAATAAGCGCGCAACCTGCGGCGGTCGTTGCGACCGGGCGTGATCGCAAACCACAGCACGCGGTCGTTTAGATCCTTGCCGCGGATCAGCACGGTGTCGCGCAGCAAGATATCGTGAAAGTCGCCGTTTAGCCGCCATGACGAGAGCGCCTTGGCGAAGATAAAGATCACGACGCCCACGACCATTATCACGAATGCCATCCCCACGCGCTCGCTCATGGCGATGCCGACTAGCCACAGCACGATGATCGATCCGATTCCAAATGTAAAGAACTGCTCGTATTTTACGTAGCGGGAGTGGCTAAGCGCCGTGTAGCTGGTGCAGGTGCGCAAAAAGCCCGGCGTGAGCCTAACGTAGTCGATATTGAAGAGTAGGATTTCGCTCTTGCGCTCGTTTGAAACGAAGGTAATTGCGTGGTCGTTAAATTTAAACAGCCCGCCGCCGTCGCGTCCTTGATACCAAGCTACGCCTGCGATCAAAAGTCCTAAAATCCCGCCTCCGCCGCGTCCGTGACCGTTGCCTAAAAAAATTTCATCTAAATCAAGGCCGGCCGACACGCCGTAAAAAAATATAAAGACCATCATCGCAATGACGAAGATCACGATGAAGGAGTTGTCGTTTTTGATGCTAAATCCGCCTGCGCTCGTGGTTCGTGAGCCGCGATTACGAAGGGCGGCTTTGTAGTCTTTGGTAGTAAAAGTAGGCATAAAGCTCCCTTTCTTTTGGGCTTGCGAAACAGCTTGCGCGCGCTTTTAAAGCCCGTTTAAAACGGCGTAATTTTATAAAATTTCAGATCAAATTCGGATTAAATTTCAAATTTGAAGAGGCTTTGAAATAAATGAAGTTCAAATTTAAGGGATTTAAAATTTTACCGATGAGCTTAAGATCATAATAAAGCACTACAGAGGCTTTGCGGGCGAGCTACTCCGTTAAGAGCGGCGAACGCTTGGGAGACACGGCATTTTGAGTTTTGCAATGCTCTAAAATATAAAGAAATTTCGGTGCTAAATTTAAATGCGATCGGCTCGGGCGCATTCTTGCCGAGAGGGCTGCGGATTTTGCGGCGAAATTTAAAACGCGGTTTTGCACGATTTGGCGAGTGCGAGTTTTACAGAAGTGCAGCTGCACGGACAGATGGCGAATGTGCGGCAATTATCATAAATTTAAAGCTTAGCGGTGCTATGCGATCTCATCAAATACAGAAAATTTTACGGCAAATTTAAAACGCAGTCTCACGGAATTTAATACGGCGGATTAAAATGCGGCTTGCAGCGGCTAATGCAGTAAATTTACTTCGCGGTTGCAGTTAAATTTTTCCGCCGCGCGGAGTAAATGTCGCGCAGAGGTAAATTTGCCGCCTAGAAGCTAAATTTCACGTCGCAGTTAAATCGGCAATAGCTAAATCACAGCGAGCTCAACGCTGCAAATTTAGAGCCCATAAGCGCAAGCGCTTGACTTGCGGCTGAGCCGCGATCCCTTACGATAAGATGCCTATTGTTCGCATTCCTGCGGCTGTATAAAACAAACGACGCCGCATTTTAAATTTTAAAATTTTATTTGAATAAGCTATTTACGCTCTCGTCGTGATATACGCGCCTGATGACCTCGCCGAAGAGTGGAGCGACGCTGATTACCTTGATGCGGTCGCTTTCCTGCTTTAGCGGGATTGTGTCGGTCACGACGAGGCCGTCTAGCGCGCCGCTTTCGATGCGCTCATATGCCGGGCCGCTTAGCACGGCGTGCGTGCAAAACGCGCTGACGCTCTTCGCGCCCTGGTCTTTAAATGCGCCCGCGGCCTTGACGATGGTGCCCGCGGTATCGATCATATCGTCGATTAGGATCACGTCCTTGCCCGCGACGTCGCCGATGATATTCATCACCTCGCTTTTGTTCGCCTCCTCGCGGCGCTTATCGACGATCACCAGATCGAGTGAGAGCTTTTTAGCGAAGCTTCTGGCGCGCGCGACGCCGCCCACGTCGGGGCTAGCGATGATAGGATTTTTTAAATTTTTCTCTTTCAGGTAGTCCAAAAATATCAGCGAGCCGTAGAGGTTATCGACGGGCACGTCGAAAAAGCCCTGTATCTGCCCCGCATGCAGATCCATCGTGACGACACGGTCGATACCCGCCGTTTGCATCATATTCGCCACGAGCTTCGCGCTGATCGGCACGCGCGGGGCCGCCTTGCGGTCTTGGCGAGCATAGCCGAAGTAGGGCACGACCGCAGTGATCGAGTTCGCGCTGGAGCGCTTCAGCGCGTCGGTTAGGATCAGAAGCTCCATCAGATTGGAGTTTGCGGGCGCGCAGGTCGGCTGGATGACGAAGACGTCCTTACCGCGCACGCTCTCGCCGATCTGGACGCTGATTTCGCCGTCGCTGAAGGTTTTGATCGCGCATTCGCTAAGCGGTAGCGAGAGATATTTGGAGATTTTTTTGGCAAATTCGGGATTTGCGGTGCCGGAGAAAATTTTATATCCGCGCATTTTGATGACCTTTGGATTGAAATTTGCTCGAATTCTACACCAAAAGCGCTAAATTTTAGCTAATTCGCTCGTCGCGCTCGCGTAAAATTCATAAGCGAGCATCGCGGACCGCCGTCCATTTGCTGGATAAATTCTTTGAAATTTAAGAGCGGTTCGGCTCGCCGCGGCTTTACCCCGGTGAAATTTTGGCTGTGGGTTGCAGCGTCCGCGAGCGATCGTAGCCTGCGTTTTTGTACGAGCAGTCGCGCAGATTGCGGGCAAAACCGTATCGCAAAATTTGATGAAAGTCTGAGATAGCGCATCAGGCGGGAGCGCGGTATGGCTAAAGTCGTATCGCGGAGGACACGGTGCCGATAGGCGCGGAATTTTATATTCGCTATGCAAACGCGCAAAATTTTATCTTTAGAGCTGCGGAGAGTGCGTTTAAATTTGGATTTTGAGCTCGCATGGGACAGACTGCGCGGATACTTGCGGCGCGCTAAATTTAGACTGTCGCGGCGTATAAATTTTAGACCGCCAGCGCGGTTAAATTTAAAGCGCGCTTTGACGATCAAATTTAAAGCTTGCTTTTTAGAACTCGATCGCGCGCTGCGAAATTTTAAAATTTATCGCGCGACTTTGGTCTGCCATGTAAATTTAGACACCGCCTTTGCGTGCTTAAATTTTAAAATCGCACAGGCTCTCTCGCCGCGTAAATTTCGATATCGTTTTTGCACGCTTAAAATTTAAAATCGCGCGGCGCGGCGTAAATTTATCCGCAGCGAGCGCTATTCTGTGATTTTGGTGGGCTCGCCGAATAGCCTATTCATCTCGGAGATTAAAATTTCCTTGCCGTCCTGCGCGCCGTTTGCGAGCTCGGCAAGACCTGCCTTTGCGGCGCGTACGCTCTTGCTCGTATCGCGGAGCTTTGCGGCGTAGTTTTGAGGATCGGTGGATCTTAATAGATCATCCTTAGGCGGCTGCTTTTCGCCCTCGCCGCTAGCGCCGTTTTTTTGCGGTTTTGCCGCTTTCGGTGCGGAATTTTCTTCGGAATTTTCGCCGCCGCTTGAAATTTCATTTTGCTCGGAGTTTGCGGTCTTGCTTGCGCCCGAGTCGGAATTTTGCGCATCGCTCGAGTTTTCAAGCGGTTTTTCCGCGCTGCCCGCCCCGTCTTTTGCTGCGCTATCTACGCTGCTCGGGGCAGAATTTTCTGCGCTATTTTCCGCAGAATTTTGCTTTTGCGGCGCGTCCTGCTCGATTTTGATTTTCGCGCTCTCGCCGAAAAGTGATTTTAGCACGCTATTTATCGCTCGCGAGCCCTTGCGCAGGTATTCTCTATCCTGTCCCTGCGCGCGCGAGAGCAGATACAGCGTGCCGCGCTCAAATTTTAAAAATTCCACGCACTTGCTAAATTTCTCGCCCAGATCGTAATCGCGGTCGTAAATTTTGGTTAAAAAATTCTCGTAAATTTCATTTTGAGCGCCCGTTTTGACGGAAGAGCTAGAATTTTGCGCCGCCACACCGCTTGCGCCCCGTTTGATCTCGCCGCCTGCGTCAGGGCTTTGTTTTGCCGCACCAAAGTTTTGCGCTGAGTTTGCGGGACGTTTTGCGCCTGCCGTAAAGTTAGGCACGCCGCTTGTTGCGCTACCCTGGTTACTCGGTGCAAAAGTCGCGCCGCCCGGCTCGTTATTTGGTGCAAATGCCGCGCTTTGATTGGAATTCGACCTAAAATTCGGCGCGTAGCTTTGCGCGTTTAAATTCGGCGCCGAAGCAGAAGCATAGCCCTCGCCTTGATCCAGCGATCTTCCGACCTCTATGAGCTCGTCGATCTCGCGCAGATTTACCGCCTCCATCATCATAAAAATCATCATAGAAATCGCGTAGGTGTTGTCCGGGCTGATGGCGAGCATGTTCTTAGCGCCCGCTAAAATGCGGAAAAACCGCTCGTACATCAGCAAGCTAAATTTCGCGTCGCGTCGCAGAAATTTATCCTTTAAATTTGCGATCATCTCGTCGATTATCGTCTCGGCGTTGTAGTTTTCGATCTCTTTGATGATCTCGATCGCGCCCGCGCGGTCCTGGCGCAGCACGACGTCTAAAATTTCGCCGATTTTAGCGGGATCGAGCAGGCCCAGCATATCGGCGATCGCGCGCTGCGTGATTCCTTCGCGGCTAAAGATAATCGCCTGATCGAGGAGCGTGAGCGTGTCTCGTAGCGAGCCTGAGCCGCTGCGCGCTAAAATTTCAAGCGCGCCCTCTTCGTAAGCGATATTTTCGGTTTTTAAAATCTGCGCGAGGTGCGCTACGACGGCGCTTTTGGCGATAGGTTTAAAGCGAAAGTGCTGCGTGCGCGATAGCACCGTGACGGGAAGCTTGAGCGGATCGGTAGTCGCAAGGATAAATTTTACGTAGCTAGGCGGCTCCTCAAGCGTTTTTAAAAGCGCATTGGAGGCCTCTTTGGTGAGCATATGCACCTCGTCGATGATGAAAATTTTAAAGCGCGCGCTTGCGGGATGATACTTCGTCTGCTCGATGAGCTCGCGGATATCGTCGATCTTGCGGTGGCTAGCGGCGTCCATCTCGATGATGTCGATGTGACGCCCCTCGTTTGCCATTACGCAGTTATCGCAGATCTCGCACGGCTTGCCGGTGGGGCCTTTATCGCATAAAAGCGCTTTGGCAAAAATCCTAGCCGTCGAGGTTTTGCCGCTGCCGCGAAGTCCGCTGAAAAGATATGCGTGGCTCAGCCTGCCCGAATCCAGCGCGTGTGCTAGGCTTGTGGCGACGGCGTCTTGACCGATGAGCTGCTCGAAGCTTTTGGGTCTGTATTTTAAAGCGAGTGCTTGCAAAATTTCTCCTTTGATCTTGCAATGATACAAAAAAATCTATAAATTTTAAATTTAGTGCTACAATGCGCCCGAATTTCAGAAAAAGGATCAAAATGAAAAAATTTTTACTCAGCGTCTTTGCGCTATTTTTTGTCGCCTGCTCGCAAACCAGCAGCGTCATCAGCCTAAATCCGTATCTTTCTAAAGCCGATCAGACCGTAAGCGGCAAGTCGGTAAATATCAACGCGATCAACGATCAGCGCGAAAATCAGATGGTAATCGCCGTCATCAACGATAGCGGCGGCAAGCTGGTCGATGAGGTGCTTTTAAAAAACAATCTCTCGGCGTGGTTCGACAAGGCTTTGCGCGCGGAGCTTGAGGCTCGCGGCGTAAAGATCGATCCTGCAAGCCCGAATATCGTAACCGTAAACATTAGAAGCATCTCGGCGGCGATCAACGGCTACTCGAAGGAAAATATGAGCGCAAGAGGCGAGGTCGCGATCGCGATCGTGCAGGGCAGCCAAACCACGACCAAGCGCGTAGCTCAAGATCAGAGCAAATTTACGGCGCTTCGCACGGCCAGATCGCTTAATCCTTTCGTGCAAAGCCTGCTAGACGACATCGTCAAAAAATCCGCCGATCAAATCATCTCTACGCTTTAGATGCGCTGCGTAAATTGCGGCGCGTTTAGCCTGCGCATGATCTGCGCTGCCTGCGCCGCAAATTTAGCCGAATGCCGCCTAGGTATGCGGCAGGTGGAGGGCTTTAGCGTGTTTTATTACTACGGCTACTCCGAAATTCGAGAGCTTATACTTTCTAAACACCATGAATACGGTGCTGCGGTGCTTGCTCGCATAGCCTCTTTAAGCCTAGCGAAATTCCCGCTTCATCTGCAGCGCGAAATTTCTGCAAATCCGCAAAACTACGAAACATTTAAAACGGGCGGGGTTTTTAAATTTAACGCCGTGCCGCTGGATGATGACGCTCGCAGCGGCTATTCGCACACGGCGATCTTAGCTCGCGCGCTAAAAAGCGAACTGATTGAGCCAAAATTTCACTGCCTGCGCGCGCAAAATCGCGTCAAATACACCGGGCAGAGTTTGGAATTTCGCCTAAAACACAAGCGAAATTTTAAAATTTTAACCCCGCCGAAATTCCCCGTGATCCTAGTAGACGACATCATCACCTCAGGTCTTAGCATGCTTCAAGCGCGCGAGAGCTTGATCGATGGCGGCTTTATGCCCGTGTGCGGCTTGGTTTTAGCTAATGCAAAAGAATAATTCGCTATAATCGCGCTTTAAAATTTAAAAGGATATTTATGCAATCAAATATGTTTGAAAATCAGGAGATCATCGATATCGACGTCGAAGAATCGATCAAGACGAGCTATCTTGATTACTCGATGAGCGTTATCATCGGTCGCGCGCTACCGGACGCCAGAGACGGCCTAAAGCCGGTGCATAGGCGAATTTTATACGCAATGAACGATCTTGGCGTGGGCTCTCGCCAGCCATACAAAAAATCCGCCCGTATCGTAGGCGACGTCATCGGTAAATACCATCCGCACGGCGATACCGCTGTTTACGATGCGCTCGTGCGAATGGCGCAGAGCTTTTCGATGAGAATTCCTTCTGTGGACGGACAGGGCAACTTTGGATCGATCGACGGCGACGGCGCGGCGGCGATGAGATACACCGAAGCGCGTATGACGCCGCTAGCTGAGGAGCTACTAAAAGATCTGGATAAAGAGACGGTCGATTTCGTGCCGAACTACGACGAGAGCCTGAACGAACCCGACGTCCTGCCTGCGCGCGTGCCGAATTTGCTGCTTAACGGTTCAAGCGGAATCGCCGTAGGAATGGCGACTAATATCCCGCCGCACAGCCTAGATGAGCTTGTGGGCGGTCTTTTGATACTGCTTGAGAATAAAAATGCAAGCCTAGAGGAGATAATGGGCGAGATCAAGGGTCCCGATTTTCCGACCGGCGGCATCATCTACGGCAAAAAGGGGATTATCGAGGCGTATAAAACGGGCAGAGGGCGCGTTAAAATTCGCGCTAAAACCCATATCGAAAAAAAATCTAACAAAGACGTCATCGTAATCGACGAGCTGCCGTATCAGACCAATAAAGCGCGCTTGATCGAGCAGATTGCAGATCTCGTAAAAGAAAAGCAGATCGAGGGCATCTCCGAGGTGCGCGACGAGAGCGATCGCGACGGAATTCGCGTAGTAATCGAGCTTAAGCGCGACGCGATGAGTGAGATCGTGCTGAATAATCTATTTAAGCAAACCACGATGGAGGCGACCTTTGGCGTGATAATGCTCGCAATCGACGGCAAAGAGCCGAAGATTTTCACGCTGATAGAGCTTTTGAAACTGTTTTTGAACCACAGAAAAACCGTCATCATCCGCCGCACGATTTTTGAGCTTCAAAAAGCGCGCGCCAGAGCGCACATCTTGGAGGGCTTAAAGATCGCGCTAGATAACATCGACGAAGTGATCGACGTGATTAGAAACTCCGCCGACACCAACGTCGCGCGCGAAAATTTAATGAGCAGATTCGGACTTAGCGAGGCGCAATCGGGTGCGATTTTGGATATGAGGCTAAGTCGCCTAACGGGGCTTGAGCGCGAAAAGATCGAGGAGGAGCTAAAAGAAATTTTAGCCGAGATCAAGCGGCTTGACGCGATCCTAAAGAGCGAGGAGCTGATTGAGAGGATCATCAAAGATGAGCTTTTGGAGATCAAGGATAAATTTAAATGCCCGCGCATCACCGAAATCGTCGATGACTACGAGGATATCGACATCGAAGATTTAATCGCGAATGAAAATATGGTCGTTACGATCACTCACCGCGGCTACATCAAGCGCGTGCCTAGCAAGACTTACGAGAAGCAAAAGCGCGGCGGCAAGGGGCGCGTGGCGGTCACGACGTACGATGACGACTTCATCGAGAGCTTTTTTACGTCCAACACCCATGATACGCTTATGTTTATCACCGACCGCGGGCAGCTTTACTGGCTTAAGGTCTATAAAATTCCGGAGGGCTCACGCACCGCAAAGGGCAAGGCGGTAGTAAATTTAATCCAGCTCGGCGCGGACGAAAAGATAATGGCGATCATCCCTACGACCGATTTTGATCCGAGCAAGTCGCTCGTATTTTTCACTCGCAACGGCATCGTAAAACGCACGAATTTAAGCGAGTTTAAAAACATCCGCTCGCTCGGAATCCGCGCTATCAGCCTGGATGAGGACGATACGCTGGTGACTGCGCTCATCGCTCCAAACAGCGCCGAGGAGATGCAAAACTACAAAGGAGGCGCTCTAAGCGGCGACGATCTGGACGGAGGCGAGGCTGAAGAAGCCTTAGAGCAGACCGAGCAGGATATTTTAGAGGGAAGCGAGAATGAAATTTCAGATAAAATTTCGCAAGGCGAGGGCGCGCAAGATGGCGAGCCGCAAAGCGCCAACGAAAATATGCTCTTCATCGCTACGAAAAAGGGAATGTGCCTTAAATTTAATCTAAATAAAATTCGCCAGATGGGGCGCATCGCTCGCGGCGTAAAAGGTATTAAATTTAAAGAAAAAGGCGACGAGGTCATCGGCGCCGCGTTTATTTTAAGCGATATGCAAGAAATTTTAAGCGTGAGCCAAAAGGGTATCGGCAAGCGCACGACCGCGAGCGAGTATCGCCTCACAAACCGCGGCGGCAAGGGCGTCATCTGCATGAAACTCACCAATCGCACGGGCGAGCTCATCGGCGTCGTGATGGTTGATGAGGAGATGGATCTTATGGCGCTAACCACCAGCGGCAAGATGATCCGTGTGGATATGCAAAGCATCCGCAAAGCGGGCCGCAACACCAGCGGCGTCATCGTCGTAAATGTCGAGGGCGACGACGTCGTGAGCATTGCGACCTGCCCGAAAGCCGAGGAGGGCGACGAGGGCGAAGCGGACGAGCTTGCGCAGGATGAAAATTTATTAAATTCAAATTTAGATAGTAAAGATTCGCAGAGCGAGGGCCCTAGCGATGAAATTTTAAAAGGAGGAGAGGATGAGTAGTTACAATATCGCCATCGTAGGCGCTACCGGCGCCGTAGGCGAGGAGATTTTGCGCGTCTTAGACGAGATGAACTTTCCCGTAAAGGACATACTGCCGCTTGCGAGCGCAAAGAGCGCGGGCGAGAAGGTGGAATTCCGCGGCAAAGAATACGTCGTGAGGGAGCTAACGGACAGCACCTTCGACGAAAACGAGATCGACATCGCGTTTTTTAGCGCGGGCGGCTCCATTTCGGCACATTACGTGCCATTTGCTGCGGCAAGCGGCGCGGTAGTGATCGACAACACTAGCCACTTTCGCATGCAAGAGGACGTCCCTCTCGTAGTGCCGGAGTGCAATCCGCAGGATATCGAGCTGTGGAAAGAAACGGGCATCATCTCCAATCCGAACTGCTCGACCATTCAGATGGTTCAAATTTTAAAGCCGCTTGATGACGCGTTTGAAATAGAGCGCGTGGACGTAAGCACCTACCAAGCCGCCAGCGGCGCAGGCAAAGAGGGTATGGAGGAGCTCGTGTTTCAGCTGCAGAAATTCTTTGAATTTAAGCTTGATGAGTGCAAACCTAAAGTTTTCGCGCACCAGCTAGCATTTAACGTAATCCCGCACATCGACGTGTTTTTGGACAACGACTACACCAAAGAAGAGATGAAGATGGTGAACGAAACGCAGAAAATTTTGCATAAAAACTTCGCCGTTTCGGCTACCTGCGTGCGCGTGCCGGTACTTCGCAGTCACAGCGAGGCGATCACGATAAAATTTAAAAAGGATTTCGATATGCAACGCGTGCGCGAAATTTTAAGAAACGCGCCTAGCATCGTGCTTGCAGACGATCCGAGCAAAAACGAATACCCGATGCCGCTGCTTTCGAGCGACACGAATGAAACCTACGTCGGCAGGCTTCGCAGGGACAATTTCGACGATAAAATTTTGCATCTTTGGTGCAGCGCCGATCAGATCCGCGTCGGAGCGGCTACGAACGCCGTACGCATCGCGCTTCGCTGGATCGATATGCAGCAAGACAAGTAGGATAAATTTAGCAAGGCTGTCGAGCCTTTGCGCGCGGATACGGTCGCGCGCATGATTTCGGCGCCGAGGTCTGGCGAATAAATTTACAAATCAGCCTAGTTAAAATTTAACGCCGCGAGCTGAAATTTTGCGCCTTTAATCGGGCGCAAAATTTTAAAGACTCAAACGGGCGCGCTTAAAAGAGATAAATTTACGTGATTTCAAACGAGCGTAAATTTAAACGAACACTTCGGCATAGAGCGGCTTTTAAATTTATACATTCGTTTGCGGAGCGGCTAATCTCGAATTAAAATTTAAGGAAGAAATGAAAGCTATATTTGAAAAATTTTTGCTTTGTAGCAAATCTCTAACGCTTCTGCCTGTTATTTTTTGTGTTGCGGCTAGTGCGGCGATATTTGTGATGGCAAGCTACGAAATCTGTTCGGCGCTTTATAAAATCGTGGAATTTTTCCTAGCCCCGCAGAGCGAGCGAGCGCTTTACGTCGATATTTTAAGCGAGATAATAACGGCGATCGATCTATATTTGGTCGCTATCGTGCTGCTAATCTTCGTATTTGGAATTTATGAGCTCTTTATTGACGAGTTTGTGGATCTGAATTTGCAAGTTTTAAAGATCGCCTCGCTGGATGAGCTGAAGCATAAACTCGGCAGCGTCATCATAATGGTGCTCGTAGTGGATTTTTTCAAGAGAATTTTGCACACCGATTTTACTACCCCTTTGGATATGCTTTTGCTCGCAGGGGCTATCTTCGCGGTTTGTTTGGCTTTGTATATTTTGAGTAAATTTAAAGGATAAAAATGGTTTTCATCGACGCATGTTTCGGCAAAGAGACCCCATACACGCCCATTTGGATGATGCGCCAGGCGGGGCGCTACCTGCCGCAATACATGGCGGTGCGCGAGAGGGCGGGCGATTTTTTGAGCCTGTGCCGCGACTACCGCGCCGCGAGCGAGGTAACGATCCAGCCCGTAGAGATTTTGGGCGTCGATGCGGCGATCTTATTTAGCGATATTTTGGTCGTGCCGATGCAGATGGGGATGGATCTGCGTTTCGAAGCGGGCGAGGGGCCGCGCTTTAGAGGTCCGATCCGCTCCCAGGGCGATCTGGCGCGCCTTGATCCGCAAAAGGCCGCGGCGGAGCTCGGATACGTTTATGATACGATCTCGCTTACTCGCTCGCGCCTTGCTGCGGATAAAGCGCTCATCGGCTTTTGCGGCGCGCCGTGGACGATCGCTACCTATATGATCGAGGGCGGCGGCAGTAAAAATTACGCCGTTTGCAAAAGGATGCTCTACGAAAATCCGCAGCTTCTGCATGAAATTTTGCGCCTCGTTACGGAGGCGACGAAGCTTTATCTGGCGCGCCAGATCGGCTCCGGCGTCGATGCGGTGCAGATTTTTGATAGCTGGGCGGGCGCGCTGGAGCCGAGCGCATACGAGGAGTTTGGCTGGCGATACATCCTAGAAATCACGGAATTTTTAAAGGCGAAATTCCCGCATATCCCGCTCATCGTCTTTGCCAAGGGCACGGGCGCGCAGATGTCGCGGCTGAGCCGTATCGCGGCGCGGCGAGGTGCTGCGAGCTTTGACGTATGGGGCGTGGATTGGAGCACTCCGATAGAGCTTGCGCGCGAGCAGCTCGGGGGCAAATTTGCGCTTCAAGGCAATCTGGAGCCGATGCGGCTATACGATCGCGGCGCGATAGAATCGGGCGTGCGCGAGATTTTAGCGGCGATGAAGGGTGCGGCGCATATCTTTAATCTAGGGCATGGAATTTTGCCCGACGTAAGCGTGCAAAACGCCAAATATCTGGTGGATCTGGTGCACGAGCTAAGCGCGCGCTGAAACCTGATTTTGCGATAGCCTGTTTGCGGCGCGTCGCTGTGAAATTTCATAGAGCCGTAATTTAAAATTTCGCTCGCTCGGGTCGCTTGCTTTGCTTCTGCTGTTCATAAATTTCAAATTTCACGCCTTCAAAACAGCTCGCGGAACGCAAAGCTCTAAATTTTAAAATTTTGAGCCGTTTTGGTGCGGCAGTATCGCAAATTTTAAAATTTAGCCGCAGTTTGAAATTTTATGCCGAGCGAGGCTTAAAATTTTACGCGCTGTATCTGCGACGGCGTAAAATATCGTAAGCCTGAGGGTTTAAATTTAGCCCGCACATTAAATTTATGGCTCGCACGCCCTGAATTTAAGGATAAATTTAAAACTCTAAGCTTAAAATTCCGCCATAGCGGGGCGGCGCGCGGAAGTGAATTTCGTATAAAAGCAGCGCCGAATTTTGGCGCGCGGAAGCAAAATTTAAAGCAAAATTTAAAGCGAAATTAAAGCGAAATTTTTGCGCGCAAGCAAACCCCTCAAATTAAATCATGGAGCAAAAATGAGATATATTTTTGGGCCCGTGACCTCGCGCAGGTTCGGGCGCAGCCTCGGCATCGATCTGAGCCCGCAGCGCAAGCAGTGTAACTTCAACTGCGTCTATTGCGAGCTGGGCGCGGGCAAGCCCGTGAGCGCGATGAGCGAACCCTGTGAGATCGGCCCGGTTATCGCCGAGCTGAAAACCGCGCTGCAAAGCCATGCGGGCATTGACGTCATCACGATCACGGCAAACGGTGAGCCCACGTTGCATCCGCGCTTTGCAGAGCTCGTGGACGCGCTAAAGATGCTGCACCTGCCGCAGAAACTACTCGTTTTGTCAAACGGCTCGCTCGTGCGCGAAAACAGCGCGGCGTTAGTGAAGCTTGATATCTGCAAATTTTCGCTAGATAGCGCGCTTGCGAGGAGCTTTCGCAAGGTGGACGGTCCGCACGCGGGCATCAACGCCGAGGATATCGTAAGTGCGATCGCGGATTTTGCGCGCGAGTTTCGCGGCGAGCTTGATATCGAAATCCTAGTCGTGCGTGACATCAACGACACGCAAGAGGATTTTGCGGCGCTGAATGCGGCTCTGGCGCGCATCAATCCGCACCGCGTCGATCTCGGCACGATCGATCGCCCGCCCGCATACCGCGTGCAGGGGGTGAGCGAGGCGCAGCTGCGCTATCTGGCCACTTTCATCGAAAATCAAAACGTAAATATCATCGCTGCGCCTAAATACGCAAGCGAGCGGCTGAGCTTTAGTGAGGATGAAATTCTGCGCACTCTTTCGCGCCGTCCGCAGCGCACGAGCGACGTGGAGGCGATGTTTGACGAGCCCAGCGCACAGCTTTTAAAGCGCCTTATAGATGCTGACAAGGTTGTTTTTAAAGACGGTTTTTACGAGATCGCAAAAGGCTAGGGCGTTAAATTTTAAAAGCTCTTTCGCGGCGTAGCCCGGCAAAAAGCGGCTTGCATTTTGGCGTCATCGCAGGCGGTGCCCGCCGTACGCAAGTTAGAGAGGCGGCGCAAAGACAGCGCGTTTAAATTTAATGCCGAAGCTGCGTTGCCATAGATAGAGCGCCTACCGCGCGAGCTAAAGGCGGCGCAATGCTAGCTAGCGTTAAATTTAGCGCCAAGTTGCGCCGCTGCCGCAAAGATGACGGCGCACCAGGTTTGGGAAGCGATCCTGCTGCGCGGGGTGCTGATCTTTAAATAGGCTAAGCTGCGCTAAAAAGCGTCTAAATTATGAAATTTATGCACACTGGCGCAAAAATACAGATCCCAAACGACGCTTTTTGGACGCCGGTGGATTATTGAAGTAGGCCTAATGGATAGCAAAAGCGGGTTTAGACCTGCGGGAGATCGCGAAATGTACGCCTTTAAATTTAGGCTGCTTGCCGCGCTCCTTTGATTTTTTTGTATTCATTTGGTGGATTTTAATCGTCCGCGCGCCGAGTGTGCGCCCATTACGCGATACCTGCGTGCTCAAATATATGCGATCGGATAGTACATAAACGCCGCAAAATTTGATCGCATACTTCGGTCTTTAAATTTAAAATTTAGCCTGCAGAATTTGATTGCGCCGAAATTTTGATGCGGATCATGCTAAAGCTCCGCGCTATAAATCGTTGCAGCCGCTAAATTTTTAATTCGCTCCGTTTTGTCGCGATAAAATTCTATGAAATTTTTTGAATGCTAGCTGCAAAATTTCAAACCGTTGCGCTTCTTACGGCGACGCTAAAATTTTGACGCGATAGAATTTTGCAGCGAAATTTTACGCCGCTTGGCGTATCCGCTAGAGAGTGTTTGGGCGATAAAATTTTACGGCAGGGCTGCGCAAAATTCTAAATCCAAAGTAAAATTTTGCCCGTAAAGCCTACTGCGCGACTACTTTATCGATCCAGTCAAAAAGCTCCTCAAGATCGTAATCTCCGCCGTGTCCTTGCCCCCAAGGCACCGCAAAATCGACGTTTTTACCCGCATTTTGCAAGCTAAGCGCCAAAATAGCGGGGATCGCAAGCGCCGTATCGCGATCGCTCGCGCCGTGTCGGATGCGGTAATGCTTCGCGCCGTTTTCGTTGCGCACGAAGCTCATCGCATCCATCATCTCTACGATCCGCGCATCTGCGATTAGCGCCCCTTTAGCGGGGTCATTCATCGCGCCAAAATCCGTAAAATGCGCCGCGTTAAATTTAGCGCCGCCGAACAGCTCGTTTTCGGGATTTTCAAGCGCGAAGCCGTCGAATGCGGGCGGGGTCTTGGCGCGCGGCTCGGAGGTCGCGTAGCCCCAAAAAAGCATATGCGATTGCGATGTGTCGTCCTTGATCTTTGCAGCGAGGTATAGGGGCGCCTTCGCGCGCGGATTTTTCGCCGCAAAATTAGCAAAAGAGGCCGATATGAGCGCGTTTATGTAATCTTTGAAGCTGCCGTCGCCATTTTTATCCAGGCTTAGCGCGCGGCCGCCTCCGTCCTTTAAGCTTAGCGAGTTCAGATAGGTCGGGAATTGCGCCTTTAGCTCGTCTGAAATTTTAATCTGCGCTGCGCTTAGTTTGCCGCTTAGCACCTTGCGCGCGGGCTTTGCAGCGATTTGATTTGCGTCTTTTTTGGAATTTTTTTCAGCGCCGCTATAATTTTCGCCACGCTCGTTAAATCCCGCCACATCAAGGCCGCTAAAATCCATCTTTTCATATTCGCTCTGCGCGCCGAACATCCACTCATACGCCGCGTCCGCGTGCTTCAGATTTGCGATCGGGCAGTATACCGACGCCGCGTAAATTTTATCGCTCGCCTTTGCAGCGCCCAGCTCCTGCAGATACGGCTCGTACGCGGCCTCGTCTCCGCTCGCGCCTAAAAGCGCCGAGAGCGCTCCGCCCGCGCTCGTGCCGTTTGAGACGATCTTGTTTGCGTCCCCGGGCATAGCCGCGTCGTTAAATTTCAAATACCGCACGGCGGCTTTTAGATCGACGATCGCTGCGGGCGCCTTGCCGATATAATCGCCGGTTGCGCCTTTTAGCGTGCGTCCGCGCACTGCGGGAGCGGCTACGACGTAACCGCGCGAAAGCGCCGTAGCGATCGCGTTTGGTTTGCCGCTTGCGTCTATTTTGACCTCGCCCGCTTCGCCCGGCATGTAGCCGCCCACGCCGTTTGGCAAAAATATCGGCGCGCTCGCGGCGTCAAATTTGCCGCTCTTGCGTCCCTCAAAATACTGCTGCGGGATGAAGATATTCATGCTCTGATAGTGCGCGCTTACGGGTTTTGCGACGTAGATTATGTTTTTGTAGGCGCGAAATTTTATCTTTTTGCCGCCTACGATCACGCTTTCTTGCGTGAAATTTGCGGCGTTAAATTTCAGATCTATTTGCGCGCTCTGCATCGCCGCATCCTCGGCGTTTAGGCTTAGCGCGCCGCAAAGTATCGCAACAGCGCCTAAAGCAAGGGATTTTTTACTCACTGCTGTTTCTTTTTGATCTTGATATTGCCGCTCTTTAGCCCCTCGAGCAGCTGCGCGGCGGAGCTATTTTTCGGATAGGCCTCAAGATAGGCCTGCAAGTGCTTAATCGCGCCCTCTTTGTCGTCATGCATCAAGCTAAACAGCGCAAGAGCGTGGTGCGCGCGCATCGAACCGAGCTCAAGCGCGCCCAAGAGCATCTGCTGCGCCTTTTGATCGCGGGAGGAGTTTAGTAAAAACTCGCCGTATTCTGTGCGGATCTCGCCGTCTTTTGGCGCTTCTTGCACAAGCTTGTCGTAGAGCGCGTCCGCCTTCTCCGCGGCGCCTTTGATATCGAAATTGTGCTGAATGACGTAAATTCGGGCAAATTTATGCTCAAACTCGTAGCGGTCTTTGGCGTCGATATCTTTTTTAAACAGCTCCTGACTTAGAAATTTAAAAATTTCTTCAAGCGCTCGCGCATCCTGATAGGCAGCCTCAGCGTCCTTCCCGCTGTCGAAGTTTAGCGGATACTCGCATGCGTGGGCGCAGAGATTATCCACGGAGCGGTAGATGCCGCCGATATCCAGGGCGCGCGAGCCATCCGGCGCCGTCTTTATCATCGCGTCGTGATCGTAGGGCTCATAAGGCGCTGCGAGTGCGCAACTAAGGGCTAGGGCGGCTGCTAATGCGATTTTTGTAAACATATCGTTTCCTTAAGATGAAATTTTAAGCCGATTTTAGCGAAATTTACCAAACGCTAGGCCTCTTTGGGCAGGCTAATTTACGAGTTTGAGTTGGGTTTCGAAGGCGGATTTGGGATAGAGGCCGATGAGCTTTTTAACCGCTTTGCCGTTTTTATCGTAGATCACCGACGTGGGGGTGCCGAAAATGCCGCCTACGATGGTTTCAAAGTATTTCACCGAGCTCGCGCCGCTGACGCTTGGGAATTTTATCCCCTTTTCGCGCGCGACCGCGGCATCTGCTTCTAGCCCCTTGCCGTCGCCCAAAATGCCGATGATCAGCGCATCGCCGCTAGCTTGCAGCTCGTTTAGCACGGGTACTTGGGCTTTGCACGCGCCGCAGCCGCTGGTATAGAAAAACAGCACGAACGGCTTGTCGTTGCCCTCGATCTTTAGCGTGCGCTCGGAGGGGTCGAACTTGGAGGCGAGCGAGGCGCCGTCAGTGCTTAGATGGTGCTTCCATCCGTCGCAGCCTGCGAGCAGTAGCGCGAACACGGCGGCAGCAACTTTTAAATTTAAAAATTTTATCATCTAAAACCCGCCTTCGGGCGCGCTAAATCGGCCTTTAAATTTGCGTTTGAAATTTTAAAATTTGCGGCGCGATCTGGGCGGAAATTTATATCGCGATCCGCGCCTAGCCGTATGTTGCGACCCGCGCTGCAATCTGCGCCCGTAGCGTTTCGGCTTTTAAAATTTTTACCCACTTCGCTCGGCTTCGCAACAGCGCTTGATCTTTCGAGGCAAGCGACTTCGGCGGGACGTGCGCAGTAAAGAGCCGCGCCTGCTCGCGCGAGCCTTAAGTGAACCCGGAAATAGCGCGGGCGGGCGGTGAAATTTTTAAATTTTAACGTAGCTTTATTTTTCATCATGCGAGCTATAAATTTTACGCATTGGAATTCTGCGCGCCAGAATTTTTGCCGTTAGAATTTTCGACACTCTGATCCTCGCCGCCGGAATTTTGCGAGGCGGGATTTTGCTCGCTCGCAGCTTCGGCGCTAGAGCTTTGCGAAGCGCTTTTGTTTGGATCGCGATCTGAAATTTTATCTTGCGAGCCGAGATTGTGCTTCATCGTGCTTTGATCCAAAAGCTCTATTCGATCGAGCTTGCCGTGTCTTAGACGCACCACTTTGTCGGCAAATTTACCGAGCTCTTCGTTGTGCGTGACCAAAAGCAGGGTCTTGCCCTCGCCGCGAAGCGTCTGAAAGAGCTGCAAAACCACGCGCTCGTTGGCCTCGTCGAGGTTGCCCGTAGGCTCGTCGGCGATGATGATGTCGGGGTCATTGATGAGTGCGCGAGCGATGCAGACGCGCTGCTGCTCGCCGCCGCTAAGCTCGCTAGGGCGGTGCGTAATGCGGTGCCCGAGCCCCACTTTCTCAAGTGCTGCCTTGGCGCTGTCCTCGTCCACGCAGCTGTGGTAGTATTGATTTAACATAACGTTTTCGACGGCCGTTAGATAGGGGATTAAGTGAAACTGCTGAAACACGAGACCGATCTTTTTGCGGCGAAATTCTAAAATTTGCTCGTCATTTAGCGCGCTCGCGTCGGCTCCGCCCAGGATATATCTGCCCGCGGTGGGGGTGTCCATCAGGCTTAAGATATTTACTAGCGTACTCTTGCCGCTGCCGCTTGGACCCATTATGCTGACCCACTCGCCACTTAAAACGTCGAAGCTGATATTATCGAGTGCCTTGACCTCGCCGAAGTATTTGCAGATGCCTTCAAATTTTAAAATTTCCATGTCATTCCCTTAATAGATTCGCTAAATTCGGATTCAGCGCCTTTTTGATCGGATAGTAGCTTGCCGCGAGCGCAAAAATCAGGCTCAGCGCAACCGCCGCAAAGAGGCTAATCAGCCTAAAATCCACGCTGCTTGAAAATATCAAATGCCCGAGCAAGATCGCTAGCAGGTATCCCACGAAGACCCCTGCTAGCGAGCCTGCGACGCAGACGGTTAAAATTTCGCTCAGGATCAGGTGGAGCAAATTTTGTTTGCTCGCGCCGATTGCGCGGATGAGCGCGAACTCTTTGATGCGCGAAAGCAGGATCGAGCTAAGGCTCGTGTTGATGCAGACCGAGGTGATCAGAAGGATCGTAATGCCGATAAGAAGCATCAAAAGCTTGATTTTGTTTAAGATGATGCCCTGAGTTTTGGATACCTTGCCGATCGGCGCGAAGCTCATCTGAGCGTCGCTTAGGCTTTTTGAAATTTCGCTTAGCTGCTTAAAATCACCGCTTACGATCGCTTCGGCGTAATTTACCTGCGCAGGCTGATTTAAAATTTTTTGCGCCAGCGGCAGCGAGATTAGCAGCATGCCGTCCTCTTTCTGCCCGTCATAGACGATGCCTTTTATCTTTACCTTGCTAGTTTCGTTTGAGCCGATCGGCGTGATCTCGATACTGTCGCCGAGCTTCGCGCCCAAAAGTTTGGCGAGATCCTGCCCGATGAGCGCGTTTTTATCGTCGAAATCCACGCCGATAAACGAGCCCTCTTTGAGATCCAAAAACGGCATAGTATCGCGCAGAGAGGAGAAATTTACGCCCATGATGATGCCTGAGTTGACGCCTAAATTTGCGCTGCCGAAAAGGTATTTATTCGCGCTTTTCAGTGCGGGGATTTTAGCGAACTTCGCATCGAGCGCCGCTTCGTCCATATGGGAATTTTCTAAATTTGCGGGGCTTACGATTAAATTTGCGCCGTAGCTGTTTAGCTCGCTGGCGACCTTTTTATCGATGTCGGCGTAGATATTTACGAACGCCGCACAAACTGCGCTGCCTAGCATGATCGCGACAAAAATCACGAAGCTGCGAATGCCGCTGTTGATGATACTTTTAAAGATCGCGCCTCTGAAAAACGCGCCGTTATTTCCTACCATAAAGCACCTCCGCAGGCAGTAGCTTGATCACTCCGCGTAGCGGTAAGATCGAGCCGATAATGCAAATAAGAAGTCCAAAGACGATGCTAAGCGGAAAGACCATCAGCGAGACGCCAATGAATGAGCCGAAAATTTGATACGCGATCGCCCAGCTAAGCGCATAGCCCACGACTGCGCCCACGAGCGAGCTAAGTATGCAGATGACGAAAATTTCGGCGGCGAACTGGATATAGATCATAAAATTGCTCGCTCCCAGCGCCTTAAGCAAGCCGATCTCCTTTTTACGCTTGTAAATTTCGCTGCTTAGCAGGCTCGTGATGCAGATGCTTGAGATCAGCAGCGACAAGATGCTTACGACGCCCATTAAATTTTGAATCTTCTTCGTAATGCCGCTTTGAGCTTCGCTGACGCTCAGTACCGCCTTAGCGCTTGCGTTTGGATACTCCTCGGTGATCTGATACGCGATGGAGCTAACGTAAGCCGAGCAATACCAGGTGTCGTATTCTGTGGCGTCTAGATTATCGAGACTCCTTCTTGCCTTTACGGACAGATCGTCTTCCGGGATCGTCATGGCGCTAACTTCTGCCTTGGCGATGAGACCCTCTTTGTGCGTTAGCTTTTGTACCAGCGATAAATTTGCGATCAGCTTTTTAGCTTCATCCTCCGCGCCGTGCAAAATCCCAACGACTTTAGCCTCATAATCTCCAAGCTTAACCGTATCGCCGATCTTAAGCCCCAGCCCGTCTCCTGCAAGCACCTCATTCTCGGCGCCGTCTTTTACCCACTGTCCCTCTACGCTCCAAAACGGATAGAGCGAGCGCACACCCGATCTGAAATCAGGCTCGTCGCTAACGCCCACGTCCTTTTCAAAGTAGGTCCCCACGACGTCGTAATCTCCCGCGCGGGTAGTTAAAAAGGGCGCAAAGGCGGTGATATTGTTGCGCCAAAAAATTTCTTTGATCTTATGCAGCTCGCTCTCTTTTAAAAAATCATCGTTTTTAAGCGGCGAGTATTCGCGCCCGCCGATCTCAATACTTAGGCTTTGCGAACGCGGCAGCACGACGATATTCGAGCCGTAGCTGCGCAGCTCCTTAGCGACCTGATCACCGATTTTTAGCGTGATATTTAGCATGCAAGCGATCAGCGAGACCGATAAAAATATGGTCAAAAACGCTAGAATTTTGCTATCCCTGGAGTTTAAAATGGATGATTTGATGATGCGTAAAAACATTATTTAAGCTCCTTTAGCGTGCCGTTTTCATCTACATAGCGCTCGGGGTGCGCGGTGAAGGCGTTTGCATTCGCTTCGCTTTCGAAAAAGTAGGTGCGTCCATAGTAAAGATAGCTAAATTTAGAGGTGTTTAAAATTTCTTTTCTACTGACCGGATCGATCACCTTTTTATCCACAATCTCCGAGAAATAGGACGCGCCGTCCTCGATCGTCTTAAGCGCGATAACGATATTTTGCCCCTCTAGCTTATAATCCAGCGGGATCGGATTGCAGCCGCCCAATTTGCCGACGCTCGGTAAAAATATCCGCACGTTGCAAGCGATGCAGATGAGCTCGTCACCTTTTTTGATATAGCCCATATCGCCGCAGATCGAGCACGCGTCAAAAACCGCGACCGGGGCAAATTTGTCCGTGAAGCGGTTTAGTAGAAAAAACCTGACCTTATGCCCGTCGTCGGTGACGTAGGCAAAGCGGTGCAGCTTGCCATCTTTTACGATGTTTGCATCGATTATGAATTCCGCGCCTTGCGGCTCGATGATCTTAGGCTCATCGATCGTAGGCGGTTTTGAGGCAACCAAAATATAATAAAGCCCCAAAAAGCTGATTAAAATCCCAAGCGATAAGATCAGGTTAAAATCTCTAAAAATGGCAAATCTGCTCGCTTTAACCTCTCTAAATTTTATAATGTCCGCTTCGCGAGGCACTCGACTTGGCGCACGAAATGCCGTAAGCAGCGCAATTAGCACGGCTATAAGGCAAAGAGCTAGCGTCAGATAGGAGTTGTTGTAATGGATGATTTTAGCGATGACGCTTAGAAACTCGGACGAGCCGATCGCGTTTGAAAGCCCTTCAAAACCCTTAGCAGCTAGCGCTTTGGGCGCGTCTGCCTGGCGCAGATCAAGACCCAAAAAGCCGATTTTAGCGATAAAGGCAAACGCCCACGCAAGAGCGAACGACGCTAGCTTTGTGCCTCTGCTTGCGCGCGCTAGAGCTGAGCGATAAATAAAATAGAATAAAATGAGCGCCAGCACGCCTAAAACCGCCATAAAGAGGTTGGTTAGGCTGAAGCTATCCAGCAGCTCGCCGGAGAAAATTTTAAAATTCATCCCTATGAAGCGGTATTCAAATCCATACGCGCAACCAAGAGCAAAAATAACTATAGCGGTAAGATAGAATCGCTTAAACTTAAACGCAAGCAGTAGCGCGAGCAGCGCTAAAAGTGCGAGCGCGTCAAATATAATCTTGCCCGTATCGGCGCTTGCCGAGCGCTCAAATGCGCTAAAGCACAGCGCTCCGAATACAGCCCCCAAAAGCGCGGGCAAAAACGATGCGCTGATAAAGCGCCTGCCGCCCAGATACGCGCTTAAAAACGCGAGCGGAAACAGAGCCAAGCTTATATGATAAAAAAATATCGTCATCAAAAATCCTCATCGAGCCTAATGCGCATAAATCGCCTATAATCGCTTAAATTTTAAAATTTTAAAACCTACGCCATTTTGTAAATTTTAAAATTTCAAATCAGCCCGCAAAAAGTTCGCAGCAATAGAGCCGCCCGCAAAGAGAAATTTCGCCTCGCTATTGCTTTGGTTTTGTCTCGTCCTTGCGACGCGCTAAATTTAAAATTTTAAAATTTCAAGCCCCTTGAAATTTTAAAATTTTGCCGCAGCTAAAAAGATTCGTAAGCTTAAACGCATTAAAGCAAAAACGATGTGCTTTGGCTGCGGCGTAGCGATTAAATTTTTTTTAAATGGGCTAAATTTAACCGCCTTAAATTTAAAGCGTGCGGCTAAACCCAATACCGCTAGGGCTCCGCCGAAAACGGACTCGGCGGAGCCATCTATGATTTACTCTTTAGGAGCGCCCGTGTATTGGAAGGTGTATTTAACCGAGAACGGCTCCCACCATTTACCTACGCCGGTCGCTTTATCTGCGTGGCGACCGAATCCGTTGGCGCTTGGATTTTCGATGTTATAGGTTAGCTCGTAGTTGCCTACGCCGTTTACCATCTTGATATTGGCACCGTAGTGAGGGCCGTCGCTAGCTACCATCGGCATGAAATTTCCTTTTTGAATCTTGCCGGTATCTAGGTTTTTAAGTACATAAGCGATCTTTAGGTAAGGGATCCACTCGCCCTCGCCAAATCCGTTTGCGTTGCCTTTGATAGCGTGGATGTCCGCCTCAAGGTGGATGTCCGCTTTGCTAGGAGCTAGATCGATGCCTTTAGGCTCCATATCGATAGGCTGAAGATAAACTGCAGCGATCTCCATTCCATTTTGCTCAATCGGCTCGCCGATTGGATGCTCTCCCGCCATTGCTATAACAGAGGCTAGGCTTAGCGCCAACATACCTGAAAAAATCTTTTTCATCTTTTCTCTCCTTATTAAGATTTGTTTTTTTGCTTATTTTTTAAGATTAAAATTCCTACGATTAGAAGTACGATCATCACCGCTTGCGGCACGAGGCTCTGGACGTAAGGATAAAATCCGATCCACGTAATCGTTGGAAGCCCATCAATAACGGTAGGCACGAATACCTTGCCCTCGACTAGCTCCATCACGCCCTTACCCACAAATACGACGGACATATAAAAGATAATGACCGATGTAGCGATGAAGAACGGCTTGATAGCGATTTTAAGAGAGAATTTTTTGATGACGATATAAACTATGATAAGAGCCGCCAGACCCGCTACGAAGCCTGCTGCTACCATGCTAGTAGCTGCTGGACTTTTAGCATCGAAAAGTAGCGCCAAATAAAATAGCACCGTCTCTGCGCCCTCGCGATAAACCGCTAAAAACACCGTCCACCAAAGCATCTTGCTATCGCCAGAGCTTAGGCTATTTGAAATTTGACCTTGGATATAGGCGCTCCACTTTTTGGAGCTTGCATTTGAAAGAAGCCAAAAGCCCACATAAAATAGCAGAACTACGGCGATTAACATCACCGCACCCTCCATCACTTCGCGCGTTTGTCCTGCATTTTCGCTACCAAAGATATAATTCAACCCGTAAGCCGTAGCGATACTTAGCACAACCGCTACGCCAAGAGCGCTGTAAACGATATTTAGGTGCTTTGAGTTGCCGGATTTTATAAGTAGAGCGATGACCGCGGCTACGATAATGAGCGCTTCAAATCCTTCACGCAAGATGATGATAAACGCGTATAAGAATAGATCCCAATTGCTTGATTTCTTCGTTAGCTCTAGGCTTTGGGTAAGCTGATCAAATAGCTTATTTTGCGCCGCTACGATCTGCTCTTTGGAAGCGCCCGCGCGCATAAGAGCTGAAATTTTATTAAAACTTGCTTCGGTGTCTAGCTTAAGCTGAGTATTTTTAGCACCGACGATATTTTCCATGCCGCTCTCTTCGTATTCGTCGAAGTAGATATTGCCGCTCTCGTCGATCGCATCATCGACCTTGCCGCTCTCATAAAGCGCCAAAACCTTAGCCATCTTATCCTTGATATTTTGCACGACCGGCGCGAAGTCCTTACCCTCGTCGCTAGCCTCGCTTTGTGCTAACGCAGTCTGTGGCGCTATGGAGTAGCTTTCTTGCGGCAAATCGTTTACGGCTTTTAATGCTAGATTATCTAGAGCGTTTATCGCTTCGTCAAATTTTGATTTGTCCGTATCCGCATCCTCGCGCAAGAGATTTCCAATGATCTGCTGGATTGATTGATCGGTCTGAGGCGAGACATATTTTCGCACTGCCTCTTCTAGGCGTTCGTTGCGGTAGATATCAAATTTAGCGCGATTTAGCGCAGCTTTTAGCGCGCTAGCGTCTTTTTTATCAAACGCAGCCTTAGCGTTATCCAACTCGGCTTTAAATTCTTTATAGACGCTCATCCACGGCGAGGTTGTACCGGATGCTGCGGAATTTCCGCCTGAGGCTGGCGCAGAAGTGCTGCCATCTCCTCCGTCTTGATACTCGGCTACGAGACGATGACCAGATTCAATCACAGGCAGAACCTCGTCAATCTCGCGATTTAGATTATCGATCATAGCTTGGATCTCATTTAGAGGCTTTTCCGCCTTGATCGCTTTACGAATATCGCCGAACTGCTTCTCCATATCGTAGGATTTTTGCTGTCCCAAATTTATGCGGATACCAGCTTCTAGATTTTCAAAATGCCCAAAATACGCCTCTTGAGTTATCTTTCTAGCCTCAGAATTATTACCATCGACATAAAGCTTGATCGCTTGAGCAAATTTTTCTTTAATCGCCGCCGCTTCGGCGTGATAATCGGTCTGCGCCAGCAACATGCAAAATGGAAAAATAAGAGCTAAAACCGCAAATTTAAAAAATTTCATCTGAACCTTCTTGAGTTAAATTCATACATTAAATTTCAAAATTAAGTAGCAATTATATGTAGAAAAATCTTAAGAAGTAATAAATAAAGCGATTATCATAAAAGCGCAGAAGCGGCTAAATTCTCAATTGCGAAAGCTTTTTGATAGATGGAATTTAACGAAATTAAGGATATAACGGAATTTAAAATAGTAGTCGGATTTTATTCCGACTACTAAAATTTTAATGCAGCTTCGACCAAATTTTGCTTTTCCAAAGACCTGCAAAAACAGAAAGTATCAAAAAATAGATCATAATATTTATAGTCGTAGCTTCGCGCTGCGATTTTTTACTATCGCCTACGGATTGCAGATACGCTACGACCTGCGTTTCGGCTCGCTCGTTTAGCCCGACGCGCGGCATCGAGGTACCCGGAAGTATCTTTTGCGTATCGTTGATAAACTCGTGCAGATAGCCCGCCTTTTTCGATCTTATGCTCATTGATAGATCGGGCGGCGTCGAGCCCATGTAGTTTGCCACGCTAGCCTTGTCGCCCTGCGTTAGGAGCTTGTCGTATTTTACGTCATGGCATCTTACGCAAGCGTCTTCAAATACCGCTTTGTTGAGGAAAAATTCCCTCTGAGCCTGCGTTAAATTTTCATCGGCTTTTATGCCAGCCGCTGCGACTTTAGCGTCAATTAGCTTATCTTCGCTCGGCGCTATGGATTTTAGGTAGGCTACGATGTCGGCGATATCTTGATTCGCCTCTCCGCTCGCGCTTACGAACGGAGGCATAGGGTAGGGCGCTTCGTCATTAAATTTATGATTTAATTTAACCGCCATTACGGGATCTTTGATAAAAGCCGCTAAAAATTTATCGGTGTAGATATATCCTGCGCTGCTTAGATCGGGCGGATTTGCGCCGAAAGCCTGCGATGCGGCCTGCGCGTCCATAGGAGCGGGGATCGAAGCAACCTCTACGCCGTGGCAAGCGGTACAGCCCGCACCGGTAAAGGTCTCTGCGCCGCGCACGGCATCGCCCTTGCCAAGATCGATCTTATCAACTTCATTCCAAAAAAGTATAACTTTGTCTTGCTGGCTTTTGGCCTCGTCTATCGCTTTTTGGGCGTTTTTGATCATCGTCGCATCGCCCTCTTTTTCGGCGCTTTGTAGAGCCAGTTTAGCTGCTTCGACATTATGAGCGGCCAGCGCGATATCGCCTGCTGCAAAGTCGTAATTTGCGGGGCTTACATGCGGATGAAGCTTGGTATGCGCGTAAGGTTCGACAAACCAGTATAAAATTCCCACACAAAAAAGCACTAAGATTAGGGTTCTTATCTCTTTCATGGCTAGACCCTCTTTCTTTCTGCGATTGTAATTAGCGGAAGCACTACGACGAGCAATCCGATATAGATGATCGATAGGGCAAAGCCCCAGTATTTATTTTCGATACCGAGTTCCATACCGTCTGCGGGGAGCTTTCCGAATAGGCTAAGCAGGATCATGTCGATTACCAAAACCCAAAACCAAATGAAAAACGCTTTGTTTTTGTGCGCAGGCGCCACTACGCTGCTGCGATCAAATAGCGGTATAAAAAATAGCGAAACTCCGGCGAATGCAAATGCGATAAGCCCAATGTCGGCCGCCTTAAGCGGTCCTACGTCGAAGTAAAATCCGCGCAGAATTTCATACTCCCAGAGGAAGTACCATTCCGGATAGATATGCGTCGGGGTTTTGAGGCTGTTTGCCGGCTCGAAATTTATCGGATCCATCGCAAAATCGAAATGAAAGCCCACCAGATAAAAGAAAAATATCATAAAGATACTGACGTAGAAAAAATCCTTCGCCAAAAAGCCCGGCCAAAACGGAATTACCTTGCTCTCGCCCGTTTTGCCCTGCAGATATTTCTCCCCCTCAAGATCGAAGTCTATCTCCTCGCCGTCCAGGTTGTTTACATGCGGGAATCTAAGCGCGTAAAAATGCAGCGCCAAAACCACGATAGTGACGATCGGCAGCAAGCAGACGTGAAGCATAAAAAATCGCGTCAGCGTCGGATCGCTTACGGCGTAATCGCCTCGAATCCACTCGACTATAGCATCGCCCACTACCGGAATTCCGCCGAACAAATTTGTAATAACCATCGCCGCCCAGTAGCTCATCTGCCCCCAAGGAAGCATATATCCGCTGAAAGCCTCCGCCGAAAAGATGATGAAAAGTAGCATACCGCTGATCCAGATCATCTCTCGCCCCTGTTTGTAGGACCTGTAATAGATCCCTACCAGCGTGTGGATGTAGATGATCAAAAACACCACCGACGCCGATACCGCGTGGATATGTCGCCATAGCCAACCGTATTCGACCTCTTTCATAATCGTGAAATTTACGCTATCGAAGGCTAAGCCTACATCCGGCTTATAATACATTACGAGCATCAAGCCGCTTACGAACAAAACTATGAATAGCGTCATCAAAATAACGCCCATCGCCCAAAGGAAGCTAATATTTTTAGGAATCCAATACTCGCTTACCATCACTTTGAAAAATTTCGTAACGGCCAATCTTTGATCAAACCAATCCCAGATCCCCGTAGCTTTTCTTATATGTGCCATCTGCGCCTCCTAAGCTTTCTGCATCAAGGCCTTGTATTCAGGCCCTTCCTCGCCTAGCACGAGCATCTGCTGATCTATCCTAAACGGCGGTATATCCATCGGGCGCGGCGGCGGACCGAATACGTTAAGCCCGCTTGCATCGAAAATTCCACCGTGGCAGGCACAGGTGAACTGTTGAGTCGAAGGTTTGTAGTAGGGAATACAGCCTAAATGGGTGCAAAGGCCGATGCAAAGCGTGTATCTAGCACCGTCTACCACTACGTCGCGAGCGTCGTTTTGCGCCATTTCGGCCGTTTTTTTGAGTATGAAGACGGGCTTTTTGCGCCACTGAGTTTGATAAAGCTCGCCCTCTTTGATCGGGCTTAGATCGACCGTGGTAACGCCCGCAGCGCGCACGCTAGGAAGCGGATCCCACGATTTTTTCATACCGCCTAGCGCAAAAACGCCGCCCACGGCGGCGACTGCGCCGAAAGCAAGTCCGATAAAGCCGCGTCTATCCTGTTTTAGATCAGACATCTTTATCCTTTCAAAGTAAGAAATTAACGAGTTTAATTTTAGCCAAAGGAATATTAAATCCCTATAATTGTAGATAAAAATTTGACTTAATTTTCCGTTCTAAAGCTGAATTTTAAGGGTTTTTTAATGATATATTTTGTAGAGCGTCGAACAGGTTCGGTCTAAATTTATGCCGTATCCGCAGAGCGCCTAGGTTAAATTTAGGATTTAAATTTAGAGCGAAACCGCCGCTTGAAATTCAGGGCGGCGTAGAATTTTAGCGAGAGTTTCAAATTTAAAATTCTACCGCTTTAAAATTCCGCCGCGGTTTTAAATTTAGAATCTCGCTGCAGCCGCTATGGTTTTGAAATTTTAAATTTAGCGGACTTTGTAAATTTTAATCGCGGAATCTCGCTAAATTTAAAAACCTATCGCGCTAGAGCTTGGCTGCTTTGCCAGAGCGAAAATACGCTCCGATCGCAAGAGCCACCATCGAAGCGACCATCGCGTACGCCCAGCCCGGTACCGGAATGCGCTCGCCGCTAGCGTATGAGTGCATGCCGCTTAGGTAGAAATTTACGCCGAAATAGGTCATTATGACGCTAAAATACGCAAACATCGAGGCTACGGCGAAGGCGAATTGATTGTTGAGCTTAGGCATAAATCTAAAATGCACGACCGCCGCGTAGATCAAAATCGTAATGAGCGCCCAGGTCTCCTTCGGATCCCAGCCCCAGTAGCGCCCCCAGCTTTCGTTCGCCCATACGCCGCCTAGGAAGTTACCCACCGTCAGCAGGCAAAGACCTAGGATCATCGACATTTCGTTGATATGCGTGGCTTCTGCGATATTGCGAGCGATCTCAGGGTTTTTCCTGTCGAATAAAAACATCACTAGAGTGAAAATTCCAAGCAGCATGCAAAGCCCCAAAAATCCGTAGCTTGCGGTGATTACCGAAACGTGGATCGTAAGCCAGTATGATTTTAAGACCGGCTGCAGATTACCAATCTGCGGATCGATGTCGCTAAGATGCGCCACCATCAGCGTGATACCCGCCATTATCGAGGTAAGCGCCAGCGAGATCGCGGATTTACGCGAGAAAAATATTCCGCTTAGCGACAGCGCCCACGCGATATAGATGAGCGATTCGTAGGAGTTGCTCCACGGCGCGTGCCCCGAGACGTAGCCGCGTAGCGCAAGACCCGCAGTATGCGCGATGAAGGCGATGATATTTACGATATAAACGAGCTTAAACGCGCCGCCTAGGCGAAGCCCCGGCTTCATCATCCGCAAAAAGATAAAGATCAGAAGCAAAAATCCCGAGATAGTATAGATCGGAAAGAGGCGCTTAAAAATTTTAGCCTTATTAAATAAAATTTCATATTTTATCGCGCTCTCGCTAGGCATCAGAGCCGCGCCGTTTTGCGCTTGGTATTTTTTTAGATATTGCAGCATCTTGTTCGCGCTCGCCCAATCGCCGTTTTCTTGGGCGTAAACCACCGAAGAGACGAACGCGCTCATCATCTTTTTTACGTCATCCGCTTCTTTTTGATCGGCTATATCGCCTAAAAACAGCGGCGAAAGCCATTCATCGTTTTTGACGTTTTTTACGGGGATGATACGAAAATAATACCCCATAAACGCCGAGTAAAAGACGTTTACGCGCTCATTTACCTTGATGATCTCCTTATCGAGCACGCCGCGGTTGCCTAGAGGCTTGCGGTTGATCTCCTCGACCATTTTATCGAGCTTGTAATAGCTCTCGCCCCCTTTAAATTCAAAAAAATCCACCATACTGGCGTGAGTTCGCTTCTCGTCGATACCTAGAATTTTCTTAAGCTCAGGCTCGCTAACCTTGATGATCGGCGCGCGCCTCCAATATTCTTGATTTAGCATAAACGAAAGCGCTACGGCGTTGTGGCTTAAAATTTCGCCGTTTGGCGCCTTATAGTCGTCGGCGCGGTAAATTTTATTCAAAAGCTCCCTTGCGGTGGTATCGAAAGGCTCCATTCGCCCGTCAAATCCCTGAATGACGAGGCTGGCTAGATCATCGCTAAATTTCTTATCAAATTTAGGCAGGCTAAGCTCGCTAGGAGCGCCAAAGCGGTGCATAGCGCCAACGTCGGTTTCGCTTTGTCGCGTGGAATTTTCGCCTTTTAAATTTGCGGAATTTTCGCCGTTAGAGTTTGCAGCATTCGCGGGACTATCGGAATTTGTCTCGCTTGCGACGCTCTTAGAATTTGTAGCGTCCGCAGAATTTACTTTACTCGTAGAATTCGCCTCGCTAGCGGCGCTTGCGGAGATGGTTTCGCTAGCCGCAGAGCTCGTCTCGGCGGTAGAATTCGTCTCGGCGCGGACTAAACTCGGAGCCGAGAATACAAAAACAAATGCAAGCATAAGAGCGGCACCCTTTGCGCCGCGTTTACTCTTTTTGGCGTGTTTGGACGCTGCGGCAGAATCGCCGCCCGAAGCGCTCTGCGCGCCGTCTGGGCTTTTTAAATTTGAACTATTCGCTCCGCCGTCCGTAGCCAGGTGAGTATTTTCGCTAATTAAGCGCGAGAGCTTGAAAAAGCGCGAGCTTGGGTTGAAAAAGTTAAAAAACATCCCCGCGCAAAGCAAAATATATCCGATGTAGGTAGGGATTTTGCCCGGATCTTTGTTTATCGAAAGTATGGTACCGCGCTCATCCATATCGTATGAGCTTTGGAAAAATCGGTATCCGCCGTGATCTAGCACGTGGTTCATATAGATGTCGTAATCAAGCGTGTAGTTGCCGTCTTTAAGCGTGATCTCGCTTTTGTATCCCGACGGCGAATTGGTGCCCGGGTAGCGATCCAGCACGAAGTCTTTAAGAGCGATTTTAAACGGCAGATGAAGCATCTTGGGCGCCAGCGCTACGATAAAATTTCGTCCCGCGACGTTGTAGCTCGCTCCTTGCGAATCTCTGGGTAGATAAATCTCCTTGCTCTGCCCGTCAAAGCTAAGCGTAGCCACTACGCCGGGCTCACCCGGCAGGTTTTTTGCAACCGGGACGAAGCTTTCTGTCGCCGAGCTTAGCAGGCTAACGGGGGCGAAATTTATCCCCTCGAAAGTATAAAGCGCCAGATTATCGATCAAATTATCCTCGTTTTTAACTAGCGCGGCGGAGCTCATATCCGCCATTTTGGTGGCGTTGATATCGAAATTTGAGTTGATATAAAATTTGCCCTCTTTCAGGGTTATGTAGATGAAATCCTTCCTCTTGGGCATCGTATTAAAGGCTATGCTTACTTCGCCGATCTCGATACTTTCGCCCGCTTGCAGCGCTATGTTTTGATTGCCTATGGCGTTTGAAAACAGAAACTCGACTCTCGCAGGCGCCTTGCCGCTCGGATCCTCGATCCATTTCAGCTCGCCGTGCTCTACGAGCTCTTTAAATTTAAGATTCGCGTTTTTGCCCTCGACATCTAAGTTTAGATCAAAATCCATCCGTCCCGCGCCGTTTAAAATTTTATTATTATCTGCGGTTATAAACTCGCCGTCTTTGCCTAGAGTTATGAGCTGGACGAACTCCTCTTTGGTGCTTACGATGGAGCTTTCGGCGTTTTCTCTTATGTGCATATTGCCCTCAAAGCCGAAATACCTCGTCAAGATTGCACCCGCTAGCATAAACAGAAAGCTTGCGTGAAAGATTAGCGCAGGTAGCGTGCGAAGCTTTATCATGCGGTAGCGGTAGATATTGTAGGCTAAATTTACTCCCAAAAGCACCATCAGCGCCCCAAACCAAGGCGCGGCGTAAACCATCGCCCAAGCTACCTCCGTGCTGTAAGCGGTCTCAACGAAGGTGGCGATCGCACAGGATAGCGCCAAAATCAGCAACATAGCCGACGCGCACTCCATACTTAAAAATGTTTTCATCAATTTCCTTTAAATTTTACGGGGGTTTAAAAAACGCGAGATTTTAGCAGAATTTGCTTAATTTCATTTTACGTTCGCGCCGCTTGCGTTTTCGTCGTAGCTAAACTCGCACACCTCGCCCACGGCCTGGCGGCACGGGATTGCAGAGACCGAATTATTGGGCGAGCCGTCGATGATTTTATCCGAGTAGATTAGATAAATTAGCGCGCTTTGTTTCTCGTCAAACATCCGCACGACGTGAGTTTTTTTAAAGATCAGCGAGCTGCGCTTTTCAAAAATATCCTCTTTTTTGAGCTTTTCTTTGATTAAAATTTTAGGCGCGGTCTGTACGCAGGAGACGGAAGCTTCGGAGCGATCCTCTTCCACGCCGATAATCTCTTTGGCGCCGCCTTTTTTGGCGTATGAGACGTAGCAGGTAACGCCCTGTACTTTTGGGTCTTTTACGGCGATGATCTCGATTCGATCGTCTTTGCCGAAGAGCCTAAAGGAGGTATCTACGCTATCTATCGTCTCGTAGTCTTTGGCGCAAGCAAGCGCCGCAAACGCCAGCACAAGTAAAAATTTTTTCATAAACGACCTTTGGAATTTTGGGCAGATTTTAACATTTATAATATAAATTTTAAGCAAGTTTTTATAAAATGGCTCGGTTAAATTTGAAAGGAACTAAATGATCGAAAATATCTTTAGGGAGTACGACATACGCGGTATCGTGGGCGAGGAGCTAAACGAGCGCAGCGTAAAAGCGATCGGCTTCGCGCTGGGCAAGCATATCGCAAATTTAGGGCTTGAGCGCGTTAGCGTAGGATACGATGCCCGTCTTAGCGCGGATGAGCTTTTCGGCTATTTCGTAAGTGGGCTAAATTTTGCAGCTCTGCGGGTTTATAATATCGGCTTGCTACCGACGCCGGTGGGCTATTTTAGCGTATTTACGCATAAATTTGACGCAAACGTAATGATCACTGGCTCGCACAATCCCAAAAATTACAACGGCTTTAAGATCACGATCGGCACGGACAGCTTCTTCGGCGAGGATTTGAAGCGTCTGGGCGCGCAGGTGCGGGAGCTGATGAGTTCAAATTTTGAAATTCCAACTGATGTGGGCGCCCAGAGGTACGACATCTTAAGCGAGTATTTGAGCTATTTTGAGAAGGAATTCGCGGCTTTAAAAGGCTTTGCTGCGCCTTTTATAATTGACTGCGCAAACGGCGCCGCGGGCGTCACCGCTACTAAAATCATTGAAAGGCTAGGCTTAAATGCTAAAGTTTTATTTCCGCAGCCCGACGGCAACTTTCCAAACCACCACCCCGATCCCAGCGAGGAGAAAAATTTAGCGGATCTTAAAGCTGCGATGAAGCAAGACGGCGTGAGCTTGGGCTTCGGCTTTGACGGAGATGCCGATAGGATCGCCGTGCTAACTCCGCGCCGCAACATAAAAGGCGACGAGCTAGCCTGCCTGCTTGCTCTAAACATGAACCGCCCGCGCATCCTAGGCGAGGTCAAATGCTCGCAGGCGATGTACGATACCATCGATAAGATCGGTAAAAGCTTCATGGGCAAGACCGGCCACAGCAACATCAAAAAGGCGATGAAGGAGCTAGGCATCGATCTTGCCGCCGAGGTTAGCGGGCATATCTATTTTAAGGAGCGATATTTCGGCTTCGACGACGCCGTATATGCGATGATGCGGGTGCTTGAGCTCGTCAAGCTCGGCTTTGATCTTGACTGCGAGCTGGATAAGCTGCCGCGGACGTTTAGCACCGACGAGATAAAATTTAATACGAGCGAGGAGCGCAAATTTGAGATCATCGAGGCGGTCAAAGCTCGCATCCATAGCGGCATAGAGGAGCTTCCCGCCGTGCGCGACGTAATCGAAATAGACGGCATTCGCGTGCGGTTTGACGACGGCTGGGCGCTCGTGCGCGCTAGCAACACTACGCCCGTGATCGTAACCCGCTTTGAGGCTCGCAGCCCCGAGTTTCGCGACGAAATGCAGCGCGTATTTTTAGATAAACTAGAAAATTTAAAGGACCAGAGATGAACGAATCTGAAAAGCAAGAGGTTGAGAAAAATATAAAAGAGCTTTTGGGCGCTAGGGCGGAATTTTTTAAATTCTTAGATGAGCGCGTTCCTAAGATCGCGGGTACCGACGTGTTTGATTTCGAGCGCGCCGATGCAGCTAGCCTGAAGGAGGTTTACGCGAAATTTTACGGCTACGACTACGCCGCGCGCAAGCTGCTGCCCTATCTCTACCGCGCGTACGGAGTGAACTTCGATGTCTGAGATACTGCTCGATCGCGCGGCATATCTGCATAATCTCGCGCAGATCGCGGCCAAAGTAGGCGGCGCGGATAAAATTTTCCTAGTCGCCAAAGATAATTCCTACGGCCATGGCTCTAGGCTCTGCTGCGAGGCTGCGGCGAGCTTCGGTATCGACAAGGCGGTCGTACGCACGATGAGCGAGGCCGCACAGATCGCGGATCTATTCGGCGAAATTTTAGTGCTTTCGCACATTCCAAACGGCCTCGAGGATGAGCGGTTTTGCTACGCGGTAAACGATCTTGGCTACTTCGTGCGCCTTAAACGTGGGGCTAAAATTTACATCGCCGTAGATACCGCGATGCATAGAAACGGCATAGACGCTAGCGAGCTTGGCGAGGCGCTTAGGCTGTGCAAGGCGGGGGAGTTTAGACTGATGGGCTTTTTCACGCACTTTCGCGCAAGCGACGAGCTAAACGGCGATTTTTTCGCGCAGAGGCAAAATTTTATAGAATTTAAGCGGCTCGCGGGGCAAAAAGCCGCCGCCGCGGGTTTTGGAAATTTAAAATTTCATTCGAGCAACTCCGCGGCGATTGAGCGCAGAGCGGGCTTTGAGGATGAGTATGCGCGCGTGGGGATGGCGCAGTTCGGCTACGCGCAGTTTGACGAAAGTTTAGGCTTGCGTCCCGTGCTTAAGCTCTATGCCGATCTGATCAGCTCGCGCGTGCTAAAAAAGGGCCAGCGCGTGGGCTACGGCGCGAAATTTGAAGCGCCGCGCGATATGAAGATCGGCACCTACGATCTGGGCTACGCAGATGGGTTACTCCGCTACGACGGCGACGGCGAGCTCATCCTGCCGGGCGGCGAGCGGATGCTAGGCAAGATGTCGATGGATAGCTTCTGCGCAGAATTCGGCGGCACGCGCATCTGCGTGCTGGACGACGCGCGGGACTGGGCTAAGCGCTTCGGCACGATCGAGTATGAAATTTTAGTAAAACTAAGCGGCGAAATCAAAAGGAGCTGGGTATGAGCGGTTGCGGCGGCAAAAATTTCGTAGGACGCCTCGCTCGCAGCGAGCGTCCGTACGGCGAGCGCGAGAAGCGTGGCGGAAATTTTAACGGCGATTTTGGGCGAAATTTTAGAAAAACCGCCAACCTCGGCGGCGAGCCTTTCATAAACTTAGGCGCGGATGAAAGCTTCGGCGAAAGCCGTTTTAGCGGCGAATCAAAGCGCCGCGGCTTTGTTTTGTTAAAAATTTTGATTCTGCTTATTATCGCGGCGATCGCCTGCGTGATCTTTGCGGTGCCCGTTTACAATAATCTCGTTGCCAAAAGCGAGGAGGTAAACGCCGCGTGGGCGCAGGTGCAGAGCCAATACAAGCGCCGCGCGGAGCTGATCCCAAATTTCGTGCAGATCGTAAAGGATCACGCGACGCACGAAAAAGACGCGCTGCAGGGCGTCATAAGCGCGCAGGCCAAGGCGGCTGCACTAAATTTGGACGATGCCTCGCAAAACCGAGACGCGTTTTTTAAATTTAACGCCGCGCAAAGCGAGCTAAGTTCGGCGCTTTCGCGGCTGATGCTGGCGATCGAGCGCTATCCCGAGCTTAGGGCGGATCAAAATTTTGTGAATTTGCAAAATGAGCTCGAAAGCAGCCGCAGTCGCATCGCCGCGGCCCTCAAGGACTACGCCGCTGCGGCGAGGGAATACAACGAGATAATTCGCGCCTTTCCGACGAGCGTCGTTGCGAGCCTGGTCGGTATGAGCGAGCCTAGGGCCGCTTTGGAATAGGGCGCGGCTTGCTTAAATGCGCGGATAAGCCTAGAGTTTAAAAGTGCGAAATTTAGGCTGCGAATGTGAAATTTCAGCGCGCCGCTCGCGCAGAGTTTGATTTTAAATTTTGCGTCTTTTGCGATCGCGGCTTGCAAACGTCGTATCGCTCGCACAAATTTTGATTTCAAACGGCGCGTATCGCGCAGTTAAGGCTTTACGCGGCACCTTGCCTCGCCACGGCAGATTTAAAATTTTGCCCTTGCTTTTAAATTTAAACTTATGCGGCGGTTTGTTTTGCGGCGCAGCTCGTCCGTAAAAACTGCGCTGTTTTAGCGCCGCCGCGGGTGAAATTTACGATTTAGTAAAGCCCGATTCGCAGTTTTACTAAATTCCTGTTTGCAGATTCGGCTCGCGGCCGAGTTAAATTTAAACGGCGCTTGCCGGCGCCGCTTTTAAAATTTTAACTCCGTCCAAAAAATCTGCGTTCTAAATTTAGCTTCGCCGCTGCGAAACAGATAGTGGACGGCGCTCTCTCGCCGCGGCTTTTTATAAATTTAACTTCCCGCCGCGGAATGAATTTTAAAATTTTGCGATCAGATGCGACCGCTTCTTTTGATCTTTTTTTACGCTTTCATTTTTCTGCTGCGCACCGTGCGGTAACGGCGACCGGCTTCTATAAAATTTGAGCCTTTAAAATTTAGTCACAGCCGGCGAGCCTTTGCGTTTAAATTTACGCCGCCGTAAATTTAATGCTCCATAAAACTACGCGCAGATACCTTTGTGCGGCAGCTAGAGCGAGATTAAATTTTAAAAACCTCCCGCCTGAGCTGAAATTTAGAGCAGTTCAAAGCCGCCGCAGTGTGAGCTTTGCTGCTTCGAGCCGCTGCGAAATTAGTTTGCGCCTAGCTCCGAACCGCGCCTGAATTTAAAAATTCCTAGAATTTCGCTAAAATTGCGGACAAATTTTAAAAAAGGCGAAATTTTGACTATTTACGATTTGGAGCGCCTGCGACTGGATGCCAAAAAGCACGTGGAGCAGTTAAAGCTCGTAGCCGTCATAAGCACGATCGCCATGTTTGCGGTATTCGGCGCCATCGCGTATTTCGCGCGCAGGCAGGGCGTGCAGAGTTTTAGCGCGACGATGCTTATGCTGCTGGCGGTCGCCTCGCTCGCCGTAAGCCTGCGCGAGGTCCACCTGAACGGCTGGCAAAAGGATCTCATCGGCACGGAAAATATTTTGAAATTTAGTGCGGTCGCGATCTCATTTTTGATCTTCAAGTACTCCGCAGCCTTGCCGCAGGCGCTGATAGGCTTGGCCGCGCTTGCGCTTGCGGTGTGGCTAGCGGCGCGGCTTTACGCGCTCGGCGTAAAAAGCGTGCAAGATATCTTTACCGGGCGGTACCGCCAAAGTTACAAGCAGCACTATCTGGCGCCTTTCGTGCGCGAGCTCGGCTACGAATACGTCTCCTACGGCAGCGTGCCGTTTTGGCGCGTGGTGCAGAGCGATCTGTTCGAGTTTATCGAAAATCTGCGCGGCAACGACCGCGTGGGTGGCGCGTGGCAGGGGGCGAGCTTTGAATTTAGCGACGTGAGCTTTTTTCATCAAAATTTGCAGCACGAGCTCGTGGGGGCGTTTTTCGTAGCGGAATTTAACAAGCGCATCATCACGCCCGTTTTCATCTATCCGCGCGAGATGCAAAATAAACAGCACGTAGGTCTAAAGCCCGTTGTGATGGACAACGTGGAGTTTGCCGCGCGATACAAGGTGCTTAGCGACGAGCCACAAAACGCGATGTACGTGCTAACCCCTGCATTTATGGAGCGGTTTTTGGCGGTGGGCGACGCGATGGGAGCGCAGATCTGGGCGAGCATCAGAGAGCGGCGGATCCATATTTTCGTGCACACCGGGCGCGATAATTTCGAGCCCAGCGTCTATGAAAGCGTGCTGCGCCGCGACCCCGCAGGTGAGATAAAGAGTGAAATTTTAAACTTTTTGAGTATCGTTAAAATTTTAAAACTGAATGTGAGGATTTGGGTTTAATAAAATTTAAGCGGTATTTTTGCTAAAAATTTTTAACTCTTAAAAGATAATTTGGCGCGTCTAAGCTTATCAAATTTTGATTTCATACGAGGCTATTTTCTAAACGTTTATCGCTTAGCTGCTTATCAAATTTTTGCTTTACGTCTAAAACCTGCTCTTTACTCCTAGCTTATATAAAAATTTGCGGCTGGATTTTATCTAAATTTTTTCCCGTTTTTAATAGAAAATAGGTTTTTAGCTCCTTGTATTCTTTGTTCGTTAAAATCGAGGCGTCGATAATGAAATGCTTATCAAAGATAATCAAACTATCGCCGCTTAGCATATCCAGTCCGAGCCTCAGCCCGTTTACCAATCTAAAAATCAGTAGCGGGAGTATGCCGAGCCCAAATGCTATCGGCACTATGAATGGAGCTATCGCATAGCCCTTAAAGTAAAAAACCGTAGACATCAAAACGAAGTAGATCATAACGACGCTAATTACAAACTTTTTTGTGATTGTCGGCAATTGGGGTTGGGAAGGCCCAAAGGTTCGTTTTATCCCCACTATATTTGATAATTTTATTTCGAGCAGGACTAAATTCTTCTTCGTAGAAAAATACTCTATGGCGGAATTTTTAAATTTAATATAACAACTTCCTAGCTCTTTTGGGCGTTCATTTAGCTCTCCTGGATGTGGTGGTCTGTATGGTGCAAAATGTGAAAGAAAGTCCAAAATAAATACAATCGGCAGATATAGCTTTATCATCTCTATTGCGTTGTCTTTGATGATTATCGGATATTTGTCGTAATCCCTAGTTTCGGTCTTTTTTAGCGTAGCGCTGATTTCAAATTTATCCAAATTTAGCTCTTTATAAACGGAATTTTAAAGCGTTTTATATATTCTCAAATAGGGCGGCAGCACGCAGGTGCGGCAAGTAATCCACTATCCGCCGCAGTGCGTCTCGCAAAACCGCGCCCATAAAAATCTCGCTGCGCCGCGGGCTGATAAAATCACGGCTCGCAAAAGCAAATCCACGGCTCGCAAAAGCAAATTCGCGGCTTGCAAAAGCAAGCCGCAGCATTCAAAAGCGAGCTTAAGCTTTTGGAATTCTGATCTTCTGCCCCGGATAGATGAGGTTCGCGTCCTTGATAACCTCGCGGTTGGCGTCGAAAATAATCTTGTATTTGTTCGCGTCGCCGTAGAATTTCTTCGCGATTTTAGATAGGTTATCGCCCTTTACGATGGTGTAGTAGTTCTCGGCGCTATCCTCTCTAATGCCCTCAATTTCGACGTTTTTGATGCCTGCGGTGTTGCCCGCGATGAGGGCTGCTTTTTCGAGAGTTTCCTTATCGGCGTTGCCGCTGATTTTGACGGTGTCGCCCTGCACCTCGACCTCTAGCCCCTCTACCGGCGTCGAGCTGAGATTGGTGGCGATCTCGTCTTTTACGTGCTTGGCGTCATCGCCTAGACCTAGTAGTTTCTTGCCTGCTTCGGCTACGAATGAAAGTAAACCCATGTTTTCTCCTTTGGTTAAAGTGGCAAAATTTTATCTTAAATTTACCAACGATCAGCTTAGGCGCATATC
>CAUQNJ010000010.1:0-63551 GCA_963519515.1 uncultured Campylobacter sp. | reverse complement strand
GGCAGAATCATAGTTAAAAACTCCTTTGAAAGTTTTTAACTTATCTTGAGCCAAATTTTTATTTACGCTGCTGTTTGCGGCGAGCGCGATTTTCGCAAACTCCTTAGCAGAGATCAGAGCGAGCGGCAAGATCCGCATCGGCGTGCAGAGCGAGCAACCTCCGTTTAGCTTTGACGATAACGGCACGATGGTGGGATTTGAGGTCGATTTGGCTAAAGAGCTAGTAAAGAATTTATTCGGCAACAAAAGCAGCGATATAGAATTTGTCCCCGTCGGGTCGAATGAGCGAGTGGCTGCCGTCGTGCAAAACAAGGTCGATCTGGTCATATCCGAGCTTACCGTGACTAAAGAGCGGGCGCGAGAGGTGGACTTTTCATATCCTTACTACTCGGTGCAGATCGGCGTGCTAACCAGGGCCGACGATAATATCTCCCGCATCGATCAGATCGCGAATAATAAAATTTTAACCGTAAGCGGCACTACCGCCGACGATCACTTCAAAAGCGCGGGCTATACGATCATAAACTGCGCCGATGCCAACGAGTGCGTCGCGAAGCTAAAGGCGGGCCAGGGCGTCGGCTTTGCCGACGATAATACCGTCGTACTCGGCTATGCTAGAAACGATGCCGCGCTGGATGCAAAGATCACCAATCTAGGCAGGGTAGATTACATCGCCGTAGCTCTTGCCAAGGGCAATACCCAGCTACTCGACGCCGTAAACGGCAGCCTCATTAGAATGTATAAGGATAAATTTTTCCAAAAGAGCTTCGAGAACGATATCAAGCCATACTACGGCGGTAAGATCGATAAAAAGCACTTCACGCTCGATGAGGTTTATAGCCTATTTTAAATTTAGATGCATTTAAAATTTTAAGGCGCCCCTTGGCGTCTAAACATACCCGCAGCTGCGATATTTGATCGCAGCTCGCTTTTGCCGCCAAGATTTTGGCGGCATTTATAATTTAAATTCCGTATTTTTACGGATCCCAGTTGCGATATAAAATTTTATGAGATTTTGATATGCGGTTGCGAAAGATTGCGGCTTCTAAAAGATAGTCGGTCGCAAGAAATTCTAATCCGAGTAGTAAAATTTTATATCCTTTTTCAGTTGCATCGGCAATATATTAAATTTAGCCCTAAAAATTTTAGAAAAATGCGATAAATTATTGTATCCGACCATTTTGGCGGCTTCGTTTACGCTGATTTGATATAGACTCAATAGCTCTTTTGCAATTCCAAGCCGCTCATTTGTCAGCATCGCATAAATGGTCATGCCAAAATATGCTTTAAAATCCCTTTTTAGTGCAAATTCGTTCGTGGCGCAAAGATGAGCGAGCTCTTTAATGCCAGGTGGATTTTGCATATTTTCGAGTAATATTTTCTTTGCTTTTTGAACTGTTTTTATGCGATTTTCATCAAGACTAAGCGCATTTTCGGGCTCATTAAATTTATGAAAACTTCTATAAAGCATCTCTAAAATTTTACTTTCCATAAAAATTTCGCGTATTTTGCCGTCGTATATCGCAGCATTTTCGAGCTCTTTGAGGATGATATTTTGCACGGCGCTTGTTTTAAATTTCTTCATGCAAACGGCTTGATCTAAATTCAAATTTTTTAAAATTCCCAGCTCATTTGCAAAAGCGGTGCTAAGCGCTATGCAGGAGCTTTTATAGTGTTTATTTTCAAGCTCGTGAACGCCGCGTAGTTCGCTTTGCATAGTTCCGAGCCAAAACTCACCTTTATTCAAAACGAATTGATCTTTATCCGATCTGAAGCAGATAGGATTTTCGCCCGTATTGAAAAATAAAAATGAATAGCAGCTACCTCGCTCGTGGCGATGCAAAAGAAAATCTCTGCAAATTATATCGCTGCTATAATATCCTATCTCTCCGCCCGTATAAAAAGAGCTAAAGTTGAATTTTATACTTTCGCTTTCAAGCTCGGTTTTGCTATACCTGCATTGCTTGGACGGTTCAATGTCGTTAGATATTTTTTGTAAAAAATCATCTAAACTTATCTCTTTACTCATCTTATCCCTTTAGCGTTTAAAATACTCCCTCTGCCGTTTAGTATTTCTTGATAATGCATATCTTATTATAGTAAAATGAGTTTAAATTTTAATAAGAAAAGGGGTGTTTGTGCGCGCAATATATAAATTATCGCTGATTGCTGCTATAGCGACAGCCGGGATATCGAGTGAGATAGAAAAACAGGGCAAAAGCGTAAATTTGGGCGAAATTACCGTAGTCAGTGCTACGGGCTATCGGCAAAATATTCAAGACGCACCCGCTTCTATCTCCGTTCTTACGCAAAAAGAGATACAAAAACGTAACTATCAAGATATCTCCGCAATGGTAGAGGATTTGCCGAGTGCCTTTACCGCAACGCTAGGTGCTGCATCGAGAAAAGGCATAAGCCTAAGAGGTCTATCTCAAAAGTATACGAAAATTTTAATCGACGGCAAGCCTGCAACCAGCGATAGCGCTTATAAAGGATTAAGAAGTATCGGCAGCAGTCAGAATTTCTTGCCTCCCGCAAATGCGATAGAGCGTATAGAGGTCGTCCGCGGTCCTATGAGCTCGCTTTACGGCAGCGACGCTATGGGCGGAGTAATAAATATCATCACTAAGGGCTTTTCAAATGAGCTTAGCGGCAATGTAAACGGATACTATACTTTTGCTAAAAAATCGCAAATAAAAGGTGATTATCAAACGGGTTTTTATCTAAACGGAGCTATCGTCCCGGACGTGCTAGGTATCGCACTTTACGGCAGATTTTTTGAAAAGATAGAGGACAAAGAGCCTTATGCGAATAGAAATAATGAAGAGACGAATATGGGCGCAAAACTGATGTATAACGTAACGCAAAATGATGAGGTAACGCTTGATTATCGTAAAGTAAATAATAAATTTAGGCGTACATACGGGCGTACGCGAACAACCTCGGGAGGCAATAACGATATTGCGAAAGAGGATATGAAAGGCTACACTGCAAGCCTGTCTCATCAGGGAAAATACGATAAGTTTATGATAGATAGCTATGCAAATTACGATAGCATGAAAGAAAGCGGCGCCCAGGATCTGCGTCTTAGAACGACTACGCTAAATTCTAAAGGCTCATATTTTTTCGATTCAAATGCTTTGAGTTTGGGCGTGCAATACCGAAGCGAGAGATTAAACGAAGCCGCTACTACTGCAGATGAGGCAAATGTCAAAAGATGGGATTATTCGATCTACGGCGAGGATGATTTTTATCTAACTGATGATTTAACACTAACCGGTGGAATCAGATATAACCGCGATAAGGACTATGGCGGCCATATATCTCCGCGCGCTTATGCCGTTTATCGTTTAAACGAAAGTTTTTCTATTAAAGGCGGCGTTTCGACGGGATATTCAACTCCGGATATTAAGCAGCGTAGCGAGGGCCTTGCCCTGCCGTTTGCAGGAGGCCAGGGAGCGCAGATAGGCAGAAGCTCTCTAAAGCCTGAAAGCAGCATAAGCTACGAAGGCGGATTTTCTTACGACGATAACGATAAATTTAAATTTAGCGCTACCGCGTTTTATACCAAAATCAAAGATGGAATTTCTACCAAATTAATTTGCCGTCCAAGACCGGGAAATCCTTGCGTACATAACGGCAAAACTTACAGGCGCGGTATTTGGGACACTATAAATGTCGGGGAAGCCGAGGTTAGGGGTCTAGAGCTAAGTAGCGATTATCAAATTTTAGATAATTTGAAGCTGCATGCAAACTACGCCTATACGAAATCCGAGCAAAAAACGGGTAGCGAGAAGGGTAAAACCTTAAATAATTTTCCAATCCATTCGGTAAAGCTAGGATTTGATTACGACGTAAGCTCCAAGCTAAACTTATGGTCGCAAATAAATTATTATAGTAGGACGCGCGATAGCCTAAGCTACGATGAGGATATCCGCTCATACACGCTTTTTGATCTGGGCGCGAGCTATAAAGTCACAAAAGACGCAAGTTTAAATTTTACGCTTTATAACATATTCAACGAATTCGTACTAACGCGCTCGGGAAATTATCAAATGATGGTCGTAGACGGGATGAAGGCGCAGGTTGGATTTAACGTGAATTTTTAAATTTGCGACGCATAAATTTTGTCCGCGGATTTAAAATTTAAGGAAATTAATGGCGATTCTAAAAAGGAAAAAATTTTGGTTCAACGTCCACCTTGTTTTGACGCTTATATGCTGCGTGCCGATCTTAATCATAGCCCTTAGCGGCGCTATTATCTCGTATCACGACGAGATTATAGATGCGTTAAATCAAAGCAAATCTTTCGTGAGCCCGAGTGGAAAAGATGCCCTCGAACCCGCCGAAATTTTAAATATTTTCAGAAAAGTCAAGCCCGGTTTTACGCTCAGTTATTATAGAATTCCTCAAAATAAAAATGAGGCAATTAGGCTTTCTGGCACAGATTCTGGCGGTGAGTTTAAATCATATTTTATAGATCCTTATAGCGGCGAAATTACTTCGGAAAACATAGGCGATACGTTTATCGGCGTAGTGCTAAACCTACATACCAATCTGGGATTTGGGTTAAGCAAAAATGAAACTCTGCGGCTAATAGGCAAAAATATCGTGGCACTTAGCACGGTTATGTTTATTTTGGTCTTAATTTCAGGTGCGGTGATTTATTATCCTAGTTTTAGAGGGAAAATTTTACGCGCATTTAGGATAAATTTTAAAGCGAGAGGTTATGCGTTTTTATATAGCTTGCACGGCGCAGTCGGAGTTTTGCTGCTGCCCGTTTTGCTTACGATAAGCGCTAGCGGGCTTTATTGGTCGTATGATTGGATAGCCAAAATCACCAACAGAGCGCTAGGGGAAAAGGAAATTTTTAGAAAAACGAGTTTTACCGAAGTGCGAGGATTTTCGCTTGAGGATGAAGATAAAATTTTAAATTTGCAAACGGCATTTGATATTTTTAAGCGTGAACGCGGGGAGAACTACGAATTCTTTAACATCATCGCTCAAAAAGATGGAGGAAATTTTATGATCTTTTATTTCGATAAAGGCGAAAAGAGTGAAGAGCATATGAATACGATGAGTATAAACGTTAAAAAGGGCATCTTGCGACATGCTCGCTATGATGATGCGAAAAGCACCATGCCGCGCCCTTTTGCTATACATAAAGCCGTTTTGAGCGTGCATTCGGGCTATATCTTCGGCGAGGCGGGTAAGTTCTTATTTTGCGTAGCGGCGATTTCAGTGTTATTTTTTATAGTTACGGGATTTTGGATGAGCATAAAAAGAATTTATAAGAAAAGATAAATCTATGAATTCAAAGCGGAGAGATAGCTTATCCGCGGCGTAAATTTAAAATTTTATCCGAAGCAGTATCGCTTCTTTTCAGTTAATAAAATTTTATGTGTAGCGCTTTGAAATACTGCGTGCGGAGTCTTTGTGGGCCTTGTGCCGCATCTTGATTTTGTTAAATTTGCTCTCGTTTCAACCGCGCTCATTTGCCGCTCATAAAATCCCTAATATTCTGCGCGATCATCTTTATCAGCCGTTTGCGAGCCTCTGTGCTAGCCCATGCGATGTGGGGCGTGATGACGACGTTGCGGCGATTTCTTACTCGCAGCAGCGGATGATCCGCCCTCATCGGCTCTGTTTGCAGCACGTCAAGCGCCGTGCGCAGGCCTCGCTCGTCCACGGCGCGAGCCAGCGCGTCCTCATCCACGATGCCGCCGCGGCCGAAATTCATCAAGATTGCCCCCTCTTTCATCTTTGCAAGCTCCGCCTCGCCGATCAATCCCGCCGTTTTTTCATTTAGCGGGGCGTGGATCGAGATGATGTCGCATGCCCTTAAAAGCGCGTCCAGGCTCACTCTGGCGAACTCGCCGTTATCGTTCGCGCCGCTGGTGGAGTAGTATCTCACGTTCGCGCCGAACGCGGCGGCGATGCGGGCGACCTTTGCGCCGATCTGTCCAAGCCCGATGACGCCAAATTCTTTGCCGTAAATTTCGCTAATCGGCGCGTCAATGTGGGTGAAAATTTCGCTCTCGCACCATTTGCCGCTGCTGCCGTAATCCGCGTAGTATCCGAGCGCATTGGTTAGCGCGAACAGCGACGCGAAGGTCTGCTGCACGACGCTGTTCGTCGAATAGCCCGCTACGTTTTTTACTGCGATGCCGCGAGCCTGCGCGGCCTGCATGTCGATGTTGTTTGTGCCCGTGGCGCTGACGCAGATCAGTTTAAGCGCGGTTTGCGCCATGATCTCATCCGTGATTAGGACTTTGTTGGTTATGACGACGTCCGCACCGGCTAGGCGCTGCGCGGTTTGCGCGGGCTCGGTCATCTCATGGCTAGTAAACTCGCCCAAGCTCGCAATTTCGCTAAGATCGGCATCGCCTCCCAGCGTCGCGGCATCCAAACATACGATCTTCATATTTCCCCCTTTGCATTTTAAAATTTTAAGCCGTAGCCGCGCAGTTAAATTTAGCCGTCAAATTTCGTCGCGCGATCGGAAGCGCAGCGCTTAAACGGTAAATTTTAACCCACGAAATTTAGCTATTGCGTAAATTTGCTCGCGAGATTTTGCTATTGCAAAATTTACTCTCGCAAAATTTAACCATCGCAAATTCTGCCCTCGCGAAATTTAATGCTCGCAGCGCGTGGGGCGTTAAATTTTAAAATTCTAATTTCGCGCCGAAGCAGGCGTTAAATTTTACCGCCGCTGAAACCTGCGTCTAAATTTAAAATTTCAATTTGCGCAGAAGCGAGAGATAAATTTTACCTCTACCGCTCGCGTATAAATTTTAAAATTTAGCTCGTGCAAATTTTAGCTCGCGCCGATTTAACCTGCACAAAATTTATCCGCGCAGAATTCCGGTCGCGCCGCTACGTTAAATTTTGCCGTAGTCTCCTAGCGTTAAATTTCGCCGCCTACGAGCGATAAAATTTACCGCCGGCAGAGCCTTGCCGCTAAACTACTCCGCCTTAAAATTTCTCAAATTTTATAAAATTTGCCGCGCCGCTACTGCGCATCCTCGATGTAGTGCCCTACAAATTTTGAGAGATTATTGAGTATCTCGCCGCCCTTGCGGAAGCCCAGCGCGCAGCCTTCATAGGCGAAAAATACCCCCGCTTGGTAGCTCTGGGCGCGCTCGTCTTTGTTGAGCTCATAAAATTCCTGATATAAAAATTTCTGATTTCCGTATTCGCCGCCGTTTTCCTCTATCTTTTTGCCGTCCGCGTCGAAAATCGCTACGTTCGCCCCCTCGCGCGCCAAAAACGGCTTTTTGATCATCTTTTTGCCGATGATCGGTGAAAAGGAGCTTTGCAGCAGCAGCGGGTGGTTCGGATAGAGATCCCACAGGATTTTCATAATCCCCTTGCTTTGGAAAAGCAGCGTGTATGCGGGATTTAGGATGATCGCCTTTTGATTTTGCACGATGTTTTTTAAGATGAGCGCAAGCTCGCCCTCCTCGATCGCAATCGCCTCCCAAGGGATGAGCTTGAACCAATACTCGTAGTTTTCGCCGTCAAAAAACACGCCCTCTTCGTCGTTAAATTCCACCTCGTCCACGTAGGCAAAGCGCGTCGTAAAGCCCGCATCTTCTGCGGTCTGCTGCAAAAGCTTCGTCGTCTTTTCGTCCTCGACGTTGCCCGCGACGCTGCTAAATAGAATTTTCCACCCCTCGTAAAATTTAGAAAAATCGCTTAGCTCGCCGTCAAGCACCACGAGCCGTTTGAAATTATCGCGCAGCGCATCGTAGAGGTCGTTGAACTGGCTCGCCTCGTCCATGCCGTTTTCTTTTAGCATCGCCCACTGGATGATCGCCGTCTCAAACACCGCCGTAGGCGTGTCGGCGTTAAATTCTATCAGCTTGATAGGCTTGCCGTCCAGCCCGCCCGCGAAATCAAAGCGCCCGTATAGGTGCCAGTGCACCTCGTTTTCCCAGCTTTGTTTGATTAGATCCACGAGGTTGAAGGGGATGCCGAGCTCGTGGAAGAGGTTGTTGTCGATGACGTGCTGCGCGGCTGCGACAAACATCTCGTATAGCTCGTTCGCCGCTTCGTAATACGCATCCGCCTCCGCAGCGCTCACGCGTACGATCTCGTCGCTGACGTAAGGTGTTTCGTCGGCGTCTGTGTGCCAGTAAAAGCCGAGCTTTTCGAGGTATTCGTTGCTTAACGGCGTTATCTTTTTTAGTTGCATTTTTGTCCTTTTTTAAAATTTTAACTCATTTGCGCCGCGATCTTTGCGGCTTTTGCTAGTTTTGATACGCATACGGCTTCGCGTAAATTTAAAGCGCGCACGGCAAAATTTAATCAGCGTAGATTATCGCGGCGATCGTGCGTAAATTTTAGCCGCACGAAAAGATGCTCGAGGCTAAAATTTAAACGGCACGCAGACGGTGCGGATCATGCGCGGCAGAAGCGGTAAAATTTAGCCGAGCTTTACCGCGCGTTTTTGAAAAACCTGCGTCAAATCAATGCTAAATTTGGCACAAATTTTAAAATTCTACGCGCTAAATTTAATTTGCCTCGCAGAGCCGCCGTATACTTCAAAGCGCGCTTAGCCGCCGAAAGATCCGCTGCTTTTGCCGCTCTTGCTTCCGCCGAAAAACCCGCTCTTGCCGCTTCGCGCCTTGGCGTTTTGCTGCTTTGCTTGATTGAAGCTATCGACGCTTCTGGAGTAGGCGCTCGGGCTTTTGTAGGCGGTTTGGCGCTGGCTTTGATAGGCGGGGTTGTTAAATAGCTTGCCGCCGATCCACGAGCCGATGATGGCGCCCGCGGCGCTTGCCAAGATCGCTTCGCCTAGGCTCATGCCGCCGCTGCTAAGCTGCGCGTTTTGGTTGGTTAAATTTGAAGTGCCGGCGTCGATTTTAGCGTTTTCTTCGGCCAGAAGGGCTTTGGTTTCCTCATCGCTTAAAATTCTCTCCGTGCCGTCGAGCGATTTTAAGATGATCTGGGTCTTTTCGCTCGGAAATTCCTCTAAAATTTTATATTTTCCCGGCGCGATCTCTTCGAGCCTGACGAGCGCGCCCTCTTGCAAGCGGACGTTTTGCTCCTGCTCCTTGTCGTCGCAGCCCGCTAGCGAGCCCGCCATAACGAGGCCGAAGCCTCCTGCTAGCGCGTATGCCGCGATTTTGCGTAGTTTCATTTTTTTCCTTTCAATGATTTTATATCTAAGCTTTGATTTATCAAAAGCTCGTTCCCTTCGACGCGGATAAACTCGCTCTTGCCGATGTTTTCGATGATTAGGCTTTGCGCTTTTGGACGTTTTTTGCGCTTAAGCGATCTGATAAATTTAGCCAGGCTTGTCCACTCCCGCTCGTCGTAGGTTTTCTCTTTTACTTCGACGTCGAAGGGCTTGGCCTCGCGGTTTTTAGCCGAGATGAGAGGCTTATCGAAAAACGACAAGAAATACCCCAGCTTCTCGTCGCGCTCCTTATACATCAGCTTGATCTCCTCTTTTGAGGCGATCAAAATTTCCTCTTTCTCCTTATGCAGCCTGTCTTTGTCCTCTTGCAGCGCTTCGATTTTGCCCTTTAGCTCGGCTACCTCTTTTATGAGATAGTCGATGAAACTTTGATTTTGCGGGGCGGTTTGGGTTTTCGGGGATGTTTTGGCTTTTGCGCCGCGAGCCTCATCCGCGCTAACGGCGCCCTCTAATAAAACATAGCGCACCCCGTCTATTTCTTCGGTGCGTAAAGAATTTCTGCGGATGCGGTTGTAAACGGCTTCTTTTGAAATTCCTAAAATTTCGGCTGCTTCGCCGATCGAGACTTTTTTCATACAAAGTTGCCTTTTAGCTTTGATGCGCAATTATTGCGAAATTTGCCTAAAATAGGCATTAAACTCTTTTATTTGCGCTCTTAGGTCTGTGCGCTCGGGCTTTTTAAAGAGTGAAATTTTGATCCAAAAGGCAAAACGCAAGAATTATCTTTTACTAAAATATCTCGATTTTTGATAGAATTTTATTGCTTAATTAAGTTTATTTTTTATACACTTACACCAAGAATTTACCGCGATAAAAGGATTCTCATAATGCCCGAATCACCTAAGTATAAAAAATCCGAAATCCGCTACAAGCGCATTTTGGACGCGGCTTTGGAGCTTTTTTTGGCTAAAGGCTATGAATCGACCAGCCTAAACGATATTATCGAAAAAAGCGGCGGTTCGCTCTCGTCGGTGTATAAATATTTCGACAACAAAGAGAATCTTTTTTTAAAAATTATCGATCTGCAAACCAAAAAGCTCGACGCTCAGATGAACGAGCGCATGCGGATCAACTCACGCCTCGCGCTTTGCGAATATCTAAGAGAGTTCGCGGGGATCTATTTGGAATTTCTTTTCGCGCCCGATACGATGAAATTTTATCGCCTTATTCTCTCCTGCGGTTTTAACGGCGCGCTAAGCGAAAGCCCGAAGATTTTTTTAAAAAGCGGCGTGCTGGGCTCGCCGAATGCACTGGACGAGTATTTGGCGGCGCATACTAGCGAGTTTGCGCAGGGGCGTACGACAAAAAGCCTGGCGCTATATTTTTGCTTTTTGCTAAGAGAGCCGCATTTTAGCCGCTTGCTATTTTTTGACGATGCTCCCGAGTTCGATGCGGACGAGCTGATAAAAGATCGCATAGATATATTTTTAAACGGCGTGAAAAAACGCGCCTAGTCGTGGAATTTTACCGCGAAATTCCACGACGGCTCCGCTTTGTCTAAATTTAAAACGCATAATTTTTAAATTTACTAAAACCTCTTATAATCGCAAAAATTTCAAATCAAAAGGATTAAAAATGGATTATGACATCATTGTAATCGGCTTTGGCAAAGCGGGTAAAACCCTTGCCGTAAAATCCGCCGCGCTCGGTAAAAAGGTCGCTCTCATCGAGCGCTCGCCGCAGATGTACGGCGGTACCTGCATCAACGTAGGCTGCATCCCGACAAAGCGACTAATTACCGCGAGTAAGGAGGCGGGCTTCGTAAATTTCGGCGTTATGGACGAGTATTACACGCTTAGCATAAATAAAAAGGATGAGCTAATCTCGGCGCTGAGGGCGAAAAATTTAGCGATGCTAAAGGGAAGCCCAAATACCGACGTAATCGACGGTGAGGGTTCGTTTGCGAGCGCGAATTCCGTGCGCGTGCTAAGCCCTGACGGACAAACGCGTGAAATTTCAGCAGAAACGATCGTCGTAAATACGGGCTCCGTCGAGGTCGAGCCGAGCTTTGAGGTAAACTCGCAGATCGCTTATAGCAGCGAGGAAATTTTAAATTTAAAGACGCTACCGAAACATCTCGTGGTCATCGGCGGCGGATTTATCGGGCTTGAGTTTGCCTCGATGTTTGCGGGATTCGGCTCGAAAGTAAGCGTGCTGATGCGCTCGAAATTTATGAAAAACGAGGATGAGGACGTGGCCGCCAGCGTCAAATCCGCTCTAGAGGCTCAAGGCGTACAGATCATCGAGGGCTGCGAGTTTTTGAGCTTAAATGACGGCGAGCTGAAATTTAACCTCGCGGGCGAGAGCAGGGTGATCGTAGCGGACGCGTTTTTATACGCCCTCGGTCGTCGCGCAAATACGAATGATCTAAATTTAGCCGCTGCGGGGGTGCAGACGGACATATATGGCAATATCATCACAAATGAGCATCTGCAAAGCTCGGCTGCGAGCATCTACGCGGCAGGCGACGTGCGCGGCGGCGAGATGTTTACCTACACGAGCCTGGATGATTTTAGGATCATTTTTAGCGCGCTTTTCGGAGACGGCGCTCGAACTACGAAAAATCGCACGCCGCATGCAAGCGTGCTGTTTACCCGCACGCCGCTAGCTCGCATCGGTCTTAGCGAACGCAAAGCAAGGGCGAGCGGACGCGAGATCAAGGTGCTGAAGCTTTCGATGGCGGCGGTGCCTGGCGCCAAAGTCGTAGCGCACGACGAGGGAATGATGAAAGCGGTCGTGGACGCGGCTAGCGGCGAAATTTTAGGCGCGGCGCTTCACTGCGTAAACGCGCACGAGATCGTTAATGAGCTGGCGATCGCCATGGCGCTGGGCGCGAAGGCGGACTTTTTCAAAAATCAAATTTTTACGCATCCTAGCATCAGCGAGGCACTGAACGATCTTTTCGGACAGTTTTAAATTTAAAATTTAACGCACTCGGACTTAGGGATATCCGAGTGCCTAGGCGTAAATTTATCATAAAATTTAATGCGCCGGAGCGGGTTAAATTTGGAGCGAACTTAATTAAATTTAAGCCCATTCCCTCCACCTTTTGCTTGGTCGCTAGGACTTGATCTGTATTATCTGTCATTCGTTTGTAAATTATTTTTTGGCTTGGACATCTTGGAATTGTTTATGAACGAGCCGTGCGCAAAACTATGCGCTAGTGCATGCTCGTATGCATTAATCGTTTATTATTCGGAATTTCACAAATTTAATACCTTTATTTATTCCCAAATATCAAATAGGCTAAATTTCTACTCAAATTCCCATACGCAACTACCCAGTATTCTCGTATGATATTTTTGATTTGCAAGTTATCGTTCAAAAAGTCGGCAAATATTTTAATCCTATCTTTGTCTACGCGCCTAGCTCTTCATCCTCTTTCTCAAACGAAGCGACAATTAAATGCGACAGAGCAATCTTATCGTGGAAATTTAATGTCTTGTTTTCTAGTAGATTTAGCATAGACGTAATTTTGCCAATGTCTGCTAATTCTAGCTCCCAATCCTGCTCATCTCCCGTCGAATCTAACCCCAAAAGCTTATTTAATTTTATCGCGCTTTCTTTTCTTACGAAATAATCGGTCATTTTATTATCCTTTATATATGTTTTCGCCGCGATACTTAGCCGACCGCGCCATCTAGCAGTTTCCTAGAATTTTGCAAAGCCCATACGAAATTTTCGAGCTCTACGCAGTCTTTTAATTCAAATCCAAAATTTAACAAACCTACCGATAAGGCGCCACTTTCTTTTATGACGCGGGCTATTACATTTCCTTTATGTTCTATACTCACTTTATTTTCATATCTTGTAAATTTAAAGATATTTTTTGAGCATCTTCCGTTTCTTTTTGAAAGTTTCTCGAATTGCTCCGTAAAATTCGGTCTTTGATTCCCATCTTTTAGCCATAATCCCCCGGCATATAGCGCCCATATAAGCTCGTAAAAATTGATATTATGCCGAGTCTCGGTAGCAGCAACCAAAAGCTTATTCGTTTCATGGTTGATCTCTATTAAAGCCTCTCTGTCCATATGCCAAATCTCGGCTACTACTTTTTCTCTATCTGGCACGGAGGCAATTAAAAATTCAAATTCATTTTCTATCATATTAAAATCCTATTTTTTGTTTTTTTGCTGCCTAATTTAATTTGAATGCTCTATCGTTCGAGCCTAAATCGTATTTATCCCATTCTTTTATGGTATCCTGCGCCTTTTCTACTACGATATGCCAATTTGAATCCTCTATAATGGCGCGATCATCGGTTTCGTCTTTGGCTTGATAATTTTTTATAGCATCTCTAAATTCTTGCAATAATTCTATAAGTTTTGGCGGGAATCCTAAACGACAAGCCGCATTTTTTATAAAATCGTCGAAATCAAAATCATCAAAAAGCGTGCACATTAGCTCTGTATACGATGAAATATAGCCCTCTACGTTGTTCTCGTTCAGCCAATACATTTTTTGCTGCTTTATGCTGGAAGCCTCTTCTATATTATCATAAATACTCTTTACGCGGAATTCCTGCCCTTCTAAATTAAGCATCCGTTTTTCTCCATAATTTTCTTGAGCTATCATATCTAAATCAAATTTCTATCCATATCAAATATTTTGGGATAGTTTTTATAGTTTATTTCGATATAGCCGCCTTTTTTAAATTTTGCAGCTTGCGTCGATAAAACCTCTAAAACTACAAATTCAAATCCAAAAAATAGCTCATCCCATCCCTCTTCTCCTTCTTCAAGACCTGGATCGCAGCATCCTTCAAAATCATCATAAAATCTGACTTTGTATATATTATTTTCATCAAACTCAATGATAAACTCTCTTTTGTTTAGTTCATATATATTTCTCGCCAAATTTTTCATAATATCGCGTTCGTTGTCCGAAAATCTTAACAAAAAATTCTCGTAAATTTCTCTTCCGCTTAGCATCGCACTCCTTTTTGCAATTTAGCAAAGATTTGTCCGCTTACGCCTATTAATTGGCTTTTTGGAACCGATATTTTCATAATTTATCATTTTTGCGTACTCCTCTATCATAAGGCGCTTTTTTCGTACAGCTCAAAAGCATATAAATCGCCATCTTTTTCTCTACATTTTACAATATCGCCCTGTTTGAATTCTAAAATTTCATCCAGTTCGGATTTAAATTTCGTCGTATCGGTAATTTTAAAAATATATTGCGCGATTTGAGCAGCCTTTACCGGGCGCCATACATCGATATCTTGGTTTAAAATTTTTATAAAAATTTCTTTATCGGTCGCGCTCGCCATATTAAACCTTTCCGCCCGGTTATCTAAAATTCTTTCTGCCTAGCCACAATTTAAGATATTTCAATACGGGTCTTAAATAATCATTAGTAGCGTTGGCTTTAAAGGTGCTTATGTCCGATTCTATCAAATACCAGCTATATCCGTCATCCTTTAAAATATTCATTTTGCGATGTTTGGCCTCAGTGTTTGCGTCCGACATCTCTATATCCAGTACTTTATTTGTAATATTCATCTGTACCGATAGATTAGGGCTTAGATCATATATGAAACGGTTAAAATCTTTGATGATATGCGTATTATATACGTCATCGATCATCTCGGCTCTTCTCTTCTTAAAAATTTCCTCCTCTATCGGATCTCCGTCAATAAGCTTTCCATAATGATCCGCGTCTGCTATGAGCTCTTCGTAAGACGCGGTAAAACATCCAAAAAATCCCCTATGCATCCCAAATTTCCAATTCGTAGGCACCGTCTCATCGATTACTTGAAAATATTCGCTATTAAATCGATTGTAATCTATATCATCTGCAAACGGTAATATGCAATAATAAACCTGTCCCTCTTCATATTGGATACCATGAACAAAATAGGTTCTGTTTAATCCCAGATACTCATGCCTATCTTCTTTTATACATTTTACAATCATTTTTAATCATCCTTAAATTTGAAATCATCTACGGCCTCTATGATGGGCTACCCGTCTTTATCGCCTATTATACTATTTTTAACAAGTTCTGTAAAAAATTCTTTGTTTTTGGATTTGTTGATTGTCTCTTTTATAGCACTAAAGGATAATTTTAAATTATTTAAATTGCCGTCTATAATGCAAAAGCCATTTTTCTCGCACAATGATATTATGCCCCTTAATACCGCTTCATACTCGGATCTAAAATCGATACGAAACGTAACGGACTCTATTATATTATTAGTATCAAAAAATACCTCTAGGCGGTTGCCGTTTTCGCTTCCGTATAGATCTATTTCGTTAGACCAAGATTTTTCGGGCTTTAATAGGCACGAAATTTCAGAAAATATCTCTTTTTTGATCTTTGCTTTTTTCCAATACTTATCGTCTTCAAAGAGCTTTATATTGCCATATTGCTGGTCGTATTGCAGATCATATGTATCGCTTTTAGGCAGAATAAAAAACTCACATTGCCAAATTGCCATATCTTCCTTCCTTAAATATTTTCATTATAAAATTTTAAAAGTAATACACATAGCAGCCTCGATCATCATATATATCAAATAAAATCGAAAATTTCTCTTTATTGTTTGCGGCTAATTGAACTCTGATATTCAAAGATGGCTCTTTTGCCAGCTCAAAATTAAAATGGTGCAGCAGTATGGATCTCAAAAAATTTGGCTCAAGCGCTTTTTCTTTTATAAAGACAACGCCCGCTCTGGCGCCGTTTTTATAGGGCTTAGCTTTTGTGTATCGCCCCTTCATATTTTTAAGAAGATACTCCTCTATCTTCTCATCTCTTTCCCAAAAAAGAATTTTATAAACTACGCTATCTAAGTGGCTTGCTTTTGAAATTAAAAACATAACTAGCCTTATTTTGGCCTCTACATCGATATTTTCAAAATCTATTCTCGATCTGGCTACGCCTCTTTTATTTCTACTTATTTTTCTAAATTCTATATCGAAATTAGTTGGGTTTATAATGCTTTTTATCATTGCTGCCGCCTTTTAAAAACCTTTCGCTGCGTGATACTATACAAGCCTGCTTTAAAATCTTTATCTACTTTTTCCATTTAAATTTTAATCTCTTTCGCTTAATTTTTATAAAATTTTCCAACTGCTTATCGGTAAAATTTAAAATCTCTTTTCGATTTTGTAAATTTACATAAGTGTGCCTTATATCGCAATTACCGACAAAGGCGGCTTCCCAGTTCTTAATTAGCCAACTCGAGCTTATCGCATATTCCCGTCCTTTATTCGAGCGCATTTTATCGCTATAGCCAATAGGCGCAAACATACCGGAATAAAACCCCTCCAGATAGGGTAGTCTCGGGCATCCTTCCGTATCGGTTGCGACGATAAATTTTATCTTTCGATCATATGGACGAAAAGCCTTGTGACACTCTATAATATCTCCATTTTTTAGATCGTCTTTGAATTCTAAAAATTTATAAGTAAATTTTGCAGGAATTTTATCATTTATCCTTTTGTATTCGGCTAAAAAACTATCGTAATAAGAAAATATGCTTATATTTCTGGGCGACTCCGGATCACATACAAAATCTAAATTCTCCAATATCCACTTTTTAGAAATCAGACCATTATTATTTTTCGCATTAGCTTCGGGCGGCAATACTATAAACTCCCCCGAATTATCGCCGTTTATACGCAGCAGGTTATTCCAGTTACAAAATAAAAACTGCCTTTGATCGATCTGCAATATATCGCCCTCCGCGAAAATTTTTCTAAAATTATTAATCGAAAATTTCCTTCTACCTCTTACGGGTATTATCTTTTTATAATTTCTTTTCATGGCCTTTCTTCTATTTTATTATTAAATCGCTGCGCACTTGTTAAATCCCTAGATGCAAAATATATAAATCGTTTTTAATTGCCGAATCGATTAGTTCAAATAGACTGTCTAATTGCTCGATAACCGAGGATTTATTTAGCGCGCAGTTTTTATCAAAAACAATCTGCTCATCCGCGCTCAAGAAAAGCGACCTCCAAGAGCATATTATATCTCTAAATTTAGCTTTATCTTCTATCCAGCTATAGCCATAGTAATTTAGACCTTTCTTCAAATTTACCTCATCGTTCCATGTGGTTTGCACCCACTTTAGAGAGTACGAAATATGAAGTATCAGATCATCGCTAATTACTACGCAATGCTCTTTAGAGAAAATATTTTCTTTTGTCTTTTTGAGTAAAAATTCATGTTTAGCCATACAGCTCCTTATTGTTTTAAAATATGACTTTAATAAAACTCGATCTAGCTATTCGCCAAATTTCATCCAAGCGGCGGCGTATTCTAGCGTTTCATCCCTAAAATATTTGCCAATTATCTTATATTCGTCTTCTTTCGCAATATTTATAATTGTCTCAACAAAGCCGGTGCAGAAGGCCGTGCCGATGTATTCGTCTTCGCTTGCCGCTCCCTTTTCCACAAAATCAAAAATTTCATTTCTTGTCTTTTCGTCCAAATCATCAAAAATTTTAATCGTAGTTTCTGCAAAAGATGCAAGCAACCACAATAAGCTAGGTATGTACTCCATATCGAAAGGAAATATCTGCTCTTGATAGGCGTTAAAATACGCCCTATTTTTCTCTATAAAGAAATAGATATATTCCTCATATTTGCCCAAATCAGTCTCTATTAAGCGCATTTGCCAATCCTTATAAATTTTTGCCCTTATAATACTTCTCCCAAAATTTTATCGCATTTTTTATCTCCTTTTCAAAATGTTTGAATGGTATATAAATTTCTTCTTGTTCGTAGGGTTTTAACTTTTTATATTTCTTGGAATGCGTAATTCTCGCAATATCTTCATAATTTTTTTGCAAAAAATCTATAATTATTTTTACCTCATCTCTGCTAAATTGTTTCGCTCGCGCCCGCTGCATAGGCGGTGCAAATGCTTGAATAAACATATCTTCTATAATCGCTTCATCGCCGAAGCGCTCGTAAAAATCAATAAAATCCAGGATATAATACCTGAAAGCATAGTCATTAAAGACACTCAAATCTCCCGATAAAAGTTTGATCGTGCTATGGTCTAAATCACACAGATCTTTACCGCACAGATCTTGCTCGACAAGCTCATCCTTTTGTACAGGATTTGTTATAATTTCCGGCTTTTGCAGTTTAAGCCGCGTCTTTAGCGCCTTTATTCTATTCGATAAGTTCATTTTGTTCTCCTTTTTAGAAAGCATAAAATTTGAGCTTGGCTTATAATGCTCTTTTACTCTTAATAGATATATCAAATACAGGATCAATCCTATGATAAGCAGTAGTTGCATAATGACGGATTGGGTTGTTGCTACGACATAGACTTTGCCTCCGCGATAACCGCCTTCCGTCAATAGCTTATGAAAATTTAAAGACGATAGGATAATAAAAAATATCGTCATTACAATTCTTACGGGCTTCATGGTTTTAAATTATCCTTATATAAAATTCTAAGGATAGATTGCCGTCTTTTATCCAATCAGAGTCAAAGAATTTCATCGATAAATACGCCTCGCTCAAGATTCAGATAGTATTAAAACTACTTCATTGCCTTTCAAAATTACTCCTAAAATCTTTTATATCCCATCTACGCACACTTCGGCATTAAGTTCGGCACACATTTTATATTTATCCGAATATGAGCAAAACCAACATATTCTGTATTGGAAGCTAAAATTTTCATTTGGACACCCGTCCAGGACAAATGACCGGGCAATATGCAAAATCATCTCCGTTTCTAGCGCGATAATTGGTGATATATTGGATCGCCACTTCGAATGCATCGTCATCTTCCGATTCAATACTCCAGCAATCGTATGTGATTATGGGCTCATTACCGTTTAAGCGATATACATCTCCTCCGACGATAAGCATATCTCTATCTCTTGCGATTTTTAGTACCTCCATTACATCGTCAAATTTCCAAGCAATTTCATAAAAACCGAATTTTTCTCTTAAGCGTATACCGCGCTCCAGCAGATCCTGCGGTACGATATTTACGTAATCTTCATCTATAAACACAATATCTTCTTCAACTGACATAATGTCTCCTTTATTTCACGTTAGGTCTAAAAAATCTGTGGCTAACGGTTTTGGTGCCGTTTGACACCCATTTTTCAGAAAAATTATATCAAAACGAATATAAAAGGAAGGAAAATAATCAAAATCTAAGGCAGGCGGCTACGCGTAGGAGTTAAAAGAGAGTAAAAAGGATGCTTTTAGAATTTCTTGCCGCAATGCATTAAAATTTTGCAGCGTATCGGGATTGGGGCGCTCGCTCTTTCCGTATAAACATCGCGCAGTACCTAATAACTCAAAGCCTCTGAAAGCTCTAAAAATTTAGGACACTCCTTAATGTTTTCAAAGTCGCCGAAGAAAATTTGCCTCCCTTTTTCGAGCAGTAAAACCTTGTCCGCAACCCTTCTTGCGCTCATTAGATCGTGAGTTATAAATATGATATTTATGTTTTTATTAAGCGTCAAAAGCATATCCAAAAGCCTCTCTTTCGCCTCGAAATCAAGCCCGCCCGTTATCTCATCGAGGATTAGGAGTTTCGGGTTTGAGAGCATAGCTATTAGCATGCCTACGCGCTCAGCCTCGCCGCCGCTGATTTGATGCGGGAGCTTAGCTAGAATTTCCGCGGGCAAATTTAGCGTTTTTAAAAGCGAGCCTACAAGCTCGTCATCAAAATTTAGTTTAAGATAATTCTTTATGTTTTTAATCTGAGTTTTGATTTTAAGGGCGGGATTTAGGCATAGTTTTTGATTTTGCATCACGAGACGGATTTGGCTTCTGCATCGTAAAACCTCGTTTTGGTTTAAATTTGATAGATTTTTGCCCTCAAAAAATATCTCGCCTCCGCTTTGTTTTATAACTAGAGCCAAAATTTTAGCCAGAGTGCTTTTTCCGCTTCCGCTTTGCCCTAGGATGGATAAATTCTCGCCGCTTTCGAGATTAAAGCTGATATTATTTAGCACCTCTAAGCAGATCTGCTTATGCCCGAAATGCTCTCTAAATTCGAAATTTTTCGATATGTTTTTAACCTCTAATATCATTGAAATTTTCCGTTTTTAAGGTTTAAAATTCTACTCGTCAGATGCGAGATAAGCCCTAGCTCATGCGTGATAAAGATGATGCCGATCTCGCGCTTGAGAGAATTTAGCATATTTATAATATTTCTTTTGTTTAGAGTATCGAGCGAGCTTGTGATCTCGTCGCATATTAAAATTTTGGGCTTCAGGCAAAGCGCCAAAACTATCTGAACCCTGCTCGCCTCTCCGCCGCTTAGCTCGTAAGAAAATTTATGCCAAAGCGTGTTCGCGTCGTCAAAGCCGAATTTAGCAAAATACTCAAAAGCCGTTTTTTTAATAAGGCCTATTTCCATAGTTTTTTTAAGGTAAAGATTGAAATGATCGCCCACGTTTAGCATGGGATGAAAGGAGCCGTGGCTATTTTGAAAGATCAGAGCGCAGACATTTCGCCTATGCTCTCTAAGCTCGTCTTGATTAAGAGCCAAAATATCATTGCCGCAAATTTTAAATTTATCGGCGCTAAGGCTAAAATCGTCATCAAAAAGCCTTATCATCGCCTTTGCAAACATCGACTTTCCGCAGCCGCTATTTCCGGTTATCGCGACGCATTCGTTTTGAGTGAGGGTGAAATCAAGATTTGATAAAATCGGCCTATTTTTAAAATTTAGATTTAAATTTTCTATCTCGATCATATTTTTATACCCTTGCCGTTTGAGCTCGTGCTTAAAATCGCAAAAGAGAGTATGAGCAGAAACAGCACCGCTCCCGGGAAAAGCACGACCCACCAAGAGCCCATAAATAGCGCCTGCGTGCTTTCGTTTAGCATGAGACCTAGGCTGATTGCGGATAGATCACTTCCTACTCCGAAAAAGCTAAGCGTCGCCTCCATAGCGATTGCGTGCGCGGCATTGATGCCAAAAAGCGTAAAAAGCAGAGCCTTTAAATTTGGAAGCGCTTCAAAAAATATAAGTTTAAAATGCGTCGCTCCGTTTATTTTAGCTTGAGCTATAAAATCGCTCTTAAGCATCGTTTTAAGAGCGCCCAAAATAACCTTTGCGCTTTGCATCCACGAGCAAAGCCCGATTATAAGGATAATCGTAAATAGCCTGCCGCCGGAAATCGATGAAAAAATCATAATAAATATAATGCTAGGTAGAGATAAAAACGCATCTATCAGCCTGTCGAAAAGCTCTTTTATAAAATTTGAATTAAGCGTTGCGATGTAGGCGTAAAAGGAGGCTATGAGGGTGGTTATGAAACTTGCTCCGACCCCTACGATAAGCGATGTTCTAAGGGCGTAAAATACGCGACTTAGAAGGTCTCTACCCATAAAATCCGTTCCGAAAATATGAGTTTGGCTCGGGGCTAAATTTACGTTTTGAAAATCGCTAAAGTTGGGATCAAACGGCGCAAAAAACGGAGCAAAAACCGCCAAAATAACAAAAAATACAAAAACTGCTAAGAAAAATTTATAAATTTTCATAAATTCCTCTTATCGAGCATAATCGCGATGATCTGCGCTACTAAATTTGAGAATATAACAAAAATGGCGCTAAGCAGCACCACGCTAATGACTACTGGATAGTCTTTTGAAACGACCGAGCTTATCGCAAGCTCGCCTATGCCCGGGTATGAAAATACGCTCTCGACTACGTACGATCCTGCAAAAATGCCTCCCATTAGGGTTCCTAGATACTGCACTATAACGGGCAGCGCGTCCTGAAATGCCAGAAGATAAATTCTGCTTTTTTCAAGCCCTCTTGCATAAGATGCTTGGATAAAATCCTTGCTCAAGCTCTCTAAAAAGGTGTCCTTGATAAATTTAATATTAAGCCCAAGATGGGGCAAAACTACGCTTAAAAGCGGTAAAAATAGGTGTTTGAGAGAAATCCCGCTTTGGCTGATCTCATTTACTCCCGAGCTTGGAAAAAGCCCGAGGATTAAACTAAAAACAAGAATAAAAGCAAGCCCGACCCAAAAATGCGGTAAACAGGCGAGCAGAAAAGTTGTGATATTTATAAAAATATCTATAAATTTATTCTTATAAATAGCACAAATAAAGCCCAGGATAAGTGAAAACAGACTTATGAAAAAAAATGATGCGAGCGATAGGGCGATGGTGTTTGGAAGCCTTTTTGCGATGATGGCGGAAATGCTCTCGCCGCTTATCAAGGATAGCCCGAAATCTCCCTGCAAAAATGCAAAGATCCACGAGAAGTATTGTAAAAATACATTTTTATCTAAGCCCAAATTTATCTCGATCTGTTTTTTTACGCTCTCGCTCACCGCCTCCGGGCGCGAAAACATAGCGTCCGTAACGCTTCCGGGCAGGATAAAAATCAGCAAAAAAACGATTAAAGATAGAAAAAAGAGCAGCGCCAAACTCGACGCCGCTCTTTTAAAGATTAAATTTTTCAACTATTTAACTTGCTTTTGCCATTCGTGGATATTCCACAAAAATCCGGCGCCGTGATGCCCTAAATTTCTTGTTTTTATGCCCGAAATTTCGTTGTTATAAACAAGCGGAAAATCAAGATAAGCCATAAAAACAAAAGGAGGATTATCATGGATCGCTTTTAGAAATTCTTTGTAGAATTTCTTTCTCTCATCCATATTTTGAGTGCTTCTTGCGCTTTTTAGAGCCTTATCGACGGCTTCGTCGCTATAGTGGCTGTAGTTCCAGCCGTTTTCATTTTTATCTACGTCGGCAAAACTCCCGAAAATTCTATACGTATGAAAATCAGGGTCAAAAGGGCTGCCCCAGCCGATTACGAAACTCTGCACTTTAGAAATTTCAAAAGCGGTTTTAGGCTTGCCGTATGCTTTGGCGTCGATTCCAAATTTTACCAGCTCGCTGCTAAGAGCCTTTGCTAGCGATACTCTAAACGGATCCGTATTAAAGGCTAAAATTTCAAAGCCGAGGGTTTTGCCGTCTTTTTCATAAAAGCCTTTTTTGTTTTTGCTCCAGCCGCTCTGTTTTAAAAGCTCGTCCGCCTTTTTCGGGTCGTATTTAAACATAAGCTCCTTGTCATCGCTATTTGCCCAGCTTGTTTGAATCGGGTTGTGCGCCTCAAAGCCGTATCCGTGAAGCAAAATATTGACGAAGCTTGACTTATCTACGGCGTAATTTATCGCTTTTCTTACATTTTTATCTTTGAAAAGCTCATCGTTCATATTAAACATCAACGCCCTGTAATCGGCGCTCGCAAAACGAAGAACCTTGAGAGTTTTGCTTTTTTCTACCGATTTTACGCCGCTTGGATCGATTAGCGCGGCATCGATTTCGCCGCTTTTTAACTGAAGCAGCCTGATATTCGCATCGGCTAGGACTTTTAAGAAGATATTTTTAGTTTTCGGAGCGCCTTTATAAAATTTATCGTTAGCGGCGAATTTTATATACTCACCCTTTTTCCACTCGGTAACTTTATAGGCTCCCGTTCCTACTGGTTTGTTGTTAAACTCGTCGCTGTTGATGTCTTTGCCCTCTAAGATGTGCTTCGGCAGCATACCGAAACTAAGCGTATCTAAAAATGGCGGAAACGGCTCGCTTAGCGTGATCTTTACGCTATTCGGACCCGTTATCTCAACGCTTTTTACCATCTCGTAGTTTGATATCGCAGGAGCGTTTAGCTTCTCGTCTTTTGCCGCCTCGATCGTAAATTTAACGTCCTGCGGGCCGAATTTTACCCCGTCATGCCACAAAACATCCTCTCTAAGCACGAATTCATAAACCTTGCCGTCCTCGCTAACCTTCCACGAGGTCGCAAGCTCCGGGACTAAATTTGAGTTTTCGTCGTGGTTCGTAAGGCCGGAAAACACAAGCGAAAGCGTCGGATCGTGATCCTCGTCATAAAGCGGATTTATGCGCGGCGTCTCGGCTTCGATCCCCACGATAATCGTATCTTGTGGAATTTTGGCGCCAAAAGCGGTGCTTAAAAAAAGCAAACTCAAGATTAAAATTTTAAAAAAATTCTTCATCATCGCTCCTTGAAAAAATTTTCGGTATTGTAATACAAAAAATATAAAAGTATTATTATAAAAGCAAAAGCATAAAGAATGAAATCAATTTATTTTGATTTGGGATAAGTTAAAAACTTTCAAAGGAGTTTCACTCAGGGAGAGTGCAAGTATAAGAACTATGATTTTACAGATTGAGCATAGTTTGCTTTATTTGACGGATTTTCGGGGACTTTGTTTTTAGTTATTATTTACCATGTTCTCAAAAAAATTATTCTCTTCCCAAAAGTAGCATTCTAACATTTTTAAAATTCCATTTTCCAAAAAGACCATTGCTCCTCCAATATTTTCACCAGAAAGCATTAAATTTACATTGCCGACAAAACCGTTGTTTTTGCTTTTTTCTAATATTTTTTTACACTCGAAATGGCAATAATATCCAGCTGTCGAAACTTCTCTTTTAGTAATTTCTGAATTTTCAAACTGTTTATAAAGCGCATAATCGCTTAAATCATCACTTATTAGTTTAATAATTTCAGCTTCTATTTTTACAATATCCGTAAAATTATCAAGGGATAAATATTGCCCTTTTGGATTGCCGACGGCTTTTATGTATTGCTTTGATTTTATTTCAAGATTTCGTATGTCTTTGTCTTGTAGGGTTCGTTTTGCTACATTTGCCATTTTATCGACCTTTACGTGAAACTGACCTAATAGGTTTTAACTAAACCAATAACTAACTGAATTATTCGAAAATAAGTATAACACAAAAAGAAACAAAAATAATCAAAAATTACTAAAAAGCCCTAAATATCGGTATTTAAAGGAAGTAAAAGAGATTTAAAAGAAGTGATTAAAACCTAAAAATAGCTTAAATGGTGGAGTTAAGCGGGATCGAACCGCCGACCTCTTGAATGCCATTCAAGCGCTCTCCCAGCTGAGCTATAACCCCAATAAAGATTTTGTAATTTTACATTATTTTACTTACAAAATTTTTAAATTCCGGCGCTACGCCAAAATTTTCTCCGCAAAAGCCGCTATAAAATGAAATTTTAAGCTTGCATTGGGTAATATTTCATTTCTTTGCGCGGGAATAGCTCAGTGGTAGAGCGCAACCTTGCCATGGTTGATGTCGCGAGTTCGACTCTCGTTTCCCGCTCCATTTTACATTCTGTTTTTGTATTAAATGTGCCCGGATGGCGGAATCGGTAGACGCAAGGGACTTAAAATCCCTCGGAATTTTTTCCGTGCCGGTTCAAGTCCGGCTCCGGGCACCACCTAATAAGCCGGCGTGGCGACATAGCCAAGTGGTAAGGCATGAGCCTGCAAAGCTTTGATCCCCGGTTCGAATCCGGGTGTCGCCTCCAGATCCTAAAAAGGAGTTATTATGAGATACATACTAGCGGCTCTTTTGGCATTGATGGCTTTTAGCGGGTGCTCTAATACTTGGCACGGCGTAAAAGAGGACTCTCGCAACGCGGCTCAATGGACCAAAGAAAAGGTTCACAACGGCGCCGAGTGGGTCGGAGAAAAAACCGAATAAATTGCGCGTGTAGGTCTTGATCTGCGCGAATCTACGGCGGGGTCTACCCGCCCGTAATCGGGAGATGGCTGAGCGGTCGAAAGCGGCGGTCTTGAAAACCGTTGAGGTGAAAGCCTCCTGGGGTTCGAATCCCTATCTCCCGGCCATTTTAATCTAATCCGAAATTCCATTTTAACTTCAAATTTTCACATTTTATCTATACTAATTTTCATTTAATGCTCTTTAGGCTAAAATTTTATTTCGCAGTAGGCGGCGTGGGCGGCAGCTCGTGCGCGCGCCAAATGTTATACGGCAGCAGGTGTCAAAATATGCCGAGCAGCTTTTAGTCGGTTCGTGTTAAACTCGAGTGCATTGCGGCCGTATTGGTGGATGAAGCATCGGAAGTTTTTTGATCGATCAGTATTAAAACAGCGCGCAGTAAGAGCAAGGACGATGCTAAATTTAAACACTCGTCCGTCCGGATATAAAAGCGGTCGTGAAAGCTAGCCGCAGAATTTAGCTATGAAATTTCAAAGCCTAGTAGTCTGCCGCGCGAGGCGCAAAATTTTAAAATTTACCGACTCGCGCTTTTTAAATTTAGCCTGTGTGCAAGTAAATTTCAAAATTTATCTTGCGCGAGCGCGGCGCCGTACTGCTGTGCCGCCGCGCAGATAAAGATCAAATGCGCCTGTGTACCTCTGAGTGATAGAATAAACGAGAGAAGCCGCGTAGCGCAAGCCTAGAACCGATACGCTCGTGAAACAGAGCGGGACTAGCGCAGCGAACAGGCGGGTTAAAAGTAGGCGGATCTAAGAGATATCGCAGGCCAGTGAGTCGAGGCGAGCAAATCCAAAAAATGACCAGGCGGGCAGATTGATAAGCCGAAAGAGAAGAGCCTGCCGAAAGGTTTGCGAGCGAATTTTATTAGAAAAATAAAGGGCTTAAATGCGAAAAATTTTACTATTTTTACTGTTTTGTGCGGGGGCTTTTGCGCTTGATTGGGACGAAGCCGTCCTGCGAGGGGCGCTGCCAAACGGGCTTAGATACTATATTTTAGAAAATTCCGTGCCTAAAAATTCCGCCGTTTTTTATCTCATCGTGGATGCGGGCTCGATTGATGAGGGCCCTAATGAACGCGGGCTTGCGCATTTCATAGAGCATATGTCCTTTAACGGAAGCCGCGATTTTAGCAAAAACGAGCTCATTAAAAAGCTGCAGAGCCTGGGCGTGAAATTCGGCGCCGACGTAAATGCGCAGACGGGCTACGACAGCACGATCTACACGCTTAACATCGCCGTTAGCGAAGAAAATTTAAAGGACGTTTTTAAAATTTTTGCTTCGATTGCGGACGGAGTGGAGTTTAATCCGCTCGAGCTCGTAAAAGAAAGAGGCGTCATAATCGAGGAGGCGCGTAGCCGCGATACGCCGATCGCGAGGCTTTACGAGCGGATGGATGAGGAGCTTTACGGCGGCAGCGCGTATTTTGATCGCGCGCCGATCGGCGATATGGCAGTCGTAAAATCCGTAAGCGCGCAGCGAATCAAGGAGCTTTATCAAAAAATTTACCAGCCCAGGTCTATGAAATTTATAGCCGTGGGCGATTTTAAAAGGGATAAAATTTTAAAACTGCTAGAGCAAAATTTTTCGCCTCTTAAAAATACAAACTCCTACGCCCGCCAGGATATGGGCATTCCGCCTAGGCAGGGTTTGAAAATTTACAATTACGACACGAATGAAACATCGCTAAATTCCGTCAAAATTTCGTTTTGGGAGGAATTTGCGCCCCCAAATAGCGAGGCGAATGCGAGGAAAATTTTAAAAAGCGAGCTTATCTCAAGCCTTATTTTTACGATTTACGAGCGAGCAAAAGCTAGCGAAGGCGCGCTGTTGCGCGTTAATTTTTCCAGATCGAATTTGCAGTTTCAAAAAACGATCTATAACTTCGACGTCGCCGTTTTAGGCGGAGATTTTGACGGCGCGATCTCGCAGGCGCTCGGGCTAATCAAAGGTCTGCGAGATAGCGGCTTTGATGCGCGCGATTTCGCTCTCGCAAAGGATGCTTTTATCAGTTCGCGGCACAGCGCCTTCGAGCGCAAAAAAAGCGCAAATTCCGCGTTTTTTGCAAGAGAGATTCTTCATGCCGTAAAATCAGGAGCCGTCCTGCCTAGCGCCGCAAAACAGCGTGATTTGGAAATAAAGCTGCTGCGCGAGATCAGCCTGGAGGAGCTAAATTTAGAATTTAGGCGCCTGACGGATCTGGGCGAGGTGCACGCAAGCGTCTTTAGCGGCTCCGGATACAATCTGGACGAGGCCAAATTTAAAAAGCTGCAAAGCGGCGCTAAGGCGATAAATACGCATGCCGCGCATAAAAAGGTGCCCGATAGTTTGGTTTCTAAAAACCTGCCGGAGGGCAAAATTTTAAGCAAAAGCTTTGAGTCGCGATTTAAATTTTATACCTACCTGCTTGAAAATAACGCGACCGTGATCTTAAAGCCGCTTAAGACGCGCAAGGATTTCATCTCGTTCGCTGCGGTAAGCAGGGGCGGAATGTCCAATCTGGCGCATCCGGGGCTTGGCAGTTTTGCCGCGATGCTTGCAAACGAAAGCGGCGCGGGCGAGTTTAACAATTATGAAATTTCGCAAATTTTAAGCGGGCGGCAGGTGAATTACCGCAAAAATATCTCCGCATTCTCTCACGGATTTTACGGAAGCTGCGGCTCGCAGGATCTAAAATGGCTGCTGGAAGCGATAAACTTAGAGCTTAGCTCTCCGCGCACGGACGAGAAGGCGCTGGAAAATTTAAAGATCAAATCGCTCGACGAGCTTGCGCGAAACGAGAAGCTGCCCGGGTATAAATTTAGCAGGGAATTTAGCGAGTTTTTCTATGGCGGCAATGCGCGAATGCGCCCTCTAAGCGCCGCGCAGATCAAAGCGCTTAACGCGGAGGAGCTAAAAAAGATCGTCTATGATAAATTTAGCAACGCCGCATCCTATACTTTCGTGCTTAGCGGCGATTTTGAATTAAAAGACGCCGAAGCCCTCATAAAAAAGTATCTGGCAAACCTGCCCGCTCGCAATGAGCGCGAAAATTTTAAAGATGACGGAATTCGCAGCTTAAGCGGACGGCACGTTTTTATGCGCAACTATCAAAACTCCCCTAGAAGCGACATCGCGCTTACCGCGATAAACAGATCCGCTCCGCACTCGCTTGAAAACGCAATTAAAATTTCAGCCCTAGCTTCGGTGCTTCAGGAGGCCCTTAGAGAGCGCATCAGAGAGGATGAGGGGCGCACTTACGGCTTTTCGGTCGCTTCGAGCCTAAGCCGTATCCCCTACGAGCACTCGAGCCTTCATATTTCGTTTTCCTGCGCGCCACAAAATACGGATCAAATTTTATCCGCAATTAGAGAAATTTTTGCAGAAATCGCAGGCGGCGGATCGGACGTAGCGCGGCATCTTGAAAATTTTAAAAAATCTCAGATCATCACGGCTCGCATCGCTCGCGAAAGCCCCGAGTTTTGGAACGACGCGCTCGTAAAATACGCGCTTTGGAATGAGGAGATCGCCGATTTTAAGACCTTTGAAACGATCGTAAATTCCATCTCGCCGAAGGATATCGCGGAGGCGGCACAGACCTATATTTTTGACACCGATGAAACCGTGAGGATAAATGCGCCGAAATTTTAGTGGGCTCGGCGCGTTTAAATTTTGCTCGTTAAATTTACTAGCCGCGTTTAAATTTAACGGCGCTTGCACGGTAAATTTTGGCGCCGCAAATTTACGTACTTTAAAAATATACCCAAGAATAAAACTCAATTAAGCCCATCTGTACCGTGCATAGATTTTAGATAAATTTTATTTTGAAATAGATTTATTTCGCCGATATATCGCTATTTTGTTACATTTTTTCTATTGATTGCATAAGTCGTATAATTGTTATCACTTTAATTGAAATTTAAAATATTATTGGCTAAATTTCCTCAGTCTTAATTTTTATTTTCAAAAAAGGAGAAAAGATGATTGTCGATTTTTGGGCCTGTAAGCCATGTAAAAGCGGCGCAGGCCGCAATTATTCCGCTTCCGTAAAAGGCGAGAAATCCACTCAAAATCGCTGCGGGGAGGGGCTTGCGCGCTCCTTAATAGTCGCGGCGTGCCTTTGCAGTCTAAGCGTCGCGCAGGATTCGTCTGAAAATAACGCAACAAGAAGCGTTGCTGCCAAAGAAAGCTCGGAGGCACGAAGCTCGGCGGCGACGATAAATAGTTATAAATTTCCCGAAATAGTCGTCGTCGGCAACATCGACTCGAGCCTTACGAGCGTCGGCGATAGCTACGGCGGTACGCAAAAGATAAGCAGGACGATGATCGAGTCGATGCCTAGCGGCAACGGCGACTTCGTGCAGCTTTTGCGCACCAATCCAAATGTGCAATTCAGCTCCACGAACCGCCAGAGCACGACGCTCGGCGAGATCAGCCCCGCAAACATCAGCATTAACGGCGCTAAGTATTGGCAAAATAACTTTATGCTCGACGGCGCAAATATGAATAACGATCTCGATCCCGCTAGAAACCCCGGCGGCAATCCTACGCGCTTTTCGGCGTTTGATACGATGAATTCCGTCTCGCAAGGTATGGCGATCGATAGCGATTTCTTACGAAGCGTCGAGGTGCACGATAGCGGCGTCTCGGCAAAATACGGCGGATTTACCGGCGGCGTAGTGGAGGCTAAGACGCGAGATCCGCGCGCGGGCTTTCACGGCAAGTTTTCGATGCAGCACACCGAGGATAGTTGGACTAGATACCATATCTACGGCGACGAGCAAAACTTTGAAAACTCCGCTACGCCTCTAAATCAGCCGAGATTTGATAAGTGGATCACGAGGTTAAATTTAGAGGGCACGGTTACCGAGGATCTGGGCTTGATGTTCGGCTACACCAACACTAGAAGTAAAATTCCGCTCAAGGCCTACGACAGAAGATACAACGCCGATACGACCATCACCGAGCGAGTTCAGAGGCGAAATATAGACAACTACTTCCTAAAAGCGCTCTGGTATGCAAGCGACCGCCTAACTATCACGCCGAGCGTAACCTACGCACCCGAGCGAAACAAGATGTTTAACGACCATATCAAGGATTCATACGCAGATATGAAATCGGGAGGTTTAAATTTAGCGCTTAAAACCGACTACGATGGCGATTTCGCTAGGTTTAATCAAATTTTATCCTACAGCAAGCTCGAGAGTTCGCGTGATGCCGAGAATGAATATTACAGGGCTTGGCAATACTCAAACGTAAAAAATTGGGGCAGTAAAATTTTTTCTGCTTCGGCGATAGAGGGCGGCTTTGGGGATCTCGATCAGACGCAAAAGAGCCTTTCATACAACGCAGATCTAGAGTTTAACGAATTTGATCTAGGCGGCAGCAAGCATAGATTTATCACGGGCTTTGAGTTTAAAAAGCAAGAGGCTAAATTTAATGTAAGAAAAGAATTTATGACCGCCAGCGGAATAGCACCGCTACCTGCGGGCGTAAATGCTTGCGATCCGAATGATGAACTCTGCTCTATAGACGATTCTTTTGCGAGGCTCGGTAGAAGCGGTCAGTTTTTTACGCAGAAAAGCTATTACAAGGGCAATACCAAGGTGGATATGAAGAGCTTGGCGGTTTATCTGGAGGATGAGATAAAAATCAATGATCTTACCTTGCGACCGGGCGTAAGATTAAGCAGGGACGATTATATGAAACAAACGACTGTAGCGCCGAGATTTAACAGCTACTACGATATTTTTGGCGACGGCGATTCTATTCTTAGCTTCGGTGCAAACCGCTACTACGGGCGCAATCTCTTTACCTACAAATTAAGAGAGGGTCGAGAGGGTCTTGCCACTACCTACACGCGCCCGCGCAATGCCTATACGCAAAACTGGACGCAAGCGCCAAAAGACCCGTCTCTAACTAAATTTAACGAGCTAAGGGTGCCTTATGAGGATGAGCTGGTATTTGGGGCAAAGCAAAAGCTTGGGAATTTCGAGTTTTTCGGCAAATACGTAAGCCGCAAGGGCAGGGATCAGATCATCAAATCTACGCGAAGAGATCTAGGTCTAGCGCCGGATCCGAACTACCAAAGCAACTACCAGACCTTCACCAACGACGGCAGAAGCGAGAATAAAATTTTAACTTTCGGCGTTAAAACGATCGATGATTACGAGGCCTTCGGCACGCTAAACGGCTTTGAGCTAGGCTTTGAGCATATCAGGATGAAGACCAATAACACCATCTACGATGAGAAGCTTGATAGAGAAACGCTTGAAGATGAAAAAATCGTCGAATACGACGGGAAGTTGATGAGGTTATCGGAGCTTCCGGCGCAGGACTACGCTAGGCCTTGGACTGCGAGCCTAAATATCATCACGAAAATTCCAAGCTACGGTATCAGCGTAAATAACTTCCTATCGTTTAAAGGCTCGCAAGAAGCGATCGCCCGCACGGGCAAGACGCCTGCGGGCAAGTATCCCGCCAGATACGACAAATACGAAAAGGTCAATCTCGGCAAAAGCTACAGCTGGGATGCGCGCATCGGATATGCTAAAAAGATGGCGGGCGAGGTGGAATTTTTTACGAATTTAGACATCTACAACGTCCTAAATAAGCGCAACAAAGCAAGACTCAGCAGCGATACCTCGCTTGATCTGGTCTATGAGGCGGGCAGGCAGTTTTGGCTGGAAGCGGGCATTCGGTGGTAGCGAAAGTTAAATTTGCGGAGCTTTTAAAATTTCGCGGCTCCGCAAAATTTTGTGAAATTTTTGAAATTCACGGCATTTCGCGAAATTTTAAATTTCACGCCGCGCTCCTTAAAATTCCGCACTGCACTCATAAAAATTTTAGTGCGCGTGCGCCGCAAAATTTCAACGTACGCCAAATCACGAAATTTGCACCCAAATTTAACTTGCAACCAATTTAAGGAGCCGAAATAACTTTTTAAATTTTAACGCCGATATCGCTTAATTGGCTCTTTCATTGAAATATCACAAACTGCTTTTGAAATTTTGACGGGCTGATCCGCCGCTCTTTCAGCATGTAGCGGCAAACTCCTTCAAAGTCCTCTCCGCTCATCATAAAACTGATAAATTCGCCCTTGCCGTCATAGATGATCAAAGTATCGATCGCACGAAAGCTAAATTTCCCCTCCGTGATCTTTGAAAAAATCAGTTTGGCGATGAAAAACGGCAAAACCAATGCCGCCGCGCTCATAATAAAAATTATAAATCCTCTAAGGCTCTGTAAAAATCCGGCGAATGCGACGGCTATCACGATAAACGAAAGCACAATGTCTGCGGAATTTCTAGCGGGCACGATATGTCCGAATAGCGGCGTGGCGGTGAGTTTTATTAGCGATATTTCATCTAATTTTATAGATTTTGTGATTTTGCCTTTATTGACGTAGTTGATGCTCCTGTCCGTCAAATGAACAAAGCGCGTATGGGCGCTGTTGAGATAGGACACGACGGCGAATGCTACGGAAACAAACGGCGTATAGTATGGGAAAATATCCCCTATGTATAGAAATACCGGTACTGCCAAGGGAGCGAAGAATAGGTTATAAATAAAGAATACTATTATGTTGTAGTCTTTGACGATGAGGGGTTTATTGCCAAATTTCGGCAGATTTCGATGCTCGGCGCCGTTTTGCTCAGGCTGTTGCGACTTCTGCGATTCGCCTTTTAAATTTTTCATTAAATTTGCCCCCGTTTTAAAATTTTATCGCTAGCGACTCGGGCATTTTTGCGGCACTAAATTTGCCGTTCGCGCCGCACGCCTTAACGACGCTATCCCAAGCAGAGCCTGCTTGCGTCCTTTCAAAATTTTATTTCGTTCAAATTCGTCCGAGCCTTTGTTTGTACGCCGCGCATCGGCACCGCTGCGCTTATGAACTGCACTGCGTGCGCTTACCGTGTCGCCGCACAAAATCTTGCAATCTCACAGCTCGAAATCAAAGCAGTAAAAATCATCCGCTTCGCTCCAGAGCTCTTTTAACGAGAGCCCGCCTTTTTTTCATATTCTTTAAAATAAGCGGGCAATCAAAATAGATGATTATCACATACTTTCTGCTACGCAGACGTAGGCTTGGTCATCCATCCTATAATAATTCATTTTAATTGCGTCGGCTCCACGTTTTTGAATGAATAATTTTAGCATTTGTCCACTTTGGGTCATTCAAGTATTTACGACAGAATAGCAATGTATAATGCTGGATTTTATAATCCTTTTTCTCATGAAAATATGAGTTTAAGTTGATATAAAATTCCTGCAGCAATAACGTTTCCAGTAATTCCTTCAAGTATATTTCTAAGGGTTTTTAACGATTGACTTAAAACTACTTTAGAGGGACTTGCTTTTTTTACTTCATTATTAACCGCGTCTAGTTCTTGTTCAAAATCTTTTGGATTGTCTAGCGATACCAAAATGTCTTTTTTATGGGTGTTAATTAATTCTAGGACTTTAACTATTTTATCAATATCCAAACTATTATTAATTGTTTGCGAAGAGTAATTGCTATTCTGCTGAATTTGGCTGTTTGAAACATTGCCATAAAAATTATTTACCGTGTAGTTCTTTTCACTTGCAATTTTCTTTTCTTCATCTGTAAATTTCATATCCACTCCTATAATACCATCTTCTTCCAATTTTAATATCCATTCCATAATAATATTTTTTACGGTCTCAATAATGCCGATTATACTAGTGGGGCTTAACTCTTTTCTATATTTAGTTGGAACACCATCGCTTATAAGTTGGTTAAACGAGTCTGGTAAATTTATACTTATGATGCTCTTATTTTCAGAGCGATTGATTATATTTTCCAATCCTGGAATTCCTTGTCCAATTTTAGACATAGTTAATTTATTATACATTTCAATATTCTCAATTATTACAGAAACCCAACCATGATACGGATTCCACCCTTTAATATCTCCAAAAATATTTCTATACTCTGGAATACTAGCATCTTCTTTATACCCATTCAACTCATTGCTAATCCAAATTTCAAAATCTTTGATCTTTAATTTTCTAGCAATAATATATGCTTGCCTAAGAACATCCGTAGTACTTTTACTCAATATTTGCTTTTGTATATTGATAACTATTGGATCCATAAAATTTATCCGTATTCAAATTAATTTTTTCGCTTTCGTATCTTCTTAGTATAATTAAGCTCATTATATAATAATTTTACCATTTTATACACTAAGTTCACTTTCAATAACAGATTTTAAACTTTGAAATAAGGCTATTAAGAAGTTTAAATTTTGTCGATATATTATGCAATTCAACATTAGATCCTTAGCGCATTGGATTGATTGTTACTTGCTCTTTTACTCCGCCAAAAACCCGAAGCGCTCGATCATATCCAAAAGCATATCGGCTCTGCAGATTTCATCATCCAGCAGGTCATCGTATTGATCTCGCAGTCGCTCGGCGTCTTGCGCCACGGGCCCTAGATATTCCTTAGCCTGCGCGAAATCCCCTTTCATCACGTAGTATTCGCCTAATATCACGCGAGCTTGCGTCTTGCTAACCTCGTCGCCTTCGCCCTCAAGTGCTGCTTTTAGGCTCTGCACGCCGCCCTCCTCAAGCCCTCGCGAGAGCTGCGTTATTGCTTTGTTTAGATAAAGCTTCGCATCCATTTTCGCTCCTTTGCAAAATTTTATTTAAAATAATAGAACAAATTTCCGCCGCACTCAAGATCCACGAACTCCTTGCTGTCAAAATAGAGCTTAAATTTCATGTGGCTCAGGTATTTAGCATCCCGCGCTTTCTCTATAAAATTTCTTATCAGCCGCTCTATCTTTCCGCCCCCTTCGCGGCGTGCCGCGTCCTGCCTCGTGAAATAAAAAACTACGGGCACGTCGGACACCGCCGCGATATACCAAATTTTAAGCGGCGCTAAAAGCTCGTTTCGGTTTCGCAGCAGCTCCTCTACCGCGCCTTGGATCAGATCGGTGCGGATCTGCGACTCGAAGGACTCGACCGAGATATAAAAATTCTTTAGCTCGTTTAGCTTCGCGTAAAGCGGCGTGCGGGCGAGATAGCGCTCGATGCACTTTTTATCGGTGATTTTTACGGCATCTTTATCGAAGCGAAGCACGATCTTAAGCCACGCCGAGTTCTTGCCCGCGCCATAAAACGCGCTGATCGCTCGAGTTTTAAATTTAGCGTCTATGAACTCTATCAGACCCCTGACGTTTTCACTATTTTCGACTTTGCCCTCTATGATCTCTTTGCAGCGCCTGCTCTGATACGGGCTTAGATCGCAAAACATTGCGCGCCTTTAATTTAAAGCTAAATTTACTCTGCGCTATAAGCCTGCAGCATATCGAAGGTTGGAGCGAAAAAGAGCGCGCCCGTCTTTGCGGTGCTGAAATCCAGTAGGCGGTCGTAGTTGCCTCGCGGGCGGCCGATAAACATACTCTCAAGCATCAGCTCCAGCGTGCTAAAGGTGCTTGCGTAGGCGATGAAGTAGGTTCCCGTCTCGCCGCCCTGCATAAACGGCATATTGCCGCGCACGACCTTTTTATCGTCGCCGACGTTGGCTGCGGCGGAGTGCGAGTTGCTAGGCTTTATCTCCTCGCTCATTTCGATATCGTTTTGCTTGGATCTGCCGATGACGCGCTCCTGCTCGGCGACGCCCGCGGCGTTCCACGCGCTCATATCGTGGATATATTTTTGCGTAAAAAGATAGCTGCCGCCCTTGTACGCTGCATCCTCGTCGCCTACCTTGGCGAAAAAGTCGCGATCTGCGCCCTGCGGATTTTCGGTGCCGTCCACAAAGCCGATGATAGCGCGCCCGTCGTAGTATTTAAAGCCGCAGATCTCCTCCTCGCACGTCGCGACGTCCTTTAGCGCGGCTCTGATCTCGCTTGCCATATCGTAGCAAACGGCTTGATTCGCCGCTCTGATGTGGATATGGATATCGCCTCCGGTAGCGGGCGCAGCGTGTTTATCGCCCCTAATCTCTTCGAAATTTTTTAGCTCCTTCGGCAAAGGCTTCGGCAAGCCGAGCATTTTCCACGCCTCAAAGCCCACGCCCAGCACGCAGCTTGTTTCGCTAGCCGCACCGAATCTCGTAACGGCGGTCTTGTTTAAATTTATCACCAGAGCGCAAAGACCCTCGAAAGCCTTTTTGCAGGCGATTTTGTCTGCGTTAAAGCGCCAGATCATAAATACGGTGTTGTTGCCGGGCGCGTCGGTTACGTTTTGGGATTTTGCGTGCGCACAGGCGCAACTTTTTTCTTTACTCATTTTCTCTCCTTCAAAGTAAAATTTAAAAGGAATTTTAGCGCAATATCGGTAAATGGCGGGCGTAGAGATAGAATTTAGGCGGCCTTGGGGTTTGATTTTCGGCAGAGGAAATTTTGTCTTTGATCGTTAAATTTACGGCGAGGGTGGAATTTGGCTTTAAATTTATAGAATTTACGCCGAGTGGGAAAGCGAAATTTTAGAGCTTTGCGGGGATGAAATTTTGAAGTAGTGGCAGATGGGAAGGGATTCGAACCCTCGAAAGCTTGCACTTTACACGCGTTCCAGGCGTGCTCCTTCAACCGCTCGGACACCCATCTAAATTTAAAAGTCGCGATTATAGCGAAAATCTAAAATTTTGCCAAATTCCGTTTCGGCGCGCAACCGCTCGCCTTTAAATTTTTAAAACTCGGCGCTTGGAAATTCTATCGCAACGCTTGGAATTTTTCTGCAGCGATTAGAATTCCGCCGTGCTGCTTGGAAATTTTACCGCAGCGCTTGGAATTCTGCCGCGCCACTAAGCCCGGCCGCCTTACGCTTCCTAGCCGAGCGCGATTTTACCTTGCAGCGGCTATCTGAAATTTAGACCATTTTTAAAATTTGGATCCATCGCCCGCTGCAGGGCTAAATTTAAAAAGCGCAAGCAGACCTCTTGCAAAATCCGCTTGCGCCGTAAAATTTCGGCGGCGCTTTAAATTTATGAGTATCTTAAAATTTCGCGCCGCCGATAAATTTAAAAAGCTAATTAAAAATTCTATCCTTCGGGAAGGCGGACATATCGGGCTGCACGTCCTTATCTGCGCCGATAAGCGCCTTGATTTCGCTATCCTCGATGCTAAAGCCGCCGCCGAGCGCCTTGTATGCATTCACCGTCGCGTTTAGCACGTCAAGATCGGTCTGCACTTTGTTTAGTTGCGCGTTAAGCAGGTTCCGCTGCGAATCCAAAAACTCCAGATGATCGCTGTAGCCCGCCTGATACCTGCTTGAGGCGTTTGAATAAATTTTGCTCTGCGAAGCGACGAGATCGGCGAGGCTTGCCTGTCTTAATTTGGCGTTTTGCACGCCTATAAGCGCGTCGCGAACATCGCCGAAAGCGGTTTTAAGCGCTTTGTCGTATGCGATGAAGCTCGCGTTTTGCTCTAAATTTGCAAGCTCTACGCGCCTTTTCTGGCGGCCGAAATCAAGTAGCGGTCCTACGAGCGAGCCCCCGATATTCCATGTACTCGCGCTTGCGGTAAACAGCCTGTCAAACTCGCCGCTTGCGTATCCCGCCGAGCCCGTAAGCGAGAAAGTAGGGAAGTAGCCTGCCTTGGCGACGCCCACTAAGAAGTTGCTTGCGCGCAGATTTTCGAGCGAGCTTGCGACGTCCGGACGGTGCAGGATCACGTCGCTTGGGATTCCGCTTGGGATCTGCGGCGCGCTAGGCATTTTCGCGGCGGTTTGCGGCGTGCCGCGTAAAATTTCATCATAACTCTTGCCCGTTAGGATATTTAGCGAAGTTTGAGCTGCGGAGAGCTGATTTTGCACGCTTATGAGGCTTGCCTCGGCGCTTTGAACCGCGGCCTTGGCTTGATAAAATACGATCTCACTAACCGCGCCCGCATCGAGCTGCTTTTTGCGGTAGTTTTGCGTATCTTGATAGCTTTTTAGGCTATCTTTTAAAATTTTCTCCTGCTGCTTTAACGCCAGTAGCGTAAAATAGGTCGTTGCAACCGTGCTAGTGATCGTGTTTTTGGCGGTTTCGTAGTCGTATTTCGTCGCATTAAATCGCGATCGCGCCGAATCTACGCTGTTGCGCACGCGCCCCCAAAGATCGATCTCGTAGCTTAGCACGGCGCCGATCTGATACGCGCCGTGGGAGTTGCGATCGGGCCGGTTGCCGAAATTATTTTGGCGCACCGCGCTGCCGCTTAAATTTACATTCGGCAGGTATTCAAGCTTGCTTAGTCCTAAATTTACGCGCGCATACTCGACGTTATTCAGCGCGGTTTGCAAGTCGGAATTTTGCTCCAGCGCGCTTCGGATCAGGGCGTTTAGCTGCGGATCGTTAAAGCTTTTCCACCACTGCGTGCTAACGTTAGTGCTTGCGTAATCCGCCTTAAAGCTGGTCTGCTTTTGCGGCGTAACGGGCTTGAAATTGCAGCCGCAGAGTAAAATTCCAAGCGTCAAGGCGCTTAAAAGAGCGTTATTTATTTTCATCGTTCACCTCGTTAGTTTGGACTTTTTTGCCGCGTCTATCAAGCCAGGCGTTGAAGCTTTCGAGCAGGTAGAAAAACAGCGGCACGAAAAAGATCGCGATTGTAGATGCCGCGAGCATTCCGCCTACGACGCCGGTTCCCAGCGCGTGGCGGCTAGCAGCGCCTGCGCCGGTAGCGATAACCATCGGAAGCACGCCGAGGCCGAACGCAAGGCTCGTCATCACGATAGGGCGAAACCTCATCTTGGCGGCCTCTACGGCAGCTTCAGCGATAGGGCGGTGGTTGTTTAGGTGCTCGTTCATCGCAAATTCCACGATCAAAATCGCGTTTTTCGCCGCCAGACCGATTAGAAGCAGCAAACCGATCTGAAAATATATGTCGTTATTCAGCCCGCGGAAATATGTAAACACGAGCGCGCCGAATACCGAAAACGGCACGGCGGTAAGTACGGCAAGCGGCATGAGCCACCTTTCGTATTGAGCCGCCAGGATCAAAAACACGAAGATCATTCCGAATACGAATGCTTGCGCGCCCTTGCCGGTTTCGCTGACCTCTTGATACGCAGAGCCCGACCAGCCGATCGAATATCCGTTAGGAAATTCCTCTTTTATGACCTCTTGGATCGCGGCGATCGCCTGACCCGAGGTGTAGCCCGTATTTGGCTCGCCCATAATTAGCGCGGCAGGGAAGGCGTTAAATCTATTAACGGAATCCGGGCCCAAAGAGCGCTCAAGCCTCACTAAAGAATTTAACGCGATCAGATCGCCGCTGCCGCTGCGGACGTAGAGCGATTTTAGATCGTTAGGATCGTCTCTGTAGTCTTGCGTAGCGCGGATATAAACCTTAAACGTGCGGCCCAAGAGGTTAAAGTCGTTGATATAATACTGCCCGATGGTGGAATTTAGTACGGTAAAGATATCCGCTATCTTAACGCCTAGCATCTTTACCTTCTCTTTATCGATATAGAGCTTATACTGCGGGAAATCGGTATCCAGCGTCGTTCGCACGAGCTTTAAAGCGGGATGTTGATTAGCCTTGGCGGTTACGCGATCCATATCGGCGCGAATTTCATCGTAGCTCTTGCCCGTCGTGCTTTGCGCGTAGAGCTCAAATCCGCCCGTAAGCGAAAGACCCATAATAGGCGGCGGCGTGACGACGTAGGTCATCGAGTTGCGATCCGCGCCGTAGAGTTCGCCGTTTAGAGCGGCGGCTATGGCGAAGTTGGAATTTTCATCGCCCGGGCGCTCTTTCCAGTCTTTTAGCTTTATAAAAAACGCTCCGCCGTTTTCTCTGAGCGTTCCTGCTAGCATATCGTATCCCGCGATTTGGGTTATGTCCACGATGTTGGAATGCTTTTTGACGATACTTGCAATAAAATTTTGATCGGCTTCCGTCCTAGGCAGCGTAGATGCCGACGGAAGCGTGGTCATCGCCATAATCGAGCCTTTGTCCTCGTTAGGCACCAGGCCGGTAGGGGTAATTTTAAGAAGCTCTATCATCGCATAGATGATGATGCCCACAAAAACGAGGCTGATTAGTACGTGGCGCAGAACCATGCCGACGCCCGCCGCGTAAATTTTAGTCGAAGCGCTAAAAAGATTATTAAACCATCTTACGAAGAAAAACGGCTCGGATTCCTTTTTTTGCAAGATCAGGGCGCAAAGCGCGGGCGTTAGCGTAAGGGCTACGAAGCCCGAAAAGCACACCGAAGCCACAAGCGTTAAGGCAAATTGCCTCTGCATAACTCCCGTAAAGCCCTCCATAAACGCAACCGGCACGAAAACAGCCGAAAGCACGAGCACGATGGAGATGACGGGCGCTACGATCTCGCCCATCGCCTTTGTGGTGGCTTCTTTGACGCTTAGCTGCGGCTCTTCGTGTAAAATTCTCTCTACGTTTTCGATCACGATGATGGCGTCATCCACGACGATACCGATAGCAAGGATGAGCGCGAAAAGAGTGATTAAATTTATAGAAAATCCAAAAGCGTAAATTCCTATAAACGCGCCGCAGATCGACACCGGAGCGGCGAGCGTTGGGATGATCGTAGAGCGGATATTACCCAGAAACATATACATAACCAAAATAACCAAAATCAGCGCTTCGATGAAGGTGTGTATAACCTCCTCGATAGAGACCTTTACGAAGCTCGTCGTATCGTAGGCGACGCCGTAGGTCAGCTCGCCCGGGAAATTCGGCTTAAGCTCGTCTATACGCTTATTTACCGCTTCGACTACGGCTAGGGCGTTGGCGCCGCTTTGCATAAAGATAAGCACGGGCACCATCGCCTTGCCGTTATATTTACCCGAAATATTGTAGCTTGCGCCGCCGAGTTTGACTTCGGCGACATCTTTTACGCGCAAGAAATTTCCGTCCTTCTGCGCGCGTATGATAATATTTTCAAATTCTTCAACGGTTTTTAAACGACCCTCGGGCTTGATCGCATAGACGTAGGGATTACCTAAGTTCATCGGCTGCTCGCCCATCTTGCCTACGGCGTATTGGCTGTTTTGCTCGCTTATCGCCGCGATTATCTCGGCGGTCGTAACGTTAAACGTCTTAAGCAGCTCGGGCTTTACCCAGATCCTCATCGCATAGTCTTTAGTGCCCAGCGCCTGAGCTTCTCCGACGCCTGGCACACGCTTTAGCTCATCAACGACGTTGATAGCCACGTAGTTTTGCATCTCCACGACGTCCATCTGCTCGCTAGGATCATAAAACGCAAGTACTTCCAGCATCGTACTGCTGCGCTCGGTGACGGTTACGCCGTACCTGCGCACCTCGTCGGGAAGCAGCGTAAGAGCTGGCGTCACGCGGTTATTGACATTGACTTTTGCATCATCAGGATCGGTGCCGATCTGAAAGTATACGTTGATACTAACAGAGCCCGAGGAGCTTGCCGAGCTTTGCATATAGATCATATTCTCAACGCCGTTGATCGCGTTTTCAAGAGGCGCTGCGACGACGTCGGCGATCGTTTGCGCATCCGCGCCGCTATATGTAGCGTTTACGACGATTTGCGGCGGCGTGAGTTGTGGATACTCCTCGACAGAGGAATTTTTAAGAGCCAAAACGCCCGCGATTACGATTATGATCGAAACGACGCAGGCAAAAACGGGGCGGTTGATGAAAAATTTAGAAAACATTATTTCCCGCTTTCCGCATTGCTCTGAGATGCTTCAGGCTGTCCCGCTACGTAAGGATCGGCGCTTGCGGGCACCGGAGTGACCTTGGAGCCCACGTTGATCTTTTTAAAATTATCCAAAATGATCTGATCGCCGTCCTGCAGCCCGCTTGAGATCGTCGCAGTGCGGGTATCTTGCGCTGAAATTTTGACTACTTTTTTAGCGACCTTGCCGTCTTGCACGACATAGACTATGGTGTTGCTAAGATCTTGTTTGAGCGCAACTTGCGGAATTTTAAAGCCGTTTTTCTGATAAAAGCCCTCGACGATTACTTTAGTAAAAATTCCAGGGCGAATTTCTAAGTTTGGATTTGGAATTTGAGCCTTGGCGCTGACGGACGCGGTGTTTGTATTGATGACGCTATCGATAAAGCTTAGCGTGCCGTTGTAGTCCTTGCCGCCGAGATTTATGCTTACCTGACGACCCAGCTGCTTCCACTGCCCGTTTTTTAAATTTGCATCAAGTTCCAGTCTATCGACGTCCGCGATACCGAATTCTACGTCGATCGGATCAAATTTGCTAAGGCGCACCAGATCCTCGCCAACGTTTACGTATGCGCCTACGTCCTTTTGCGTATCGCCCGCCATGCCGTCAAAAGGTGCGGTCACGAGCGAGTGATCAAAATCGATCTTGGCACTTTTAAAATTTGCTTCAGCCACCATAAACGCGGCCTTTGCGGTGTCGAAATCCTTTTGAGAGATCGTATTGCTGGCTTTTAGCGCCTTGGCTCTTTTGTAGTCCGCCGAGGCGTTTTGCAGATTAGCGTTTGCGCTGTCAAACGCCGCTTGGTAGCGCGAGCGGTCGATCTCGTAGAGCGTGTCGCCCTTTTTGACGCTATGACCAGGCTCAAAAAGCTGCTTTTCGATGGTGCCCGAAACCTGCGGCTTTAGCATTATCTCAAGCTCGCTCACGGTCTGTCCGTTAAATTTTAAAATTATCGGCACGTCGGCGGATTTGGCGGTAAATACGCCTACCGGCAGCGCAGGAGCCTCGCCGCCTTGCTTTGCGCCTTTATCTTCCTTTTTTTCAAAATAGGAGCAGCCCGAAACTAAAAACGCTGCGAAAATCAAACTGGCGACTTTTTTCATGTAATTTCCTCTAATTGGGTTAAAATTTTGTATTTGTAATAGTTATTACGAAACGAACGTAGATTATAATAAAAACTACATAAAGAAAACTTAAATTTAGCCCGTAAAATAATCTACCGAGTGGAATTATAGCGGAATTTCGATATAATCGCGCTAAAATTTTAAAGGCTTTTTATGAGAAAAATTCTTACTATCGCGGGTTCTGATAGCGGCGGCGGCGCGGGCATCCAGGCCGATATCAAAACGATCAGCGCACATAAGATGTTTGCAATGAGCGCTATTACGGCGCTTACGGCGCAAAATTCGCGCGGCGTATTCGGCGTACTGGACGTTCCACCGCATTTTGTAGAGGCGCAGCTCGATGCGATTTTTAGCGATATCTTTCCAGATGCCGTTAAAATCGGAATGATCTCCAATGAGGGGGTTGCCGAGGCCATCGCAAAGAGCCTGAGCAAGCACGGCGCGAAAAACGTCGTTTTAGATCCCGTGATGGTCGCTACTAGCGGCGGAGTTTTGATGAAACAAAGCGCGCTGCATGCTCTAAAATACGAGCTCGCTCCCACTGCGGAGATTATCACGCCCAACGTGCGCGAGGCCGAGGTTTTGGCGGAGATGAAAATTTTAAACTTAGCAGGTATGCGCGCCGCAGCGGTTAAAATTTCGCAGTTTTTCGGCGGCGCGATTTTGATTAAAGGCGGCGATCTGACGGGCGCGAGCGCGACTTGCATTGCGGCGGAAGCGGGCGCGGCTAAAATAAATACGGCGCAAAATTTTAATGCTTTTAGGCGCGAGATGGGCGAAAACGGCGCATGCGAAAATTCTGCGGGTCTGACGAAGAGCGCGGATTTCGCGGAGGAAAATTTTACTAGCGAATGTGAAATTTTAACGGCGAGCACGGAGCCTTCTTTTGAACAAAATTTATCCGCAGCGTCTCTAGGTGCGGGCTTTGAGCCGAGCGGAGAGGGCGGGGATTTGACAAATTCCGCAGTCGATATTTTGTATGAAAACGGTAAATTTTATGAGTTTTCGGCGCCTAAAATTTCTACGCGTAACACCCACGGCACGGGCTGCACGCTCTCAAGCGCGATCGCATGCGCGCTGGCGGCGGGGCTTAGTCTGCCCGCAGCCGTCGCCCATGCCAAGGGCTTTGTGCGCAGGGCGCTCGGCTGGAGTGAGCAGATCGGGCACGGATGCGGCGCGATAGATCATTATTTTACAGTCCAAGATCCCTTCGGCGCGGATTTTGGCGGATCTTGCGCGAACGAAATCAAAATCATCTCTCAAGACTAAAATTTCAAGCGCTCGTCCAGATCCCCGCATTCGTTAAAATTCCAAGGCTCCGCCGCGAAAGCATAGGCTTTAAATGCATCGAAACGGCACAAAATGCGTGCCAAAGAGTTCGTCGCGAAGGCTTATATGAACGACTATATCGCGCGGCTAAAAAATGCGCGCTGTCGCGTAGGCGTGAAGCTAAAATCAATCGCTTTCGGCGCCTAATTTTGCGTCAAATTTTGACGAGCTTTTAAAATTTACCATAAAATTTCGATTGAGCGCGTAGGCTTTGATGCGACGCGCTAAAATTTGGTAGTTAGTCAAATTCTAGCCTCAAATTTAATGAGACAAAATCAAATTTTAGCCGCGCGAGGCGTCGAATTAGTCGTTTCTGACGCACCGTGCAAAGAGGCGATCGGAAATGCCGCTCCAGTCTGCGTAGCCGTTTTTAAAATGCACGAACCACGCCCGAGAGGAGCCGTCGGCAAATTTTGTAGAGCTCCAGTAGAAATCGGACTTTACGTATTTAAAAGCGGAATTTATAGCAGGGCTAAATTTAGTTTTATCCGTTATTCTTATCAGCTCATCTATCCTAGGCAGCCGCCAGTCCGAATAACCCGCGAAATTTAGCTTCTCGCAGCGCTCCTTCGCTTGCTTCCAATCGCCGATAAAAACCCGCTCATCATCCTGCCACATTAGCTTGCCGAGTTTGCTTTCGTCGCATATCACTACGTTTTTATCATTATCTCTATAGCAAGTCGTATTTAGGACATCTGCATTTAAGAACGCGCAAAATAACGCTAAAATAACCATATGCTTTCTCATCTATCCATCCTTTATAATTTATAAAATCAATACCGCCTCACGCACCGCACGAAACTGCGAGCGAAAACGCTATCCCAGCCGTCGTTGCCGCCTACAAAATCCACGACCCACGCACTAGACGAGTCGTCAATATGTTTTGTAGAGCTTTGGTAGCATAAAAATTCTCCGCTCGCTATGTTTTTAAAAGCGGAATTTATAGCCGGGCTAAATTTAGTTTTATTCGTTATGCTTATCAGCTCATCTATACTCGGTAGCCGCCAGTCCGAATAACCCGCGAAATTTAAATTTTCGCAGTATTTAACGGCTTCGTCATACGCCCCCTCAAATATATCCTTGCCGTCTTGCCACATAAGTTTGTAAATACTATCCGTCACTACGTTTTTGGCATCGTCTCTGTTAAAGCCCGCCGTTATATCGCCGCCGAAAGCCGCGTTCCAGCAAAGCAAGCAGCCCGTTATAATAGGCATAAATTTACTCATATTTTCCCTTTAAGCGTTTGAATTGCGCGTAATTATACTCTGTTCCGCCGCTCATTCGCCTTATGCTTTAAAGTCGTGCCGCGGAGCGCATCCGCTTATCTCTATCCGGAGTTTTTCGCAGCACCGATAGAATTTTGTGGTATCTATTGCAGACTGCGGGTTAGCCTCGATGCTTTGATCTTAAATTTAGACGCTTTGCATGACCGGAATTTATCTCTAAATTTAGCCCTTTTTGCTAAAATTTCACAAAACGCGCCGCCCGCAAAAGAGGCGGCCGGACTAAGCTTAAGGAGAGAAGATGCGCGAGCAGGGGGGCTAAAGCTAAATTGCGACCCTGCGCCACTGCTTGCGTGCAATTTAAACGTGACGGGGCTTGCCGCTTAAGATTCTGCCCCGATATATTGTTCAATTCGTCAAATTTCATCGCTTGCGCTCGAGTTTTTGCGTCGTTCGCTGCCGCGCAAATTTTCTCGCACTTTGCCGTGCTTGTGCGACAAATTTTACTCAAAGTCCTTCTGTGCGATATTCGATACCTCCGTGGCGATCGAGTTGCCCCAAAACACGCCGTCGATCGTGTAGTTTAAAAAGCCGTTTTCTATCTTTAGGTAGCCCGCTTCTTCGCATTTTTTGAAAAATTCCATCAGCTCGCCGAAGCTTTTATCGCCAATGAAGTTTTTTACTCGCGCCAGATCAATTTTATCGTATTGAAAGAGGCTTTTAAAGCGTCCTTGCGCTCTTTGTTTATCGTCAGATTTGCTGATCATTTGCATATTTTCTTTGACGTTGTATAGGCCGTAATTTCCTATATGCCCGCCCGCACCTTTGCCCAGAGGCAGGACGTCCGCGCCTTGGTGTCCTAAGCGGATATAGCGGTATTCGTCGCGCCCCTTGCGGTTAAATTTAGTGTATTCGAGCACCTCGTAATTGCCCGTGCTAAACAGCTCGCGCGCGAAGGCGTTATGCAGCTCGCGCTCGTAATTTACGTCGTAATAATCCTGCGAGATCGTTTTGCCGAGCGTTGAGCCCTCGAAAAACTGAAGCGAGTAAAAGCTCGTGCTGTCGATGCTCAGCTCGTCTATGAGGCGTGCATCTTGCAGTACTTCGTCTAAGCTCTGGTTTGGGTAGTTAAAGATGATGTCGGTGCAGAGCATGCCGTCGAAGTTTTGCCGTAGCGCTTTTAGCCGTTTTATTGCGGCGTTTTTGCCGCCTACGCGGTTTAACAGCTTGCGGCCTTTGTCCGAAAACGTCTGCACGCCGATACTGAAGCGATTGACGCCGAGGCTTTCTAGTAGGCGTAATTTGCCTAAATTTAGATTATGCAGCGTGCTTTCTAGGCTAAACTCGCAGTCGTCCGAGATGTTAAAATTTGCCCTAAGCGCGGTTATTACGGGCTTGAGGTGCTTTTCTTTCAGTATCGTGGGCGTGCCGCCGCCGAAATACACGCTGCGGAAATTTTTGCCTTGCAGATAGGAAAATTTGCCGTATTTTTCGATCTCGCCCAGTAAAAATTTCGTGTAATCGTCCAGCTCGTCATTAAGCTTGGTGCGGTTCATCGAGCAAAACGAGCAGATATTATCGCAAAACGGCACGTGGATGTAGATCACGCCGTCTTTTTCCAAGGGCTCCGTTTGCAAAAACGCCTCCAGCTCCGCGCGGCTCGCCGCCTGCGGTTTTTTGCCCTTCGAAGGGCCTGCGTGCCCCTTTTGTCTTGTCTTAAACATTTCAATCCTCCGCTTGAAATTCGTAAGGTTTGGTGATGACGCAATGAGAGATGTCTTTTAATACTTTGATCTCCAAATTTTTCGTTATTTTCACCGCCTCGTCGTTAAAAATTTTATTTTCGCCGCGCACGGCCAGGATTTTTATCTCGCCGTCAAATTTGAAATCCACCTCGACTTTAAATTTGCCTTCCAGCCGCAGCATAATGGCCTTTTTGGGATACTTCGTCTCGGGCTCGCGCTCTATTTTAAAGCCCACGCCTTCTTTGCAAAAAGACTGATCGCCGCTGCTTTGAGGCGCGTTACTTTTCGCGGCGGGTTTTGCGCTCGGGGCATTGGGCGTCGTTTGCGCGGGCGAGCTTTGCGCCGCGGCTAAATTTTGAAATTTAGGCTTGGGCGGGATCTCCTTGGGCGGTTGCTTTTTTGCCTTTTTAGGCTCGGGCTTTGGCGGCGGAAGCTCCTTTTTGACGGGCTCCTCCTTGATTGGCTCAGGAGGCTCCGGCTTTACCGGCTCGGGTTCTTGAAATTTGATCGGCTCAGGCTCGGACGAGATCTGCGGCGGCGCAAATTCTTGCGGCTGCGGGATATTCATAGGCTCAGCAGGTAAAATTTGAGGCTGTGTCTCGTCCGCCGCTTCGTCTTTTTCGCTCGTATCTTCGCTTAAGCTTAACTTGATCCTCATCGTTTCGTCCTTTTTCGGATCCTCGATCAAGCGAGAGTTTAGCGGCAAAAACAAAAGCGCCAAATTTAAAAGCAGCGAGACGAGAAAATAGCGCATTATTTGCTGAGCAGCTCGTAGATTTTATCTACCGCTTCGCCTATGCGAGGCGTGCCGCGAAGTAGCAACGAGGAGGGTACGCTAAGCACTTTGTCGTTTTTTGCGGCGGTTGTTTTTTTAAGCACGGGATTTTGCTTTAAGAAATTTTCGCTATTGTCGCCGCCCATACCGCCGATAACAAGGATGAAATCAGGGTTTTGCGAGAGGATAAACTCTGTAGAAACGATAGGCGTCGAGCCCTCGACGTCGTCCGCGATATTTTTAAGCTCGAGCTTGTTAAAAATGTCACCGGGAAGCGTCTTTTTGCTAAATCCCGTAAGCGGAGTGGATGAAAACACGGCTAGAATTTTCTTACCCTTTAGCCCGCTGCTTTTAAATGACGCGAATTTCGTCTTTATACCCTCTATCACTTCGGCGGCCTTTTGCTCCTTGCCCGTTATTTTGCCGATTTCTTCGATGTTTTTGTATATGTCATCCACGCTATCGGCTTTGAGCGTGAGCGTTTTTAGATTAAATTTAGCCAGACTTTCGTTTACGTTTGCGGAGTGAAAGCTGGTGACTACCAGATCGGGCTTTAACTCGACGATCTGCTCGATGTTGGGCTTGGTGTAGGTGCCTACGCTTTTTAGCTTGGCCGTTTTTTCCTCGGGCCAAATTTTAGAAAACTGAAGCGACGAGATGGCTACGAGCTGATCATCAGCACCTAGCATATAGATCATCTCAACGATCGAAGGGTCTAGCACGACGAGCTTTTTTGGTGCCTGGGCGCTAGCGGAAGCTGCCAAAAAACAGCTTAAAGTAAGTAAAAATGCAACGATTTTTTTCATAGTATCTCCTTTGAAAATTATTTTTACTCTACAAAGTTTTTCGTTTCGCAAACGGATCAAATTTGACGCGCCGCTTGAGCGATAAAATTGATCCGCAGTGCTGCAAAAGCGTTTTCAAATTTAACCAGAACGCCGCTCCGCCCTTTAAAATACCGCCGCGCTATTTTATCGGCACGACGAAGGGCATGCCGCCGTGTTGTAAAATTTCACACTTAAGACCGTAAATTTCGTTTAAAATTTCTTTTGTAAAAAGCTGCTTGACGCCGCCGCTGTAGCGTATCTCGCCGTCTTTCAGCATCACGATCTTGTCGCAAAACATCGCGGCTAAATTCAGATCGTGCATCACCGCCACGGAGAGTAAATTTAGCTCTTTTGTGAGCTTTTCGCAGATTTTCATCATCTCCACGGCGTAGTTTAGATCAAGCGCGCTCGTAGGCTCGTCAAGCAGCAAAACTCTAGGCTCGCTCACCAAAGCGCGCGCGAGCAGCACCCGCTGAAATTCGCCGCCGCTTAGCGAGTTTGCGTTTCGTTTCGCAAACTGCGCCACGTCAAGAAGCCCCATTATCTCGTAGGCCTTTTTAACGTCGTTTTTATCATATCCGCTAAACTGGCTTTTTAAGTGGCAAAAGCGCCCGGTTAGCACGATGTCCTCGACCGTAAGAGGCATGCTTAATACCGTTTTTTGCGGCACGAAGCCTAAAATTTTGGCAAGCTCTTTAAGCGAGTATTGCTCAAGCCTTTTGCTTTCAAGCTCGATGATGCCGCTTTTGGGCGATAAAATTTTTAAAATATTTTTTAAAAGCGTGGATTTGCCGCAGCCGTTTGAACCGAGAATGCCGATAAATTCGCCGTTTTCAAAGCTTAGGCTTATGTTTTTTAGTATCTGCTTTTTACCGTAGTCGAAGTAAAGCTCGCTAATTTTCACGTCAGATACTCCTGCTGCTGCGGATCGCTAAAAAGAGAAAAAACGGCGCGCCGAAAAATGCCGTAACCACTCCGATAGGCACCTCGGTGGGGCTTAGGATGCTTTTTCCTATCGTATCGCATGCCAGCAGAAAAAACCCGCCCGCAAAGGTGCTGATGGGGATTAGAACAACGTTGCTCGAGGTGCGTAGCAGCATACGCAAGGTGTGCGGGATGATCAGCCCCACAAAGCCTATCATGCCCGTAAACGCGACCGAAAACGCGACCGCGAGCGAAGAGACGATGAGCAGGCGTTTTTTGATCTTTTCGACGTCCACGCCCAGGCTTTGAGCCTCCTCATCGCCGCTTAAGATGACGTTTAGCTCAAAGCGCTTTATATAAAAATACGCCATCGACAGTGCGAGCGGCAGGATGATGTAGGCGATCTTATCCCAGTTTGCCGAGCCTACGTAGCCCATCATCCACGCTACGATCTTGAAGCTGTCCTCGCCGATGAGGTAGGTCGCAAAGCTCGTAAATGCGCCTAAAAACGACGAAAACGCAATACCGATGATTAAAAGCGTGGCGATGGATTTGTTTTTTTTAGAAAGCTTAAAAATCACCACCGAAAGCACCGCTGCGCTGATGAAAGCAAATATGCCGTAGTAAAAATCGGGCAGCTTCAAAAGATACGCTACGACCGCTCCAAACGTCGCAGCAGAAGCGATGCCGATGATGTATGGATCTGCTAACGGGTTTAAAAATACGCTTTGGACAACCACGCCCGAGCTAGCCAAAAGCATACCGATCAAAAAGGCCATTATGACACGTGGTAGGCGGATTTCAAGCAAGATCGTCTCTTTTATTTCATCGATCTTGCTGCCGCTTGCAAATTTGACTATCTCTTGCCACGAGATGTCCGCGCCGCCGAGACTGAGAGAGAAAATACAGAGCACAACCGTGGCGATCGCTAAAATGATGATAATTTTATTTTTAGTAAGCATACTTAAACTCTACGTAATAATTCCGCGCAGCGGCAGGCATATATCTTTGTCCGATCGTTCTGTCTATTCTATAATTACTCGCGGAGAGATCGTATTTTTTATCGAGCAAATTTTTAACGCCCGTGCCGTGCCTGTTTTCATCCGATTGCCGCGCGCTTAGGTCGCTCGGTGCAATGCTCGGCTCAAAGTAATTCGGCGTTTTGGATAAGCTTTGATTTTTTGAAATTTGATAGTTGGTCCGCGGCGCATTGTCTTTTTCTTTCGCGCCGTGTTTGTAGCCGCCTGCGTCGATCTTTTTAAAATTTTCCTTCAGCGACTGATTTTTCATCATGCCCCCACTCGCTAAATTCGGATCCTTTAGCGAAAGTGGGATAAATTTAAAGCTCGATCTCGCGCTCATCGTTTTTCCTTAGACGAAATTTACGGGTAAAATTTAAACTCACCGCTTATCCTTTCGGCTTTTTCTTGATGTTTAGCTCGACGTTTTGCGTGCCGCTATCTTTTAAAATCGAGATCAAATTTATCACGTCGCCGTAGTTGATCGCTTCGTCGGCGTTTAGTTTTATACTCTCTTTTTGCTTTGGGGTTAAATTTGCGATCTCGCCGCTCAAATTCGTCAAATTCAAGCTTTTTTGCTCGCCGCTTATACTCAAAAGTACTTCTCCGTTAAGTAGGTAAAAAACCTCGACGTTTTTATCCTCCTCTTCGTTTAGGCTGGAGCTGCTTTGAGGCAGAGTGATGTCGATGTGAGAGAGCTTGTTAAAAGAAGTCGTCACCATAAAAAAGAGCAAAAGCACGAAGATAACGTCAATCAAATTTAGCATCGAGATGCCGGCGTGTTTGCCCTTATCCCTGCGGACATACTTCACAGTTTCTCCTCTCAAAACTTCGCCCAAACAGGCTCATGATGCGGTTTAGATCGTTTAGGATAAAATCTATTTTCTTGTTAATCATCAGATAAAATATCACGCAAGGAATCGCCACGATAAGCCCAAACGCCGTGGTGTAAAGCGCCTCGGAGATGCCCACCGCCACAAGCGGAGCGTCCGTACCGCCGCTAAGGCCGTTAAAAGCCTTGATCATCCCCACTATCGTGCCAAGTAGCCCTAACTGCGGGCTCGCGCTCGCGCAAAGACCCAATATCCACGTGCGCCGCTCAAGCGAGGTTAGCTGCATAGAGACGGCCTCCTCGGCGATGTAGTCTATCTGCGTCTTGTTCGCGCCCTTGCCTAAATTTTCCACGACGAAAAGTGTTGTTTTGGCAAGCGAGTTTTTGTATTTTTTGCAAAATTCTTTGATTTTTTCGTAATCGCCTTCTAAGATGAGGTTGCAAAGCTTGATCTTAAACGAGCTCGTGGCGTCTATCTCGGTAACTAAAAAATACGCACCCTTTTCAAGTAGCACCGCAACGCCAAGCACCGATAGACAAAATATCGGCCACATAAACGCGCCGCCGATTTGTACGTATTCGAACATTTTAATCCTAATATTAATTATTAATAGCTCTTTATTATACCGTCGCGTTTATTAAGCTACGATAAAATTTGATATGTTTTTTGATAAAGAATAATGAAATTTTAACGACGCTTCGCAAAAACACGGCGAGCTCGTGCTAAATTTTAAAATTTAAACGGCAAATTTGGGGCAGAAGCCCCAAATTCAGCGCTTTAGTAAGCATACTTAAACTCTACGTAAAAATTCCTCTCCGCGGACGGATAATAAATGCCCTCGCCCCTATTTTCCGTAGTGTCGTAATACGCGAAGTATTTTTTGTCAAAGAGATTTTTGACGCCGCCGGTTATGGAGAAGTTTTTCGTAAATTTATATTTTGCAGAAAAGTCCACCAGCGTCTTTGCGCCCATATATTCGTAACTGTTGTTTAAAATTTTGGAATAATTCCTAACGGTCGTGTATAAATCGAGCTGCTTGATCGGCTTATAATCGATGCCGAAGACGAATTTCCTTTTAGCTACATACGGCAGCGCTTTGGTCTCTTTTTTGCCGTTTCTTTCGAAGGTGGCTCTTGAGTGTACATAGCTGAAAGATTCGCTCAGCTTCAAAGAATCTTCGATTAAGCTTTGCTCCGCATACAGCTCCGCTCCGTAGCGTTCCGCCTCGTCCAAATTTATATACTCCCTTTCGAATATCCTTTGTCCGAGTCCGTGCAAGGGATCTTTCCATTTTAAAAATATCATATCTTTGGTATCGGTCTTAAATACCGTCGCGCTAAAGAATTGCCCAAAGATTGTATCTTTGATGCCGAGTTCGTAGGTTTTGAAAGTTTCGGGTCTTAGATTGTTAAATTTAAACTCGGTGTGGTTGCCCACTTTTACGACGTCGACGAGCTCTTGCGGAGACGGCGAGACGAAACCTTTTTCAAATTTGAAATAAACGTTTCCTGTCTCGGAGTATTTGAAATTCGGAACCACGTCGAATGCATGGCTATTGGTGTGCTTGCTCTCGTTAAAGGCGGGCCTTCTAAGAGCCCTGCTTGCGGGCCTTTTCACGTCGTAGTAGGCTCGCTCGTATCTAAAGCCGCCGCCGAGCGAAAACCAATCCGTGAAGTCGTGTTTTTCGACGAGATAGCCGGAATGGATGGTTTTACCCAGCTCGTCGCCTTGAGATAGCTTATCGAATATGTCTTCGTAGTCGTATCCGAACACCAGCTCGCCGCTGCCGTATTTGAATCTATTTTTCAAATTTAGTCCGTATTTTCTGTCGGTAAATTTGGTTTGATAGGCCTGCTTTCTGCCGCCGCCACCTACGATCTCGCCCTCTTGAAGAAATCTTGTTTTCAGATAATAGGGCATTATGCGCGTTTGAAAGCTGTCGCTAAAATCGATCGAGTAATCGATGCTAAGATCGGCTTTGTTGTATTTTTGCGGATCTTGAGTTTCGCCCGATTGTCTTCTGTCTGCTTTGACCTGCTTCAGCGTAAGCGGGCCGCTTTGGTTTTTAAGTTTTTGAGAATAAAAGCTCGGCGTAATGGCGATGCTTTGAGCGTCGCTTATTTTATAATTTATCGCTCCGCTTAGGTAGTATCCTTTGTATTTTTCCTCTTTTCTATAGCTCTTCGAGTCGAAACCCTTCACGCTAAATCGCATAAACAGATCTTCGCTCAGCGGGCCGCCTATGCCCAAAACAGCATCACGGTAGCTATATGATGCGAGTTTGCTCGAGATGTTTACGTAAAATTTGCTCGGTTTTTTCTTTGTGATGATATTGATAACGCCGCCCGTCGTTCCGCCGCCGTAAAGCACCGAGCCGCCGCCCGGGACTATTTCTATTCTTTCTATATCTTCGACGGCGATGAGATTAAAGGGCGTTGCGATGTTTCCATGCCCGGCCTTTAAAACGTTAAGATCCATACCGTTTATTAATGTCCTGACGTTTGTTTTTGCATAAGGGCCTTGGCCTCTTATATCTATCTCTTCAAGGCCGAATTCTCCGGCATTTCTGATGTAAACGCCGGGAGCTCTTTCGAGCACTTCGCTTACGCTCGTGTAACCGCGATCTTTGATCTCCTCCGAAGTTATGACGTAGACGTTTTTAACCTCGTCTTTTAAAGGCGTCTCAAAGCCCGTCGAGGTTATGATGGTCTTTTTAAGCCTCGTGTTTTGCTCGTCGGCTGCATACAAATTGACGGCAATCAGTAAAGAAAGCATGGTCGATTTGCCCTGATGCTCACCCCAAAATTTTTTCATTTCTGCTCCTTAAAGAAGATTATTTTGCATCGAATTAGTAAGCATAAATACACAATTTGCGCATAAATATAGCCTATAATGAATACTATAATTTTCTTCCTTAATCAATAATTAAAATTAATATCTTAATTATATTGCAATAAATAAAAGCCTCAATTTCGATACGAAGCTTTTGTGCGTTAAATTTTGCCCTCCCGTTTTTCGTTTCAAATTTGGTCGTCCAATTAAGTCGTCAAATTTGCCCACCCTTGCAGCCGAAATTTACTTAAATTTCTCAAAATTTTTAAAATTTGCAGGATTGGGTAATGATTTTGCAGGATCGTGCTACCGCCTTTTTTTAAAAAGCGTTATAATAATTTCAGTTTTAAGCGCATCAAACTTTAATTCAAGGAGCTCATGAATGACATAAGCCGAGCGCTGACGAATGAGCGCGGATTTATCAAATTTAGCGCGGCAGCCTTGGGCGAATGCCGAGCAGAGCCTAGAGGCGAATTTAAACAACCCGCTACGTAGCTGGGACGGCAGAGATGGGGTGGGCGCGGCGACTGCTAGAAAGGCGATGAGAGCTTATGCGGGCGCCCACAAGATGTTTGCAATGAGCGCGATTACGGCGCTTACGGCGCAAAATCGCGCGACGGACGAGCCAGATTCTGCGTACTGCTCGGGCGCCGTTTTTAGCGCAAGCTGCGGGTTTAAGTCCTGCTTTAAATCCGATTTTGCCGCAGAGCGCGGGTTAGCCTAGATGCTTTGATCTTAAATTTAAGCGCTTTGCATGCTCGGAATTTATCTCTAAATTTAGCCCTTTTTGCTAAAATTTCATAAAACGCGCCGCCCATAAAAGAGGCGGCCAGACTAAGCTTAAGGAGAGAAGATGCGCGAGCAGGACTACGAGGCGCTTAAGGCGGAGTGTCAAAAGGAGTGGAATGAAAAGGGCGAGAAATACGCCAAGGCCGTAAACGATATGGTGGCCTTTGCCGAGGTGCACGGCTGGGACGCCTACAAGGGCGAGGATGCGGTCGATGAGCGCGAGGGTGTGACGCAGCTTTGCGAGGCGGTTTTTGAGCTGCTAAAGGATGCCAACGAGCGCGGCGAAACGGAGAAGTTTAGAGCCGATTTTCCGCCATCAAACGTCATTTTCGATAAAAAGTTGAGAAAAAAGCTAAGAGATATCGATCAAATTTGCCCTCTGCGCGGCGAGAACGTCCTTTTTATCGCCTCAAACGACGACGGCAAGACGCTGTATCTGCTGGAGGGCGACCGCGTGAGCGAGGTGGCGGACGACGTCATCGCCGTGGGCAAGTCCAAGCGAAACGAAATTTACGCTCTGCTAAATCAAGACGAGGTATGGCTGATCAGGGGCTACGACGGCAAGAGCGGCGGCGAACTGGTGGCGAGATTTAGCCACGAGCTGGAGATCATCTACGACGAGGCTGAAATTTTACCCTTTAACGACGGCAGCAAGGTGCTTTTGACCGCCCATGACGGAATTTTTTTGATCTCGCAAAGCGGCGCGAAGCTTATCCATCCGATCTACGAGGATGAGGGCGAGGACGAGGATGAATACGAGCTCGAGATAGCCATGGCAAATGCGACCATCTCAAACGACAACGAGTTAATCGTCGCGGGTGAGCAAGATACCGATGAGCACGTCCTGATGGATCGCGAGGGCGAGCGACTGGGCGGCATCGGCGCGCAGAGCGCGTATCCGCACTTTTGTCTTTTTAGCGCGGACGATACGCAGCTCATCACGAACTCCTGCCATTTTTATAACGGCGTTACGATCGGCGTGGACAGGGCGCTGCTAAAGCGCGGACTGGAGGTTGAGGCTTATTCGTACGACGAGAAGGGCGAGAAAAATTTCACGCTGATCGACGATGCGATGAGGGTTTACGCGGGCGTAGCGACGCGGGACTTTTACATCCTCGGCGACGCATACGGCTACATAAAGGCAGTCGGCAAGGACGGGCGTAAAATTTGGCGCCACTATCTGGGCGGTACGATAAAGTCTATGGCGTTAAGCGAGGACGGGGGCGTGCTCTTCGTCGGTACATACGGCGGCAGGCTGCATAAACTACGCCTCGGCGCGGGCCAAGACAGCCACACGATCGGCAACGGCAACCACAAAGAGGAGTTTAGACTGATCGCTTACGAGGATAAAATTTATCGGTGGTAGCCGCGGTGCGGGCTTCTACGATAATTTTGCGCTCTTAAGCGCGCTTAAAACGCGGTGTGAGTAGCTTTGAGCGTGAATGAAATTTGATTTGAAGTAGCGCCTAGTGACGGAGCGGATTTGGGCTAAATTTAGCTCGCAGCTCCGTTAAAATCCACGCTCGTCAAACGGGCGCGGGCAGATTAAAATTTAAAGGACGGAAATGACCGAACCCAAAATCGGCGATCTTTTCGCCGTAAAGCTTAAGAGGCGGGACGCGTATTTTACCGTGCAGATCCTAAGCACTCAGGTGGGGCTAGTCGCGCTTGTTTTGGACGGCTTTGCGAGCGTGCCGCTCGGACTAAAAGAGGCGGCTAAGCTTAAGCCGTTTTACTTCGATCATCACTTTTGGAAGCGCGGGGAATTTTATCTCGGCGTGGATGAAATTTTGGACGCCGAACCCGTTTTTATCGGCAACGCCGCTTTGATTTGCGAGCCGCCTGAGTGCGTGAGCTTGCAAAGCATCGAACAGATCTATATGCAGCTTGCGTGGAATGAGCTGCCGAAGGAGATCCGCGCTAAATTTAAATCCGTCCGTAAGCAAAAACTTGAAATTTCGCAGCCGCAAAGCAGGGAATTCTACGCCGATTTAGCGCGTCAAAATCCGTTTTGCTACGAGATAAAAAGCAAAATTTGGGATGAAAATTTGAAAGATTTTTTAGAAGCGACGCCGATAATGACGCAGCTTGAGCTAAACTGCACCGGTAAAAGCCTAGATATCTCGCGCACGCACCTGCAGCAGCTCGTTTTGCATGCGAGCGGCACGGAGGAGATCACGCTAAACGGCTCGCTGTGGCGGCTCGTGATAAACGGCGATATCGCGCGGCTAAAAAGCGTGCGCTGCCCCTTTGACGGCGAGCTTTTGAGCGTTCAGCTAGAGCTAAAGGGCGGCGGGTTTTGCATTCGCGGGCTTGAAAAACTGCGCGATCTACAGATATTTTCGCAACGCGGCGAGCGCGTCGATCTAGCGGATGTTGCGGCGAGCTTTCCAAATTTGCGCGAAATTTTTATTAACGCGCAGGGCGGCACGCTAAAAAACATCGACGCGCTTGCCAAATTTAAACACCTAAAAGACGTCTGGCTAAGCGACGTTTACGGATTTGAACGCTTTCCGACTAGGGCGCAGCTGCCGCATCTAAAGCGCCTTTGTTTCTGGTCGGTGCCCAAAGGCGCCTGCGAGGCGGCTAGAGCGCAGTTTAAGGGTATAGAAAGCCTCGTAATCAAGCAGCCGCGAAGCAAGCAGTGGCTGGCGGCAAATTTAAATAACCCGCTGCGCCGCTGGGACGGCAGAGAGGGCGTGGGCGCGGCGACTGCCAGAAAGGCGATGAGGGTTTATGCGGGCGCACATAAGAAGATAAGCGCGCTTGAAGCAAAGCCCGCAAGAGACGAGCTTAAGACCGAGAAAACCGAAATTTTAAAAGAATTTATCGCCGTTTTTAACGCGATAGACGCCAAGCATAGCATCGACACTATGGAGCGAGAGGAGATTTGGGAGGCATTTTGCAAGCTGGCCGAGCTTGCGGCGGTGGATGCGAAGTCGCAAGAGCGCATCTGGGAGCAAAACGCGGAATTTTGACCGATCAAGCGCTGCGGGCGTTGCGATAAAAACGGCATGGGGACATCGTGCAGATCGGGCTTTGTTTGGGCGCGACGCATGAGATTTAAATTTAGCGCCGAAGCGAGCTTTTGCGGGCGTATGGATAAAATTTAAGCCGAGCGGCGGTAAAATTCCGCGGTTTTAAGGAAGCGTTAATTTACGCCTTTTTGATATGTAAATTTGCGCTTATTAGGGCGGAGTAAATTTAAGGAGTAAAGATGAGAGGTAAAATTTTAATCGCGGCCTTTGCGGCGGCGTTTTTGTGTGGCTGCGCGGCGCACGACGCAAAGCTAGGCAAGGAGGCAAGCGCAATGGATAAGAGGGGCGAAAGCTCGGCTGCGGACTGCGGCGCTAGTGAGGGCGTCTGCAAGGTGCCCGTGGTGCAGGGGCCGATGATAGGCGGCGGCACGGATGAGCACGGCTGCTTGGTCGCCGCGGGACAGAGCTTTTCAAAGATTAAGAATGGCTGCGTGCAGGTTTTTGATATCGCGGACGTGAGGCTGGACGATCCGGATAACGCTACGCTTGCGATCTACGGGATATTTTCCGTGGATAAAAGCAGGGTAGAAATCTTTTGGGCGAGCTTGCCGCAGAGCGAAATTTTAAGCAAAGTTAAGGGTGGTTACTATGTCTCGAAGGACGGCAAAATTTCGCTGCTAAAAAGCGGCAAAGACTATAAGATCCGCAGAAAATAGCAGGTGAAATTTTAAGTCAGCCAAATTTCGCGCGCTGCGGAGAAATTTAATCCAAGCGCACCAAGGTTTAGCCGATCTAGTAGAGCCTAAGGCTTAAATTTAGGGTAAGCTAATACCAAGCATTCGGTTATTTGCGGTATCTGCCGCCGATGAAATTTAATCAAAGGAGCAAAAATGGCGATCATAAAAGTCGATCTACAAAAATCATATCGTATCCTAAATCCCGGCGCGACCACGCTCATATCGGCCAAGTACGATGGCGACGTCAACGCGATGGCGATAACGTGGGCGCAGGCGCTTGACTACGACAAGGTTACCATCGTGCCGCACAACGGCTCGTACACGAGGACGCTCATCGAAAAGAGCGGGTATTTCGCCGTGCAGATCCCCACGGCAGCGTAGGCGGAGCTGGTTAGCGAGCTTGGCGCCGAAAACAACTCGCGCTTTGATAACGCGGACAAGATGAAAAACGTGGAAATTTTTTATAAAGATGACTCCCGCGTACCGCTGATCGCGGGCTGCGCCGCATGGCTCGTTTGCAAGCGTATCCCCGAGCCTCATAACGAGCAGAGCTATGATCTTTTCATCGGCGAGGTCGTCGCGGCGTATGCGGACGAGCGGATCTTTGACGGCGGACGCTGGCTGTTTGAAAAGATCCCTGACGAGTTAAAAACGCTTCACTACGTCGCCGGCGGTCGGTACTATCTGGACGGCAAAGCGGTAGATACCAAGCGCACGCCCATAAGCGACGAATAACCGCCTCGCAAAACGCGGGTGAATTTGCAAATTTAAGACGAGCACACGCGTAAATACGCGGCGAGCTTCGGTAAAATTTCAAACTAAAGAATCTAAAAAAGGATAAAAAATGAAAAGATATATCGTCATCACTGGCGCAAGTTCGGGTATCGGAGCGGCCGCGGCAAAGGCGTTTGCTAGGCGTGGAGAAAATTTGATCCTAATCGCGCGCAGAGCGGAGCTGCTGAAAAACTTAAAGGGCGAGATCGCGCAGATCGTGCCCGAATCGGACGTAGTCATTAAAATTTGCGACCTTGCGCGCAGCGAGAATGTCCTAGCGCTTTGGGACGAGCTAAAAAGCTACGAGCTAAAGGCGCTAATTAATAGCGCTGGCTTTGGGGATTTTGGCTTAGTGGGAGAGCAGGATTTACAAAAAACGGTAAGAATGATAGACCTAAACGTAACCGCGCTCGCGATACTTTCGAGCTTATTTACGCGAGATTACAAACGCAAACAAACTCAGCTTATAAACATCTCCTCCGTGGGCGGCTATTTTCTGGCGCCCGGCGTCGTGCCGTATTGCGCTACAAAATTTTTCGTAAGCGCTTTCACCGAGGGTTTGAGCCACGAGCTGGCGCAGGATAAAGACGCCAAAATGCAGGCTAAAGTTCTAGCTCCCGCCGCGACTAAAAGCGAGTTTTGCGACGTAGCTTCGGGAAAGCGCGGATTTGATTACGATGCGGCGTTTTCGCAATACCACAGCAGCGAACAAACGGCAGAATTTTTGCTCACGCTTTACGATAGCGATGCATGCATCGGAGAGGTGGATTTGGCTAGCTTCGAATTTAAACTTAGCGAACCGAAATTTAATTATATAGCAGCCGCCAAATAGCGGATCGGGTGAGGCGCAAGCTCACTTATAGCTTGCGCTGTTAAGTTGCTTCTTTACGTGCGAGCAGGACTTGATTAGCTTCGTAGCGACAAGCTGAGCAGGCAGGCGCCTTTGAATTTTACGCATTTATAGATCGCACGATGAGCCGTGCTGTGCAGACGATATTCGCGTAAAATTTAGAATAACGTAGCGCCGGAGTTAAATTTGACCCCAAAACGCGATAAAATTTAAAGAAATTCAAGGAGCGAAAAATGGGAAAATCCGCTCTTGTACTAGGCGCTACGGGCGTCGTAGGCAGGGAGCTGGTGCGCGAGCTTTGCGAGAGTCCCGGTTACGATGAGGTCTGGGCATGGGCGCGCCGCGAGATAGGCTTTTGCCACCCTAAGCTTCGCGCGCGGATCATTGATTTTGAGGGTATCTCGGATATCGCGCCGAATAAATTTGACGAATTTTTTTGCGCGCTGGGCACGACGATGAAGCAGGCGGGCTCGCGCGAGGCGTTTTTACGCGTGGACGTGGACTACGTCTATGCGGCGGCGAAGTGGGGTAAAGCAGCGGGCGTGCGGCGCTTCGTGCTCGTATCATCTCCGGGTGCGAACGAGGGTTCGCTAAGCTTTTATCTGCGCGCCAAATGGCGTATTGAGCGGCGCGTGAGCGAGCTCGGCTTTGACAGCCTTCAGATCGTCCGCCCGCCGATAATCTTGGGCGAGAGATTGGATGCTCGCCCGCTAGAACGGCTCGCGGCGGCGGTTTTTAAACTGCTGCCCGCCTGCGTGCTCGGTAAATTTAGACCGCTTAGCGGCGCAAGTATCGCCCGCGCGATGATAAATGCGGCTAGCAGCGACGCGTGCGGCGTGCAAATCTATGAGCCGCGGGAATTTCTATAAATCACGGGTGGAATTTCGGCGCAAGCTCGGGACTTGGGTTAAATTTAAAACCAAGCCCTAGCCGCAGCGGGTAAAATTTAAAATTTCAAGCCGAATGATCGCGGATTAAATTTTAAAATTTTATCCGCAGCTTAGCATTAAATTTATCCGTGATGGAGCGGCTGCATTTCGGTAGAGCGGGGCTAGAACAGCTCGCGCTCTAGCCTAAAGATGCGCCTATAAATCGCGCTGTCTAGCTCGCCGCCGCTAAGAAAATCCAAATTATCCTGCCGCATCGCCTCATCCATAGCATAAAATGGCGAAGCGGGCAACAGGCTCTCAAACAAAGACGCGCCGCCGCAAAACGCGCATCCGCCATCTCCGCCTTTAAAATATGCCGGCGCGCTAACGATCTCCACGGCGTAGGGATCAGAGGCGATGAATAGCCCGAATAAATTTGGCTCAAATAGCGAAAATTTCGGATTTTTCGGCTGCTGTGCGTGCGGCAGAGCGACTTCGCTCGGATCCGGCTCGTCGCCGAAGCGCCAAAGCGTGCGCGCCTCGCAGCTCGCCAGATACTCCCACTCATCCTCGCTAGGCAGGCTAAATCCGTCCTTTTGTAGGCTTGCCTCAAGCTCTTCGTGCGTCACGTCTCTAAACAAAAACGCTCGAATTTTGCCCTCTTCGCGCACCAGCTTTAGCGCGCCGCTAAGGGTTAGCACCGAGGAGCTTTTGTATTCGCCGCGCAAAAACTGCTCTATATCGCGCTCGTAAGCTTTAAGCCTCGCATCGTCCGCGCCGGCCTCGAACCAGCTAAGCTCGCTCGCCCTGCGCTCGGCTAGCATCGCGGAAATTTCTGCGCGGCGAAGCGGAGAGGTCTGCTGCGCGACGTATTCGCGTAGGCTTTGCTCGCTGCCGCAAAACTCGCACTGCTCTTTGATTTTCGCCGCCGAAATTTCATCCAAAATGGCGAAATCATCCCATCCAAGCACGGGCTCGCCGCTTGGAATAAAAACGAATTCGCTCCCCTTGCAATCAAAAACGCCCGTCTCGAAGCTGTCGCCGCCGCACCTAAACGTAGCCAAATTTAAAAATTTAAACTGCGGATGCGCGGCTGAAATTTTAAGCATCAAATTTTGCTTTTCGCTAGGATTTAGCGTTTCAAATTTCTCTTTGTTCATCTGCCGCTCCTTGGTTAAATTTGACGAATTTTAGCAGACGCGCGAGTAAAAATGGATTAAGCGGTGAAATTCCGCTTTAGGTTTTGTACCTCGTCCGCGCCGCTTGTGAAATTTTGCCGCAAGCCGCCGCGCAGTGGATTTGCCCGCCCGCGCATGGGCTTGCAAAATTTCGCTCTGCCGTGAAATTGCGATATAATGACTAAAGAAATTTAAAGCGCTAGGGTTGCCGTTTAAGCAAGCCTTTATGCGGGCGCGATTTTGAAGCGATTTTTGCGTAGTAAAATTTTGATAAATTTACCCAAAAGGAGCGAATATGCGTAAGAATTTTTTCGGTTCTATCGTTTTGACTGCGGCCTTGGCAGGCGGCGCGTTTATAGCGGTGCCGCAGACGGCGAGCGCTGCGGTGCTAGCGCATC
>CAUQNJ010000009.1:0-66387 GCA_963519515.1 uncultured Campylobacter sp. | reverse complement strand
GGCAGAATCATAGTTAAAAACTCCTTTGAAAGTTTTTAACTTATCTTGAGCCAAAATTTATTACTCATATTTGCTATATAAAATTCTGTCGGGTTTGTCCTATCGCAGTCTGAAGGCTCGTTTAAAAGAGCTATGGCGAGGCAAATATCTTCGCCGCATATTACTTTAATATCTTTTGATTTATCTAAATTTAATCGAATTATCTGACCGTTAATTTCAAATATATTCTTATCTAATTTTTTCATTATTTTATCGCCGCGTAGATTTTTATACGCTCCGCCGTTTCTATAATCTAGCCTACCTCTTTCTAAATTAAGTTTTACATTCTTTAACAAAATTTGTAGCTCTTTTATTATTTTTATATTTTTATCCGCTCCGATAGGCGCAACAAAAGATGTTCCGGGAGCAGAATATGCATCAGAAGATTTATATACATCTCGACGTATTACATAATGAATAGTTTGAGAAAAAATTTCTTTCTGCAAATCCGATAAAAAATATTTGTAAATATTATATTTGGAATATTTTAATTGCTCTACTTTATCATAACTTGGCGATAAATCTTTCTCGTCATAGGTATAATAATCATTGGGAATTTCTTTTTGTAACAAAAAATCAGTATTTGTTCCATCGTGAGCTTCTGCATAGCCGTATCTAATCCAAACGCCGTAATTATCTTTTATATAAACGTAAGGAAAATTTATTGCTTTTGGATAATGGTAATCTCCTGCCCAAAAAACGGGTTTTTTAATTAAAATTTTATCTATAAAATTTGAAGGCAAAGCTTCTAGTTCGCTTTCAAATTCTTTATCTTTATAATCACATGCTTCAGAAGCTTCATATGGATCGCACCCAAATGGCGGAGCCAACAATAAATAGCCAACTACGATAATTACGATAATAAAGATATATATACTGCCAATTAAGACAGCAATTGCTATAAGTATAAATTTAAAAAATGATTTCACGTAAATTTATCCTTATTGATCGGTCTTTTATTCACAGCGTATTAAACACCCTATCTCCCGCGTCCCCAAGTCCCGGCACGATATATTTTTGCTCGTTTAATCTCTCGTCGATCGCCGCGGTAAAAACCTCGACCTGCGGGTAGATCTCGCTAAATCTATGAAGCCCCTCGGGCGCTGCGATGATGGAGATAAATTTGATCTTTTTAACGCCGTTTTTCAGCAGAAATTTCACCGCATCGATCGCCGTGCCTCCGGTCGCAAACATCGGATCGATGATGATTGCGGTGCGCTCCGCGGCGTCTGTGGGCAGCTTGGCGTAAAAAAACTCCGCCTGCGCGGTCTTTTCGTCGCGCTGAAAGCCTAAAAATCCCACGCTGGCGTCTGGCATGAGCTTAAATACGCTATCCAGCATCCCCAGCGCGGCGCGCAAAATCGGGCAGATCATAATCTTTGTGGCGAGCTTATACGCGCTGGTTTGCGCCACGGGCGTGTGCACGCTTACCTCCCGCAGCGCCAGATCGCGCGTGGCTTCGAACATCATCAGGTAGCTGATCTCATCGACGAGCATACGGAACTGAAACGGATTGGTCTCTCGATCGCGCAGGATCGTGAGCTTATGCTCGATCAGCGGGTGCTTGATCAGCCTCACGTTAGGCAGCTCGCACGCGGTTTGGTGCGTACATTTTTGGCTTTGGCTCATTTTCTCTCCTTAAATTTACTGAATTTTGCGCCCTCTTGGGCATTTTAATTATCTGTTTTGGTGCGAACTCCCGCGCCGTGGCGCTAAATTTTGCCGATAACGGCGGCAGGACTTTAAATTTAGCTCATTTTCGCTCGTAATGCACGCGGTTGCGATGTTTAAATTTAACTCGGCAGCTCGCTTAAATTTAGCGCTTTTAAAAACGCAGCGCTTTTAAATTTTGCCCGCTCGCGCCGTCTCTAATTTAGCCGCTCTTTAAATAAGGCGCGCTTTTAAGGCACCTAGCGTTTTAATACGGCGGGCGCTTGCGGCGTAAATTTCATCTGCGAAATTATCGTCTGAGGCGGCTTTAAATTTACTTAATGCTCGCGCTCGTGAGCCAAATTTTAAAATTCCCAGCTATCTTGCGCGCCGATAAAATTTTAATTTCATGCATGCGGGCGCTGCGCAAGCAAGCTAAAATAAACCGAGCGTATCTTTTAAATTTAACTCGCCGCAAGCTGTTAAAATTCTAACGTGCCGCGGGCAATCAAATTTAACAGCCCTACTCCTTCACCACGCGCAGGAACGAATACACGTCCTGTACTCCGGGCGCGTGCGTCGCGTACCAGATCGCGTGCTTTTCGTGCTCGATGTCCGTTACTACGCCGCTAAATACCACGTCACAGCCCACGATCGCCACGCGCACCGCAGTGCCCGAAACGTCGGTGTCGGAAAAGAGATTTTTCTTTAAATTTGTAAAAATTTCAAACGAATTGCACGGATATTCGGGCTTTTTGACGCGCAGATAGGTATGCACGCGCCGCACGCCTTCTGTTTGCCGAGCTAAAGCAAGTAGCGGCTCGCGCATCGCTTCGCTATCCAGCAGCCCGATGAGATAGACCTCGCCGTAGAAGCATTCGACCTCCAAATCCCAGCTGCTAAGGCCTTTGGTAAATAGAATTTTGCTTTGGATTTTAGTCTGGATGAGCTTGTCGCTAGCGACCTCGCTCACGCTGCGGCGATCGCGCGCTACGGAGTAGATGTCGTATACGCTAAGCGCGTTGCCCGCGGGCGCCAGCGGAGCCGCGCACGAGCTAAATAGCGCCGCGCAAGAGAGCAAAAACACCGCTAAAATCGCTAGAAACAAAACTCTCAAACCCTCTCCAATCTCGTTTAATTTCTAATTTATCTCAAGCCGGCTGCCGGCGCCGCTTTTTTAAATTTAGCCCTGCAGGCACCGTTTTATCGCAGCTTCAAATTTTGCGCCGCGAGATTACGCCCAAACCGCACGCTGCAAAATTTTACAATATAAATTTTAAAATTTACGTTGTAATTCGCACGGCTTGCAAAATTCTATGTTTTCGCCACGGCGGAATTTCACGGGCAGTATTCGTCGCCGTAAAATTCTACGTGGCTAAATTTCATTGTAAATTTGCCGCTGCGAATTCTACGAGTAAAATTTCTCGCGGCGGAATTCGGCTCTGTAAAATTTTATATTTCAAAATCCGCGCCCAAAATTCTACCCAACCGCGGCTAATTCGTCGTAAGCCCGCCATCTATCGCAAATATCGCGCCGCTGACCCATTTCGCCGCATCCGACGCCAAAAACACCGCCGCCTCGCCGATGTCCTGCGCGCTGCCGATTTTGCCGAGCGGATAGATATTTTGCACCATCTGCTCGAACGCCTCGCGCCCCTGCGGGCTAAGCGCGCTTAAATTTCGCTCAAACTGCGGCGTCAGCACGCTTCCGGGCGCTATGGCATTGACGCGAATGCCGAGTTTGCCTACCTCGAAGGCAAGCGATTTGGTGAAAGAATTTAGCGCGCCTTTGGTGATCGAATACGCCGTCGTGGTGCGCCCCACGAGCATTCTGTTTGCGAAATACGACGAGATATTGATCACGCAGCCTTTGCTAGCCGCAAGCGCGTCCAAAAGCCCCTGAGTAAGCAGATATGGCGCTTTGACGTTTAGATTTAGATGAGCGTCCAGCAGCGCTTCGTCGGTCGCCTCAAACGGTACGAATTTTCCCAGTCCGGCGTTATTTACGAGAATATCTATCTTAAGGGGTAGTGCTAAAATGCGCTCGCAAAGGCCTTTTATCGTTTTGCTTTGCGCCAAATCCGCCCTTGCGGCGTAAGCTTTCACGCCGTAACCGCCCAATGCCTCCTGCGCGATTTTTAATTTCTCCTCGCTTCTGCCGAGCAGGATCAAATTTGCGCCCTCTTCGGCGAAACACTTTGCTATGCCAAGCCCTATGCCGTCGCTTCCGCCCGTAATTACGGCTGTTTTGCCCTCTAATCGTTTCATACTTTTCCTTTCAATACGTAAATTTAGGTTCTAAAAATTTGAGCGAGATTTATGGATCTCGCAGACTTCGAAATTTTGCAGGCTTTGAAATTTTATTAACTTTAAAATTTCGCCCGCTTTAAAATTTCGCGGCGAAGCGAAATTTCATCTATAAAATTTTACTAACTTTAAAATTCTACCGATAAAATTTCACGGCGGAATTCCATCACAAAGCTCGCGGCGGAATTTCATCCGCAAAATTTCATCCGCAAAATTTTGTTCAAATTCCGCATGTCGCTCGGCTAAAATTTTAACCCGCTTTGCCTCCGCCGCTGCGGCTAAATTTTATATTTCAAGAGCGCATCTTTTTCGGCTTTGCTTACGCGAAAGCTATCGCGGATCTTCGATATTGCCTTGTTTTGGATAAATTTAGCAGGCCGCTTGCTCGCCAAAAACGCAAGCGTGATCTCGCGCTGCTTGATAAACATCTCGGCTATCGCCCACGCCGCGCCCATCTGCACGTAATATCGCTCGTCACTTTCGGCGGCGCAAATTTCAAAAAATTCCTCGGGCGAGATCGCGCTCATATTTCGCATAAAATAAACGTAGAAAAATCGCCGCTCAAACTCGCCCGCGCCGTTTTTAGCCTGCTTTAGCAGCGCGTCTGCACAAGCGGCGTCCCTGAATTTCGGAGCGAACATATCGCAAACCGCCCAATTAGGCATCGTTTTGATAAAATCGTTCGCGAGCGCGAATTTCGTCTCATCCTGCTTCAAAAGCATTATAAAAAAGCCTTTTAGCACGAACTCCTCGTGAAAAACGGGCTTATAATTTTGCAGCTTGCGCCGCGCTTCATCTGCTCCACCCAAAGCGGCGAAGCTTTTGCAGGCAAGCGCACGCAGTGCGGGAGTGCGCACGCCCAAAATCTGCGGCGCGGGTATTAGGCGCTGTGAAAATTTCGCCAGCTTCTCCTCACTTAGCGCTCGCAGCTGCCCTAGCATATTTTCTCGTAAATCCATAGCCTTCCTTTAAATTTTGATTTAAAATTTTACCCACCGAACGCGAGCCGATCTCGACGTGTCGAAATTTCGCCGCACAGGCTATCTATTTAAACAGATTGCGCCGCACGCTCAAGCTAATCGCCTATCGGATCGCGCTACTTTATAAATTACCCGCCGCACTCGCTCAAAGCCTTTTGTCTAAAAAACGCGCCCAACCAAATCGCGCCGTATGTTGCCGGGCAGAGCAAGCCGTATCGCCAAAGCCGCTTAAATGAAGCTCGGCGCGTCGTTTGAAAACAAAATCAGATCGCCGCTGTGCGTATTTTCGCTCAAAACTCGCTGCAGATCACGCTTGTCTTTCAAAACGATAGTTTTTGCTGGATCGATCCTACTTTGTAGCACCTCGGAATTTAGCTCACCCGTGATGATCGCGAGATCAAAAATTTCATCGATCTTGGCAGCCAGCGTCTCGTTGTCTTCGCGCGTGCTCTCGACGATGCCCGGCGTGATGATGACCTTGCGCCCGCCGTAGCTTCGCATCAGCTCGTAGCTTTGCAGCATGCCGCTTAGATTGCCGTTGAAGCTATCGTCGATGATGATCTTGCCGCCCGCATCGAGCCGCGCAAGGCGGTGCTCGACGGCGCTGACGTGCGCGACGCGGCTTTTGATCTTATCTGCGCTAAGCCCTAAAAATCGCGCGATCTTTATGCATGCAGCGAGATTTGCGGCGTTAAATTTACCCAAAATCGGCGCGAAAAACTCATGTCTCTCGCATAGCTCTCTCCGCCCGTTTGGAGCCTCTTGCACGCCCTGCTCTTTGCTGCTGCAAATTTTATCGTCGCTAGCGGCGCGGACGGCTTGTTCGTAAAATTCTTGCTCACTCCGTTCGGTGCGGGACATGGAATTTGCATCGTCAAAATCGGCGCCGTAATTTTTAGAATTTTTGTCTTTTTCCGCGCATGCCGCACTGCTTGCATCTATGCTTAAACCACCCTGCCCTTCGCTCTCTGCGGTGGCTGTTTCTATGTGCGGAGCGGAATTTTCGCCGCTTGCGAGGGACTCATCCTCCCTCAAGCAAAGGCTAAATTTTATTCCGTCCAGATCCGCGCCGTGGATTTTTAGTCCCTCGTTGTAGATTGTGACGCGCTCATCCGCGCTTTTTTGCGTGAAGCTGTGCAAAAACGCATGCTTTAGCCGCGCGCTTGTGAGCGCTTCGAGCTTGGTTTTGCGGATGTTTTCGATGCTTTTGAAATACTCGATGTGTTGCGCGCCGATCTCGCCCACGACGACGATCTGCGGCGCCAAAAACTCGGTGATCTCGGCGATGTCGCCGCTTAGCCTGGCGCCTGCTTCGGCGATGTAGATCTGCGTATCTGCGGGCAGAGCCTCGTTTACGTCGCGCACTAGCCCCGCTAGCGTATTTACCGAGCGCGGCGTCTTGTAGCAGCGAAAGTCGCTTTTTAAAATTTGATACAAGAAATTTTTAATGCTCGTCTTGCCGTAGCTCGCAGTGATCTGAATGATCGTAAGGGAGGGCATCTGGGCTAGTTTTTTGCGCGCGGCGGCCTTAAATTTCGCAGCCTGCGCCCGCTCGTAAGCAAAGCTCGCCGCAAGAGCGGCGCCAAGCGGCAAAAAGATCGGCAAAATCGGCCCCCCCGCGGCATAAAACGCGGCGCTAAAGCCAAACGCACAAACCGCCAAAATCGCAAAAAATCGCTTCACGCGCGGCGTAAAGACGAGCTTTTTATCTAGCCCTCTTTGCCAAAAATAAAGCGCTAGCGCATAGACCGCGATGATTAGAATTTTGGCGGCGTGCAAGGCATAGAGGAACGCGGCGCCGAATTTAGCCGCACAGAGGCTCGCCGCGATCTCGCAGCCAAAATACGCCGCTAGCGGCAAAATCAAAAAATATAGGTGCCATGCGGGTTTGGTGAAGTGAAAGATGATGCGCGCGGGCTTGTACGAAAACCACTGCAAGCAGGTGATCAGATAAAAGCCGAGCATCAGGACGAATGCCGCGTGCGCAATCAAAAATATTATATTCATCTTTTAAAATTCCTTTTTATAAATTTACGCGCCCGCTTTGCGAGCCTGTGCGGGCAAAATGCGGCAAGCTCGTTGGGCCACCGGCATTTGGCTTCATTTGTAAATTTTATGAATTATCGCTTAGCAAATTCTAGTTTTACAAAATTCGCGTGCTCGCAAATTCACGCTCTCATGTTGGCCGCACGAGCCGCGCTAGATAAATTTACGCTGCCGCGCCGCGTCTGCGTTTTCGATACCGCGCCGTATCTATCTTTCGCGACCTGAAATTTTCGCACGCTGCGTATCTTGCGACATCGCGCCCTATCTCGCGCGATGATTTGCATTATTTACGACACATAGGCCTTGTGTCACGGCAAATACAATGACGCGGTTATGCGACCAAATTTAATTACTCGCTTTGCGGTGCACACGCGGTTTCGCCGCGTCTTTTACAGTCACCATAACCGCAAACACAGAGCAGAAACGATCCGCTACCACATTAAAATTTTAAAATTTAACGCAGCGCGCTGCAATTTGAGCTTTGCGTTTTGAACTGCGCGCCCAAAGAGCTAATTTTACGCCGCTAAATTTTAAATATATGCCGCATACTTCGCGGCTTTTATGTTTAAATTTACGCTTCGGTTTGCGATCTTTGGCGCAAACAGATTGCAAAATTTTAAAACGCGTGCCGCAAGATAAGCCGCATTAAAGCGCTGCAATAAAACGCTTTTAAACTACACCTCGCTCCTGCCCTTCGCGCGATCTGTTTTTGTATCTAAAACGCGATTTTTAGCGGCGCAAAAATTTCGCGGCTAAATTTTAAAATTTATACAAATCGCGTTTTGTTTTAACCTTGCGCGGCGCCAAATCGTTAAATTTAGCTGCCGCCAAGCTCCTTTTCGATCTGCTCGCCGATAAATTCCGCGCTCTGCAAAAAGAAAAAGTGATCCCCAGCCAGCGGATAAAATTTGCTGTCTTTAACGAGCGAATGGATCAGCTCGCCGCTTTTTAGGCTAGTGGCGCGATCGTCCTTGCCCCAAAAGATGAGCGCATTTTGCGGGCTTAGCGCGGAAAAAATATCGCGAAAGTCCTCATTTACGACGTTTTTTAGCGTCTCGTACATCGTCTTGCTCATACCTGCGGCATCCTTGCTTGCAAACGCGCGCCAAAGCCCCGCCAGACCAAGTCTTTTTAAAATTTTAAAAATCACGATTTTGGCGCGCACGGCAAAGGGCTTGGGTTCGATGATACCGGCGCTGCTTAGCAGTATGAGATTGCGCGGAGCTAGCAATGCAGCGATCTTGCCGCCGAAGCTGTGCCCCATGATCGCTACGGGCTGCCTGCCAAAAGCCGCGATAAAGGCGCGCATAATCTCCGCATAATCCTCGCTGTTTAGGGCACGCACGGGCTGCGAGCTGGCGCCGAATCCCGGCAGATCCACAAATACCGTGGCAAAGCGTTTAAACTTGCCCTCAAACGCGCGCTGCATAAGCTTTTTATCCGCTCCCCAACCGTGCAAAATCAGGATGTATTGCTCGCGCTGCAGGTTTGAAATTTCGTAGCTGATCTTGTAGCTTTCGCCGCCGCAGACGAGCTCCTTACTCGCCACCGCCGCTCCTTTTGGCGTAAACGGCCTTGAGTAGCTCGACTGCCTTTTCGAGCCGCTCAAACTCGCTCATACTGATCATCACGGCTTCAAATTTGTTGTTTTTGACGATCAGGGCTTTTTTAATCTCTTGGTTTTTGATCTTGTTTAAAACGGTGCTGAAGTTGCGCACGATCTCGGTAGCGGTGTAAATTTCGTCTTGATTTATCATAACTCGACCTTTTGGAGTAAAATTTTACGCAAAATTTAGCGTAAAATTTTAAACGATTAGCTACTTATTAGCGGTGATTTTGGTGATCAGCTCGTAGCTTACGGGGATCTGTTTCGCCTTCGGCAAAGACGCAGCCAGCGCGTTTAACACCGCCGCAAAGTCGTAAAATAGGTAGTTTGCGAGGCTGCCCGGGTTCGGATTTATCTCGTTTAGATAAATTTCGCCCTCTTTTTCAAAAAAATCGCAGCGAATGAGCGCGCCGTCAAAGCCCTGCTCGTAAATTTTAGTAAAGGCGTCCTTCATTTTACCCGCTAGCTCGGGCTCAATGTCGGCAGGCTCGATCTTTTGCGGGCGCGCGAAGTCGAGATATTTGCGATCAAAATCCAAAAAGCCCGATTTTTTCGGCTCCTCGATATTTGAATAGATAAATTTGCCGCTCGCGTTTAAATTTGAACCAGAATTTGCGCCGTTTAAATTTAGCTCTTGCGCGAGGCTGCAGCCCGCAAGATTAAACTCGCGGATATTTTCGATATATGGCTCCGCAATCGCCGTATCATCGAGCTCGAAGGCACGATCTAGCGCGTAATCAAGCTCTGCCTTACTTTTTACGATGCCGATACCGATGCTGCTTCCGAGCCTTGCCGGTTTGATGATGAGAGGTAGTGCGAGACGTGGCGTCTGACCGCGCTTTAGCACTTCGTATTCAAGCGTCTTAACGCCTGCGGCGCGGGCTAGATCCTTGGTCAAAACTTTATTGTAGCTTAGCACGCTAGCTTCGATGCGGGGCCCGATGTAAGGAATGCCGAAAAACTCGAACAAAGCCGCCATCTTGCCGTCCTCGCCGTCGCAGCCGTGGATTAAATTTATATAAACGTCCGCATCCAGCGCTTTTTTGCTAAACATTCCGCTTTCAAAAAACCCGCCCGCGCCGATACTAAGCTCCTTTGCCTTGGCGTATTCGCCGTTTTTAAAATACGCCGCGCGCATATTTTTATCCTCGATGCGGTAAAATTTGCGCTCCTTATCGCAAAAGATAAACTCCAGGCTCTGTCCTTTTAGCGCGTTTTTAACGGCGATTGCCGAGATTATGCTTACCTCATGCTCGTAGCTCTGTCCGCCAAAAACTATACCAAATTTCATCATCTCTCCTTATGCTAATTTTTTAAGCGCTTCTTTTACGAGCTCCGCCGTGCTCGTGCTGGTGCAATCAACCATCGCTTTATTAATGCGCTCTCTTTTAAACCCGAGGCTCTCAAGCGCCGAGATCGCCTCCGCTTTATAGGTCTGATCGGGGCTAAATTCCATCAGCTTCGCATCTCCCAGCTCGGCAATTATCCTGCGAGCCGTCTTGGGGCCGATGCCGGGCACTGAAGTAAGCGTCGCCGCATCGCCGCTAGCGATCGCTTTGATAAACGCTTGCGAGCTGAGGCTCGAACACACCGCCATCGCCGTGCTTGCGCCGATGCCGCTAAGTTTGATCAGCATCTCAAACATTGTTCGCTCTCTCTCGTCCAAAAAGCCGTAGAGCAAATCGGCATCCTCTCTGATGATCTGCGTGATCAAAAGCTCGGTCTTGGCGCCGCTTTGCAGCTGCGCGGCGCATCCTAGCGAGATATTTACGCCGTAGCTTACGCCGCTTGCGAGCTTCAAAACGCAGCGCGTAGGCTCTTTTTTGGTAATGATCCCCTCAAGCGCCGCTATCATTGTATCGCCCTTAAAATTTCATCGATCGCCTGATTTAGCACTAAATTCATAGCGTTAAAGATACTTTGCGAGCTCGGATCGGGCACGAAGACCTGCTTTGTGATGATGCCGGAGGTTTTAGAGCTGATCGCGTCTAAAATTTCATATGCGATCGTGATAACCGCCTGATCGCCGTTAACCTGAAGCGCAACGACGTTTGTTTTTAAGCGCAGGTCTTTTTCTTTGGGCACGAAGATCGGATTTAAGCCGCACGTAGAAAACGCGGCGTCGATCAGCGCCTTATAGACCATCTCGCTAGGCATCGTGATAAATTTAGCGTCGCTTGCGAACCGCGTTCGGTTTCTAAAATCCACTATTAAAATGTCGCGCCTATCGACGAGATCGGTCGCCGCGACATTGTCGATAAAGATATTTCGGCGCTTGATGCCCGCCTGGATGCAGCTTTTCTGCTGATATTTGAGCTCGTAGTAGGTGTACGGCGTCGCCTTTTTCGCGAGGCAGCCGCTAAGAAGCGCGCCCGCAAGAGCTAAAATCAAAAATTTTCTCATCTATTGTCCTTTTTATCGCTACCTGATGTGTCTTTGAAAAAGAAATCGTAAGGGTCTTGCTCCAGCCTAAATAGCGCGTCTTGAAACTCGCGCAAGGCCCTGTTAAACTCGCGCAGCGTGGTCTTTGCCTCGCCTAGGGTCGGGTCTAAAATTTCTTTTAAATTATACTCGCCGCGATCTACGCGCTTCATAATCGCCGCTTGCGAGGCGTTGAGCGAATCGCTAAATTTCTTCGCACTTATCGCCAAGGCGTCAAAATCGTTTAGCAACTTATCGAATTCCTTCTCGCGCTCGTTTAAATTCGCAACCAATCTGTCGGCGTTTGCCATCAATTTATCTAAATTTTTAAATTTCTCCTCATCCGCCAATAGCGCGCTAAATTTATCCAGCGAGCTTAAAATTCGATCGAATTTCTCGGTGTTTTCGCGCGAAAGAAGGGTGTTTATCTTAAATATCATCTGCCCCACGCTGTCGGTGATGATCTCGGCCTTCGAGCCGATCTTATCGAGCAGCGTCTTATCGAGCGCGATGATCGGCTTTCTATCGTTCGGCGCGAACAGCTCGCCGTTTCCTTTGGTGATATTTATAAACGCGATGCCGCTAATGCCCTGAGTTTCGACCTTTGCGATGCTGTCCTTTGAGATCGGCAGCTTGCTTTTTACCGAAATTTCAATCTCGATGATTGCATTTTCGATATCGGCAAAGTCGATACGCTTCACAAAGCCCGCATTTACGCCGATGAAGCGGACTTCAGAGTTTTCTTTAAGCCCTGTTGGAAGCTCCTTGGTGTGGATGAAATATGAGCGATAGCTCTCGCCCGGGGTGCTTTTTGTGAGCATCCACCACATAAATGCAGACAATGCGGTCACGCAAAGCATCGCAAATATGCCTACGACCGTGTATGAAGTTCTATTTTCCAATCTTTTCTCCTAATTTTGCAGGGCGTAAATTTTAAAATTTAGCGCCGATTTTGAAATTTCAAAATATCGCCGCGCCGTATTTTAGCGTAAAATTTTACCGCCTCGGTTTAAATTTAACGCCGCTTGCTCGTTAAAATTTTAAAATTTAAAAGCGCTTCCGTTTAAATTTTAAAATTTCAGCTCGAAAGGCTTAAAATTTGTCCCGTCGCTACTTTAAAATTTCAGCTCGCATCGACATAAATTTTATATTTTCCGCAGTGCAGACATCTGAACAGATAGCCCGCCGTATCGCCTCCTGCGACGAGGCAGTCACGCACGTCCTCTACCGCAAATTCGCCGCGCAGAGCGTATTCGGCAAAGACCTCCTCCGCGACGCCCAAATCCTGCAGCTCCTTCGTGCCCACGTCGCCTAAAAACTCGCAGTAATCGTCGCAACACGTGAGCCAATGCGCCCCCTGCCAGCTAAAATATCCGGGCGTCCTTTGAAATAGCTCCTCGATTTTAGCCTGCGCGTCCGAAGTGCTAGGCGGCAGAGGGTCGGCGTCCTGGATGAAGCCGGCGTCAAATTTCGCCGCAGCCGCACCGCTAGCGATGCAGTGTGGGCAGAGATATTTCACGTTCGCCGTGCAGTAAATGCTACCGCGATAATAAACGCCCGTCGCCTGCTTGCAGCACTCGCAAACCACGCTCGCATCGTCCTTGAACACGCCTGTTTTAAAGGGATCCGGGTGGTAGCGAAAATGAGGCAGGGTTTTTGGCTTTTTATTCGCTTGCGTCGCTTTGTTTGCGGTTTTGGGGCGCTTTATCGCGTCCGCATCGCCGTCTACGGCGTATTGCCGCAGATAGCCGAGCTTTTTAAGCTGCTTTCTGTCCTTCGGATCGCAAATTTCGCCGAGCAGTTCGCAGGCGCTCTTTTTAAGCCCCAGCAACTCATAAACGTCAACGAGCACGAACTTTGCCTCTTTTTCATCGCATTTTTCGAGCTCCTCTTTGAACTTATACAGCCCCAAAATGGTTGTCGCATCGCCGTCCGTATCCCAAAACGCCTTTTGAAGCGCGATATATTTTTGCCTAAGCTTATCCATTTCGGCTCCTAAATTTTAAAATTTGCCCGCTAAATTCCAACCGTCAAAATTTCATCCATTCAAAATTTTACTCGCCGCGAGCTGTATTTTAGCTCGGTAAATTTCAAAGCTCAATCTCTTTGTCGCATCTTAAATAGCTCTTCGAGCGGATTATTCTCTAAGTTTGAAATCTCCTCGATGTTTCCTTCAAAGGCAATTTTTTGATTATCCACGATCAAAAACCGATCCAAAATGTCAAAGATACTGTCCACGTCATGAGTCACCATCACGACCGTGACGCCGAGGCTGTCTCTAAGCTCGCAAACAAGCCTATCAAGGGCTCTGGCGCTGAGCGGATCAAGCCCCGAGTTTGGCTCATCCAAAAATAAAATTTCAGGACTTAGAGCTAGCGCGCGAGCCAGCGCCACGCGCTTTTTCATACCGCCGCTAAGCTCGTTTGGTCTAAGCGCGGCGGCCTCCTTCTTAAGCCCCACCTTCTGGATCCAAAACATCGATAGCTCATCTATCTCGCGCTCGCTAAATTTAGAGTATTCGCGCAGCAGCACGCCCACGTTTTCGAGCACGCTCATCGAGCTGTAAAGAGCGCCGAACTGAAACATCACGCCGCATTTTAGGCGAATCTCGTTTTGCTCCGCCTCGTTTGCGCGCCAAATATCGCGCCCGAAAATTTTAATCTCGCCGCCTTGCGGGCGCTTTAAGAATATGAGCGTTTTCATCAGCGTCGTTTTTCCGCTACCGCTACCGCCTAAAAAGCCGTAAATTTCGCCCCTTTTGACGCTAAAGCTCACGCAATCATGCATAACGCGCGATCCGTACGCGGTAGTAACATCGCGCGCGACTATAATTTTCGAGGTTTCGCCGGATTGCGTCTGATCCTTCATAGCCCGATCTCCGAAAACAGAACCGCAAATACCGCGTCGATCGCGATGACCCAAAATATCGCATTTACAACGCTGATCGTGGTGTATTCGCCTATGCTTTGGGTGTTTCCTTTGACCTCAAAACCCCGCATGCAGCCGATGATAGCGATGAATGCCCCGAAAAACGGTGCCTTTATCATACCGACTAGAAAGTGCCTGAACTCAACCGCGGATTTAAATCTATCCAGATAATCGCTAAAAGGGATCTCCAAATACGCCTCGCACACGATCATCTGCGCGAGAATACTCACGCCGTCTGCGATAAAAATAACTAGCGGCATCACAAAAACCATCGCGATTATGCGCGGCATCGACAGGAAATAAAAGGGATCAAAGCCCATCGTCTTCATAGCGTCGATCTCCTCGGTGATCTTCATCACGCCGATCTGTGCCGTAAAGCTCGAAGCCGAACGGCCCGCGATGACGATGGCGGCGATTAGAGGCGCCACTTCGCGCAGCGTCAAAGAACCCATAATGTCGATGATATAGACGCTGGCGCCAAATTTAGAAAGCATATCCGAGCCGATGTAAGCAAGCACGATACCGATCAGAAACGCCGTCAGTGAGACGATAAAAAGCGCGTCTATGCCGCTATCTTTGATGAAATTTACCGTCTCTTTGAATCTAAATTTAAAAGGTTTTGCAAAAATAGCGACGAGCTTTACGAAAAACTCGCCCAAAAATGAAGCTAAAGAAAGCAGTCCCAAAAGCCCTATGTGGATATAAAGCCCGATCTGCGCGAAAAAGCCCGGCGCAAGAGGCTTCGGTACGCAACCAAAATCGATCGATTCGTCATTTATGAAATCAAAAATTTTTCGCGCTTTGTCGTTGCTACCCGTGAAGTTTACCCGCTTGCCGGCAAGGGCGTTTTTGATCATCAGCGCCATGAAATAGTCTAAATTTGAAATTTCGCTTAAGCTTAGCTCCAGCTCGTTTAAATTTTTTACCGCTTTTTTTAGTGCAAGTAGCTGGGAGCGCGAGCTTTTGTAATTCCACTGCCCGCGTAGTGATAGGGTATTTTTCTCGCCCGAGCTTTCGAGCGAAAAGGCTAAATTCCGCAAAAATTTCTCTCCAAAATCAAAAAATAGAGGAAATTATAATATAATCAACCTTGGCATTTTATAAAATTTAATGGAGATTTATGCTCAGAGGCTTTTTTACAAATAGCGCAGGCACGCTGGTTTCGCGAGTTTTGGGTTTCGTGCGCGACCTGCTTACCGCATCGGTTTTGGGCGCGGGGATTTATAGCGATCTATTTTTCGTAGCGTTTAAACTGCCCAATCTTTTCCGCAGACTATTCGGCGAGGGAGCCTTTACGCAGGCTTTTTTGCCTAGCTTTACCGCCGCGCGCAAAAAAGGAATTTTTGCCGCAGCGGTGCTAATAAAATTTAGCGTTTTCATCGCGCTTTTAACGGCGCTCGTGCTGCTTGCCGCGCCCGTTTTTACTAAGGTTTTGGCATACGGATTTAGCGCCGAGCAGATCGGTCTTGCGGTGCCATACGTGCGGATAAATTTTTTCTACCTTACATTTATCTTCGTCGTTACGCTCTTTGCCTCGCTGCTTCAGTATCGCGATCACTTCGCTACGACGGCGTTTTCGACCGCACTTTTAAATTTAGCGATGATCGCGGCGCTTTTGCTAGCTCGCGGTAAGGACGGCGCCACGGCGGTGCTCTATCTTAGCTTCGGCGTCGTAGCGGGCGGGCTTTTACAGCTTGCGGTGCATGTTTATGCGCTGAAGTTCACCGGCATGCTGCGCGTCTTAACGGGCGGCTTTGCACGGCTCGCGCGGGGCGATAAACCGCAGACGCAGGGCTTTTATAAAAATTTTTTCGCGGGCGTGCTCGGCGCTTCAGCGCTTCAGCTAAGCTCGTTTATAGATACCTTTTTTGCGAGCTTCCTTGCTAGCGGCAGCATAAGCTATCTCTACTACGCCAACCGCATATTTCAGCTGCCGCTCGCGCTTTTTGCGATCGCGCTTAGCACGGCGATCTTTCCGCGCATGAGCAAATTCGTAAAAGCTCACGACGACGCGCAGGCTCTGGCGCTTGTCGAGCGCGGGTTTTACTTCCTTTTGGCGCTGCTCGGGCTCTCTGCGATAGGCGGCGTGATGCTGCAAAACGAGATCACGCAGCTGCTGTTTGAGCGCGGAGAATTTACTCGCCAAAATTCCATCGAATGCGCCGCAGTTCTCGGCGCGTATATGGTGGGGCTCGTGCCGTTTGGGCTATCTAGGATTTTTTCGCACTGGCTGTATGCAAATATGAAGCAGAAGCTAAGCGCGAAAATTTCGATCTGGTGCGTCTTTATAAACGTCGCTTTGTGCGCGCTGTTTTTTAAACCCTTCGGAGCCGTGGGACTTGCGTTTGCAAGCACGATAACGGGAGCGTTTCTGCTCGGCTTTAATCTCTATTTTTTTGGATTTAATAACTTTTTGGCTATAATCCGCGCAAAAAAAATTATTGCGATCGCGGCGCTTTGTGCGGGCGAGGCGGCGATTTTATACATTTTAAAAGGCTTGTATTATGGTAATTTATGATAGTTTGAGCAAAAAGAAGCTCCCATTTAAGCCCATTAGCGAGGGGTTGGTGCGCATTTACGCCTGCGGTCCGACCGTCTATGACGACGCGCATCTGGGGCACGCAAAAAGCGCCGTGAGCTTCGATCTGCTGCGCCGCGTGCTGCAAGCGGAGGGATATGAGGTTAAATTTGCGCGAAATTTCACCGACATCGACGATAAAATTTTAAAAAAGATGGCGGAAACCGGCAAGAGTCTGGGGGAGATCACGGAGCTTTACACCCGCAGATATTTGCAGGATATGAGCGCGCTAAACGTCGCGGACGCGAGCATTTCGCCCAAGGCGACCGAAAATATCGCCGCGATCTGCGAACTCATATCCTCGCTTCTTCAAAAAGGCTTTGCTTACGAGATCGCGGGTGACGGCATCTACTTCGATACGCGCAAGGACGGGGATTATCTAAGTCTTAGCAGCAAAAAAGAGGGCGCTAGTAAAAACATCGCCCGCGTCGCTTCGAACGATGCTAAGCACGACGAGAAGGACTTCGTGCTGTGGAAATTTGACGAGAATTGGTTTGATAGCCCGTTTGGCAAAGGGCGCCCGGGCTGGCACAGCGAGTGCGTCGCGATGATTTTAGCGCACCTTGATAGCGGGAATCCGCAATTTTGCATCGACATTCACGCAGGCGGCGCCGATCTGCTCTTCCCGCATCACGAAAACGAAGCCGCGCAGTGCCGCTGCGCCCGTCATAGAGCGCTAAGCAAATACTGGCTTCACAACGGCTTCGTGCAAGTAAATAACGAAAAGATGAGCAAGAGCCTCGGCAACTCGTTTTTTGTAGGAGACGCCCTAAAAATCGCCCCAGGCGAGGTGTTGAGATTTTATCTCTTAAGCTCGCATTATAGGGCAAATTTTAATTATTCGGTGACCGATCTACTTGCGAGTAAAAAGAGGCTAGATAAAATTTACCGCCTTAAAAAGCGCGTCCGTGACGTTTTAGCTCCCGCTGCGGGGCAAAATTCCGCATCCGAGCTGCCCGCCGTGGAGGCTAAATTTAGATCGGAGATGATGGAATTTTTAAGCGATGATCTCAATACTTCAGGCGCGCTTGCGGTGCTCGATAGCTTCGTAGCAGGCGCGAACGAAGCGCTAGATCGCGCGCCGAAAGATAAGGCGCTAAAAGCCCGTATCGCCGCAAATTTGGAGTTTGCGAAGCAGACCCTTGGAATTTTATACGAGGATGAGACCGAATACTTTCGCTTCGGCGTGAGCGAGCAGCAAAGGGCGCAGATCGAGGATCTGATAAAACAGCGCGCGCAGGCAAAGGCGGAAAAGGACTTTGCCTGCGCGGATGCCATCAGGGCGCGCCTTACGGATATGAAGATTGAAGTAATGGATACGCCTAGCGGCACAGTTTGGGAGGTCGCAACGGAATAAAACGTAAAATTTATCGCAAAATTTTACGTTAAATTTTATGATTTTTACGATGCGAAGCGTAAATCAGGATGCTAATCCGCGCGAAAATTTTAGCGCGATTTTTATTTGCGGCATCGCAATACGGCGGCGCGGTTTTGTTCAGTGATACGGTGCAGGAGCGATGCGATGTATAGCACGACGCGGCGGCGAAGGCACAAGGCGAGTCGCGATTTTTTATCGGTAGCGCGAAAATGCGAATGGGCGCAGTGCAGAAACAGCAATGCAGCGCTTGTGCGTAAATTTCAGCGCGATTTTTTTTGAAGGTGCGGCAGTGCGAAAGCACAATACGGCGCGGCGCTGCAAAATAGCGATATAACGCGACGCAATTACGATACGGTACTTTGTAGCGCTTTATGACGCCTCAAAGCATTTAACGCTTATGACGTGCAAAAAGTGCTTAGAAATCGCGATGAATAAAAACTCGCTCGCTTTAAGCGCTTTACGCTTCGAAAGCAGCAAATAAAAAAGCTAAATCTCGGCGTCGTCCGCACGGTCGCCGCATGCGAGCGAGTTGATTTAGCGAGCTTGCGAAGCGCAAATTAGTCCCGTGTCGTAGCGCAAATTTGTGCTGCCTCGCGGCCGAAATTCTAAAATTTAAGGAATTTTGGAATTATAAATTTTGAAATTTCAGGAATTTTGAAATTGTAAATTTTAAAATTTCATAAATTTTTGGATTTTAAATTTTAAAAATTTTATAAAAAAGGATTGTATTTGAACGGTTTTAAAACTTTACTATCGCGCTTTAAGCCCTATTTTAGGGATTATAAGCCGCAGTTTGCATTGGCGATTTTGGGTATGGTGATGACGAGCGTGGCGACTGCTGCGAGCGCGAAGCTGGTCGAGCCCGTCTTAAATAAAATTTTCGTCGAAAAAAACGAGCCGTATCTCTACACGCTTCCGATCGCGATCATCGTGGTTTTTGCGATGAAAAGCGGCGGCGCGTTTATGCAAAACTACTTCACCGCCTTCATCGGTCAAGACACGGTGCGCCGCTTCCGCGATAGGCTCGTCGCAAGCCTCGTGCGGCTGGACGTGGATTTTTTCAACCGCTTCCGCACGGGCGAGCTCATCAGCCGCACGATCAACGACATAGAGCGTATCCGCGTCGTAGTTTCGAATATGATCCCCGATTTTTTCACGCAGATCATTACGATTTTAGGGCTTTTGGGCGTCGTGATCTATCAGAGTCCAAAGCTTTCGTTTTTCGCGCTCGTAGTCTTTCCGTGCGCGATATATCCGCTCTCACGCCTTGCAAAGCGGATGAAAAAAATTTCGCGCGAGTCCCAAGAAAAAACCTCCGATATCTCCTCGGCGCTCAGTCAAATTTACTCCAACATCGAAATCGTCAAGGCAAGCAACGCCGAGAGCTTTGAAGTGGAGAAATTTAACGCCGAAAACAAGAAATTTTTTGGTCTAAATTTAAAGGCGGTCGTAACGGCGTGCCTGGTAAGCCCGATCATGGAGATGCTAGGCGCCGTGGGTATCGCCGTGGTGATCATCGTCGGAGGACAGGAGGTCATCGCGGGCCAGATGAGCATCGGCAGCTTTTTCAGCTTCCTTACTGCGCTTTTTATGGTCTACACGCCGATAAAAAAGGTCTCCTCGCTCTACAACAACATGCAAGACGCCATCGCGGCGAGCGAGCGGACGTTTGAGCTCATAGATTTGGAGCCTACGATCGTCGGAGGCGGAAAGCAGATGGGCGAGATCGGCTCGGTGAGCTTTTGCGACGTATCGCTAAACTACGGCGACAAGGCGGCGCTGAAAGATATAAGCTTCAGCGTCAAAAAGGGCGAAATTTTAGCGCTCGTCGGAAACAGCGGCGGCGGCAAAAGCTCGGTCGTGAACCTGCTGATGCGCTTTTACGACGCAAGCAGCGGTAAAATTTTATTCAACGGCAACGACGAGATCGGCGAGTTTAGCATCCCTAGCCTGCGCGAGAACATCGGTCTGGTAAGCCAGCGCGTATATATTTTCAACGACACGATCGCGCAAAACGTAAGCTACGGCGCGGAATTTAACGAGCAGCGCGTCATAGAGGCGCTCAAGCTAGCCAACGCCTATGAGTTCGTAAGCTCGATGAAGGATGGAATTTACACCGTGCTTAGCGAGTTCGGCGCAAATCTTAGCGGCGGGCAGCGCCAGCGTATCGCCATCGCGCGCGCGCTGTATAAGGACCCGCAAATTTTAATATTCGACGAGGCGACTTCGGCGCTGGATAACGCAAGCGAAAAGGAGATCTCAAACGTCATCGAAAAGATCAAACAAAGCAAAATCGTCTTTGTAATCGCCCACCGCCTCTCCACGATCGAGCGCGCCGATAGTATCGCCGTGATGAAAAACGGTCGCATACTCGCTATCGGCACCGACGCGAAGCTAACGGGCGAATGCGAGGAGTATCGCAGCCTAAAAGGGATAATGCAAAACGGCTAGAATTTTAAATTCCGCGCCTTTTGCGCCCCAGTTTTGCTCTATGAAATTTTAAAATTTTATCTTTGAAGTAAGCCGCATAAATTTATCCGCAAAGATTGAAATTTTACCTTGAAATTTAGCCGCGCGGATCGCTGTTTTAGCTGCAGGGCTTTTTAATAAAGCTCATCTCTTTGATGCGACGAGGCACGACTACTAGAGCTTTAATGCTTGGATTAAAATTTATCTTAAATTTTTAGCGCTTCGTTGCGGCGCGTCTCTAAATTTAAACGCTTGCGCCGTTTTAAAACTGCTGCAGTAAAATTTTATCGCACGCTGGGCTTTTCGGCGCTACCTGCACTTGATCTTAGGCATCTGCGGTAAAATTTTAGCTTTATTTTCCTTTATAAATTTTCGCATCTTTTTAAAATCTCTATCCGAATCGAAATTTTTCAAATATTTTTATATAAAAACCGAGCTTTAATCAATAAAAGGCTACAATACGCCAAATTTAATTCCAAGGGAAAGTCATTGTTTGAATCTATGCGCGCGGCACGCTCGCTAAGCCCCCTATTTCTGGGGATTTTCTTTATGTTTATCGGCGACGCGCTAGTCATCGCAAGCGCGGGCATCATGCTAAAAGAATCCGGTCACAGCGAGCTTGAGATCGGAGCGATTTCGGCGTTTTTCTTTTTAGGTGCGATCTTTAGCGGCTTTTTCGTGCCTTCGATAATCGGCGCGCTCTCGTACGTGCGGGCATACGCTGTCTTTACGGCGCTTTTCGGAATTGCTGCAATGCTGCACGATCTAGGCTCTAACCTCGTGTATTGGGCAATTTTGCGCTTTATTTTGGGCTTTTGTTATTACGCGCTTTTGATGATAATCGAAAGCTGGATAAACTCAAAGATCACAAACTCCATCCGCTCCCGCGTGCTGGCGATCTACGAAGCGGTTTTTTACGGCGCGTTTGCGATAGGAGTTATAATTTTGGCGCTAAATTTCGGAACGATGAAGGTCTTCGTGCTAAGCGCATTTTTCATCATCTTAGCGCTGCTGCCGGTAAATTTAATCCGCTTCAACCCTCCCAGAGTTCCCGCTCGTATGCGAGTTTCGATGCCGCAAATTTCGATCGTGCCGCCGCTTGCGTTTGCGACGGTGGTTTGCGCGGGCATTTTGATTAACGGCTTTTTTTCGATGGCGAGCGTTTTCGTGCTAAGTGCGGGGCTTGGAGTGGGCTCCGTGGGGGCATTTATGGGATCGGCGATGGTCGGAGGGTTTTTGGCGCAGCTCGTCTGCGGCGTAATCTCGGATAAATTCGGCCGCAAACGCGCCATAATGATAGTTTGCGCCATCGGTATCGTAGCCTGCGCGGCGCTATTTTTTGCTAAAAGCTTCATCCTAACGTGCACGCTTGCGTTGATGTTAGGATTTGGCGCTTTTCCTTTATATTCGCTCGCCATCGCGCGAGCAAACGACTCCATCACCGGCGAGGGCGCCTCGCGCGTGCAAATTTCGGCGGCGATGCTCTTTATCTATTCGAGCGCGTCGCTCTGCTCGCCTTTGATCATCGGCGCGATGATGAAATTTTTGGGCGCAAACGGCTTTATCTGGGTGTTTTTCGCGACGATGAGCTTTTTATTTATATTTGCTATCTTTCGCCCCGAGATCGCGCCGAAAAGATAGCTTTAAAATTTTAAATTTTTTCGTAGATCAAAAATTTATAATAAAACGCCGCGATTGCGAACATAAAGCCCATGCCGAAGGTGATTTGCGAAAGCGAAAATCCAAGCTCGAAAAAAAATCCGATCGCAGCTGACACGAGCGTCGCGACGATGAAATACGCCATGTCGTTGTAAGCGATGACGCGCCCGAAAAACTCCCTATCGACGTGGCTTTGCAGCTGCGTAAAAGAATACGACCACACCGTCGTGATGAAAAATCCCGCCGCGATCATGCCTGCAAACGAAAGCCAGTAGTTAAACTCCAGCGCCGCCCACAGCGCGATGCCCGCAAACTGCCCCAGCAAAATCCAAAAAAAGGTGTGCTTGTTTACGATCTTGCTTAGCCATATCTGCCCGAAAAACGCGGCCGCCGAGCGTGACATATTCATAAGCCCGATGACTAGCGAGGCACTTAAAATTTCTTTGTAGCGATACTTCGCAAGAAGCGCGATGAGATTGTCGTAGGTGGTGACAGCTACGAAGGCGTGAAGGACGATGAGATGCACCACCAAAGGATGCGAGCGCAGGTAGGAAAAGCCCTCCTTTAGCATCTTAAACACCGGCTCTCGCGCGTTTCTTGCGAGGTCTTTGAAATTTAGCCGTAGCAGGATGAAAAACGAAAAAACATATAAACAAAAGTCCAAAATAAACGCCGCTCGCACGCCGAAATAGTGGATAAAAATGCCCGCGCTCGCCATGCCGAAGGTATATGTGATCGTCCAGATAATGCCCGTCATCTCATTAGCAAGCTTGAGATAGGGGCGGCTTAGAAATTTCGGTAGCGTAGATGATTCGGTCTGAAAAAACAGCGTGCCTGCGACGCTTCGCACGACCACGATCAGAAGCAGCAGCCACAGATAATCCAAACTATCGATAAAAATCAGCATGAAAATACTGATCATCTCGGTTATAAACATCGCCGTCATCAGGGGCTTTGGTTGAAATTTATCCACGATAATGCCGTTAATGGGCGCTAAAAAGACGTTCGGCACAAACGAAACGACGCCCACCGCCGTAATCGCCCATACCGGCGCGCCAAGTTCAATCAGCAGCGTAGCGACCCCGACGACCGAAAACCACAAGCCGAACATACATATAAAACCCGCCGAAAAGAGCAGGCGGTAGTTGCGCGAATGGCGAAGCAGGACGATGTATCTGATCATAAAATTTTATCCCGTAATTTAATATAAAAAATCTAGCGAAATTGTATCACGACGCGCCTTAAAAGCCAAAATAAGCTAAAAATGCTATAATTGCGAAATTTTAATTCAGGAGTGAAAATGGAAGGGTTCGTAACTACGGTAATAGTATTTTGCGTCCTCATCGCGGCAATTCTAAAGATGGGGGTCAAGATCGTCTCACAATCGGAAATTTTAATCATCGAGCGGCTGGGTCGCTTTCATAAGGTGCTTGACGGCGGCTTTCACATCATCGTGCCGTTTTTTGACGCGGTGCGCGCGAAGATGAGCGTGCGCGAGCAGCTGGTGGACATCAGCAAGCAGCAGGTCATCACCAAAGATAACGTCAACATAAGCGTGGATGGTATCGTGTTTTTGAAGGTCATCGACGGTAAGATGGCGCTTTACAACGTCGAGGATTATCGCCGCGCGATTTCAAATTTAGCGATGACGACGCTACGTAGCGCGATCGGCGAGATGAGCCTAGATAGCACGCTTAGCTCGCGCGATCAGCTAAATTCCAAGCTACAAATCGCTCTAGGCGACGCTGCGGATAACTGGGGCGTAAAGATCATGCGCGTGGAGATCTCCGAAATTTCGGTACCGCACGGCATCGAAGAGGCGATGAATATGCAGATGAAGGCAGAGCGCGAAAAGCGCGCGATCGAGCTTAAAGCCGAGGCCGAAAAAGCAGCCCTCATCCGAAACGCCGAAGCGCTAAAGCAGGAGAAGGTGCTCGAAGCCGAGGCGATCGAGCGTATGGCGGATGCGAAAAAATATGAGCAGATCGCGTTAGCACAGGGTCAAAAAGACGCGATGGATAGCATAAATTTAGCGATGAGCACTTCCAGCTTTGCAGCGGAATACTTGCTCGCGCAGGGTCGCGTAAACGCTTTCAGCGAGCTGTCTAAAAATCCGAGCAAAGATAAAATTCTAGTGCCTTACGAAACGAGCGAGCTTATCGGCTCTCTTAGCGTGCTTAAAGAATTCCTCGGCAAAAACGGCGCGAAGGATGCTAAATGAACGCGCTGATTTTTATCATAATCGGCGTGATTTTGGCGATCGTCGAGCTTTTGGTGATGGATTTCACCTTTATATTTTTCAGCGCCGGATTTTTCATCACGGGGCTTTTGAGCTTCGGCTTTCATCTTGATTGGGACGTACAAATTCTGCTTTCGTTCGTGCTTTCTTTCGTGCTTCTAATCGCATTTAAAAAGCCGCTAAAATCGCGCTTTTTCAAACCAGAAGAGAAGCATGAGGATAACTTTTTAGACGAAAGCGGCACCGGCACCGTAAAAAACGGCATGGTCTATTTCAAAAGTACGTTTTGGAAAAGCGATGAAATTTCAGATCTTAACGAGGGCGACCGCGTCGAAATTTTAGGCGTAAAAAACGGCCAGATCGTGATTAAAAAAGATAGCGGTCGAAATTCCAGCGGCGCAGACGGCGTAAATTTAAATGACGGCGGCGTAAATTTAGGCGACGCGGACGCGGACAATAAAAATTCTAACGCCGCCGCTAGCAAAAACGCTCAAAGCTCTGACGCTAAACAAGAAGCGCCCGTAGACCCAAAAGAGGCGTAGAGTGAGCGCTAAAACCGCACCGAAAAAAGCGATCAACAGCAAAGATGAAATTTTAAAATTTTTATCGTCGCAAAAAAAGAGGCTTTTTGCAGTTGGCGTTACCGAGCTAGGACTTTTCGGCAGCTACGCCAAAGATAGCGCCGATGCGTTTTCGGACATCGACATTGCGATCGAAACCGACGGGGCAAAAATGGTAAAAAATTTAGGAAACCCATTTTCGGCGCTGGCCTTTTTATACGATTTTAAGAAAAAGCTATCCAGCAAATTTAATGTTAATGTCGATCTGTGCGATACTACCTCTTTAAGTCGTGAAGAAAAAACAAAGCTACTGCAAGGAGCGATTTATGTTTGAAAAATCAAGCGTCGAGCGATTAAAAAAGATATCTGATAAAATTTCATCCATCCTAAAAAAATGCGAGGGCGGCGTAGCGCAGGCTCTTGCCGACGAGGACGTTTTGCAGCCTGCGATAATGATGCAGTTCATCAATATCCACGCCCTGCTAAAAGGGCTGCAAGAAAGCAACGATTTGCAGGCTTTGGCGATCTTTAGCAAAGGTGAAATAAGAGCTATCAACGCCACTAGAAATATCGCCTCGCACGAATACGAACGGCTAAATTTTGAGCCGATAGAGATAGCGATCAAGGACTATCTGCCGATGCTAAATCAAAAAATCACCAGCGCACTAAAGCCGTATCGCAAAGGCAAATCGGAAGGATAAATTTGAAAAGACTAAGTATAGATGAAGCCCTAAATTTAATAGAACACGCCGATCTGAACGAGCTTGGGCGCGCGGCGTTTACGCGCAAGCGCGAGCTGCATCCTGACCGCGTCACGACCTTCATCATCGATCGAAACATAAACTACACCAATGCGTGCATGATAGATTGCAAATTTTGCGCATTTTATCGCCACGCAAGCGACGCGGACGCCTACGTGCTGAGCTTTGAGCAGATCGGCGAAAAGATCGAGGAGCTCATTGCCGTGGGCGGTACGCAAATTTTATTTCAAGGCGGTGTCCATCCGAAGCTGAAAATCGAATGGTACGAGGATCTCGTGGAGTTCATCCACAAAAATTACCCGAGCATCACGATCCACGGCTTCTCGGCGATCGAGATCGATTATATCGCGCGCCTTAGCGGCATCAGCACGCTCGAAGTACTTCGCAGACTACAAGCTAAGGGGCTTTACTCGATGCCTGGAGCCGGAGCCGAAATTTTAAGCGACCGCGTGCGTGACCTCGTAGCGCCGCGCAAAAGCGACAGCGCCACGTGGCTTAGAGTGCACGAGGAGGCGCACGGTATCGGCATGAAAACGACCGCCACGATGATGTTCGGCACGCTGGAGAGCACGCGCGAGATCGTAGAGCACTGGGAAAAAATCCGCGAGCTGCAAGACCGCACGGGCGGCTTTCGAGCGTTTATTTTGTGGAGTTTTCAGGGGCAAAACACCCGCCTTTTGCGCGAACACCCAGAGATCAAAAAGCAAAGCCCGAACCGCTACCTGCGCCTGCTCGCCGTCTCGCGGCTATTTTTGGATAATTTCAAAAACATCCAAAGCAGCTGGGTCACGCAGGGCAGCTACATCGGGCAGCTGGCGCTGAAATTCGGCGCGAACGATCTGGGAAGCACGATGATGGAGGAAAACGTCGTAAAGGCCGCGGGCGCGAGCTTTCGGATGAGCAAGGACGAGATGATAGCGCTGATCCGCGATATAGGCGAAATACCCGCCAAGCGCAACACCAACTACGATATTTTGGAGACTTACGCTTAGGGCATGAGCTTTTGCGTGTTTGCAGCAGGAATTTTGTTCGCTTGCGGCTAGAATTTAGCGGTAGAATTTTGTCTTAAAACAGATAGCGAATTTTATCGATAGTGGAATTTTGCAACGGAATTTAAAATTTTGATATGGGTACGGATTTAAATTTACAGGCGCAAGCGGAATTTGCGCGGTAAAATTTCATTTTGCTGCGAAATTTCGCCTTAAAATTTTACGGACGCGAAATTTCACGCCGTAAGATCAATGCGACGGAGACGGCGCGCAGAAGGCATTTTGTGAAGGCGCTTGCCGCGTTTGCGGCTACAAAACATATTGTGCGGTCTCGATACGCCGCAGAGCTGCGTGTTTGGTAGCAGCATGCCCCCATTTAGGTGCTAGCGAATAATTTCGCCTCGTAGCTGGAATGCACTGCGGCGACGCGCTGTTTGGGGTGCTGAAATTTTACAAAAACGCGGCGCGATTAAATTTCAAAATTTTAAAGCAGAACGGGCAAAATTACCCTAGCGTGAAATTTTAGAAGCGAGTTTGAACTAAATTTTGAAAACTCGTTTTAGCGAAATTTTGAAAGCGAGCCTTGGCGCAAATTTTAAAAGCGGCGCGTTTAGCTACGTCAAAATTTTAAAATCGCGCCCGAAAGAACGATGAAATTTAAAAATTTTATAAAGGAAAACGATGGAAAAAAAAGAGATTTCACTTAAAACCAAAGGCGGCAAGAGCGCTAAAATCGACTTTTTGTATCAGTTCGACGATTCGCTGCCGGTGGCGAGCTTCAAGCTAATTTTTAAAGCAAGCGGTGCGGTGAGCGAGAAGACCCTGGGTCTTGCGCGCATCTGCGCGGGCATTTTGGGCGAGGGCTCAAAGACACTGGGAGTGAGCGAATTTCACCGCAAGCTCGACATCCGCGCGGTCGAGATCAGCGCCGCGAGCAATTTTGAAACCTTCGGCATCCAGCTAAACTGCCTAAAAGAGCACTTTGATTTCGGTCTAGATATGCTGCGAGAGCTGCTTAGAGAGCCCAATCTAACGCCCTCGGTGCTCGAAAAGCTAAAAATGCAAACCATAGGCGAGATCGCCGTGCTAAAAAGCGAGTTTGATTACATCGCGACGTGCAACCTAAAAGCGCTTCTGTATCCGCGCACGAGGCTCGCTCAGCCGCTCATAGGCGACGAGGCGAGCATAGAGCGGATCACTATGAAGGACGTGCGGGAGTTTTTCACCTCGCTGAGTTTAGAGAATTTATACGTCGTTTTATGCGGCGACGTGAGCGATAAAAACCCGAAAATCGCGGAAATTCTAAGCCTCTTTGCAAACGGAGAAAAGCGCGAGCTGCCGTTTTTCACGCCGAGCGATGCAAAAAAAATAAAGATCCAAAAGGAGCAGACGCAGCAAGCCTATATCTACTTCGGTGCGCCCTTTACGCTGCCGAAGGAGCAGGAGTTCATCGCAAACACCGCGCTTTTCTTGCTCGGAAGCAGCGGTTTCGGTAGCAGGCTGATGGAGCGTATCCGCGTTAAGCACGGACTTGCGTACTCGGTCTATGCACGCGGCGATTTCGAGCTTAGCCGCCGCGAGTTTTGGGGCTATCTGCAAACCAAAAACGAAAATTTGCAAAACGCCGCCGCGCTCGTAAAAGAGGAGATCGCGAAATTTATCGCCTCGGGCGTGAGCGAAGCGGAGCTAAAAAGCGCCAAAAAATTCCTGATCGGAAGCGCAGTGCTGCAAAAAGAGACGATGTTTAAGCGCGCGGCGATCGCGCAGAGCGAGTATTACAAGGGCTACGCATTCGGCGAGTTCGAGCGAAATTTAAAGCGCATCGAGACGCTAAAACTCGGGGCGCTCAACGATTTCATCAAGTCGCACGACGAGATCATGAACCTAAGCTTTTCCGTCATTTGCGACGAGGCCGCCGCAAAAAGGGGGCTTAAAATTTAGCCCGTCGCGGCACAGCGAGTGCATACCTGCGACCGGCTTAAAATTTGGGTAAATTTTAAAATTTGTAAAGCGGCGCGAACGGCGCTAAATTTTACTTTTGCGCTCCGTTTGCGGACAGCTTGTGCGTTTAAATTTAAAACCGCGCCTGCGTTGCGCTAAAATTTACGGGGCCTTGCAGAAACGATTAAATTTACGAGCCTTACAAAAGCGGCTAAATTTAAAGGCGCCGTGCGCGGCTCGGTAAAATTTCAGCGTGCAAAATCAAAGCTTGATTTCGCACGCCGTTTGTAAGTCGCGCCGTGAAATTTAAAGCGATCGCGCTATGTTTTAAAACGAGGTGCGCACCGCAAAGACGCGGTTGTCAAACAAAGTGCGCGCAAACGAGTAAAATTTACAGGCGCAGTCGGCGAGCAAATTTGCCGCAATGGGCGAAAATTTTAAATAAATTTAAGTGAGCTATCTCGCTGCGACGGGTAAAATTCGGCTAAATTTCGGCGGGCGATTTCGCTTCGGCGCGTAAAATTTCACGGCGCGAGGGCTTAAGCGCCTATCAAATTTAAAGGATGAAAATTGATTTTTGAAGCAAAAGACGCGGCGACGCTGCAAAAGGCGGGCATTACGACGCTTTTGGATCTGGCGCTGCTTCTGCCCAAAAGCTTCGACGATCTAAGCGTTAGAGACGCGCCCTGCGCGGGCGAGAGCACGGCGGAGGTCGAGTGCCTCTTCCAGCACAGGCGCGGCTCGATGCTCATCGTCACGGCGCACTGCCTCAGCTGGGAGCGCGAGATCAAAATCGTCATCTTCAACGCCAAAAGCTGGCACTTCGGCGCCTTTAAGCGCGGCAAAAAATTTTTCATCCACGGCAAATGCGACGAAAACTTCGGCTCGTGGCAGTTCGTAAACCCAAAAATCGTAAGCGAGCCGGGTAGGATCGCGCCCAAATACAAAGCCGCGCTGAGCGACGCGGCGGCGCAAAAGCTGATTAAAAAATACCTAAGCGCGGGCATGCTTTTAGCCTGCGGACTGCGCGCGGACGAGGCGGCGGTATTGCTTGCGCTACACGAGAGCTCGCCGCGCAGCGTGCGAATGCTAGCCGCGCTAAATAGGCAGCTCAAGGAGGGCGGCGCGGAAAATTTTAGCGAGCGCGACGACGTTTCAAACAGCGGCAAAATTCCGAGCGGCAGTGAAATTTTAAATGGCGGAATTTCAAGTAGCGACAAAATTTTAAATGACGACGGAATTTCAGATAACGGCGAAATTCCAAGCTCGCAAAGCTCCGCCGCCGAAATTTTAAAGGGCAGATCGCAAAATGATGAGATTTTGGGCAACGAAATTTCAAACTATCCTCAAAGCAGCGGAGCTCTTGCCTGCGAGGCAAGGCACGGCGCGGCGAATGAAATTTTAAGCGACGGAATTCCAAATGGCGCAGAAGCCTCGCCCAGCCAAAATATCCACAGCGGAGAGGCTGTGAGCGATAAAATTTTGGACGGCGAGGAACCTCAGGCGCGCGGCGCGAAGATTTATAACGACGAAAATTTTAATATCCAAAGCGACGATAATTTTCTTACCGCATACGGCGCCGAGGCGCGTGAGGATAAAATTTCAGACGATCTTAAAAGCGACAATGATGCGGCGATGAGCGGCGGTAAAATTTCAAACGACCCAGGATCCAGCAGCGCCAAAATGTCTACACCACCAGCAGAGGCTCAAGCCGCAACCGCGCAACCCATGCTAACTCATGTCGCGACCGAGCAGTCCGTAGCCGAGCAAGCCGCAATCGCAAAACAAAATTTAAGCCCCCGAGACATAGATACGCAACCCGCCGCCGCCCAAACTTTGAACGCACAAGCTGCGGGCGCCCAGCCTGCCTGCGATCAAACCGAAAAGCTTCAGATGGTAGTAGCCGTGCAGACCGCAGAGCCTACGATCGCTCAAAATGCAAGCGCCGAGGCTGTTCAAGACGCGCTCGCCGCACCGATGAGCGCTTCGCGCGATTGTGCCGTGCAGCCTACGCATTATCAAACTGAAACTATCCAGACCGCAGCCGCCAAAGCTACGATCGCCATACCTACAATCGCTCAAATTGCAAGCGACGCTGGAGCTGTCCATGCCGCCGATGCCGTCAAGAGCGTGGCCGTCGCAGAGATGAGCGGAGCTGAAATTTTACGCACGCTGAAATTTGTAGAAATTCTAAACTACCTGCAAAAGCTAAGCGCGAAAAAAACGAGTTTCCCGGCGCAAATTTACCCGCTGCACGACATTTCAGATTGGCTTGCCTCGCTTCCTTTTGAGCCTACGCGCGATCAGCTAAGCGCGATAAAGGACATCGCTAGCGATCTGCAAAGCCCTCTGGCGCGCCGCCGCGTCGTCATGGGCGACGTAGGCAGCGGCAAGACTCTCGTCATCCTCGCGAGCGCGGCGATGAATTACCCGCGCATCAGCTATCTGATGACGCCTACGAGCATCCTAGCCGAGCAGATTTACGCCGAAGCTCTCCGTCTGCTGCCGCCGCAGATTAAGGTCCTGCTCGTAAAAAGCGGCGATCGCGAGCCGAATTTTGCGGGCGCACACCTTATCATCGGCACTCACGCCCTGCTCTACCACGAGCTCGCGCCGTCAAATCTCATAATGGTCGATGAGCAGCACCGCTTCGGCTCCAACCAGCGCGAAAAGATCGCGCGCCTCACGGGGAGCGGCGAGTTTCGCGCGCATTTCATTCAGTTTAGCGCCACGCCGATACCGCGCACGCTAAGCATGATCCAATCTGAGCTCGTAAACTTCAGCTTTTTAAAACAGCTACCGTTTGAAAAACAGATCAAAACTAAAATCCTGCAAAACGACGGATTTGCGGGCTTTATGCAGGATCTGCGCCGCGAGCTCGCCGCGGGCAATCAAGCGATCATCGTCTATCCGCTCGTGCAACAAAGCGAAAGCTCGGTCTATCAAAGCCTTGAAGAGGCGACGCCGTTTTGGAAGGCTCAATTCCCCGATGTGCTGATCACCCACGGCAACGACAAGGACAAGGAGGAGGTCCTGCGCCGCTTCCGCGACGAGGGGCGGCTGCTGATAACCACGACGATCGTCGAAGTGGGTATCTCGCTGCCGCGGCTTAGCGTCATTTTAATCGTGGGCGCCGAGCGAATGGGGCTCGCGTCGCTTCATCAGCTGCGAGGGCGCGTCGGACGCAAAGGCCAGGCGGGGCGCTGCTACCTCTACACCAAGCTCAAATCCCCGCCGCAGCGCCTGCGCGAGTTCGCAGCGACGCTGGACGGATTCAAGGTCGCAAATATCGATCTGAAAAACCGCCAGGGAGGCGATCTGCTCGGCGGCTCGGTGCAGCACGGCGCGATGTTTGCGTGGTATGATTACGAAGAGGACGTAACGGCGGCGGCAAAACAGCGACTGAAAAGCTTAAAGACGCGCTAACTCATGCGGCTGGCTACAAAGACCAAGTGCATGGCAGCCGACACAGCCCGACGAGCACTATACTGAAACGAAGCCGCCTGGGCGCACGACTGCATCCGAGTGCAAAGAGCAAGGCGCACGGCGGCGAAATTAAAATTTTATCCATAATAAAGGCGTAAAATTTAAAGAGCGCTGCGATCGTAGAAAGTGGACAGGCGCAGAATTTAAGGCGCAGTCGGATACGGGCGCACAGCGCAGATATAAGAATTTAAGACGCAGTGCGGACGCGTATGAAAGTGCACGGTGTAGGCGTCGGATATAAATGCAGTGCAAACGCAAAATTTAAGATGTGTAGTGCGCGCGTGAAATTTAATACTCTGAATTTGCGCGATTATATTGTGTGATTGGCGCAGCATCGAAATTAAAAGGCAAAATGGCAAAATTCTATCTGCAAATTTTGCTCACGGCAGAATTTACTGCGCTAAATTTCACGCAATAGCGAAGTTTTGAAGTATGATTTTGAGCGAATTTTGGGCTAAATTTAAGGAGATGGATGAAAACGTTAGTATTTGTTTTGCGCAAGGTTTTTAAATTTATATTTCTGTTTTGGGTAGTCATAAGCTCGCTTTTCGGCACATATATGATCGCTGATAAATTTTTCGGCCGTACCGTCGTATCATGGGCGCTAATCCGCGATTTTAGCAGCGCTTCGCTGGATCTGGAGGATTTTAGCATCAGTGCCCGCTTAAGAGCTACCACTATCGGCAGACGATTATGGCGCGACGAGCACGAGCCTAAGCCCGACTTCTCAGACGACAATTCCACCGGCACCCCGTATGAACTAAGTATAAATTTTGAGCACGTGAGCGCGCCCGGGATCATGCTGAGACATATCAAACTCGAGCAGGTGCAAAGCGGGCGCGTCGTGTTTGAAAAAGATGAGCTAGAGGTGCCGATAGAGATGGGCTATAGCGGTTACAAAAGCGGCAGATTAGAGGTATCGGGTCTCGATTCTGCGCATGTCAAACACAGACTGAGCGCCGAAATATGCGCGTCTGGGGCGCTTGCACAAACTTTGTGCATTATTTCTTTCCATACAGGCATGTAGAGGGCACAGCGGCTCTGCGGGGCATTTTTTAGCCGCAAAAGATTCGGCGTGAAATTTTAAAACATAAAATTTACGGCGGTATAGGTTAATTTGGCGGAATAAACGAGTAGATTATCGACGCCCGTAACGTGGCGGTATGCTTTATTCGCGTGGCGGAATTTTGTAGCTTCCGTATTCTCGCGAAATGAAATTTCAAAATTTCGCAGCGCATAAAATTTATAGCACGATCTAAATTTTACCAAACAAAATTTATGCCCTATTTTCAGCGACAACAAAGCAACCGGCTAGAAAATCCCGCGAGGCGTCAATCTATTAAGATCCTAAATTTATAACGCAGCGATATGGGTATAAAATTTTAAAATTACCGGCAAAAATATCATGATTTAAAAAGCGCGCTACATATTATAAAATGCGCTTTGTTATCATTCGCCTTTTTATAATTTTCAGTATTTTTGCTAGCCGTTTCAAAAACGCTTTGCAAAATTTAGACTATATTAAAGCTTAAAATGCACCTATTACGTATTTTTCGACCTATTCAAAATTTTATACTTCTTAAAAAATCAAAATTTCAAGCATTTAAAATTTATCCCTAAATTTAAACTGCAATTTAATTAGAAATTAAAAATTTTTATATTATTATTCGCGCCATTAATAATCGATTCTATAATCATTTAAAAGGAAGAATGAATGTCTAGAGGATTCTCTGTGTGCGTCTATGCCTCGCTGCTCTTGTGCGGCGGGCTTTATGCGGAAGATCAGGCAAATTCGCAAGAATTAGGAACTATTCAGGTAACGGGCAATGTCGATTCGCAAAGCGTAGCCGAGCAAAAGGTCGGTGAAACAAAGACTACCGCGCAGACTATCAAGAAGCAGCAGATCACCGATAGCAGAGACTTGGTGCGATACCAAACAGGTATCACGGCGGTCGAGACGGGCAGATTCGGCGCTAGCGGATACGCTGTTCGCGGCGTGGACGAAAACCGCGTGGCTATCACAGTGGACGGACTTCGCCAAGCAGAGACCTTGAGCTCGCAGGGCTTTAAAGACCTCTTTGAAGGGTATGGAAATTTTAACAACACAAGAAACGGCGTAGAGATGGAAAACGTCAAAACAGCCAATATCACCAAAGGAGCCGATTCCATAAAAGCTGGAAGCGGCGCACTCGGCGGATCGGTTATGTTTGAAACCAAAGACGCCAGGGATTTCTTGACGGAAAAGAACTATCATTTCGGCTTTAAGCAGGGCTATCAAAGCGTCGATAGTCAAAATTTTCACTCCTTCACCGGTGCAGCTAGATACGGCTGGTTTGATCTTTTGGTTATAAACACCGATAGACACGGACATGAAAGAAAAAACTATTTCTACGACATATATGATAGTAAAGAGGACAAACTTCATATAGGTAAAACTCGCGAAAAGGCAGACCCATACACCATAACCAAGAAGAGCACGCTCGTAAAAGTCGGATTTCAACCCGGCGACGAGAATAGATTTTCCGTCGCGATAGATGACTCGAAGCAAAATTCCGACGGCGAGGATCTTTCTTATACGTTAAGAATGGGTAGCCGTCCAGGTGCTCCGGAACGATATGGAAATAGGACAAACCACGATAGCTCAACCAGAAGAAATGTGCAATTTGCCTATGAAAATTTTAGCGAGACATCGCTTTGGGATCACGTTAAAATTTCATACTCAAAGCAGAGTATTAAAAACCGCGCGATCAATAAAGAGGGCTGCCAGGGTAATGAATGTATGAATATACAAAACCCATCCGGAATGCACCTGGATTCGAGCTCCGGCACGCATAATCTTTTAGATAAAAATAATAGACCGATCGGGGTAGATCAAACGACTGGCACCATTAAAGACGGCTCGGGAAATAATCTCACTCTAAATACTGACTATAAAACTAGAGATGGAGTTTATTTGGACTGTTCCAAATTTGACTGCACTAAAAAGCTAAAGGTATTAAAGGAAACATACGACTCCGATACATGGGATTATAATTATCAAATGGTAGAACGAGAAATAGAAATAAATACGCTCCCCGACGGTAGGAAATACGGCACGATAAAAAAAGATGCGAGCGATGAAAACGAACAAAGGTGGAATCCGTGGGGTTGGTGGGAGACGGTCAAAGAGCATAAATTATTTTTCGTAACCCCCGGAACTCGAGGTTACGAAGAGATCCAATACACCGATAGAATGCTCGAGACCGATACGCAACAATTCAACTTGGATTTCGAAAAAGAATTTAACTTATTTAACGTCATCGATAATTCGCTATCCTACGGCGGGCTTTTAGATAGGACCGATAAATCTATGACGAATAAAGACGGCTTCTTGGCGGGCGATTCGCAATGGTGGGATCAGATATTTTTCGGTAGAACTCCGGGGGCAGGAACACCGAATCCCGACTATCATATGAACGGCCAGCTCAGAAACAATACCACATCGGTTAGCACCTACCTGATCCCGGTGCAAACTACGACTACAGCAAGCTATATCGGAGACGAAATTCAAATAACCAAATATGTGGGCTTTGATCTCGGCTACCGCTATGATACCGTAAAACATAAGCCGAAATATACCGGCTATCCCGAAATCCCTAGAGGTATCATAACCGGTCTATGGGTACCGTATCCTTACAACCCTTATGATGGAATACACGGTTACTACACTCCTTACGGAGAGGAAAATTACCAGCAAAATTTAAAATTCCTGCTAAGAGAGAAGGAATACAAAAGCGGCTCATATAAACTAGGTCTAAATTTAGACCCGCTGGATTGGATGAGAATACAACTAAAGGGCTCCAAGGGCTTCCGTGCTCCGACATCGGATGAGGCGTATATGACCTTTAAGCATCCGGACTTTTCTATCCGACCAAATATCGACCTGGAAGCCGAGATCGCAAGGACAAAAGAGATCGCCCTTACCTTTTATAGCGAGAGAAGCCGCATAACTTTCGATGTTTTTAAAACGGATTATAAAAATTTTATCGATCTTGAATTTTTGGGAAATTTACAGGTCGTAGATCAGCAGATACCCTATCCGTTTTATCAAAACGTAAACCGAGATAGCGCCAAAGTTCATGGATTTGAGATAAATACCCATCTGGAGCTAGGCGATGTATCGGAGAGCCTGGAGGGATTTAGGCTGGGGTACAAATACAGCAGGCAAAAGGGCAGGATGTCGTGCGCCAGCAACGGCTCAAACGCCAATAATTCAAACTCCGGATGTAGCAGGGGCGAAGAGGTGCCGATGAATGCGATCCAGCCGCCTACTTCTGTTTATAATATCGGCTATTCCACGCCCGGCGACAAATATGGTATTGATCTTTTCATCACCGATGTAGGAGCCAAGAAGCGCAAAGATACCTACAATATGTATTGGAAGAGCCAAATCGAAAGAGATGATCCGACCTGGGGGCATATCGATGCTTCCATAGTAAATGGAGAGCCCGTGACCGATAATACCAAAGGTTGGCGAAGCAGCAATTATACGGTAGTAGATGTTATCGCTTACGCGAAGCCGCAAAAAAATTTCAACTTCGGCCTAGGTGTTTACAATCTAACCAACGCCAAATATATCACTTGGGATAGCGCGCGCTCGATCAGGGCTTTCGGAACAGTCAATATGATCGATCAAGCGACGGGTGCGGGCATCGGCAGATTTTACGCGCCGCGCAGAAATTTTAGATTTAACTGGGAGATAACGTTTTAAATCGTCGCTTATTGGGTCGATTGCTTAGACTCTAGTGCGTAAATTTAAATTTATCCGAAATTCCCGGCTCAAACGAACTTTAGTTTGTTTGAGCTTCCGCCGGCTTTAAAATAAACGGCGAGCGATCAAAGGCTTAGGAGCACGGGAATTTTAAAAATGTAAAATTTGCAGCGGTATGGTTTTTTTGCGTGGCGGAATTTTGCCGCTTGCCGTATTTGTACGAAACGAAATTTCAAAATTTCGCGGCGCATAAAATTTATAGCGCAGTGCGGAATTCTGCTATGTAAAATTTGAAACGACGTAATTATGAAATTCCGCGCTATGTATTTATGCGGCGGAGTAGCGCTATTTCTTACGACGCTTGCGCCACGATGAGAGTTTTTGCATGCAAGTAGAACAGACCGCATACGAACACACGAATGCGAGCACTAAACAAGAAAAGAAATAATCCCCAAAACCCAGGATATCACAAATATAAAGCAATACTGCAAGTGCGATGATAAAAACGGCGGTAAAAAACATAAGGAATGTAGCAAAGTAGGTGCATATCCAAAATATCCGCACCAAGCGAGGCGCACGCCTTTCAATAGCGCGGACGATCGCATAAACGTATGCCAGAATTATCATCGCAACGAGCGCAAGCCCCGCGCAAGTGTAGAAAAAATCGCCCATGTTTGGGAATGCGTCTTTTGCGGACGTAAAATAGATCGCGTAAAATACCGTCGTGACGAAAAAAATCAGACCGAATGTAATCAAAATGTCCCAAGCTAAAGATAGCGTGCGTTTTGCGGCATACAGCGCGCTCAACGCAAAATCGCGGGCATATTCCAAAGGCGTTCTGCGGCGCTCGACTTCCAAGGCGACGAGGCTGCCTAGATATCCTTGCTTGCAGTATTTTACGCGCACCAAATCGCCCTGCTTAAACGAGAATGACCTGCAACGCATACGAAAGCGAACGCCACCGATCTCAAAAAGCACGAGCGTCTCGATCTCTTGCCTAAGGACGCGGACGTGCAAGTTTTCTATCCTGCCTTCGATACAGGGCTGCTTATTTCGCATAATCCTCCAAAATTAAGTTAAATTTAGCGCCGCTTGCTGGGCGCTTGTTTGCTCGGCGCTAGAAAAACCCGCTCATCTTTCCCGCAAGGCTCTGCGGCGCGACGGAATTCTACGCGACAAAATTTCACGACTCTGAATTTCGTGCGGCAAGATGGACTAATCGCGAGCTTGATTTTAAAATTTTCGCTAAATTCCGCCGCGCTTATCGGCGGCAAATTTAAATATATAGCTCAAATTCTATCGCGTGCATATACGAGCTATTGCGATTTTTAGTTAAAATTTTACCCTTTAAATTTACGCGCAGTTTTGGCCGTATATAAATTTTGGCGCGATTTTGGAAGCATTTCTTAGACGTATTTGCTAGGCGAATTTAAGCGCAAATCTGCGCAAGGCGACTTTGTTTACTTAAAAATTTTTAACGCGAGCCAAGCCGATTAAATTTCACCATGAAATTTAACGATGCTTTAGCGCACAAGTTTCGTTTTGTTCTAGTGATTCAAATTTCAGCCAAAAGCCGCTACGCACAAAATCAAAATTTTATTAAACCCGCATTTGAGCCGAAATTTTACTAAATTTTAAAGCTAGCGCAGACCAAATTTCAACGTACCTAAAAATAAATTCTAAACGTTAAATCTAAAGTGCATCACATCGCCGTCTTGCACGACGTAATCCTTGCCCTCAAGGCGCATCTTGCCCGCTTCTTTCGCCCTGCCCTCGCCGCCGCACGCGATGAAATCATCAAATCCGATCACCTCGGCTCTGATAAATCCGCGCTCAAAGTCGTTGTGGATCACGCTCGCGGCCTTCGGAGCCTTCCAGCCCTTCGTGATCGTCCACGCGCGCACCTCCATCTCGCCCGCGGTAAAGTAGCTGATGAGGCTGAGCTTTGCAAAGGAGCGCTTGATGATGAGCTCCAGCCCGCTTTGCTGCGCACCCAGGCTTTGCAGCATCTCGTGCATCTCCTCGTCGCTTAGCCCTATGAGCTCCTCTTCGATCTTGGCGCAGAGTTTGATCACCTCGGCGCCGCGGGCGTTTGCATATTCTCTTACGCGCGCGACATATTCGTTATCCTGCGCGATGCCGTCCTCGTCCACATTTGCGCCGTAGATTACATCTTTGGCGCTAAGCAAGCGCAGCTCGCGATTTAAAGCGATGTAGCTTTCATCCTCTTTGAGTGCGAAATTTGAAGCGGGCTTGCCGTCGTTTAGATGCGCTAAAAGCTCGTTTGCTACGGCTAGCGCCTCTTTAGCGCCCTTCTGATTTGCTTTGGCTTCCTTGCCGAGGCGCTCGATTTTGCGTCCAAGCTGCTCGATATCCGCTAAAATCAGCTCGGTTTCGATGATCTCGATGTCGCGGATAGGATCGACGCAACCTTCGACGTGGGTTATGTCGCCGCTTTCGAAGCAACGCACGATATGAAGGATGATCTCGCACTCACGGATATTTGAAAGAAATTTATTCCCCAGCCCCTCGCCCTTGCTAGCTCCGCGCACGAGGCCCGCGATATCTACAAACTCGATAGTCGAATGCACGATGCGACCGGGCTTAACGATCTGTGCAAGCTTGCCGAGCCTGGCATCGGGCACGGGCACGACCGCTTTATTTGGCTCGATCGTGCAGAATGGATAATTCTGCGCCTGCGCGTTTTGCGCGCCGCTAAGTGCGTTAAAGGTGGTGGATTTACCGACGTTCGGAAGCCCTACGATTCCTACAGAAAGCCCCATCTACGCGTCCTTTAGCTCTTTGGCTAGAGCCTGCAAGAAATATAAGTTAGCCCTCACGCCCGCGCCAGTCGCGCCCGCGGCGTAATAGCCCCACGCCTTTTCCAGATACGCGGGCCCCGCGATGTCGAGGTGCAGCCACTTGTCTTTATACTCGTCTTTTATAAATTTATCCAAAAACAGCCCCGCGGTTATCGCGCCGCCGTATCTACTGGAAGCGCAGTTGGAAACGTCTGCGATACTGCTTTTGATTAGCTCGCGCAGATAATCGTTAAATTCCAAAATGCTAAATAGCTCGCCGCTACAATCGCTAAGATCTTTAAATTTACGCTTTAGCTCCTCACTGTTTCCCATAATGCCGCTAGTGTATTCGCCGAGCCCCACGACGCAAGCGCCGGTAAGCGTCGCCATATCTATCAGTAGATCGGGAGCAAGATCCTGCGCGTAGCTTAGGCAGTCGGCAAGCACGAGCCGCCCCTCCGCGTCGGTGTTTCGAACCTCGATACTCACGCCGCTGCGGCTAAGCAGCACGTCGTCGGGTTTATACGAATCGCCGCCGATCATATTTTCAGTAGCGCCGATAACCGCATGTATCTCAAACGGCAGCTCAAGCTCGGCAGCGCCCTTGATGATACCCATCGCAGCAAGCGCGCCGCTTTTGTCGCTTTTCATCGTAAGCATATAATCGCTCGGCTTCAGACTTAGCCCGCCGCTGTCGTAAGTAAGCCCTTTGCCCACGAAAACGACGCGTTTTAGGCAGCGCTGCGGTTTATAGATCAGATGAATTAGGCGCGGCGGATGAGCGCTGGAGCGATTGACCGCCAAAAACGCATTCATATTCTGCTCGCGCAAAAAGTCCTCGTCGTAAATTTTAACGCTCACGTCGTCGTAGTTCGAGGCTAAAATTTCAGCCTCGCTCGCCATCTTTTCGGGCGTGTAAATTTCAGGGATCTCATTGACGCCGTCGCGCGCAAAATTTGCGGCATTTGCCATCACGGTGCCCTGTTGCACGCCGTAGTTCATCTTTTGCACATCGGGGCTACCGCCGCCGTACTCCTGCGTCGAGATTAAAATTTCATTCAAGCTGGAGCTTTTCTTGTCGCTTTTGTATTTGTTAAACTCATAGCCGCCCAAAAGCACGCCCTCGACCATCGCCATCGTACTTCTGCGGTCGCATCCGCATTTGTAAAAGGCGATTTTAAAATTTTTAATCGCGTAACCCTTAAGCGCGTTGTATGCGCTCGCAAGCGCCGCTCGCAACCTATCAAAGCTAAGCTCTTTAGCGCCCACGTATAGCCGCCCGCTCTCGGCAAGGAGCAGATTACCCTCGCCTTTGTAATTAAAAAGCGCAAACTTATCCGCGTCTTTGATAAATTCGTGGTTTAAATTTTTATCCACGACCAAAATCACCTCAAAATCGGCTGAAATTTCATCTATCTTTTTATCAACTATTTCTATTTTCATCTCTTTCCTTTCGTAAATTCATAAAATGAGTTTCCATCTTTTTAAACGCAAAATACAGCAGATACAAAAACCCTGCGATCAGCGGGATGGCGAAATACCAATGCTTCTCCGCAAGCCTGATGCCTTGCCAGATCTCCTCGCCGAAATACCACGCCAAAACCATCGTCGCCGCAGCCCAACACCAAGCGCTAAAAAGATTGATGATCGCGAATTTTTTCGAGCTGTAGCGCGTGATGCCGATACTCATCGGGATTACCATCCTAAAGCCGTACATATAGCGCTGCAGGAAGATTATCGGCCAGCCGTAACGCTGCAAAAGCAGGTGAGCGATCGCAAATTTACGGCGCTGCTTGCTTAGCTTTTCGCTAATGTATTTTTTATTATAGCGCCCGATAAAGAAATAAAACTGATCGCCGCAAAACGCTCCGAGCCCTGCAACGAAGATGCCTAGCGGTAAATTTATATGCCCTTCGTGCGCCATAATGCCGCCTAAAATCAGCGCGACCTCCCCTTCGAGCGCGCACCAGATGAAAAGCACGACATAGGCGTATTGGTGATATTCTTGCAGTAAATTTTTAAGTAGCTCTTCCAAATCAGGCCTCTAAAATGCAGTAAACGTTCGTGCGCCGCGTAAACTCGCCAAGATCGTTCAGCTCGCGTAAATTTAGCAAAAAGCAGGCCTCGACGCACTTAGCCTGCGTCTGCGCGATGAGATCTAAAGCCGCGCGTGCCGTGCCTCCGGTGGCGATAAGATCGTCGATCAGAAGCACCTTGGCATTTTGCACCGCGGCAAAGGCGTCCACATGCATCTCGACCTGATCGAAACCGTATTCGAGGCTGTATTTTTGCGAGATCGTGATGTAGGGAAGCTTTTTCGGCTTTCTAATCGGCACGAAGGCTAAATTTAACCGTGCTGCAAGAGCTGCGCCGAAGATAAAGCCGCGACTTTCGATACCCACGATATAATCAAGCCCGTAGTCCGCGTAGCGCGAGGCCAGATGATCGAGTAGAAAGTTAAACGCCTTTTTATCGCCCACAAGCGTCGTGACGTCATAAAACAAAATACCGGGCTTCGGGAAGTCCCTAACGGTGCGGATGGATCTAAACAGATAATCTCTCTGCTCGACGCTTAGATTTTTCATAATTTTCCTCTTTTCAATTTTGCGTTTTGGATTTTTAAATTTAGTTTTTCCTGCTTATCGCTTTGCAGCGCTTCAATGCCGAATCTTAGGGCGGTTTTTAGCTTTTCGTTGTCGCTTTGAAGCTTTGAAATTTTCTGCTCGCTCTTGCGAAGAAGGGCGTAAATTTTAGAATTTTTTCTAATCGAAAGCACCAAAAGCACGGCAAAAATAGCCGCTAAAATTCCAAATATCACGTTCATCGCCCGCCTCCAGTTTTAAAATTTGATCCAAAATCTCCGCTCTCATTCGGTGAAATTTTATTTGCGCAATCATCGTTTAGGGCGCCCTGAGTAGAATTTTGCTTGCAGCAATTATGCGCTAAATCGGGATCGCGGCAGCTCGCTTTATCGCTTGCGCCGCAAACGCCCGTCGCAACGCCCACCGTACCGCCCGCTCCGCAATTTAGGGCCAGTTTATCAACTCGCCTTTTGTGGCGCCCGCCCGCAAAATCGGTACCGAAAAATACCTTGATCATATCCTCGATCTCTAGCGCGCCCATAAGCCGCGCACCGAAAGCTAGGACATTGGCGTCGTTGTGCTCTCTAGCCAGCCGTGCGCTCGTCGCGTCGTGGCACAGCGCGCAACGCACGTGAGCACGGCGGTTTGCGGCAATGCTGATACCGATCCCCGTACCGCAGATCAAAACGCCGTAAATGCCGTAGTCGGTGGAATTCAAAATTTTATCTCTGCTTGCGTTTACGCCTGCGCGGGTGCTGAAATTTTCGCCACTCACGCAAGCGCCGGAATTTTCTGCGGCCGCAGCGGAATTTTCGCCGCTACTTTCTTTAAAATTTTCATCCCGCGCGCTAGCTTCGCATTCGGCTAAAATTTTATCCGCCAGCGCGCCCGCAAAATCTGGGTAATCCACGCTTACTTCGGCGCTGTGCGCGCCGAGATCTACCGCTTCGTAACCTAAGGCGGCGAGAACTTTTTTGGCTTGCTCCTTGGCCTCAAAGCCCGCGTGATCGCTAGCTATGAAAATTTTATCCACCCGCATCTTTGCCCCTTTATTTTTGCTCGTAGATCAAGCTTTCGTCGTTTTGCAAGGTATCGACGAAGCGTCCGATACGCTCCCAGCGGATCTTGCGATCCGAATCGATGCTAAAATAGGTAAACCACAGCTTGCCGACGATCAGGCGATACGGCACGGTGCCCCAAAAGCGGCTATCGCGAGAGTTATTGCGATTGTCACCTATCATAAAATACTCATCTTGCGGTACTTTAATATAAAAGGCATTGAAGTTTAGCCCCGTAGCTTCGAAGCTATGAGGAATCTCGCTTAGGCTAATGGGTTTCATAGAAAATTCGCCCTTCTCAAGTGCAATTTTAACATTCACAAGCATCGAGCTTCGACTATTAGGATCGTAGTGGATACCTTTAAATTTATACGGTTCCTTGACATATTTTTCGCCGCCTAAGATAACGATGTCGCTAGCATCGTAGTTTGCGTCGATAAATTCGTCGCCTTCATGCGGACGGAGATAAAAATTATTCAGATCGAAAATCACCTCGTCGCCGCCGACCGCAAAATTCCGCTTAACGAAGTGCACTTTAACATCAAGTGGATAGCGGAAAACCACGATGTCGCCGCGCTTAGGACCCTCGCCACGGATGATATGCCCGTCGCCGTCGCTATCCGGAGCAACCTGCCACTCTACAAACGGAATATGCGGAGTCGGGATGCCGTAGCTAAATTTTTTAACGAATAAAAAATCGCCCTCTAAAAGCGTAGTGCGCATCGATCCGCTGGGGATCACGAAGGCCTGCGCCACGAAAAGAATGACAAATAAAACGACGATAACCGTTCCCGTCCAACTCGATAAAAATTTGTAAATTTTACTTAGTATTTTCATTTAGGCTCTTTGTCTTAAGCGATTTTTCGCCGATTTTATCGTATTGCTCAAAAGCATCGCAATCGTCATCGGTCCCACGCCTCCAGGCACGGGAGTAATTAGCGAGCACTTAGGCGCGACTGCTTCAAAATCGACGTCACCTCTTAGCTTGCCGTCCTCGCCGCGATTGATCCCCACGTCGATCACTACCGCGCCTTGTTTTACCATATCGGCACTCACAAAATGCGCCTTGCCGACCGCCGCGATCAAAATGTCGGCATCTGCGCAAAGCCGCTTTAAGTCTTTCGTCTTGCTATGAGCGATAGTGACGGTGGCGTCGGCATTTAGAAGCAGGCTAGCCATCGGCTTTCCGACGATATTGCTGCGACCTAGCACGACGGCATTTTTGCCCGCGATCTGCACGCCGTATTCCTCAAGCAGGCGCATCACGCCAAGCGGAGTGCAAGGCACAAAACCGTCCGAAAGCCCGCTAGTAAGCTTGCCTACGTTTATCGCACTAAATCCGTCCACGTCCTTTTGCGGGCTTATTTTTTCTAAAATTTTATTTGTATCGATATGTTTTGGAAGCGGCAGCTGCACCAAAATGCCGTCGATACTTTCGTCCTCATTTAAATTTTCTATCAGTTCTAAAAGTGCCGCCTCGCCCACGTCGGAGCTCAAGCGGTGCGCTACGGATCGGATCCCACAGGCGGCGCAGGCTTTTTCCTTGCTCGCGACATAGGTCTTACTCGCCGCATCATCGCCTACTAAAATCACCGCCAGCGCGGGCTTTACGCCCTTTGCGGCAAGATCCGAAGCGTCCGATTTGATCTCATCTTTTACCTTCGCGCTTATGCTTTTGCCGTCGATTAAAGTCATTTAAAGCCTTTTTGAAAAATAAGGCAAATGTTACCCTAAAATTTATAAAATTTAGATTTATTCAGCGGGATTTTATGGGAATTTGAAAGAATTTTAAAAAGAATTTCGTCCTAAATTTAAGCCTGTTTAAACAAGTTGAAATTTTATCATCGCATCATAAGCAGATAGGCGTCTTGGCGCCGCTACACTCAGGTTTCGGCATTCGTACAGCAAGTATTGCAGACTCGAATCCTTTTTTTGCTACGAGCGAGCAGGAACTGCGATGTTGTTATTTCCCAGCCGCTATAGCACCCGTATTGCGGCTTGCTGCGCAGCGCCCGTTTTATGCGTAATAGTAGCCCGCATAATGGCGGCTTGGTGCCGTATCTTGCTCGGCGGGGGAGTCTTGCGGCCCGCTCCTGGAGCAGCCGCACAGAAACAGCGTCGCACACAGAAACAAAACGATCTTTTTCACCATAAATCCTTTCAAAATTTTTATGATTTCATCTTCGAGTGGTTTTGAAATTTTACAAAATTTAGAAAAGCGCTCATAAAAATTTGCTCCCCTTTGAAATTTAAAATTTTGAATAAATTTGAACGAGCAAATTTATCAAATTTAGGCTTCGCGCAAGTTAGAATCTCGCGAAAAAATCAAAATTCTAGCGATACAAATCCTATTTAATGCGACATTTACGCAACGCGCGCCGCGCAAGATCGCGCAGTCTCCGTCCGCATGCCGAAATACTGCGCCAAATAAGCCGCACCGCTTTGAAATTTTAAAATTTCGCCGAATTTTTAAGGCGCCGCGTTTAAATTTACTCGTTGCGCAGTGTTTGCAGAACGTCGATCTGCGTGGCTTTTTTGGCCGGGTACCATGACGAGAGCGCCACTATAACGACTGCGCCGATTAAAATCATCGCCAAATCGCCTAGCGAGAGCTCCATCGGCAGTTTCGAGCTTCCGTAAACGTCGGCGGGTAGATTTACGATGTCGAAGCTTCCGAGCAGCCACACGCCGAATAAGCCCAAAATGAGCCCGAATATGATGCCGCCGCCGCCGATCGTGGCTCCAAGCGCGAAAAAGGTCCTTTTAACCTCCTTTTTGCTAGCGCCCAGGCTAAGTAAAAGCGCGATCTCTTGGCGACGGTTCATCACGGTCATCAGAAGCGAGCTTACGATATTTAGGCTCGCGACCAGGATTATTAGCATCAGCACGATGAAAAGCGCGCGTTTTTCAAGCGCAAGGGCGCTGAAAAAATTTCCGTTTTGCTGCCACCAGCCCACGGCATTAGCGCCGCCAGGGAGGCTTTTTTTGATGCGCTCCAGGTCTTTAAACGGATCGTTTGAAAAAACATGCACGCCGTCGAAGGTCCCCTCGTCGTAGCCTAAAATTTTGGCTAAATCGCTTGCGTCCGCGTAGGAATACGCCTTGTCGTAGGCGATCAGCCCGGAGCTGAATTCCGCGCGCACATCAAAGCGCTTCATCTTAGGGATCAGCGCAAAGCCGCCGGGATCGCTCTTCGTAAAGATCATCGTGATCTTTTCGCCCGTATCCAGCATAAACTCATCCTTGATCCCGCGCCCTATCATGATGCCGTAATCCGTTAGATTGGCGTCTTTTGCGCCCGCTGCGACGACGGAGTTGATGCGCTTTTCGTCGTTTAAATTTACGCCGAAAATCAGCCCACCCTCGAGCTTCTCGCCGCTTTTGGCGATGACTTGCGAGCTGATGTAAGGGCTAAAGATCAGATCGGGAAAGTCCGCCCGCAGCCCCTCCACGTCGTCTTTTGAAATGCCGCCGCGAAAGTGGCTGTGGATCGTGATCGGGTAATTCATCGTAAAGAGCTTGCGCTCGAATTCCTTATCAAAGCCGTTCATTATCGCCATTGCGACGATCAGCACCGTAAGCCCCACGCCGACGCCCAAGAACGCAAGCAGCGCCGAAAGCGTAATGAAGGGCTGAGAGCGGTCGAATCTGAGATATTTGAATAATAAATACTTTACCAAAAAGCCGTCCTTGTAAAATTTCACATAAAATTTAGCGCTAAATTCTATGTGAAATTTTAAGTATTTTGGAATTTTAAAATTTCAAAAACGAGTTTTTTGCGCCTTCAAATATGAAAGCTTCAGCCTACTTTGAAAATTTAAAATCGCGCAGAAATCTATTTATACGCAATGAAATTCGCCCCCAAGAGATATGGATACGGCAAATCAAACAGATTGTCTTACCAGACCTTGAAATTCTAAATCAGAATTCTAAATTTTAAAATTTCAAATGCCTCAAAATTTTAAAATTTCAAAAATTTAAAACCTTTTGGAATTTTGAAATTCTTAAAATTTAAAGACTGATTTCGCTTGCAAGCTCGTCCGCGTCGTATAAATTTAAAATTTTAAATGCACGCAGTATCTTAGCGCACTAAATTTAAATATCGCAACGCCGCCGATCGTACTCTATAGCACGGCGCGGCGCAACGGCGCTGCAAAAAATATGCGACAAGGCATCAGGCGCGCTTTGAAATTTTAAAATTTCAAAACCAAATTTACATCGCATCTCGCAGTTTCGCATGCCGCGCGCGGAATCTCGCAATTGAGCCTCTTTAAATTTAGGTGCCTCCAATTTGCGACATATCCGCTAGCAATAAAAGCCAAGCAAAACACCAAAGGACCGCCGATCGCGCGATATTTACGACCGATCGCCGCGCCTACCTCGCAAAGCCGCCTTTTTTCGGACCGCCCTTGCCGTGGCAGTCTTTGTATTTTTTGCCGCTGCCGCAAGGGCAAGGATCGTTTCGCTTAGGCTTTTTGTCGCCAAACTCGTCTGAGCCCTTTAGCTGCGCTTCATTCGTGCTTGCGGCGGCGAGCTCTTTGGCGTTTGAGCTCTCCATGCGCTCCTGCATCGCACGCTGTTCGGCTTCGATCTCCTCCTGTGATTTGAACTGGATCGAATGCAGCAAGCGGATACTATCGGATTTAAGGCGCATTACAAGCTCCATAAAGAGATTGTAGCTCTCCTTTTTATACTCCGTAAGCGGGTCTTTGTGGTTATAGCCGCGAAGTCCGATGCCCGCTTTTAGGATATCCATCTGATACAGATGCTCCCGCCAGTCGCGATCGACGATCTGTAGATAAAGCATCTTTTCGATACTTTTTCGCTGCTGCGGATCGATCGGTGACATCTTGTTTTCATACGAAACAGCAAGCGCGCCGATGATCTTTTCTTTCAGCTCTTTGAAATCATCAACCTTTTCAAGCTCGCTGTTTTCGAGCACCTCGCCCGTTTCTTGAGCGATTTTGGCGACGATCGGGAATTTATCGACCTCTTTGATATTTGCGCCGTCAAAAATTTCAAGCTCCTCAAGCGCGCTAGAGATATACTCTTCGCGGTTTTGGATGATTTTATCTTTCAGATCGTAGTCAGGATCCAAAAGCTCGTTGCGATATTTATAGATCGTCTTGCGCTGCTCGTTTGCAACGTCGTCGTATTCGAGGATATGTTTACGCGACTCAAAATGCAGGCTCTCGACCTTTTTCTGCGCATTTTCTACGGCGCGCGAAACCATTCGCGACTCGATATGCTCGCCGTCTTTTAGACCTAAGCGATCCATTATATTTTTAATCTTGTCGCTGCCAAAAATTCTAAGCAGATTGTCCTCCAAGCTTAAGAAAAACCTACTCTCGCCCGGATCGCCCTGTCGCCCGCTTCGTCCGCGGAGCTGATTATCGATGCGGCGGCTTTCGTGGCGCTCGGTACCTAAAATATACAGCCCGCCCAAAGCGCGCACTTCATCGTCTATGCGGATATCCACGCCGCGTCCCGCCATATTCGTAGCGATCGTTACGGCACCCTTTACGCCTGCGTCTTTGATGATCTGCGCCTCGCGCTCGTGATTTTTAGCGTTTAGCACGGAGTGCGCGATGTTTTCTCTGACCAAAAGCTCGTGCAGCTTCTCGCTCTTTTCAATCGACGCCGTGCCCACGAGTACGGGCTGGCCTTTAGAATTTAACCGCTTGATCTCACTAATGACGGCGTCAAATTTCTCGCGCTCGGTCTTGTAGATAAGATCGTTTTGATCCTTTCTGATGACCGGCACGTTTGTAGGGATCGAGACCACTTCGAGTTTGTAAATTTGAGCAAATTCCGTAGCTTCCGTCTGTGCCGTGCCAGTCATACCGGCAAGCTTCTCATAAAGTCGGAAGTAGTTTTGAAAGGTAATATCGGCAAGAGTTTGGCTCTCCTCTTGGATCTGCACGCCCTCTTTGGCTTCAAGCGCCTGATGCAAGCCTTCGCTGAATCTGCGACCTTCGCTCAGACGCCCCGTAAATTCATCTACGATTACGACCTGTCCGTTGCGCACGACGTAGTGCACGTCCTTTTCAAAAAGATTGTTCGCCTTAAGTGCCTGATCAAGGTAGTGGCTAAGCACGGCGTTTTCGAGACTATAAAGATTATCTACGCCGAAAAGCTTCTCGGCTTTTGAAATTCCCTCTTCGGTAATCAAAACGGCGCGATTTTTTTCATCTACCGTAAAATCGCCCGTAGGTTTCTCTTTAGGGTCTGCCGGCGCCTCTCCGCGGATCATCGCGCGCGCTACTTCGTCGGCTTTGATATAGCCGTCCAGAGTGCGGTTTGTAGGGCCGGAGATGATGAGCGGCGTCCTAGCTTCGTCGATCAAAATACTATCGACCTCGTCCACGATTACGAAATGATGTCCGCGCTGCACCTTGTCTTCGGCGCTAAATTTCATATTATCGCGCAGATAATCAAAGCCGAACTCGTTGTTTGTGCCGTACGTAATATCGCACGCGTATGCGGCTTTGCGCTTGGCGTCGTCGTATTCTCCGCCTACGATCACTCCGGTGCTAAGCCCTAAAAATTCATATAGCTCGCCCATCTGCTCGGCATCGCGCTTGGCTAGGTAGTCGTTTACGGTTACGACATGCACGCCCTTGCCCTCCATCGCATTTAGCACCACCGCCAGAGTCGCTACGAGGGTCTTTCCTTCGCCCGTTTTCATCTCTGCGATCGCGCCGTCGTTTAGCACCAAACCGCCTATTAGCTGAACGTCGAAGTGGCGCATATTTAGCACCCTTTTACCGACCTCGCGCACGATGGCAAACACCTCGTTAAGCACATCGTCCATGCTCTTTTCTCCGGCTCTTACCTGCGCTTTTAACGCTTCAAATTCCGCCTTTAGCGCCGCATCGTCCATCGCCTTGTAATTTTCCTCTAACGCGCTGATTTTTAGCGCGCGCTTGGCGTATTGCTTGACGATCCTATCGTTTTTAGTGCCGAAAATCCCGTGGATGACCTTTTTAAACATTACCGAACCTTACTTTTAAAATTTTTAACCGCGCATATTAACATATTTTTAGTTTTTATTTAATTAAATCCTAGAAAAACGGCTATAATACGCGCAAATTTCCAAAAATAAAGGTCAAATTTATGAAAAAAACTCTTATTTCTTTAGCGGCGAGCTGCGTTTTTGCGTTTGCAGGCGGGATAGAATTCGATACGCTGAGCGCAAATTTTTCGCAAACCGTGCAGAGCGACGATGCGAAAATCAGCTACGGCGGCGATTTTAGCGCTACGAAAGAGAACGCCGTGTGGCATTACAAGACCCCTACGATAAAAAATATATTTTTTAGCTTCACAAAGGTCGTCGTAATCGAGCCCGAACTCGAGCAAGCTATCATTACGAATATCAAAGAAACGCCAAATTTAACCGCGATCCTAGCGAACGCAAAGCCAAATAAAAACGGTGTTTATGAGGCGAGCTTCGACGACGTGAAATATCTAATCGAGATGAAGGGCGATCTGCCGAGCAAGATCAGCTATACCGATAAAATGGACAATAAAGTCGTCATAAATCTAAGCAACGTCCGCAAAAATGCGCCGGTAAACGAGGCGATCTTCAAGCCCGCAATCCCAAAAAACTACGACATTATCACGCAGTAGGCGCGCGTGAGGCTACTTTTCGTCTGTCACGGCAACATCTGCCGCTCGCCGATGGCACAGTCCGTGATGCAAAATTTTATTAATCAAAGCGGCCTAAGTGCGCGCTTGAGCGTAGATTCTGCGGCGACGCACGCCGACGAGATCGGCTCGCCGCCCTACTACGAAATGCAGCGCGTGCTAAAAGAGCAAAAGGTACCGATCGTAGCGCATCGCGCCGTACAGGTCACGCCCGCGGACTACGAGCGCTACGATCTAATTCTTTGCATGGATGATGAAAATATGCGCTCGCTGGGGCGAATTTTTCGCGGCAAGGATATGGCTAAGGTAAAATTTCTTTTGGAATTTGCAGAGGGAAATTTTACAGACTGCACCGCGCAAAATTCCAAAGGCTCAGCAAAGCAAACCGGCTTAAATTTAAAGGACGCCGATTCAAATTTAACCCATCCCGAACACCTACAAATCGCAGATCCCTACTACACGCGCGATTTTGAGCGCTGCTACGCAGATATCAAGCGCAGCTGCGAGGGACTCTTGCGATACATTAAAAATTCAGACGGAATTTGCTAAAATCCGCGATTAAATTTTAGCGTCTTTAAAAAGGCGCGGCTTAAGTGATAAATTCAAGGAAAAATATGTTTAGGCTTTTGATCGTTCCATATCTGATCATAGAGGTATTTACGACCTATTATTTCGTAAGCGCAAACAGCTTTTCGGCGTACGCGGTAGAGATCGTCATAAGCGCGATTTTAGGCGGATATGTCGTAGCAAACCGCTCGTGGATGGGCTTTTTTAATCTAATGAAAATCTCGCCGAAAGAAATTTTAAGCGGCGTGGGCTTCGTCGTAGGCGGCGTCTTTCTCATTGCGCCTGGCATTTTCGGCGATATTTTGGGCGTTTGCGTAATCACTGCGTCGTTTTACTGCGTCACCAGCGACGTGCCTAAATTTAACACAAGCAGCGAAAATTCGGAAAAAAGCGAACGAAAATTCTGGCGACGCCACCGCGCAAACGACGACGTCATCGACGTAGAAGTGATCGAGGAGAACGAAATCGAGATCCGAAAGAGCATAGGAGAGGAAAAATGAAAAATTTGATCATCGCTACGCGCGGCAGCGTGCTTGCGCTATGGCAGAGCGAGCACATCGCATCGCTGCTTGAAGCGCATGGCATCCAAGCGCAGCTAAAAAGTATGAAAACCAAAGGCGATAAAATTTTAGACACGCCGCTTGCAAAGATCGGCGGCAAGGGGCTTTTCACAAAGGAGCTTGAGGAGAGTATGCTTCGCGGCGAAACTCACATCGCCGTGCATAGCCTAAAGGACGTGCCCGTGGAGTTTCCGCAAGGGCTCGTGCTAGCGGCGATCTGCGCGCGCGAGGATGTGCGCGATGCGATGATTAGCGAAAAATACGCTAAATTTAACGAGCTGCCCCGCGGCGCAAAAGTCGGCACCACGAGCCTTCGCCGCAAGATGCAGCTGCTTAGCATGCGCCCCGATTTAAAGATAATCTCCTTGCGCGGCAATGTCCAAACCCGCCTACGAAAGCTCAAAGACGGAGAATTCGACGCGATCATCTTGGCGATGGCGGGCATCAACCGCTTAAATTTACGCGCCGAAGTGAGACACGTAGCGCCCTTTGAGGTCTCGCAGATGATCCCAGCTATGGGGCAAGGAGCGCTCGGCATCGAGGCGGTGGACGAGCCGCAAATCCTGCGCGCGATAGAATTTTTAAAAGACGAGCACGCGATCATTGAAACAACCGTGGAACGGGATTTTGTCAGGGTTTTAGAGGGCGGCTGCCAGGTGCCGATCGGCATCAACGCACGCCTTGACGGCGAAAATATCTATATCAGCGCGATCGTGGGCCTACCCGACGGCAGCGAGAGCATACGTCAAGACATCGTCGCACAAAAATCGCAATGGCAAAGCGTAGGCGCGGAACTCGCGCGCGCTTTTATCGAAAAAGGCGCAAAGCAGCTTCTCGCGCGCGCCGAGGAGATGGCGAGCCTATAAAAGGCTAAATTTACGGAGTTTTAAAATTTACAAAATTTTAAAATTTCTAGAATTTATGGACTTTTTAAATTTATAAAATTTCAAAAGATTAAATTTTGAGCTTATTCAGATTTTTTAAAACGGCAGGATTTTCAAAAATTTTTGCTCCTCTAATACTTTGCGCAAGCTGTGCGTTAAGCCTAAACGCCAGCCCCAATAAGGAGCTCGTCCGCTCGCTGTTTAGCGACACAAACTTCGATAAAAATCTTTATTTTAAAGGCGAGATGAGAAGCTATTTAAAGCGTAAATTCTACGCGGCGGATAACTATAGCGAAATCACGGTCGCTCCGCTTGGACGCAGCGACGAATTTAGCGAGATTTTTCACGTATTTTTGGGCTCTAAAGAGAAGCACTTCGATCTTTACGTCTATACTAAGGAGGACGGAATCTACGCCGTGCGAGTTTTAGCGCAAACCGCTATTATTGAGGCTATCGTAAGCGAATATGAAAAATTTAGCGAGGCGCAAAAACGGGAGTTTGAGCAAAGAACCGATGCAGATATCGTAAATTTAAAGCTAATCTTGGCGCCCGATAAAGAACTTATGGAGTTCGGTAAGCAAAACCTAGCGGCATTTGAAAAAATTTACGAGCTTTACGCTAGCGGCGAGTCCGAGCGTGCAAAGGCGGAGATCAAAAGCTTGCATCTCTCTTACGCCGAGACGGAGGGCAAAAGATTTATACTACTTATCGGCGGAATCACCGATAATTCCGTGGGCTTTTTGCGGGTGCAAGATGAAGCAGACCTGCCGCAAATGAGCCCTAGCGAGTTTATAATGATAGAAAAAATTGCGCCGAATTGGTGTCTTTTTAAAACCACATAAAAAGCCGCGCCGCAAGCGGGTTTGAAACTTCGCGGCGATCTAAATTTAAAAGCGATACTGGCGCCTTAATCATACCGCCGATCAAAAATCGAGCTAATTTTAAATTTAAAAGACGGGTCGCAAATTCCGTCTGCCGCAACTTTTGGGCGAAATTTTAAAATTTTGAAGTCTAAATTTAAACAAAGCATCGCCAAAGCGCGCCGCGTCGTCCTAAATTTAGAGCCAAGGGGCGAGGCGGCGCAGCCTTAAATGCCATCCGACTCGGTCTTAAACGGCGCAAAGTCCACTCCCGTCGCGTCCAAAACCGCTCGCGAATAAAAATAGAGGCTGTAAAATAGCTCATCGTCGTAAAAATGCTCCTCCCAGCGCTCCTCGTCGTCCTCATCGCTCTGCGGCCACAGATATTTTTCCGCAAGCATATCCGAAAAGCTCGCCAGCGGCGCTGCGTGCGAGATCTTATCGGCGTCATCGCAAATCTCAAGCATAAACGCAAAGAATCCGCCGAGCCGAGCCGCGATAAAGCCTGCCGCTTCGTTTTCGCAGTTTGCGTTTTCGCAGTTTCTATCCGCCGCAATGTTTCGCTTTTTGCCCGCCGCCGCGCGTGCTTGCATAAAGATACGCGCCAAAAACAGCAGCGCAAAAGGGGTTGCGTGCCAAAACGAGCTTTGATGTTCTATCTCTTTAAAAATCTTGCTAAGCGCGTCCTGAAGGGTTTCAGCGTCAAATTTATCCCGCTCGCTCGCATCCGAGCCCTTATCCGCCGCACTCGCTTCAAATTTTATCGCCGCGCTATCCGTACTCTTAAATTCCGCCCTGCCCGCTTTAAATTTCGCAGCCTCGTTATCCGCCTTTTTAAATTTAGACTCGCTCTTTTGCGCTGCGCCGCATCTTGCCGCATCCGTAGAATTTTGCCCGCAACCGGGCTCACTTTTTAAATTTTGCCCTGCGCCGGGCTCGCTTTTTAAATTTTGCCCTGCGCCGGGCTCGCTTTTTAAATTTTGCTCGTCGCACAAACCGCGTGCCGCATCACAAACTTCGATTGCCAGCGCGAGTTTCATAAAAATTTCGGGAAATCCGTTCGCCCTGCCGTAAGCGGTCGTGAGCTTGCTCCACGGCACGTCCTGCGCTTTTAAATTTGCGATATACTTCAATTTTGCTCATTCATCCACGCTCCTTGCGAATATTTTTAAAATTTAAACCCCGCGAGCCGCTAAAATTTGCGCTCTCGGTTTAAATTTAAGCTCTTGCTGCACGTAAATTTAAACCGAGCCCTTTGCCTTGATCTTTGCCAGCCACTCATCCAGCGTCTTTTCAAAGCCGATCCCCTTGCTTTCGTAAAATTTCGCCGCCTCGCTCATATAGGCCTGTTCGACCCAGCCGCCGAAGTCGTGTGGGTATTTGTAGTCTGCGATCTGCTTATCGGAGTTGATGAGATAGCGCGGCGTAGGCAGTGGAGCGGAGGAGCGGACGAACTTCAAAGCGGCGTTGATGCCCAAATACGCGGCGTTTGATTTGGGGCTGTGCGCCAGATAGATCGCGCATTGCCCTAAGATAATGCGAGCCTCGGGATAGCCGATCTTGCTGACGGCATTTAGCGTGCTAGTAGCGATATTTAGGGCGTTTGGATTGGCATTGCCGATGTCCTCGCTAGCTAGGATCACCATCCTGCGCGCGATAAAATCCGCGCTCTCGCCCGCATCTATCAGCCTCGCGACATAATACAGCGCGGCGTCGGCGTCGCTTCCGCGCAGGCTTTTGATCATCGCGCTTGCGAGCTCATAATGCACGTCGTCGCTACTAACGCCCGCAGCTACGGCATTTGCGCGCAGCGTGCGAAGCGTATCCAGCGTAATGGCGCTGTCTGCCAAAAGCGCAAATTCGAGCAGATTTAACATACTTCTCGCATCGCCGCTGCTGGAGTTTAGCAGGTATTTTCGCGCCTCCTCGTCCATCTCAAAGCCGATCTCGCCCTGCACCCGCGCCAAAAGCGCCTCCAAATCCTCGTAGCTAAGCGGTTCGAACTCAAAGATCATCGAGCGTGAGCGGATGCCGCTGCTTAGTACAAACTGCGGATTTTCCGTCGTCGCGCCGATGATGATCGCGGCGTAGTTTTCCATCGGGATTAGCAGCACCTCCTGCTGCGTCTTGCTGAGGCGGTGGATCTCGTCGATGAAAATGAGCGGCTTGATGAGCGAGCCGGCGTGCGAGGATAGAATTTTGCGGATATCCTCGACCTTCAGGCTCGTGGCGTCAAGCTCGTAAAAATCGTAGTTCAGCTCGCTTGCGATCACGCGCGCCATCGTCGTTTTGCCGCTGCCTGCGGCGCCGAAAAATATGCTGTGCGGGATGCTGCCTGCGGCGACGAATTTTTTAAAAACCGCTACGATCTTGCCCTGCCCCACGATCTGCTCTAGGCTTTTGGGGCGAAATTTCAAGCTCAAACTCATTTTGCAACCTTAAAAATTTTGCCCCGATGATAGCGTTTTTATGATTAAATTTTGAAATTCGGCTAAATTTAAAGAGCGGTTTAGGTTTTACATACGGCGAGGTTTGAAATTTATACACAGCGCGGACTTGAAATTTGCGCCGCGAAAGGAAGCTTTAAAATTTCAGTAGAATTTTAAAATTTTGTGCCGCACGCGCGTGCTGACGATATAAAATTTTGCGGCGTACGGATCGCGCAGATTTAGCGGACTTGGTGCGTTTAAATTTAATGCCCTGCGTATTGCGCGGTCGCGCCGTTATACATAGCACTCCCACAATCAGTGAGGCGCGTAAGATGAAATTTTAAAATTTAGACCGTTTTGGGGCTAAATTTTATCTCGCGGCGAACGACGAGCTGATAAATAAACAAATCAATAAACGTAAAATCGACAAAGCAAAAAATCGCGATGCTCGCATAAAATCATCGCACAACCATCGCGAATATCGCCTCGCCCGCGCAGAAACCATTGCGTAAATCTATCGCCTACGTAACGCAAAAATGTAAAATATAATCGCACAATCGTCGTAATAACTCCTGCGATCGCGCAAAACTATCGTGCCGATTCCGGCGCCCGCATAAAATTTAATCGCGCCAAGCTCTGTGCCCGCGAAAAGCGCGTAAAAATTACCGCACTAATCGCCCTGCTCGCATAAAACCGCCGCCTATTTGAAAAGCTCGGTAGAAAGATACCTCTCGCCGGTATCGCAGAGGACCGTAACGATCACTTTGCCTTTGTTTTCAGCCTTGGCAGCGATTTGCGCGGCGGCGTAAACATTCGCGCCGCTTGAGATGCCCACGAGCAGACCCTCTTTTTGCGCCAGCTGTCTAGCAGCAGCGAATGCATCGTCATTTTCCACGTTTACAAAGCCGTCAATTAGGCTGCGATCGAGGTTTGCGGGGATAAAATTTGCGCCGATGCCCTGGATTTTGTGCGCGCCCGCGGTTCCGCACGCAAGAAGCGGCGAGCTAGCGGGCTCCACGCCGTAAACCTTTAAATTTGGATTTTTGGATTTTAAAAATTTCGCCGTACCGCTAAGAGTGCCGCCGGTGCCGAATCCTGCGACTAAAATATCCACCTTTCCGTCTGTTTGATCCCAAATTTCGGGCCCCGTAGTTTCAAAATGCGCTTTTGGATTGCTTGGATTATCAAATTGGCTCGGAATAAAGCTACCCTGAGTGCTCGCAGCCAGCTCATTTGCCCTATCTACCGCGCCCTTCATTCCAAATTTTGGATCGGTCAGCTCGATCTTGGCGCCGAATGCCGCGATGAGCTTTTGGCGCTCGATACTCATCGAGCTTGGCATCGTTAGAATGAGCTTCATACCGAGCTTTGCCGCGACCATCGCAAGTCCCACGCCCGTATTGCCGCTGGTAGGCTCTATCAAAACGCTATTTTTATCGATCTTGCCCGCTTCTAGCGCGTCTTTGATGATCCGCCACGCGATGCGGTCCTTTACCGAATGGCTCGGATTTAAAAATTCCGCCTTAGCTAGGATCGTCGCGTTTTTGCCGAAGCTATTGATTTTAACTAACGGAGTGTTGCCGATGAGCTCCGTAACGTCGTTTGCTATTTTCATAAAATTCCCCTTAGATACTAAAATTTAAATACTCGGCGCTTTGCGCCATCATCTCTTCGTAGCTCGAAAGCGGCACATTAAACAGCGCCCGCAGCTTCTCGTCGTATCTTTCAAAAAAGGTACGCAGATTCGGATCTTTCACCTCCAGACTCGTCATTCGCAGATCCTTTTCCAAAGCGGTAAAAAGCTCCGCAAAGGTGATCTCGCTAGGATCTTTTGCCAGGTGGTAGCCGCCGTTTTTGCCCTTGATACTACATACTAGCCGTTCGTTTCGAAGCGCATTTAAAATTTGCTCCAAATAGTTTTTTGAAATTCCCGTGCGCTCGGCGATCTCTTTGATACTTATCGGCGTTACCTCGCTAGCTTTGGCGATCTGAAGTATCGCAGCCAGCCCGTAAACGCCCTTGGTGCTTAAGATAGCCATTATTTTAACGCCTCGCTAAGATCTGCGATCAAATCGTCCGCATCCTCTATGCCTATGCTTAGGCGGATCAAATTTGCAGGGACTCCGGCGCTTTGCAGCTGCTTTTCGTCCAGCTGCGAATGCGTCGTGCTCGCAGGATGGGTGATGATCGACTTTGTATCGCCGATATTTACGACGACGGAGAAAATTTTAACCCCGCTGACGACCTTCAGCGCGGTCTCCTCGCTATCTACGGTGAAGCTTAGCAGGCCGCTTGCGTAGCCGTTTTTAAATTTAGCCTTGATCGCGGCATTAAACGGCGAGCTAGGCAGACCCGGGAAATTTACCTGTTTGACTTTTGGATGGCTTTGCAAAAATTCCGCGACCTTTAGCGCATTTTGCGAGTGCTTCTCCATCCTAAGCGGCAGCGTCTCGATACCTTGAATGAGCTGAAACGCGTTAAACGGCGATAGCGTCGCGCCGATATCGCGAAGCAGCGCTAGGCGAATTCTAAGCGTGTAAATATCGAAATTATCTACCAGATCCGCATAAACTAAACCATGGTAGCTCTCGTCGGGCTCGTTAAAATGAGCATATCGCGGATTGCCTTTGAGTTTGGAATTTAACCCATTGCCCGAAACGACCGCGCCCGCGATGCTAAGCCCCTGCCCGCTTATATATTTGCTCGCGCTGTGAACCACGACGTCCGCGCCGTCATCAAGCGGATTGTAAAGCGCAGGGCTAGGGATCGTATTATCGGCGATCGTTACTATGCCGTACTTATTTGCGATAGATGCTATTTTAGCGGTATTTGAGAGCGAAATTTGAGGATTTGAAAGCGTCTCGAAAAAGATCGCTCTGGTTTTATCGTCGATCAGCCCCTCCAAATCATCCGCCGTTTCGGAGTCAAAAATCCTCGCCTCAATGCCGAAACGCTTAATTGTGTGCGCCAAAAGCGTGGTCGCGCCGCCGTAAATTTTCTCCGCGATGATGATATTTTCGCCCGCCGCGGCTAAATTTGCCACCGCAAAAAATATCGCAGCTTGACCGCTAGCTACCGCGATTGCAGCCTTGCCGTTCTCAAGCGCGGCCAATCTGGCCTCCAAAATATCGGTCGTAGGATTCGTAAGGCGGCTGTAGATCGGCCCTAGATCGCGCAGTGCGAAGCGATCGGCGGCCTTTTTGCTCGTACCAAAGTTAAACGCGGTGCTCTGATAAATGGGAACTGCCATTGTGCCGTAGCCGGCGATAGAATCGTAACCGAAGTGAGTTGCGAGGGTTTCTTTTTGCATCTTTGTCCTTTGTAAAAAATTTGGCGAATGATAGCTAAAATTTAAAACAATGTCAAGTATTTTAATATGATTTAAAAATACGTATTTGCCGCACTTTTATAAAAAATATTATAAAAACATAGTTAATAAATATATGTAATTTTGCCTAAATTTCAAATTTTGCTATAATGCGCGTTTTAAAATAAAGGACGACGATGCAGATCAAAGAAAAAGACGGACGCGTAAAGTATATCAGAGCATTAGAGCGCTTCGTAAAATCCGCCGTCGCGCTGCTAAAACGCGACGATTTCGACGCAGAGCTTTTTGCAAAGCGAATGGCGAAAAATTATGAAATTTTATCCAAAGCCGAGGCCGTAAATTTAGACAGCCCGTACACCAAAGCGCTTGAGAACTTTGCCAAAAATATTATGGGTGCAAGCGAGCAAAACCGCATAGACAGAGGCGCTTTGACGCATGAAGCCAACGCTTTAGAAAAGCTAAAAAATGATAAAAGCTACAAAAAAGACAAACACAAAATCGATTTTTTTAAGGATTATTAGATGAAAACCGTGATTTTTGATATGGACGGCACGCTGCTCGACTCCTCGCGCGCGATAGAGGTGAGCGTAAACAACACTCGCCGCGAGCTCTACGGCCTAGCGCCGATACAAAGGGATTTCATCGTCCGCACGATCAACGATCCGAGCAAGAACGCCTTTTTGGAATTCTACGGCAAAACCAAAGCAAGTGCCGAGGAGCTCGCGTTCTTTGAAAAAGAATTCGTCAAAAACTACCATGAATTCGCCGTGGTATATGAGGGCATCGACGAGCTTTTGCGCCACTGCAAGCGCTCGGGCTATTTCATAGCGCTCGCCTCAAACGCGCCTGCATACACGCTGCAAGAAATTCTAAAAAAAACGGGCTCGCGCGAATTATTTGATCTGGTCGTGGGCGCGGACGAGCATACGCCCTCGAAGCCCGATCCTGCGATGCTTTTGCGCACGATCGCGCTCTCGCCGCACAAAAAAGCGATCTTTTTGGGCGACAGCAAAAAGGATGAGCTAGCGGCGATCCGCGGCGCGGAATTTTTACAAAACCTGCAATTGCGTAGCGACAAAGACGGCGAGGATTTTAGCGCCGGCTGCGATACGGGCGGTGAAAATTTAGGCTCCAGCGGTGAAAATTTTAACGCAGGCGGCGGCACGGGCGGTAAAATTTTAAACTCTAGCGGCGGAAGGTTGAGTACCGGCGACGCGGACAGAAAAAATTTCGGCTCTAGCGGCGCAGATTTCGGCTCCGACGGCGCGAGCGCATTGAGCTTTAAAGGCGGTAAAATTTCCGCGAAAGCTGCGCCGGACGAGGTCGCCACAAAAGCTACGGCGGACGAAGTGCGAGGCGTGCAGCTGAACTTATCGGATCTACTGGGGGCTCAGCTCGAGTATCTACAGGTAAACTGGGGTTTCGGCGAGCCTAGCGAGATCTCGCGCAACGCACAAAGCGTCGAGCAGGCGCGCGAAATCATTGACGGAATTTAGAGCGTTTTTAACTTCTAGCGTGAAATCGAAATAATTTCTGCCCGATTGTAGCCTCGAAAGCTCCAAGTTCTAAACCTCTTGATGCGAAATCTAAATTGCGTCTGTGCGGGCAAATTTAGAATTTAAAACATCTCTTGCGGGGCGGAATTTTATACGCGTGGAAAAACCGAAATTTCACTCGCGCAAAAATTTTAAATTTTATCTGCGCGAGCGGAATTTCAAATTTAACGACGCCTTTTTTCGGACGGAGTTTAAAAATTTACCACAAAAGCGGAGTTTAGAATTTAGCGGGCGGATTTTGCAATTCCGCGTGCCTATGAAATTTCAAATTCCAAAAAAGCGAGCAAAATTTTAAAATTCCAAGATGTTTGATTCGCGCAGGCAAAATTTAGCGCAAATAGAATTCTAACGCGCGTCCCGCTTATCAGCCATGCAAAAATCAAAATTTTGCCGTGCTGCAAACTGAAATTTTATCCGCCTGCGTGAAATTTTGAAATTTCACCCGCGCCGCAGAATTTTAAAATTCCAGCAAAAACAAGCCATACGCCGCCGCGGATTGAAATTTAAATTCCGCTACCTATTCTGCAAACACGCCCGCAATACGCGAATTTCCAAGCTCGGCGCAAAGCTCACTAGCGCGAATTAAAAGCTCGCCGTATGCAAGCGCAAATCTTTGCGAATGAATTTCGCGCAAATCCATTCGCGCCAAAAACCCCGATCGCTTGCCGCGTTCTAACCTAAATTAAATTTTACATTTGCTATAATCGCGAAATTTTCAAGGAAGGTAAATGGATATTTTTAAAGGCGGTCCGAGGGGGAAATTTTTTGAAATTTTATCCGCGGAAGGCCCCGCTTCGGCGCAAAACGAGACCACGCAAGCCCAATCCGCCCAATCGCCTGTGAGCGGCTCTGCGAAGCGCGCGGCATTAGCGAGAAAGAGCCCCGATGCTTCATCGCGCAAGATAGGTCCGCTGGACGGTCTGAACGACGAATTTTGCAGATGAGCAAAAATATCCCAAATAACGACGAGTAAAATGCTAGATCAAATTGATTTAATTATGAAAAGCTTCATCGCAGACTGCGGATACGAGCCCGCTAGCGAGATGTTTGACAGGCTAAGCCCGGGCAAAAAACTGCGCTCCAAGCTGCTGCTAAACATCGCGCAAAAGGATGAAAAATCGCTACGTCTGTGCGCGATCATAGAGCTCATTCAAGCCGCAAGCCTGCTGCACGACGACGTCATCGACGAAAGCTCGGTGCGCCGCGGCAAGCCCTCGATAAACGCCACCTACGGCTCCAAAAACGCCGTGATGTTGGGCGACATACTCTATTCCAAGGCATACTTCGAGCTTTCTAAATTTGAAAGCCGCATCGCCGCCGCGCTTTCGGGCGCCGTCACGAAGCTTGCTGTGGGCGAGCTGATGGACGTGAGCTTAAGCGACGATTTCAACGACGATGCGAGCAAATATCTGCAAATGATCTATCTAAAAACCTCCGCTTTGATCGAAGAAGTCGCGCGCTGCGGGGCTTTTCTAAAATTCGGCGGCGCGGAAAATCGCGGCGAAATTTCAGATATGAGCTGCGCAAAAAACGAGGTCGAAATTCCAAGCGCCGCGAAAAATCATGATAAAATTTTAAGCGCAAGCGCAAAATTCGGCGAATACGGCAAAAACCTTGGGCTTGCCTTTCAGATCATCGACGATATTTTAGACGTAACGCAAAGCTCAGAAGCGCTGGGTAAGCCGAGCTTGAGTGATTTTGCGGAGGGTAAAACCACCCTGCCCTACATCTATTTATACGAAAATTTAGATGATGCGCAGCGGCAAAAGCTAAAATCGTTTTTTAAAAAGCAGTTGAGCGAGAGCGAAATTTCATGGATCAAAGCGAAATTTAGCGAGTACGACATCATCGAGCGCTGTATAAACGAAGCTCGTACCTACGGGCAAAAGGCGCTTGAAGCCGTGGCAGAATTTAAAAACGACAAGCTGGAGCAAATCGTGCGAGATATGATAGATAGGGAGTTTTGATGGCGTATATGAGCGTGAGCTTCACCCATAAAAACACAGACATCACGGTTCGCGAGAAACTTTCGTTTTCAAACGACGTGCGCAAAAAAGAAATTTTGCGCCTTTTGGCTTCAAACTCCGCAATAGAGGAGTGTTTGGTGCTAAGCACCTGCAACCGCGTAGAAATTTTCACCGCCATAAGCGACTTCAAAGCGGCCAGTAAGTTCGTGCTTTTGGCGCTTTCGCGCGTAAGCGGCGTGAGCTACGACGAGCTAGCCGAGCGCGCCGATATTTACGAGGATTACGGTGCGATACACCATCTCTTTGCCGTCGCAGCCTCTCTTGACAGCCTCGTAGTGGGCGAAACTCAGATCGTAGGCCAGCTCAAAGACGCCTTTAAATTTGCCAAACAAAACTCCCACGCTGGTGCTCAGATCGCAAGAGCGATAGATGAAGCGCTAAAATGCGCGGCGCGTATCCGCAACCAGACCGAAATTTCAAAAAACCCGATCTCGGTCTCAAGCGTCGCCGTGGCGATGGCAAAGGAAAAGTTAGGCTCCTTGCAGGGCGCGGACGCCGTGGTAGTGGGCGCGGGAGAGATGAGCGAGCTAGCGTGCAAACATCTGCTCGCAAGCGGCGCAAATATCACGATCTTAAATCGAAATTTAGCCGGCGCGCGAAGGCTGGCGGATTCTTTGATCAGCGCGGAGTCCGGCGCAGATTCGGAAAATAGTGCGGATTTAAATCGCGCGGACGTTAATCTGAATAACGCGAGCGCGAACTGCGGCGTAAATTTAGACGGCAGCGTGGGTTTGAACTGTGCGGAAGCTGGCTCAAACGGCGACGCGGGCAGCTGCGCGGCTACGAATAAAATTTCTACGACGGGCAGCCGTGCGAGCCGCGATGACGCGGGCGGCGCGAATCTAAGCGACGGCGCAAATGGCTACGCGGCTCGCATCAAGACCGACGCGCTGGATAATCTGAAAAAATATCTAAACGTAAATAGCCTATTTTTCAGCGCTACGGGCTCGCAAGAGCCGATCATTACCGATAGCTTGCTTGAGTCCAAAAGCTTTAAGCGATATTTTTTCGATATAGCCGTACCGCGCGACGTAGAGCTTAGCCAAAGCGAGGACGTCGAGGTTTACAGCGTCGATGATCTAGAGGAGATCGTAAAGAAAAATTTGCTGCTTCGCGAGGAGCAGGCACAGATCGCTTACTCGATCGTGGCAAAATGCACAAACGAGTTTTTCAAATGGCTCAGAGCGGCTGCATCCACGCCGATCATCAAGGCTTTGCGTCAAAGCGCGAAGCAAGTAGCCGAGCTAGAGCTAGCCAAGGCGCTTAAAAAGGGCTATCTAAAGCACAGCGACGCAGAGGAGGCGCGCAAGCTGATCCATCAGGTTTTTAAAGCGTTTCTGCACGCTCCGACGGTAAATTTAAAAAACCTTGGCGAAGCGGACGATGCTGACTGCACGGTAAACGCGCTGGTCGAAATTTTTGAACTGCAAGAAAACTACGAAAAATTTTTAAATCAAGAAAACGAGAAAAAGGACAGACAAAATGAAATTTAGCAAGCTTTTCGCTCCGAGCCTAAAAGAGGCCCCCAGAGACGCGGTACTACCTAGCCACGCGCTTTTGATCCGCGCGGGATTTATCGAGCAGCTGGGCAGCGGGCTTTATAATTTTTTGCCGCTAGGAAAGATAGTGCTAGAGCGGATCTGCGCCGTCATCAGGCAGGAGATGGACGCTGCAGGTGCGCAGGAGGTCTCTTTTAGCATCGTGACATCCGCGGATGCGTGGAAAAAAAGCGGTCGCTACGCCAAATACGGTAAGGAGCTGCTGCGCTTCAAAGACCGCAAGGATAACGACTTCGTGCTAAGTCCTACCAACGAGGAGGCGGCGGTTTTGATGGTAGCGGATAAGATCACGAGCTACAAGCAGCTGCCGCTAAATATCTATCAGATCAATACGAAATTCCGCGACGAGGCGCGCCCTCGCTTCGGGCTTCTGCGCGGACGCGAGTTTACGATGAAGGACGCTTATAGCTTCCACGCAGACGCTGCGGATATGAAGCGCGAGTTTGAGGTGATGAGACAGGCGTACTCGCGGATTTTTACGCGACTGGGATTAAATTTTAGAGCGGTCGATGCGGACAGCGGCGCGATCGGCGGCAGCGGCAGTAAGGAGTTTATGGTGCTAGCGGACAACGGCGAGGACGATATCGTCGTGTGCAAGCGCTGCGAGTATGCCGCAAATATCGAAGCTGCGCGCCGTGCGCCCAAAACCACGAACGCCGCCGCTCCCGAAACCGACGGCATGATGAAATTTAAAACCCCCGCGATGAAAACGATCGACGCGGTCGCGGAATTTTTCAAAGTGGATAAATTCTACACCATCAAAGCGGTGATCAAAAAAGCGCTATACGAGGATCGTAGCGAGATCGTAGCGTTTTTTATCCGCGGCTGCGACGAGCTGCAAGAGACCAAGGCGCAAAACGCCTGCGGCGCACTCGAACTAGTTGATGCCAGCGAGGAAGAGATCGCGCGAGCTGGCTTTACGGCAGGCTTTTGCGGACCTTTCGGGCTCGGCGAAGGGGCGAAATTTTATATTGACGCCGAGCTTAAAGGAGCGCGCGAGATGATCGCGGGCGCGAACGAGCCGGATTACCACTACGTGGGTGCTAGCGTGATAAATTTTAACGAATCGCGCTTTGCGGATCTCGCCGCCGTGGGCGAAGGCGACGCGTGTCCGTGCTGCGGCGGCGAGCTTGGCATCACGAAAGGCATCGAGGTAGGCCATATCTTTCAGCTCGGCACGCGCTATTCCGAGCCGATGGGGGCGCGATTTTTGGACGCAAACGGCAAGGCGCAGCCGTTTTTTATGGGTTGCTACGGCATCGGCGCAAGCCGCCTTATCGCCGTGGCGATCGAAAGCAGCCACGACGAGCGGGGCTGCGTGTGGCCGCGCGAGCTGGCGCCTTTCGAGCTTGAGATCATCATTTCAAACCACAAAGACGCGGCTGCGGTAGAATTTGCCGAGAAACTATACGAGCAGTGCCGTGCGCGCGGAGTTCGCGTGCTGCTCGACGATCGCGCGGAGCGCTTCGGCGTGAAGATGAACGACTTCGAGCTAATGGGCTTTCCGTATGCGGTGCTCGTGGGCAAAGCCCTAGCTGAGGGAAGCGTCGAGTTCATCACCCGTGCAGACTTAAAACGCGAGAGCGTAAGCGCGGATGAAATTTTAAAACTTATCGAGAAAAAATTAGCCTAGAAAAATTAGTAAGCGCATGAAATTTAGCCCTAAATTTGGGCTAAATTTTATAATAAAAATGGCTCTCTTTAACTTAAGCTCACACAAAGGAGCAGTAAGTTACGATGAG
>CAUQNJ010000008.1:0-73162 GCA_963519515.1 uncultured Campylobacter sp. | reverse complement strand
AATTTTTGCCGCAGGAGATGGCAAAAAGCATCGCGGACGTGATTAAAAGCGAAGGATACCGGGCTTGGCTGGCAAAACAGTAAGCTCCGAAAGCAAAATTTTAAATTTTTCTAAAAGATAAAAATCAAAAGAGGCGTTTATAAAATTTCAATCTAAATTTTTCGCGCCATAAAGCCGAACGTCTGCCGTAAAGCGGCTTTAAGCAAGGCGTTAAATTTTAAAATTCCGTCAAATTTAAGTGCGTAAAATTTAGGCCCGCATTTGCAGGCTAAAATTTTACGGAAAATTCTTATCCTTGCTACTGCACAGCTCGTTTAAAAAGCACTCCTTGCAGTTTGGCTTTATCGCTTTACAGGTGTAGCGGCCGAAAAGCACCATGCCTTGGTGTAGCTTGCCAAGATCCGTTTTAAAAGCCTCGCTAAGATCGCGCTCCGTAAGCTCGGGCGTCTTTGCACGGCTCAGCCCCAGGCGATGCGCGACGCGAAAGACGTGCGTATCCACCGCCATCACATTTGCGCCCGCGCCCTCTAAAAGCACGACGTGAGCGGTCTTTTGCCCCACGCCCGCAAGAGATTTTAGCCCCGCTTCATCAAGCGGCACGACGCCGTCAAAGTCGCGAACCACCGCCTGCGCCATTTTTATTAAATTTACCGCTTTGTTGTTGTAGAAATTGCACGAGCTAATCAGTAGCTTAACGCTTGCCAGATTGGCCTTTGCAAGCTCTGCAACGCTTGGGAATTCCGCAAAAAAGCGCGGCGTGATCAAATTTACCCGCTTGTCGGTACACTGCGCGCTTAGCATCACGCAGACCAAAAGCTGATAGTTGTCTTTAAATTTCAGCTCGCTGCGCTCTTCTGCAAAGTTTTGTAAAATTCTCTTTTTTATCTCTAAAATATCTTTTTTACTTCTCATGGCGGAATTCTACCGCAATTTTCGTAAAAGCGAATTGAATGTTAACTACTTTGAGTTATAATTTTTGCTAAATTTTTTGAAGGAAAAACAATGAGAAAACTTATATTTTCGACGCTTAGTTTGGCTGTGGCTATGAGCCTAAATGCTACCGTTTACGCAACCGCAAACGGCAAAGATATCACCGAAAAAGAGCTTGCGCCTCTTCTTAGCGGACTTGGAAACGTAAACATCGACGCTCTTCCACCGACTCAAAAAAAGGAGCTGATCGACAAAGGTATCGAGCTTCAACTACTAATCGACGAGGCGAAAAAATCGGGCGTAATGGACGACGATATGTATAAAAAGGAGCTTGAGGTCGTAAAGGACAACCTCGCGCTTCGCGTTTGGCAGGCAAAAGAGGCGAGCAATATCAAACTAGACGAGAAAGAGGTTAGCGATTTTTACAATAAAAATAAAGCAAAATTTATGGAGCCTGCAAAGATAAAAATAAGCCAGATCGTGCTTAAAACAGAAGCCGAGGCAAATGCCGTAATCAAGGAGCTAAAGGGCTTAAACGGTAGCGCGATGAACGTTAAATTTGCCGATCTTGCGAAAGCAAAATCGATCGATCCGCAGGCTAAGCAAAGCGGCGGCGAGTTAGGCTGGATACCGAGCGATCAGGTTAAGCCGGTTGCCGATGCGGTCTCGAAACTGAAAGATGGACAGATCACTCCAAAGGCTATAAGAAGCGGCCTGGGCTATCACGTCATCTTAAAAGAGGGCGCGCAGGCTAAAAAGCAACTCAGCTTGGATGAGGTTAGAAGCTACATCGAGCGCATTTTAAGGCAGCAAAAAGCCGCTAAAATGGTAGATCAAAAGGCTGAAGAGCTTCGCAAGAGCGCTACAATCGAATATAAATAAAATTTAGGAGCGAAAGATGGGCGTTTTAGATATAGTAAAACCGGGCGTTTTAAGCGGCGATGACGTAAGTAAGGTCTATGCGTATGCGAAGCAGCAGGGCTTTGCGATCCCTGCGGTAAACGTAGTGGGGAGCAACTCCATAAACGCCGTCTTGGAAAGCGCTAAAATCGCAAATTCGCCCGTAATAATTCAGTTTAGTAACGGCGGCGCAGCGTTTTACGCAGGTGCTGCCTGCCCAAATGCCGCGGTATTGGGCGCTATCGCGGGTGCGCGCCAGGTGCATGCTCTGGCAGCCCATTACGGCGTCGCTGTGATTTTGCATACCGATCATGCCGCAAGGAAGCTACTTCCGTGGATCGACGAGCTCATTAAAGCCAACGCCGAGAATAAAAAATTTCACGGCACGCCGCTATTTAGCTCGCACATGCTCGATCTTAGCGAGGATGATTTGGAGTTAAATTTAGCCACCTGCGAGAAATATTTGGAAATTTTAAGCGATCTTGGAATTTCGCTTGAGATCGAGCTTGGCGTCACGGGCGGCGAGGAGGACGGCGTCGATAATACCGGCGTCGATAACGCGCTTCTTTACACCCAGCCCGCAGACGTCGCGCAGGCCTATGAGCGACTAAGCAAAATCAGCGATAGATTCAGCATCGCGGCGAGCTTTGGCAATGTCCACGGCGTGTATAAGCCGGGCAACGTCGTGCTGCGACCTGAAATTCTAAAAAATTCGCAAAAATTCGTGCGCGAAAAATTTAATCTGCAATCCGAAAAGCCCGTAAATTTCGTATTTCACGGCGGCAGCGGCAGCGAGACCTCTGATATAAAGGCAGCCGTCAGCTACGGCGTAGTAAAGATGAATATCGACACCGACACGCAGTGGGCGTTTTGGGATGGCGTGCGCGGATACGAAGCCGAAAATAGGGCGTATCTGCAAGGCCAAATCGGAAATCCGCAGGGCGAGGACAAGCCGAATAAAAAATTCTACGATCCGCGCAAATGGCTGAGGGCGGGTGAGCAGAGCATGACGCACCGTTTGCAAGTTGCATTTGAAAATTTAAATTGCTTAAACAGGAACTAAGATGGAGCACTCGAATAACGAAGTATTGGATATCACGCTGCCCGAAGCGAGGGAGCGCTCGCTAGCGGGCGTCTTTTTCAAAATCACAGCGCTTCCGATAGCCGTTTTTGCGGTGTTTTTGCTGGGTTATTTGGGGCTCATCGGACTGAAAGTCGAGATGCACTCGATCCTGATGCTTGCGGTTTTGCTCATCATAGCGCTGGTTTTGGCCCGCCACAATGCCGAATACGGCTGCTCAAATTTTGAAAACAATATCGACGATTTTAAATCCGAGCTTAAAAACTACATCGTCGCCAACCTCCTAAGCATCGGCGGCAAAAAGAAATCGGACGCTAAATTTGATCTTTTCGTCGATGAATACGGCTACTCGCTGCGCAACCAAAACTACGCTTCCGTCGCGGCGGCCGTCTTTCCGATGCTCGGAATTTTAGGCACCTTCATCTCGATTGCGATTTCGATGCCGCACTTCTCATCAAGCAACATCGACGGGCTCGAAACCGAGATCGCGCAGCTTCTAGGCGGCGTGGGCACGGCGTTTTACGTCTCGATCTATGGAATTTTTTTGGCGCTTTGGTGGATATATTTTGAGAAAAAGGGCATCAGCAAATATGAGCGCCTGCTCATCAAATACAAAAATTCCACTAAAAATTTCTTCTGGAACAAAGACGAGATCACGCAGGGCTATCTGAGCGAAATTTTAAACGCAAACGCAGATATTTCGCGCTCGTTCGCAGCTATGGCTTCGACAAGCTTTTCAGATGGGCTAAACCGGTTGATTAATGAAAAAATCGATGTTTTTGAAAACGTGATGGAGGCAGAGAAGCGCAGCTTTGCGCTTACGCAAGAGGGGCTTGAGAAGGCTAACGAGATGATCTTAAGCGCCAACCTTTCGCGCGGCGAAATGGATAAGAGCTTCGCTCAAATTTTATCCGCGCTCAAGTCCGTGTCCGCAAGCCTTGTGGAGATTCAAAACGGAATTTCCGCGCAGTATTTGAAACAATCTGAAATTTTAGAGCAAAACGACGATAAGATCGAGTTCGCGACAAACTCTCTAACCGCGCAGATCAAAAATTTAACCGCCTGCTTGCAGAGCTTTAGCGGCGAGATGTTAAAGCAGCAAAGCGCCTCCATAGCGAGCTTAAATGCTAGCTTTAAAGAATTTAGCGCCGATTTGAAGACTCTGCTAGGAGGTGCAAATTTGGATCAAAGCGGCAACGCCGACATAATCGAAGAGCTTCGTAAAACGCTTGCGAGCATCGATGAAAAAGCACTTTTAGATGAAAACGAATAACGAAGAAAAAGAGACCTTCTGGATCGCGTATGCCGATTTGATGGCGGGACTGCTTTTTGTTTTCGTGCTTTTAGTAGGCGGCATCATCGTCAAATACTTCCTCACGCAAAGCAACTTGCAAGAGAAAGAAAGTCAAATTTCAAGCGCGCTAGCAAGCCTGCAAAGCCAGGAGAAAAAAAGCGCCGAGCTTGAAGCGCTGAATAAAATTTTTAGCGACCAGCTCGAGAAACTAAACATCGAAAATACCGACCTTCGCAAGCAAAATTCCATCTACTTCATACAGATCGAAGATCTAACCGAGATGGCGGAGAAGCTTAAAAAAGAGAATTTAGACATCAACTCGCTTCTGCAAAAAGCGCGCGACGACGCCAACGCTACGATCAGCCAAAACGAGCTTAAAATCGCCTTTTTGCTCGATCAACTCACGCAGAAGGAGAGCGATTTTAATAAAATTTTACAAGACCTCAACGTCACGAAAAACCGCATCCGCAACCTCACCGGAATGAAGGTCAAGATCATCGCCGATCTGAAGGAGAAGCTGGGCGGCAAGATCCGCATCGACAACGAAAGCGGCGCGATGACGCTAAGCTCATCAATCCTTTTCGACAAGGGCTCAAGCGAGCTGAAAGAGGGCGCCAAAGAGGCGCTCCGCTCGACGCTACAGAGTTATTTCGCCGCGCTTTTGAATAACGATGAAATTCGCGAAAATTTAGATCAGATCATCATCGAGGGGCACACGGACAGCGACGGTGGGTATTTGTACAATCTCGAACTCTCGCAAAATAGGGCGTTTGCGGTGATGGATTTCATCAACTCATGGAGTAAAGATGAGCGACTGCAAAAATATCTCATCGCCAGCGGTCGCAGCTACACGCAGCCCGTGATGCACAGAGGCGTCGAGGACAAGGACGCTAGCCGCCGCATCGAGATCAAATTTACCCTTTCAAACAAAGAGGCGATGGAGGAGATCAGGAAATTTTTGCAGTTCGATGCGAACGCTACGAATTAGCGGCTCGCCCTTAACGGCTCACTCGAAATTTTAACTCGCAAAAATAGAGATTAAAATTTTAAAATTCTTAACGAATTGCTGGCTCATCTGAAATTTCAACAGCGACAAAACGTATCCTTTTATTTTGGCGCGATATTATGAACGGGCGGCTCGCTAAATTTTTTCGTAGCGCTTACGTGGCGTTTATGTAGTATCTGCTGCGGCGGAATGGGCTTAAATTTAAAGCCCACGCATTTTGACGCGCTTTTAGTGTTGCTCTGCGGATGATATAGTCTAAATTTAGACCTTTAAATTTAAGCCGCAAATTTAGCAGGCTTTGCGAGCGGCTTAAAATTTAAATGGATTAAAAGCCTTGTTCGTTTAGCTTTCTATATCCGTCACAACCGGCTTTGGATCCCAAAGTGCAAGCTTTATTTAAATATTTTTTTGCAGTATTCGCGTCCTGTCCCACGCCTTTGCCATAGAAATATAAAACTCCGAGATTATAACAGCTGTCGCCAAATCCCAAGTCGCAAGCCTCAGAATATAATTCGTTTGCTTTTTTATAATCTTGATTCACACCCTTACCTAAATTATATAAAAGACCCATATTGTAGCATCCTTTGGCCATTCCTAAATTGCAAGCTTTAGAATATAATTCGAACGCTTTCTTGTAATTTTGTTTTACACCACTGCCATCTTCATATGAAGCTCCAAGATTATAACATCCTTCGGCAACTTCTAAATCGCAAGCTTTAGAATAGAATTGATCCGCTTTTTGGTAGCTTTGTTTTACGCCTTCCCCTTTTTCATATAAAATTCCAAGATTATGGCAGCTTTCGCCATGTTTTAAATCGCAAGCTTTTAAATATAGCTCGCTCGCTTTTTTATAATCCTGCTTTACGCCTTCACCCGAGGCATATAAAAGCCCAAGATTGTAGCATCCGTCACCTTCTTGCAAATCGCAAGCCTTGGAAAGCAGTTCGGTTGCTTTTTTGTAATCTTGCTTTACTCCTTTGCCTGAGTAGTATAAAACACCCAGATTGCCGCAAGCTATGCTATTTTTTAAGTCGCAGGCCTTAGAATATAGTTCGGTCGCTTTTTTATAATCTTGTTCTACGCCCTTGCCGTATTCATATGACGCCCCTAAGGTGGTGCAACCCCAGCCGTCTCCCAAATTACAGGCTTTAGAATTTAGCTCTTTTGCTTTCTCATAATCCTGCTTCACGCCATCCCCTGAATAGTATGCCATGGCGAGATTCACGCATGCTAAGGTATTGTTGCTATCGCATTCGCTTTGTAATCTGCTTATACCGGGATCTTCTTGTTCCGCCGATGGCAAAGCCGTGGCTTCTGCTAGCGATAAAGCCGCCGTAGCGATCAGCGCTAAAAATATCTTTTTCATACATCGCTCCATTTAAAATTTCGGCTATTTTATTTCATTTTCGCTTAATCTTTTGAAAATCGGCGGACCCAAAGGGTCTTTAAATTTATACAGCCGCAAGCTTAAAGGCGAAATTTAGCAAAAAGCGTTAAAATTCCAAGCATTACAAGGAGCGAAAATGAAAATTTTAAAAAGCACGGACGCAAATTTTAAAGAGGAATTTGCGAGGCTGGTGCGCCGCGGAGAGACGGATATGAGATCGGTAATGCCCGTCGTAAGCGGTATCATCGAGGAGATTAGAGCGCGCGGCGATGAGGCGCTAGCCGAACAGATAGAGAAATTTGACAGATGGCGCGTGCAGGGAGATCTGGCCATCACTCGCGAACAGATGAGCCGTGCGTATGAAAATTTAACCACGGAGCTTAAAAACGCACTACAGGTCGCATACGAGCGCATCTACGCTTATCATGAAAAACAGCTTGAGAGAAGCTGGTTTAGCTTCGATCCAAGCGGCGCGATGCTCGGGCAAAAGATCACACCGGTAGATCGCGCGGGGCTGTATATCCCGGGCGGCAAGGCGGCGTATCCGAGCTCGCTTCTGATGAACGCGATCCCCGCAATCGTCGCGGGCGTGGATGATATCAGCGTCTGCACCCCCGCCGTGGGCGGCGTCGTAAACGAGCTACTGCTTGCGGCGATGCATGTGCTAGGGATCAAAAAGGCCTACAAAGTGGGCGGCGCCAGCGCGATCGCGGCGATGGCATACGGCACGCGCACGATCGGCAAGGTCGACGTCATCACGGGCCCCGGGAATATCTTCGTCGCAACCGCTAAAAAGCTCGTGTTCGGCGACGTAAATATCGATATGATCGCGGGCCCTAGCGAAGTGGGTATCATCGCAAACGCCGCGGCAAATCCGCGCAACATCGCTGTGGATCTGCTCAGCCAAGCCGAGCACGACGAGATCGCAAGCGGCTTTTTGATAAGCGACGATGAAAAATTCGCTCTTTGCGTCGCAGAGCACATAGAGCGCGAGCTGCCTATGCTTGCGCGCGAGCCGATCGCTCGCGCCAGCGTGCAAAACAAGGGCGCAATCATCATCGCGCGCGATATGAACGAATGCGTGGGGCTAATGAACGAGCTTGCGGTCGAGCACCTCGAGATCGCGACCGAGAACGCCTACGAGCTGCTTCCGCGCATACGCCACGCAGGCGCGATATTTTTGGGCTACTATACGCCCGAGGCGATGGGCGATTATCTTGCAGGCCCTAACCACACGCTGCCGACCGGCGGAAGCGCGCGATTTTTCTCGCCTCTAGGGGTTTATAACTTCATCAAACGAAGCTCGATTATAGCGCTAAATAAACGCGCCATAGACGAGCTAGGCGGCGCGTGCATGGTGCTAGCGGACGCAGAAGGGCTAGGCGCGCACAAAAAATCGGTGCAGATTAGATTTGATGAGAAGTGATTTTGCGCTGTAGCCCCAAGAGGCGTCGTGGGCGGAATTTTAAAAAACGCCACCGGCAGTTACGAAACCGCGAACCGAAATTTTGAAATTTTAAGTACTTCGATGCGCTAAATTTTAAAAGCATTGACGGTGAGAAGTAAAGCTGTAAAATGATAGGGTCTGAATTTTAAAATTTAAAGACGAGTTAAATTTTAAAGAGTATCAGCGTCGTGGCGAGAGTAAAATTTTAAAATTTTAAGGGCGCTATAAATTTAAAAAAAAACAGTCGTATTTGATTAAAATTTAAGGTAAATTTACTAAGCAAAGTGCTATACTTTCGTTGATTTTTTACAAGGAGAGAAAATGAAAAAATCACTTTTAGTTTTGGCTAGTTTTGGCTTTGCGCTAAGTCTTAGCGCCGCAGATCTTGCAGATAGCTGCAAAGAGTACTTCGCAGATCTTGACAAGATGGTTGATACCTACAAGCAAGCGGGTCAAGAGCAGCAAATGAAGATGTATGAGGATCAGAAAAAGCAATCGATGGATCAGATCGCTGCGCTTCCTAAGGAGCAGCAGGATGCCACTTGCAAGCAAGCTAAAGATATGCTTAAGCAAATGATGGAGCAGATGAAACAACAAGGCGTTATGAAATAAGCGCCATGCCTGCATTCGCGGCTAGTCTCGGCTAGCCGCTGCTTTAAATTTACCCACACGCTGGCGTTCGCCGCCGATTTTAACTTCAAATTTTATCTTTTCATACACAGTGCGTTTCTGCGTCTTGGTTTTAAACATATCGCCTTTGATCTCGTCGTTTTTATTACGTTGCCGCTCGCTGCGTAAAATTTTGCGAGCTTTGAAATTTTGCGGCGCCCTTGTTTGGATTATACAGAACGCCTACGCAGAGCTTAAAGAGAGCAGGCGTTTAAAATTTTTCGCCGCAGGCGCAGTATTATTGCAAGCGGTGCAAATTTCACGTCCGCCGTTACGCGCAAGCGCCGCCGTAAAAGGTGCAGTCTTGCTAGCTCGCACCACCGATGAGTGCGTTTCGTAGTGCCGCGAACGAATGAGCTTGCGATGAATACGCACTACTGCGCCGAGTGCGGGCTGGCTACGATAAAGTCACGTCGCTGTGCCAAGTAGAGCAGGCTTATTCGCCGTCCTGCGCCTCTTCGGTGAAGCTAACGATGCGTGGAGCCGCGATGCGCGCGTAATCCTGCGCGTTTAGGATGATCGAGTGATCGAGCAGGCCTGCATTGAAAGCGATCTCATCAAAGCGTCCGAATAGCGACGGATCGGCGATTAGCAGCAGCTTGTCGTGGAAGCTAAACGGCGGTACCGAGCCGATGACGCAGTCCGTGAGATCGCCCACTTCATCGGGGCTTACGAGCGATGCTTTCGTGCCACCGAGCCCCTGCGCCAGGCGCTTTAGATCTGTTTTGTGATCGGCTGCGAAGACCGCTAGGACGTAGATTCTGCCGTTTCTGCCCGCGGGTTTGTCGCTAGGAAGCTTCAGCAGCTGCGGCACGTTTGCGCAAATTTGATCAGCGGTTAAAGTTAAATTTCCCGCGCAGGCGCCGTTTTCGCAGCCTTGAGCGCTCGCAAAGCTGGAAGCATTGGAGTTTTGCGCGTCATCGGCGCTTACTAAATTTAAATCTTGCGCGAAAGAAATTTGCCCGTCCTTAAAGCCCTTGATCGTGCAAACCAGCGCCTTTGCGCCTTGACCTAGCTGCGTGCCGCGGATTTTGGCGACTTCGGCGGAGGTGCCCGCGCTTTCGTGAGCTACGACGCGGAAGCGCGCCCCCTGCTGCGTCAAAAGCTCTTTTAGGCTTTCAAAAATTCTCTCTGACATGCTCTCTCCTTGTTTTTGCGAAATTATACTGAAATTTTAACCAAACGGCGCATCGGCGCCAAATTTTGCAGCCTTGCCGCTTTTGTTGGCGCAATAGCTTACCGTAGCCGCGCGAACTTTGTATGTCGTGCATTACGGCTAAATTTTTAAAATTTAAAAGGCGGATAGGCTAGAGCGCGCTAAATTTTGGCGCACAGGCGAGAAAAGGAGGGATGCTAAATTTTACGGCTGCAATCTACGCAGAAGCGCGATGAGGTCCCGTCGCGCATAAAATTTACGCAAAGCCCGCGGTAAAATTTCGCAGTTAAAATTTACGCAAAGGCGTAGCCTGGTTTTTAAAAAGGGCGGTTAAATTTTCTACGCGCGATTTAGCTTTTGCGAGCGATTTAGTTTTTACGAGCAGTTTGACTAGTTAGCTTGTTTGCGAACGGCTAGGCTTTCCTGCGGCGCGGACATTATACCGATCCTAAAAGTAGATCGTATATCTCTTTTTGCAGGCGGCTAGGCTTTTCTTTGCGCACGCACCCGCGCGACGACCTGCCAGAGCCCCGCATCGCTTCGCAGCTCCTTCCGCCACGAAAACGATGCCTCGCCCATCTGTGAAAAGACGTAGCGCATCGCCCCCTCGCCGTTTTGCACGAGCACGATCTCCTCCGCCTCCTTGTGCGCGGTTAGGCGCAGCGCCGTGCCGACGCAGCCGTAAAAAATATCCCACGTCCCGCTTGCGGGCTCATAAATCCTTATCGTCGTGCCGTATTCGGCATCCGGCTGCGAATTTATCGGTCGCTGCGCGCGCGAAGGCACGATAAAAACGTCCTGTACCGCGTATCCGTCCAAAACCCGCGCAAAGAGCCACTCTCCCCTGACTTCGCGCGGCGTCCCGCTCTGCAGGCCGTCCGTCCACCATATGTCCCAATCGCCGATGAGCGGCGCGAAAAAATCGTGCTCGATCGGTATCTTTGCGCTCCGCGCGCCGCTGCACAGAGCCTTTGCAAATCCGCTTTTTTGCATTAACGCTCTTGCGAAATTATTTCATCTTGCGGATTTTAGGCTCTTTGCTCTCTACGAGCTCGTAAATTCTAAGCTCGACCTTGACGTCTTTGGGCGCTAAAATTCTAATTTCGCTGCCGTCGTAGGCGAATGGATGCGTGAGCTCGTAATAGATCCGCTTCTTTTGCTTCTTGCCGTCGCATAGCATCAGCGTTTGAGCAAGCTCATCGCCGCCGCTAAACTCGTAATAAAGCCCGTCCGAGCCCTCTTTTTGCTCTATTTTGCCGCCGATCAGATACGCGTCGTTGCAGTCGGCTTTGATCTCTTTCGAAAAGATCGCTTCGACCTTAAACTGCTGCGGCGGCATCTTTGACGGCGTTAGCTCAAAGACATTTAGCTGCTTTTGCGCCTCGCCGCCGAACAAAAATAGCGGCAATAGGAAAAATAAAACGCTTTTTCTCATTTTTTGCTCCTTGAAAAGATATTTTTATTCAAAATTTTAGCGAAATTTTTACTCATTAGTCTGAAATTTCAATCGACTTCGTTTTTTCCTATAATACAGATGATGTTTTTTAGCGCTTCCGTCTCCGGTTTTAGCGCCTCGTTATCGGTTTTTTGCGCGGCGCCCTTTTTGTTCGCTAAATTTTTACTAGAGCTTTGCGGCGAGGGTTTTTCCCGAGAGTTTAAAGCCTTGACGGCGTCGCGCGAAATTTCGCCCTGAGTCTGCACGGTTGAAATTTCGACGCTAACCTCGTCTGCATTGCCGATCTTGCTCGTGCGGCGGCTTAGCACGCTTTTGACGCTTATCTTTTCGCCTGCGTAAAACGCCTCGCAAAGCCCGCCTTGCGCCTCATAGTCCGTTACTTTGACGCTGCCTTCTTGAAATTTATAAAATTTCACCCGTTTTGCTCTGCGTAGCTCCTCCGCTCCGCCCCATACGTCGCTCTGCGCGTCAAGATCCGCGAGCGCAAATGCGCCGTCTGTCGCCTTATACATATTGCCGAGCCTTATCGGTATGCGTTCGCCGCTCTTTTTGGTAAGCACGAAGCCGATCTTTTCGCCATCTTTTGGGTGCGGGCGGAACTGCTTGGAGAAAAACGCCGTGAAAAATGCGACCTCCTTGATCTCGCCGTCGGTGCCTAGGTATCTCGTCCAGCCTTCTTCGGGCACGTCGATCTCAGCGACGTCTCGCCCGTCTTTTGCGCCGCATTTTAAGCCCGCGCAGCCGCTAAGCGCTAATGCCGCAAGCGCGGCTAAAAATAAGTTTTTCATATCTTCCCTTCAAATAAATTTTGGCTCAAAACAGGGCGCTCAAGCACGTAATCCGTAGGGCATTATTTCAGGCTCGCGGGATAGCCGCTAAATTTTTCGATCCAGCCGTCCTCGCCGTAGAGCTCGCCGCAAAGCCCGTCCGAGAGCTCGGCTAGATTTTCGCCCGTCTCGTCCGCAAGCCGCCAGCGCTCGCTTTGCTCGAAAAAGCTTAGCGTCTCATGCAGGACGTGATCGGTAAGATGCGCGCAAAGCGTCCTTAGCGCCTCCCTTTGCTGCGGCGAAAACTCCGCTATCAATGCATACAGCCGCTCGCACCGCGCTCCTTTCATCCGCCCGCTCATGACCGCGTCTAGCCACGCCAGCGACCCGTCTCTGAGCTGCCGCACATACTCTCGCCCGAAACTCTGTAAAACATCCATTTTTCACTCCTTGCGTTTAAATTATAAAATTTTTGGCACCTCGCCTAAATTTAGATCGAAATTTACTTCATAAGCCCGTTTAAGCTTTTTGCGTCCTAAATACGGCGCGCCGCATTTCACCTTTTATAAAATTCTACCTAGCTAGCGCCGTTTTTTATCGTTTGCGCTGCTATTTTACCGCGCCGCAAAATTCGCGCTGCACCTCAAAGCCCAGCGCCGTTTAAATTTTAAAATCCGAAAGTTTGCGACCAAAATTTTAAAATTTAAGGTTCGATGAAATGCGTTTCGGCGCGATGGTATGCGCCGCTTGAAACTTTAAATTTTAAAAACTCGCACTTCGCCTCAAAGCCCGCTAGCGGGGCTAAATTTATTAAGCCGACGTCGCCCAGATGCGTAAAAATCGCTGTCCGCTCGCCTCAAACGAGCACTCCTGCCAGTCCCAGTCGTTCTCGCCGCCCATTGCGAAATTTTGAGGCTCGTCTGATAGCCCTGCCGCGCTCAAAGCAGCCGTTATCCGCTCTTTCATAAAATCATCGGGCTCGCAGGGCGTAAATTTTTCAAATTTTATCTCGTAAAGGGAGGCAAGCCCAAAGTCCGCGCGTACGAGCTTGCCGCACTGCTGCGCGAACTCCGCCGCGCTGCATTCGTGCTTTGGTGCGTAGTACCAAACCTCCAGCTCCTCGATACTTTCGCCCCTAAATTTTATGGATTTTATCATTTCGGCTCCCTTTTCGCTTGTCGCGGCTGTTTAAATTTCGTCGCTAGAAATTTATAAATTTCACCTGTGCCCATACGGTGCAGGTCTTACGCGCAAGATCAAACTATCGCTGTTCGGCGCAAGCGCGCTGCGCAGCCAAATTTTAAATTTAATCCGCCGCGCTTTAAATTCAGACGCCGAAGTCCGCCCGCATCCCCTCTTTACCTTTCGGCGTAAAATAGCAAACGACGTAGCAGAGCATTCGGTCTTTGCAATCGTATTTGGCTTCCAAAGCCTCGATAATGCGCGCAAATTCCTGCGGCGGCTTGTCCGCAAAGGCGTCTCGCAGCTCCTCTGCGGCGATATGTCGCGGGCTAAGGAGCAGATATGTCGCGCCGCCGTCCTCATCCTCACTGATGGCGCGTAAAATTTCACCGCTCGCGCGAACCCGCCAGTGTTCCTTGCCGTCCCACTCGCGCAGGCTCAAAAACGTCGTGCCGCTGTCAGCGTCCAAAGCCTTTTCGTTTGGAATTTGAGCGCGCAAGGTGCCTTCATTTAAGCTCTCCTCGCTCGCAACCTCGATAAAAACGTCCGTGCCGAGCAGATAGCTGGTCCGCTCAAACTCGCTTTCGTACTCCCGTCCGTCAAATTTAGCGGCAAATTCGCGCACCCGCTCGTTTGCTTCGCAGCCGAACATCATCGCGTCGCTATCTGAAATTTTAACGATATAAGGCTCGTTCATGAGGTTTTTCAAATTTTATTGCGGCTCGCATTTGCCGTAAACCCACTCGCGAGTTTCGTTTAGCTTAAACTCACCGTCTTTTAGAAAATACTGCTTGCTGCTTTTGATCGCGTTTTCGCCTGTGGCTATGTAGTCGCCGATGAAGCCGCGATCCAGGACGTCGTGCGCTAAAATTTCAGGCTCAAAGACGTTTTGCGTCCTTTGCGTCTCGCGCCATTTGCCGCTTTCATCAGGCTCGCGCAGGATGATCGAGATGTTATTGCCCGCTTCGTCGTAGCCGTAGATATACTCGTACTGCTTGCCGTCGGAAGCCGTGCGATTTTTTATCACGTTGCCGCGCACGTCGTAGCTAAACTCGTTTTCAAACACGACCTCCCAGCGCTGCAGCTCCTCGCGCCAAAGCACGGTTTGCTCGCGTAGCGGTCTGCTTTCCTCGGTCTCCTCGTGCACGTTTTTGTAGTATTCCCTCCACTCGCTTTTTGCGGCGTCCCAGCGCGATCTTAGCTCGCTAAAGCGCCTATGCTTAGGCTCGATTTTGCGCAAGATCTTTTCATCGCGCCCCCAGGCGCCGTCCTTCCATATAAAATTTATCTCGCTGCGCGTCCCATCCGCTGCCGTAAAGACCGTATGTTTTGTAAGCGGTACCCATTTGCCGCGCCACGCGTAGCCTTCAGAGCCCGCGTAAACATCGCCGTTGTAATGGTATATCGATTTTTCGTACGGCATCCATTTTTTCGCTTTGGCGTTCCATTCATAGGTCGATACGAAATTGTTTCTGTCGCTTTCATCGACAATCCTTTTTGTAAGGTGTGTCGGCGTCCATCTGCCCTTTTTTAGCGTGAAATTTTGTAAAATTTCCGTTTTGCCCTCGCGCTTTTTGATGGCTTTTTCACCCTCGTATGGCTTGCCGTCCTTTTGCAGACTAAAATAAATTTTTGAGCCGTCAGCAGCGATCTCCTGCTTGCTCATCGCCGTTTCGCGAAATTTATTTGTATCTGCGTCCCAGTCGTATTCGACATTTTCGATCTCGCGCTCGCCGCTTTCGTCAAATTTGCTAAAGCTTTTAGATACGGACACCCCCTCTTCGCCGCTCTTTTTGTAGATTTTTTCTAGGCGGCGGGTTTTAGCGTAGTAGTTTTGGCTCACTTCATATTCGTAGCGCGGCACGGCGCCGCCCTCTGTTTTATAACTCGTCTTTTGCAGACAAATTTTATCCGCCGTCGCATGTTTCGCCGCCGTCTCGCCAGTCTCGGTCGCGCCCGCAGGCATCGCGAGAACTAACGTCGCCGCTAAAATAGAGCCTGCTAAAACTGCCGCTCGCGCCCTAGAATTTACCGCCGTCCGCGCTCTAAAAGCACCCGCCGAAATAATCGCTCGCACCTTTAAATTTAGCGCCGCAAAATCTGCCGCATCCTCGGGCGAAATTTTAAAAATACCTCTCATGACCGCTCCTTTATCTGAATTTTAAATCGCGTCTACCGCTTTATATCCTCGCTCGAAAAAGCTCTCTCGCCTTCGTAAATTTTCTCATAGCGGCTTAGCTTGCCCTCTTTGAAATAGCCGATGAAATAGCTCGCCGATTTTTCGGCCTGCTCTTGCGAAATTTCATCGTAGAGATAGGCGGGCCCCTTTGATTTTTGTTTATGTAGGCACGAACAGCTACGAAAATAGCGCCTTTTGATTTTAAAATTTTGTGCCTTCCCGCCTTGCTCGCCTGCGCGCTTTGTTGCGCTTATTTCGCTACTTTGCTTGCCTGCGGGCGCCCGATCATCTCTCCCGCCGCCTTGCATCGTCTGTTTTTGCTCGCTTGCCGCGGCGTGATCTTGCGCCGCTACGACGCCGAAACAGATACTCGCCGAAATTAAAGCCGAAATAGCCGCTCTTGTCGCTCTGAGTAAAACCATTTTTCAACCTTTTCTTTTGCCGCCGCTGCGTGCGGAGCTGCCGTCGCGTAGGTTTAAATTTTAAAATTTACGCGGCGCACGAATATCTCCGCGCTAGCTAAATTTAACCGCGGCGCTTACGCAAATACCTCCGCGCCGTATAAATTTAAATGCAAAGCTTGCAGACGCCACGCCTGCTAAATTTAATCGCAGCACTCGCGCAAGGTCGCGCAGATAAAATTTAGCCGCGAAATTTTACCTGCGCATCTTCAAACGCTACTTTATCTTTTTATATTTCCACGTCTTTTCCGTTATGAGCTCAGATTTTCCGTCTTTAATCTTAAATTCCTTAAAGCTCGTTATCGCGTAGATACTAGGCATCTCAAACATCATCAGCGCGGCTCCGTATCCCACGCTATCAGCTGGGATTGCGGTATCGTAAGTGGCCTCCGAGCGCCCCGTTTGCACCCATTTGCCGCTCGCATCAAGCTTGTAGATATCCATCGCGGTATTGCTGCCGTGCTCGTCGTAGCTATAGACGTATTTGCCGCTGCTGGAATTTGATTCGTAGCTTTGCACGAGCGGGCGCTCGCCCGATTTGTCGTAAATTTCGCCGTTTGAGTAGCTTTTGACCCAATCTTTAAGTTGTTCGTCCCACAGATACGAGGTCATATTAAGATCCGCACCCTTCTTGATAGCGGTCTGTTTGCTCATATTGTCCCACGCGCCCTTCTCGTCGTTCCAGATGAAGCTCGTAACGATCTCCTCGCCCTTTGCGGCGTCAAGCTCATGCTTACTCATCGTCGCGTTTTGCCACGCGCCGTTTTGGAAAGTGCTGCGGATCTGCTCGTAGCTGCCGTTTCGATCGCCGTTAAGCATCTCTCGCTCGCTGTTTTGCCACGCGCCGTTTACAAACTCGTAGCTCACGTATCCGCTCATCTCTCCTGAGCCGTCGTAAAAAATTTCGGTCTTATCTTTGGGCTGCCAGCTCTTGCCGTCCCATTTGAAGCTTATCGTAAGCTCCTCCTTACCCCACGCGTTTTTTACGGATCTGTTCATGCTCTCTTTTTGCCATTTGCCCTTTGCAAGCTTATATCGTACATCTTCGGTCGCGTTGCCGTCGTAGCTGGAGACGGTTTTGCTCGCATTGCGCGTGCCGTCATCCGCTATCGAATTGCTCTCGCGCCTCGTGACGTTACCCTTTACGCTTTCCGTGTAGTCCTCTATTTTTTTCCACTTGCCGCTTTTAAGATCGAGGCCAAATACTTCAAATTTAACCATATCTCCCTTTTCGTCAAAGTAGCTGATCTCTTTGTAACTAGAGCCTAGGCCGTCCGAGGAGTTTGTATCTCTTACCTGCTCTAGCTTGCGCGCCGCCGCATCGTAGCTTAGATACGTGCTCTCCTTGCGCTGCCCGAGTGAGCTGTAGCTCATGCTTTGCACCATATACTCATACTCCTTGGCAAACGCCGCCGCACAGAGCAGCGCAAGTATCGTAGCGAGCTTTTTCATCCTCTCTCCTTGGAAAAAATTTTGATAATTATATAATGTTCGTATATAAAAACGGATAAAATTTCGCTGCGCGGCTAAATTTGAAAAACTCGGGCTTTGAGATGGCGGCGGAATTTTATGTCGGTTAGTCGGAATTTTGCGCAATTTTTTGGATTGGAATTTTAAATCATCGGGCGGTTGGAATTTTGCGTGAGTTTAAGCGGCCGAAATTCCGCGCGATCTGCTTTTGAAATTTTACGAGGGCTTTCGGCGGAATTTTGCGCGGACGGCGGCTATTTAAATTTTAATCCAAACCGTTGCAAAAGCGGCACGAGCCTCAGTCGTCTGCGTAAATTTTAAAATTTTATAAATTTGGCGCCGCCTCGCTGCCGCGCTATGTCCGTGCCGAATGCACCTGACGGGAGCGGTAAAATTTTAGTCGCCGCCTAATCTCGCAAAAATTTCTTATCGATTAGGTCGTAGTTTTTATACAGCCTGCGCAGCTCGTCTCGCACCTCCATCAGCGCAAAGCCGAGCAGATTTTGCCCGCGCCACGCGCTCGGACGGCTTGCGTTTTCGCTCTGCTGCCCAAGGCCGATACCCCAAATTTTATCCAGCGGGCCGGCCTCTACTAAAATTTTATCTCCCGTCGCGAGCAAAAAGCGCATCATCGCGGGATTTTGCGTAAATTTATAGTAATTGCCGCTTAGCACGACGCTGTAGCGCACCTCGCCCCAGAGCCGCTCATCAAAGCCCCGCACCTGCCTGCCGAGCGCCTTCATCTGCTTTGCATCGCGGCTCTGCATTATCCGCGCCCGCGTCTGCTCGTCGCCGAATATCTGCGCCTTGCTCGCCATCATAAACTGCTCGGCGCATAGATACTCATTGGCATCTACGGCAAAAGGCGAGCTCTGCCACTGCCCGAGGCAGGATTCGTCCGCGGTCGCATCCGGCTTGTAGAAAAATAGAAATTCGTGCGCTTCGGAAGAATTTATTAGCGAGGTTTTGTCGTATTTCGCCGCTCCGTCGCGCCGCCAAAACGGCACGCCCTCGCGGTAGAAATCGTCCATATCGTCCGTAAGATCGCCCCTAAGCTCATCACACTCGCTAAATTCCAAATTTTGTAGCTCCGAGCAGCATCTGTCGCCGCCATGCGCGCATTTTACGCGCTCATTTTCAGACGTCTCGTCCAGCCCGTCCCAGCCGCCGTAGTGCCAAAAGCAAGGATAGGGGAAGGCCCGCGCATACGCTCTTTGCACCGCTTCATCCAGCCGCTCGAACCACTGCCAAAATTTAAATTTATAATCCTCTGCCGCGCCCATCCGCCAGCCAAGCGAAAACTCGCTAAGAGTGGGGTATTTGATCCACGGCGGCGACATCACGTTTTCTAAAATTTCGCTCACGTCTTTTCCTTAAAATTTATTTTGAAGCATAGCTTGAAATTTGCCTAAATTTAGCCTGCAAGCTGAAATTTAGGCAAAATACGGCTAAGCTAGCAAAGCCCGCCAGAGGGCAAGCTTAGCCGCAAATTTAGTCGCAGAAGCGCTCGTCAGTGCGGTATTTCTTGCGCTCGGCGATGTAATCGGCTCTGTTTTTCGGATCGGCGAAATACTGCTTTTGCTTCTGCTGATCGGCTTTGAGCTTTTCTATCACTTCCTTTAGAGCCGCCTTGCGGTCGCTAGCGATGGATGGGAATTTATCCGAAAATATCGCCTTATACGGATGATCTTTTACCCAATCGACCGCCTTTTCGACTATGATCTGCTGCTTGTCGATGTCGCAGAATGCGTAGGGGTTGATCACGTCGCCCGCAAGGTGCATGAAAGCGGAATTTGCCTCGACCGTCTCCATAAACATCGCGCCGCTGACGTCGATTACCGAGGCGAAGGAGATGAAGCGGTATTTGCCCGCGTAGAACCAAAACACCGCGTCGTCCTTAAGCCCCAGATCATAAGCGCGCGCCGCGACGGTCATCAGCGTAGTCGGAGCGACCATGTCCGGGGCGTCCTCGATGATTTTGATCGCTTTTTTCAGGCTCGGCACGTCGTTTTTCATCAACAGATCGTCGATCGGCTCGTAAACATGCACGTATTCGGGCTTGCCCTCCTTGGCCGAATAAAACGGCGAAACATAGATGTCGATCGAAGTGATTTTTTCCACCTTATCCTCACTCTCACCCTGGGCGCTCAAAGTCGCAGCCGCCGCCGCACAGAGCAGCAGTGAACGAAATTTTTTCATGGTCTCTCCTTTGGCTAAATTTTTATAAATTTCCTCGTAATTATACCTTGAAATTTAAGAGCGCGAGCTTGATTTTTAACGAATATATTTTTGCGGAATTTTAATTTTTGCGGCGGCTCTATTTTCTTTTGATCAGGCTTCAGCGCGACGCTTTACGCGGCTAAATTTAAGCGCCGTTAGCTGCTAAATTTACATTTCAATTTAGCTCGCTCACGCAAATTTTATAAATTTTGGCGCCTTTTAAAAGAGCTAAATATTCGCCGTTTCCGTACGAGCCGTAGCTCTCATTTTTGTTATTTTTAGAGCCGTCTGCGCCGAGAAAATTTAGGCTGATTTTTCTGTCGAATTCTAGCGTTTCGCCTTTAAATTTAAACAAAAACAGCTCTTCTTTGTCGTTATCGGCCGGGCAAAACAGCACGCTTCGCTCATCCAGCGCGAAGTCGCGGCTCGCAAAAATATAATCGCTCCTTGAAAATTCCAGCTCGCATGTTTCCATAGCCGCGGAACCCGGTTTGTAAGAACTGATTTTCGGAGTATACGCCGTAGCTTGCCCGTCCTTGATACGCACGAAATCAAAGCTACTGCAATAGTGCGCGTAGCACGCGCCGCCAAATAGATTTATCGCGTAGCAGTCGTGAATCCGGCTGAGGTCAAATCCATAGAGCTTTTCGCCCGCCTCGTTCCAAACGGCGAGTTCGCACTCGTCTCCGCCGAAGTTGCCGAAGAGCCCGTCGCCAAAATATGAAACGTAGAGCCGCCCGCCCTGCGCTATGATCTTTGCTATGCCGTCGCCCACGCAAATTTTGCCCGTCTGGGCGCCCAGTTCATCGATAAATTTTAAATTTCCCTCGCCGCGTTTTAGCTTCTCATCGTAGCGCGAGCGAGCGTTTAGCAGCGCCCAACGGCTTGGAAAATCCACGGGCACGGCGAAGCGGTAGCCGTTTTCGTCCGCGCCGGTTTTTATCTCGCGCAGCCGCCCGTCTTGCATAAATTTGATGACGTATTCGCCCGCATCCTCGCATAGAAAATATATCTCGCCGCGCTCGGTGATGCCGATGCTGACGAGCTCTCGCGCCTCTTTTGGCGCCAGTTCGTAGCAAGGGGTTAAATTTAACCGCGATTCTTTGATTTTAATGGACTTTGACATTTTGATTTTTTAAATTTTACTTTCAAAGCCCGTTTTCGCCGCGTCGCGGTAGAAATCAATCTGATCTTTTTTGATGATGCGGATGTAGTCGGTACTGCCGGGATGGCCGCTTTGAAAGCCCGCCGTCATCACGTAGGTGCCGCCTTCTTCGATGAGCCCGCGCTGCAGAGCCTCGCTTATGATACGTGCGAGCAGCGAGTTGATACTCGTTTTTTCCTTAACCATCGCTGGATTTACGCCCCACACCAGACTTAGCGCGTGTGCGGTCTGCTCGTCGTGCGCGATTGCGATGATGTCGATTTTGGCGCGGTTGCGTGCGAGTTTGATCGCCGAGCGCCCCGAGCCCGTGATCGAAAGTATCGCGCCCGCGCCCAGCCTTGCGGCAAGCGCTGCGGTGCTTGAAGTGATCATATCGGTCTCGTCGTAGAAATCGTAATCGTTAAATTTATCGTAAGGATAGATCTTTTCGGTCTCGCGGATCGTCTCGCTCATCGCGGCGACCACGGCTGCGGGGTTTTTGCCGATGGCGCTTTCCTCGCTTAGCATCACGGCGTCGGTGCCGTCGAGCACGGCGTTTGCGACGTCGCTGATCTCGGCTCTGGTAGCGCGCTCGTGCTCGGTCATGCTAAGCATCATCTGCGTGGCGGTGATGACGGGCTTTGAACGGGCGTTGGCTAACGCTATGATGCGCTTTTGGATGCGCGGGATCTCATAAAACGGCATCTCGATGCCCAGATCTCCGCGCGCGACCATTATACCGTCGCTTGCTTCGATGATCTTTTCAATATTTTCGACTGCGTCGAATTTCTCGATCTTGGCGTAAATTTTAGCTTTTGAACCGAGCGAGTTTAAAATTTCGCGCACGCGCAGGATGTCGTTTTGCGACTGCACGAAGGAGATACCTACGAAATTTACGCCGTGCGCCGCGCCCCAGCGCAGATCCTCGAGGTCTTTTTGAGTGATAACGTCGATATTTAGGCGGGTGTTTGGGAAGTTCACCCCCTTATTCGAGCTTAAAAAGCCGTCGCTTTCGAGCACCGCTCGCACTCCTTGCTCGCTTACCGCAACTACCTTGGCGCGGATCGAGCCGTCGTAGAGGTAGATAAACTCGCCCGCCTTCATCAGCGGCAAAATTTCTGGGTGGTTGATACACAGCTCGTATTCGCCTTCTGCGGTCTTTTTACCGATCATTTCGCGAGGAAGGAAGGTGATCTTATCGCCCGTTTTTAGTTTAAAATTTTCCTCGAGCTTGCCGACGCGGATCTTTGGGCCGCTAATGTCCTGAAAGACGCCTACGCGCACGCCCAGGCTCTTTTCAACGGCGCGAATTTTGTTTAAATTTGCTTCGTGATACTCGTGCGTGCCGTGGCTGAAGTTCATCCTAAAGGCGTTGCAGCCCGCCTTTACCATCGCGCTCATCATCTCTTCACTGTCGCTTGCGGGTCCGATGGTCGCTAAAATTTTGGTTTTTTTAAACATTTTTCTTCCTTAAATTTATTAAATTTAGCGCGGCTTTCGGTATTTCGCGCAAAGCCGCCGCATAAGATCGCCCGCCTGGGCGCCGCGTTTGTGTTCGTGCCAAAGCCGGCTGCTTATTGGACGCTGCACAAAAGCCGTATAGTACGCGCCGCAAAAGCCGTGCAGTAACTGCGTCTATCATTCACCGCACAAAACACGCCGTGTAGGACGCGCTGTATAAACCGCACCATGCAAAGTACGATAAGCGCGCCGCTCAAAGCGTCGCGGAGCAAAACGCGCCGAGCAAATTTTAAAATTTCTAAATTTTAAAATTTTGCGCTTAAGCTTTACTCCTGTTCGCCGAGCTGCGCGTTAAATTTGGCTTGATCAAAGCTTTTGCCGAGATATTCGCACGCGCTTTTAGCATCTTTTAGGGCGTTGTTTAGGCAGTTTGTGGCGCCCGGGCTCGGCGTCATCGTAAAGCTCGCGCCCGTTCCTTCGTTTAAGCAAGCTTCGCCCAAAAGCAGCTTCTGCTGCGATTTGCAGATGACTTGCGGGCGCACGCCGCCGAAACCCTTGGCGTAGTAGATGTCCTCCTCGCGGATGCTAGGTATGATCTTGCGCGCGTTTTTGACGAAGAGCTTTTTGCCCCAAACGGGGATCTCAAAGCCGATATTGCGAAGCAGGAAATCCCTCACGTCGCTATCGCCGAAGTTTTGCCAAAAGACCTTCGCTACATCAGCGCTGAAATTTAAAGACTGAAAAAACTCGGGGATCGAGCGGCATCCCTTGTAGCGCTCGAGCTTTGGCATCGTAAGCGCGGTAGGTCCGAATCTGGTGCAGCCGCCCGCCAAAAGATCGGGATCCCCGTGAAGCGCGGCAAACGGAAGCTTCGGGTTTTGCACCATGTAAACTTTGCCGTTTAGAAGCTTTTGCTTGGTTAGGTAGAAGCTGCCCGCGATGCAGATCGTGCTAAGATCAAGCCCCAGTCCCATGCGGTGCGCCAGCCACAGCGAGTGCGCGCCCGCACACACCGCTACGAAATCAGCGCTTAGCGAGAGCTTGTTTGCGGTGCGGATATAAAATTTATCGCCTATTTTGGTGATATTTTGCACCTCGGAGTTTAGATATAGATCGCAGGTTTTGCCCTTTGTTTTTTGGGCGTTTTGTACGAAGGAATTTGCCGTCGCGCCGAAATCTATCGTCGTATAAACTCCCGATTGAACGCCCATTGCGGCGATATTCTCCGCTCTTTCCTCGCCGCGTCCGTCAAATACCAGCTTAGGCTCGATTTTTTTGAGTGCTTCTTTGCCAAAAAGCTGCAAATACGGGTAAAGCTCTTTAAATTTCTCAAAGCGATCCTTTATTAGCTCCGTCTCATCGTCTCCTACGCCTAGAAGCAGCTTCTGCCCTTCAAATATAAGTTTGTCCACGAGATCGTATTTTTGGCAATATTTTACTATCATATCGGCGCTGCGCTTTAGCTTGGCGGCCTTTTCGAGAGTATAATTGGTCTCGATATCGCCGCAATGAATCGTCTGCGAGTTTGCGCTTGCCTTGGAATTTAGCGTCGCGAGCCCTTCGTATTTTTCGACAAGCGCGATACTTTTTATATCGCTAAATTCCGCCAGCACGTATGCCAGCGCGCTACCCGTTATGCCGCCGCCTACGATGAGCACGTCGTAATGTTTTTCTTGCATCTGCTCCCCCTTTAAATTTGATGCAATTGTGCTAAATTTTAACTTAAAACCCAGTTATAAAAGCGTGAATTTAGATGATTTTATATAAAATTCCGTCCAGTTCAAATTTTTGGAGCATTATATGAAAAAAACCGTTCTTGTCGGACTTTTGTTGGCCGTTTCGCTTTTCGGAGCGGATAAGAAAGATAAAATTTACCGCCTAAAGCTGGCTCAAAGCTACGAAATTTCAATGCCGGTCGTAGGCGATGCCGCTAAGCGCGTGGCCGATCTCGCCGATCAGATGTCGGGCGGGCGACTAAAGATCAGTATCGATACGCCGAGCAAGCACAAGGCGGCATTTGCGATCTATGACTTGGTAAGCGGCGGCAAATACGATATGGGCTACACCGCGGCGTATTATTACAAAGATAAAAATAGCGCGAATATGTTGTTTACGACCGTGCCATTTGGAATGACTAAGGATGAATGGAGCGCGTGGTATTATTTCGGCGGCGGCAAACAGCTCGCGGAGAAATTTTATGCCAAATCGGGTCTGAAGGTCTTTAACGTCCTAAATAGCGGTATGCAGATGGGCGGCTGGTTTAAAAAAGAGATCAATTCGCCAGAGGATCTAAAAGGGCTCAAACTTAGAATTTCGGGTCTCGGCGCGGAGGTGATGAACCGCCTGGGCGTCGCGGTCGCTACGATCCCGCTAAATGAGCTGCAAACGGCGCTTCAGATGGGCACGATAGATGCGGTCGAGTGGGCAAATCCGGCGCTTGATATGGATCTTGGCTTTTATAAGGTCGCAAACTACTACTACACCGGCTGGCAGGAGCCCGCGAGCGAGCAGCAGATCGTAATAAGCCTAAGCGCGTGGGAGAGGTTGCCTGCCGATCTACGCGCTATCTTGGACGCTGCGATTGCGAAGGTGCGCGAGCAGGCGAGCAACGACGCGTTTTATAAAAATGCGATCTTATGGGACGAGATGAAAAAAAAGTATCCAAACGTGCAGATTCGCTCATTTTCGCCAGAGATTATGCGAGCGCTTCGTAATGCGACGGATGAAATTTTAGCCGAGCAGAGCGCGCAAAACCCTGATTTTAAGGAAATTTGGGAGAGTCAAAAGGCGTTTTTAGCCAAGGCTAGAGCTTACAGCAGCGCTGCGGATTTTGCCTACATCGAAAAAACGAGCGCCGTAGAAGCCGAGCAGAATTTCACCGCCTCGGTTAAAGAAATTTCGGTGCCGCAGCCGATCAGCGCGCCCGGAGGCGATATAAACTCAAGCGCCGCCGCGCCGAAAACCGAAACCAATCAAACAAAATAATCTTCAAATTTACCACGATCTATCGCGCCGAGACTGATGAAACTCGGCGCAGAATCAAGTAGGATCGCGGGATTGCGCGAGCTCGCTTAAGAATCGGGCGGGATCGCGTAAAATCGCAAGCTCGCGCAAAATTGAGTAGAATAGCGGATCGCAAGCTCGCGCGGGCAAAATTTTACTTTGCAAGATAGGCTGCTCGGTTTTTGGGGTTAAATTTTAAATTTTGCCGCACAAATCTTGCGAATCACCGATAAATTTGCAAATATCTCTAAATTTACGGCGTCTTTGCGCTCTTGCAAGGCGTCAAAAGAAGTGCCACGGCCGCCGCAAATAGTGTTTTATAAAATATTTTGTACCTTTCTTTTAATTAGCCGTTTCGCCCGTAATATAAAATTCGTAAAGTTTTAAGCGCACCTTTACGCTCTTGCAAAGAATGGGCGGTATTTTGTTGCTACGAGCGGATAACCGCGAGTTTTAAAGCCCGCTTTGCGCTCTTGTAAAGCGTCCTTGCGGGCGCGTACGGTCTTTCCTTGCCTTACACTTTACGATATTTTAAATTTTACAATTTTGCGGCGCAGGTTTCGGCGCGGTGCAAAGTTTCGCATAAGGCGGTTTTGGCGCTAAATTTACGTAAATTTAATCGTAGCTTCGGTATCCGGCGGCTTTTAATTATCGACGCTTGGCGGTTTTGGATAAGATTTTAAATTTAGCGGCGGAATTTTAAATGCAGTTTTACCGGCGGATGTGCGTAAATTCTATGGATAAAATTTACGCGGTTAAAGTGCGGCTAAACTTTATAAAATTAGCCGCAAAATGTAGGCGCCGTTTTCAGCGCGGTAGAATAAAATTTATTTCAAAGCCCTAAAAAGCTCCACGCTATCAAGCTGCTCCCACGGGTATTCGTCGTTTCCGACCTGTCCGCGTGCGGCGACGTCGGCATAGAGAAAGCTTTCTTTGCCCGGGCGATCAAGGCCGAATTTATCGATGATCCAGCGCGGAGTGAGCGGGAATTTTTCAAGCACGAAAGTGGACAACTCATCGTCGCTTGCCGCGCCTAGATTCGTCCCCATACAATCGACGCTGACGCTGACGGGCTTTGCGACGCCGATTGCGTAGCTGAGCTGGACGATACATTTTTTCGCAAGTCCCGCCGCAACGATATTTTTGGCGATGTAGCGCGCCGCGTAAAGTCCGCTGCGATCGACCTTGGTGTAGTCTTTGCTGCTTTGAGCGCCGCCGCCGATCGGGCTGTAGCCGCCGTAGCTATCGACGATCAGTTTGCGACCCGTTAGACCGCTGTCGTGAAGCGAGCTGTGATTTACGTAGCGGCCGGTCGGGTTGATGTAGATGATCGTTTTGCTTTTATCGTAAAGCTCCTTCGGAAGCCCCGCCGAATCGATCAAATTTCCGATCAGATCTCGGACACGCTCGATGCTCATACTCTCGACGCATGGCGCGGAAACTACGATTGTATGGATGCTTTGCGGCTTGCACTCCTCAAAATTGCTCTTCGTACCGTAATCGACGGTAACCTGCGTTTTAATATCGACACCAAGCTCGTCGGGATGGGATTTTGCGTAGGCATAAACGTGATCGCAAAGCGCTCTTGCGTAGGTGATCGCCGCCGGCATAAAATTTTTCGTCTCGCAACTTGCGAAGCCGAACATTATGCCCTGATCCCCCGCTCCGATCTCGCCGCCCTCTTGATCGACGCCTTGGTTGATGTCCGGGCTTTGCTGGTTTAAAAATACATCCACTTGCAGATCCTGCGGATGCAGGCACTGCGCGCGCGTGAAATGAGGGTTGTCGTTGTAGCCGATCTCACTAAGCGCGCCCTTTACGATGTGGCGGTAATCATCGTGGGTAAAATCGACCTTGGCGTTTACTTCACCGCCGATTACTACGTGTTTGCCCGCGATGAAAACCTCTGCCGCGACGCGTCCGTTGGGATCTTGCTTTAAAATTTCATCCACGATACTGTCTGCGATAATATCGGCGCACTTATCCGGATGTCCGGGACTTACGACCTCGCTGGTAAATAGATACATATCTGCTCCTGATTAGAATTTCGCGCCATTTTATCGAACGAGGTTTTAAGATTAACTAAAAATTACGAAATTTCACCCAAATTTAAATGTGCTTAAATAAAATTTCGATATATTTCAAACAACGTTTTATTGAAAGGTAAAAAATGAGTTCAATGCAAAAATTGGTAGCCAGCTACAAAGATAAAAATCTGGTGCTGCGTATAGTTGCCGGCTTGATAATAGGCGCTATTTTGGGCTTTGCTGCGCGTTCCTCGGCAGGCAGCGTTACGGCCGAGCACACTCCGCTTTTGATAAGCTTGGTAAACTTCGCGGAAATTTTAGGGCAACTGTTTGTAGGCGCCCTTAAGGCGGTCGCTCCGATTTTGGTTTTTATCTTGATTTTAAGCTCGGTGATAAACAAACAATATGGCAGCGTCAGCGGCTTAAAACGCGTGGTCGTCCTATATATCGTAGGCACCTTTTTGGCCTCGTGCGTGGGGGTGGCGGCTAGCTTTTTATTCCCGACGGATCTTGCTCTAAGCAGTGTCGGCGCGGCGGAAAATACAGTTCCTGCGAGCGTCTGGGTCGTGCTAAAAGAGCTGCTTTTTAAGGTCGTGGATAATCCTGTAAACGCTATCGCGCACGGAAACTACGTAGGAATTCTAACCTGGGCGATAGGTCTTGGCGTCGCGCTTAAATTTTGCACTAATGAAACAAAGAAAATTTTTACCGATCTGGGCGAGGCGGTAACCAAGATCGTGCAGTTCGTCATCCAGCTCGCGCCGTTTGGAATTTTCGGCCTAGTAGCTTCTACCGTGTATCAAACCGGCGTTGATGCGCTGCTTGGATATGCGCGAATCGTAGTCGTGCTCGTAGGCGCGATGGCGTTTGTAGCCCTCGTGGTAAATCCGCTCATCGTTTTTGCGGTGATTAAGAAAAATCCATATCCGCTCGTATTTACCTGCCTGCGTGAAAGCGGTCTCACGGCGTTTTTCACTCGCAGCTCGGCGGCGAATATCCCGGTAAATTTAAACTTATGCAAAAAGCTCGGCATCAGCGACGAGCTAAGCTCGATCTCGATCCCTTTGGGAGCTACGATAAATATGGCGGGTGCTGCGGTGGTTATCGCGATCTTAGCGCTTGCTGCGGCTCATACGCTCGGCGTGCGCCCCGATTTTTGGACGGCGCTACTGCTTTGCGTGGTCTCGGCGGTCGGTGCATGCGGCGCTAGCGGCGTGCCAGGCGGCTCATTGATGCTGATACCGCTTGCGTGCTCGCTCTTTAATATTTCAAATGATATCGCAATGCAGGTCGTAGCGATCGGCTTTATCATCGGAGTGATTCAAGATTCCGTAGAAACCGCGATCAATAGCTCCACCGACGTGATTTTTACGGCGATTGCGTCGCAAAGTATGCAAAAATAACTCACTTTAAAATTTACCGCGATTTCCGCTAGGGCGGCGGATCTCGCGGTTTTAAAATTTTACTTATTCTTTTTTGATAAAATTATCCAAAAAATTTAAAAGGAAATCGATGAATTGGAATTTAGGCGAGCTGTTTGCAAACGAAGCGGAATTTAGCGCCGCGATAGATAGCGCGGCCGCGCAGGCTAGGGATTTTGAAGCTAAATTTAAAGGCGGGTTGCACGCCCTTAGTGCGGAGGAATTTTTAGGTGCGCTTGAGCTTTACGAGAGCATTAGCGAGCAGATCGGCAAGATAATGAGTTTTGCGCATCTAAGATTCGCGCGAGATACGAGCCTAGGTGCTCAGCAGGCTAAGACGGAGCAGGCATGCAACGACATTTCGCAGAGCCTACTTTTTTTTGAGCTCGAGTTTAACGAGCTTGACGCCGCAAAACAGGACGAGTTTATCGCAGGGGGCGGGAGATTTAGATATTATTTGAGCTTGCTTAAGCGGCGTAAGGCCCACCAGCTAAGTTTGCCGCAAGAAAGCGTGCTTTTAAAAACTTCTCCCGTTAGCGGCGAGGCGTTTTCGCGACTTTTTGATGAGAGCATGGCGCGAATGAGCTTTGATTTTCGCGGGTGCAAGCTCGGCGAGGAGGAAATTTTAAGCCTGCTTCATAGCTCTGATCGCGAAGTGCGAAAGGACGCTGCAGCCTCGCTAAGCGCGGTGCTAGAGCAGAATTCCCACCTGCTTGGCTACATCTACAATATGATCAAAACCGATCTTAAAATTCGCTGCGAGCTGCGCGGCTACGATAAAGCCGAGGCGGTGATGCACGAGGAAAATCAGATAAACATCGCAAGTGTCGATGCGCTAATCACAGAAGCGGAGCGAAGCTTCGCTCTGGTCGGCAAATTTTACGCCAAAAAGCGCGAAATTTTAGGCTACGACGCGCTGTATGATTACGACAGATACGCGCCGCTTGGGGGCGATGAGAGCGAGTTTAGCTTCGAGCAGGCTAGAAAGATCGTGCTTGCGGCGTTTGAAAAATTTAGCTCGAAATTTAAGCAGATCGCGTTGATCGCGTTTGAGCGAAACTGGATCGACGCGATGCCCGCACAAAATAAGCAAAGCGGAGCGTTTTCGCATTCGGGTTCGCGCGATACGCATCCCTTCGTGCTTTTAAATTTTACGCGCAAGCGCCGCGACGTATTTACCCTTGCGCACGAGCTTGGGCACGCGATACATCAGTATCTAAGCTACGGCGTGGGCTATTTTAACTCCTTCACGCCGCTAACGACGGCTGAGACCGCGTCGGTTTTCTGCGAGATGCTGGTGTTTGATTATATGCGCGAAAATTTTTCAAATTTAAACGGCTCGCAAAATTTAAAAAGCGCCGCCTCGGACGGCTCGCAAAATTTAAAGCGCGACACTTCGCAAGAGGCTCAGGGCGGTGAAATTCCAAACGAACACGCCGTAAAAAATGCCGCTTCGCAAAGCTCTGCGGGTTCGTGTGAATACGCAGCGCGCGATACCGATACGCCATCGCAGACTGCAAGCGATAAGGCCGCGCTAAGAGCGATGCTTGCGGCAAAGATCGAGGATATCTTCGCGACGCTTTACCGCCAGATCGGATTTACGACCTTTGAGCGGCGCGTGCATGCAAGCGCGGATGAGCTAAGCACGGGGCAGATCGACGAGCTTTGGATGGAGGAGTCGCGCAAGATGTTTGCGGGCGAGCTGATCTTGCAGGATCATTACAAAAGCTGGTGGAGCTACATCCCGCACTTCATCCACACGCCGTTTTACTGCTACTCCTATGCCTATGCGCAGCTTTTGGTGCTTGCGCTTTACGGGCTGTATAAGAGCGGTAGGCTCGAAAATTTCGTTCAAATTTACACCGAGTTTTTAAGCTCGGGCGGTAGTGACGAGCCGCAAAAGCTAGTGGCGAAATTCGGCTTTGATATCAATAAAAGCGAGTTTTGGCGCATCGGCATAGAGCAGGTCGCGGCGCTTGTAGATGAGTTTGTGAGGGGTTAGGATGATAGATAAAATTTTAAAAGACGATAAATTTATCGCTGCGAGCAGTGCGAATATAGGCGCGGTTTTGGACTACGTTTTGGCTCTTGGATATGGATTTGGCATCGTTGCGAGGACGGATCAGATAAAATTTGACCCGCCGCTGCCGGAGGAAATTTTAAAAAGCTTCAAAATGCCCGCGATCTTTTTGCAGTTGGAGGAATACACGCTCTCTAGCGCACATCTTAGCAAGGATGAGCTGGTTTTCGAGGCGGGCTTTGGGCCGCAGGATTTTGCAAGCACGCTTAGCGTGCCGTTTTATGCGGTCTTGCAGATCGTCGTGGACGGCAAGCCCATCGCGGTAAATTTCTCCCAGCCCGAGTCCGAGTGGCTTAAGCGCGAAAAATCGCGTAAAATTTTTTCAAAATGAGCGATATTTTAGAAGGTCTTAATCCCCCTCAGCGCGAGGCTGCGAGCCACGTGGACGGAGCGATGTTAATCTTAGCGGGTGCGGGCAGCGGCAAAACCAAAACGATTACCGCGCGCCTTGCTTACTTGCTTTCAAACGGCGTGCCTGCGGAGAATACTCTCACGCTTACGTTTACGAACAAAGCCGCCGCCGAGATGCGCTCGCGAGCGCTTAATCTGATAAGCGGGCTAAATTTAAGCAGCGTGCCGCTTCTGTGCACCTTTCATAAATTCGGGCTTTTGTTTTTGAAATTTCATATTAGCGAGCTTGGGCGTAGCGCAAACTTCCAAGTGATCGACACCGACGATAAGAAAAAGATCATCAAGGGCTTTGAGATAAATTTACCCACGTTGCTATTGGCGGCTAAAATTTCAACCTACAAAAATTCTCTAATCGGCCCCAAAGATATCGACGAGCTTCTAAAGGGCGAAGAGGATGAGCTAAGCAGGATGTATAGCGGATTTTACGCGCATTGCGCTGATGCATATAAACGCTACGAGGCGTATTTGGCGGCGAATAATCTTGTGGATTTCGATGATCTTCTGATCTTGCCGTATAAAATTTTAAGCGCGAATGAGCGGCTATGCGATGAAATTTCGCGCCGTTACGCCTACATCACGGTCGATGAGTATCAGGATACCAACGACATTCAATTCAAAATGCTGCAAAAGCTCTGCACCGCGCACGAAAACCTCGTAGTAGTGGGCGATGACGATCAGAGTATCTACGGCTGGCGCGGCGCGCGGATAGAAAATATTCTAAATTTTAAAGATCAGTTCTCAAACGTAAAATTTATCAAACTCGAGCAGAACTACCGCTCCACGGATGAAATTTTAAATGCCGCCAACGAGCTTATCTCGCATAATAAAAACCGCCTCGGCAAGAGCCTTACTAGCATGAACGGCGGCGGCGAAAAGATCGAAATTTTGCGTTCGGACGAGGAAAGTATCGAGGCGGCAAAGATCGCAGAAGCTATCAAAAAGCTGCTTTCAAGCGGCGTAGCGCCCTCTCAAATCGCTGTGCTTTACCGCGTAAACGCTCTTTCGCGCGCGCTGGAAGAGGGGCTGAATCGAGCTAAAATCCCGTACAAAATGGTAGGCGGCGTGAAATTTTACGAGCGCGCCGAGATCAAGGATACGATCGCATATCTGCGCTTGGTAAATGACGAGCACGACGACTTTTCGATGAGGCGGATCATAAACGTGCCCAAGCGCGGCATCGGCAAGGTCTCGCTGGCAAAGCTCGAGGAGCTTTCGCGCCTGCGACTTATCAGCCTATTTGACGCTTTTAGCGAGCCGGACGCGGGGCTTAGCGCCAAGGCGGCGCAGGCTCTAGCGGAGCTTAAAAGCGGCATCGCTTCTATCTCCGCGCTAGCGGATACGATCAAAAAAATAGACGCGCTGGAGCCCGTTTTCGGGCTAAAAGCTTACTACGCTTCGCTACCAGACGGCGCCGATCGAGTCGCAAATATCGACGAGTTTTTGGCGATGCTGAAGGATGAGGCGAGCAATAAGCCCGATTTTGATCTGGCGGAATTTTTAAACGAGCTGAGTCTTCTTAGTGATCAAGACGCCGTATCTGGCGATGCGATAAATATAATGAGCGTGCACGCGAGCAAAGGGCTTGAGTTTTCGCACCTTTTCGTAATCGGACTAGAGGAGGGCTTTTTCCCGCTTTTGGGCGACAGCAATGACATCGAGGAGGAGCGCAGGCTCGCATACGTAGCGATTACGCGCGCCAAACGCACTCTCACGCTTAGCTTTGCGGCTAGCCGCTTTTATCGCGGTAAGCGCGAGAGGCTCGATGCGAGCAGATTTATAGCCGAGGCGGGTTTGGTAGCTAAAGAGCCGCCGCGCGAGCAAAGCAGCGGCTTTAGCAAGGGCGAGCTGATCAAACACAAGCTCTTCGGTATCGGACAGATCACGGCGGTAAACGGCGACCGACTCACTATAAATTTTGGTGGAATTTCGCGCGTGATAATGTCAAATTTCGTAGAAAAGATCGGCTCTTATGAATAGATTGTTTTTGGCGGACAAACCCGCGGGTATCGGCAGCAATAAATTTTTAAGCGCTCTTAAGCGCAAATACGGCGTGAAAAAGGCTGGCTTTAGCGGCACGCTCGATCCATTCGCAAGCGGCGCGCTGATCGTGGCATTCGGGCAATACGCGCGCTTTTTTAGATTTTTAAAAAAGGAGCCAAAAGTTTACGCCGCGACGCTGTGGTTGGGCGCGCAGAGTCCAAGCGGCGATAACGAAAACATAGGGCGCGTGGAACAAATTCCGCCGCTTTCGCGCGAGGTTTTAGACGCCGCGATGGCGCAAATGCGCGGCGAGATAAAATTTATCCCGCCAGCTTTCAGCGCCAAGAAAATTGACGGCGTGCGCGCATACAAGCTCGCTCGCGCGGGCGAAGAGGTGAGCCTAAAAGAGAGCTCGATGCGTGTTTTTGATGCCGAAATTTTAAGCTACGCTCACCCCTTCGTGAGCTTTCGCGTTGCGCTTAGCGAGGGCGGCTACGTGCGCTCTTTCGCGCAAATTTTAGCAGAAAAGCTAGGCGTTACGGGTACGCTAAGCGCGCTTAGGCGGGAGAGCGAGGGGGCTTTTGACCTGCAAGATCCGCGCTTTGCGGACGAGGCAGCACTAAATCCGCTCGAGTTTTTGGACCTCGCGCCGAACTTTTACGACGGCAATGCGCGCGACGTGATCTTGGGCAAAAAGCTTACCGCAAAGGATCTGACGACGCGCTCGGACGGGCGCTATCTGCTTATCTGCGGCGATTTTTACTCGATCATCGAGATTGGCGCGGGCGAGGTGCGGTATCTGTGGAATGACGTCCCGATCGCGGGCGGCGCGTTTTAAGCCGCGGCCCCAGCCTGCGGCGGAGCTTTGATCGGGCGGCCCTGGCTTGAAATTTGAGCGGTTATAAATACGGCGCGTTTTAAATTTGCTCGCATAGCATGCCGCCCTGCGCGGTTAAATTTTATCACGAGCGGCGGCGGGATTGCGCTCTTTCGTTGCGCACGGATCGCAAAATCGGCATCGGGCGGAGTAAATTTAAAATTTAAACGCGCGGCTTCTTGGGCGGCGCTCGATCGCGAAAGCGATAAATCCACGAGGGATAAATTTAAACGCGGCGGAGCGGCGTTTAAATTTGCTTTTACCGCGCGATGGCGACGCGCCGCGAGATTAAAATTTCGCGATTTAAAAAGCGCCAGGTTGGGCTTATTGCGGCGCAGCAAGCAGTTTTTGTCGAATGAAATTTCGGCTTGCGGTAATGCGTAGTCTGTGCCGATGGGTTTGATTTTACAACGGGCGGCGCACCGCTAAGCTAAATTTACGACTTAGCGCGGCGCGGTTAGAATTTTGCTAGCTCGGAATTTTAATCGCTAAGATAGATTTGCGCCGCAAGCTGAAATTTAGCCGCGTGCGTTGCGGATTAAAATTTTATGTCGCGTTAAATTTACGCATCAGACGGATAATCGTGGGTTAAATTCCGCGGCGCGCACTTCACGGCACGCGGTTTTGAAATTTTAATCGCACTGGACAGGGCGTGCCGCAGGCTGAAATTTAACTCGCGCACGGATCGGAATTTTAATCGCGCCAGATGGGCTTGCCGCGGGCTAAATTTAACGCAAGCGCGCCAAAGCGTGGAAGGAGTAAAATTTGAAGGCTTATGCAAAGATCAATGTTTTTTTAAAAGTCGTCGGCACGCGCGGCGGTTACCACGAAATCGCCTCGCGCTTCGTGCTGCGCAGGGAGCTTTTTGATGAGATAAGCTTTGAGCGCGCGAGCGGCTTTGCGCTTGAATGTGGCGCCGCGCAGATCGCGGACAATATAATTTTAAAAGCCAAGGCGGCGCTCGAGCAGGCGGGCTTTGCGCGCGAGCTTGCGGAGTTTTTCGGCTCGCACAAGATCGTGCTTAAAAAGCATATTCCGATCGGCGCGGGTCTTGGGGGCGGCAGTAGCGATGCGGCGGCGTTTTTGCGGCTTGCGAACGAGGAACTGAATTTAAAAATTCCGCGCGAGCGGCTTACCAAAATCGCGCAAAATATCGGCGCGGACGTCGCGTTTTTTGTTAGCGGGCTTGAGGCCGCAAACGTGCGCGGCATCGGCGAGATCATCGAGCCTTTCGAGGACCGGCTGCCCGCGATCGAAATTTTAACGCCCGCGATCTTTTGCTCCACCGGCGCGGTTTATAATGAGTTTCGCGCAAGCTTTATGCAAAACATAAACGCCGCGCAGGCGCAAGAGATGTTGCATTTAAGCAGCGAGCAGTTGCTGGCGCGATACGACGGCCCCCTGCTAAACGATCTTTTCGCGCCGTGCATAAAGCTATATCCGCAGATGGGCAAGTATCGCGATATGTTTCTAAGCGGCAGCGGCAGCAGCGTATTTTTCTTAAAATAAGAATTCCAAGGCGCGAGGTTAAAATTTAAAAGCTAAATTTAAAGATAAAATTTAAAATTCGCTCGCTCGCTTTTAAATTTAAGCAAAAACGGGCTAAGCTTAAGATCAAATTTAGAAGGAAAAAGATGAAAGAACTGAGTAAAAATCGCAAGGCATTTCACGATTTTACGATACTTGAAAGCTTTGAAGCGGGCATCGTGCTGAAGGGCAGTGAGGTCAAAGCCTTGCGCGCGGGCAGGGGCAATCTCAAAGATAGCTTTTGTCGCGTGATCCGCGGCGAGCTGTTTTTGCTAAATGCACATATCAGCTATCTTGAGAGCACCAACGCGCATTTTCGTCCAGACGAAGGGGCAGCGCGAAAGCTTTTAATGCACCGAAAGCAGATCGATAAGCTTTTAGGCGCGGTTAGCAAAGAGGGCCTTACCATTGTGGTTTTGTCGCTGTATCTGAATGATAAAAACCGTGTAAAGGCGCGTATCGCTTTAGCAAAAGGCAAAAATCTGCACGACAAGCGCGAATCGCTAAAGCGCAAGGAAGCCGACCGCGAAGCGCAAAGCGCGATGAAGCGATACGACAAGCATTCATTTTAAATTCACAAAACTTTGGTTAAAATGCGGGCTTAAATTTAAACCCGAAGGAAGATGTATGAAAAAATTTTTATCATTGTGTTTAGCAGCCTTTATCCTAAGCGGCTGCGGAGATGACGCAAAGAGCGAGTCCGGCGCAAATTCCAAAAGTGCCGCCTCGCAAAGCCAAAACGCGGACGAGCGAGGCAAAGGTAATCGCATAGGCGGCGAGGATAGCGCGAGCGTGCCTTTTACGCCGTTTAAAACGGGCGAGCGCCTTACGCTTAAAAGCGTCGTTGGCGGCGAGGTGACGATCGAGCGGACAGAAAAGGGCTTTAAGCTCGCGGATAGCGATAAAATTTTGATGTTTGATATTTTCGGTACGTATTGCCAGCCGTGCCGCATGGAAGCGCCGCATCTGATGGACTTTCAGCTAAAAAATTCCGCGGATTTTCTGATGGTGGGGCTGATCTATTTTGAGGATATCACCGATGCGCAGGTGATCGAAAATTTTACGAAGAAATTTAACGCGTATTATTTCATATCAAATTCCAAACAAAACGAGCGCATAGTGGGTCAAATTTTAAGCGACATCGACTATCGCCACGCGCTTTCGATCCCCTTTAAAGTGATGTTTAAAGACGGCAAATATCAAAGGCTGACCGACATCAACGAGGGCGATGAAAGAGGCAAGCCCTATTATTTGGGGATGGTTAGCGCCGACGTGATAAAAAGCGATTTTGCCAGGATAAAAAATGGCCAATAAAACCGGCGTGCAGATCCGCACTCGCGCCAAAACAAAATCCTTCGTGCCGCGCCCGTATAAGGTGATCTTACTCAACGACGACGTGACGACGATGGATTTCGTGGTTTATATTTTGATGGAGATTTTTGCCAAAAACTTTAACGACGCCGTAGATTTAATGATGAAAGTGCACAAGCAGGGTCGCGCGGTTTGCGGCGCGTATCCTAAAGAGATAGCCGAGTGCAAGCAACAAGCGGTTTTACAAGCGGCAAAGGCCGCAGGATTCCCTCTTAGATGTGAGATCGAAGAGGATTAAATTTAAAGGAAAGCAATGATAGGATTTTTTTTAAACAAACATTTTGAACAAGCAATCAGCGTCGCAAATGACGGCGAGGACGAATACATTACTACTTCGCACGTAGTTTATGCGATTTTTAAATACAATAAGCCCTTTCACGGGCTCATCGTTAAAACGGTTCCGGATATTAATTATCTAAACATCTTGGATAATCTGGGCGGGCTTTTGGATATGATGCCCAAATCAAACGGCAAATCGCCCGTTCAGACATACGAATTTAAAGAAATTTTAGCCGAGTTTAGCAGCGCCAAAGAGCCTAGAAACGAGCTTGATTTTATACTTAAAATTTTACGCGATAAGGAAAACGACTGCACTAAAATTTTAAACCACTACGGCATAAACGACACGGTATTTGAGCTGATCGTGGGAAGATACAAGCCCGCCTTCGACCGCAGAGACGAGTATGTCGCGCGCGACGAAGAGGCGGCAATTAGGCTAAACTCATACGATATCGACGAGATCGCGCACGCGATAAATTACAACGATAAGCAGAAAGAGTGGCAAAATACCGAGTTTGAGCCGACGTTTGAGAACGAAAGGCTCGCTATAAACGAGCGCGACATCAAAAAAGACTCTCCGAGCTCGCTATATACGCTAAATTTAAACAAAGCGGCGCTTGAGGGCAAGATCGATCCGCTCATCGGGCGCGAAAAAGAGATCGAAAAGACGCTGCAAACCCTCTGTCGCCGCAAGAAAAACAATCCGATCCTAGTAGGCGAAGCGGGCGTGGGCAAAACTGCGATCGTAGAGGGCATCGCGCTTAAAATCGTCGGCGGCGAGGTACCGCAAAAGCTGAAAAACAAAGAGATTTACGCCCTCGATGCGGGCGCATTGATCGCGGGAACTACGTTGCGCGGGGAGTTTGAGGAGAGGCTGAAAGACCTTATAGACGAGTTTAGTACCAATCAAAACGCGATTTTGTTTATCGACGAAATTCACACGATCGTAGGCGCAGGCACGGGCAACCGCAACGAGCTTGATATGTCAAACATCCTAAAACCGGCGCTTGCGGGCGGAAGTCTTTCGCTCATCGGCGCTACGACATACGGCGAGTATCGGTCGTTTTCGCAGGACAAGGCGCTTAGCCGCAGGTTTTGCAAGATCGACGTGAGCGAGCCTAGCATCGACGATAGCGTCGAAATTTTAAAAGGTATCGCCAAAAAATACGAGGAATTTCACGACGTGAAATTTAGCGACGAAATTCTGCGCGAAAGCGTAACGCTTGCAAAAAAATATCTAAGCGATAAATTTCTACCCGACAGCGCCATCGATCTTATCGACGAGACGGGCGCGAGCTTTGCTTTTAAGACGCGAACGGCGCCGATTCAGATCGCTAAAAACGATCTCATAAATACTCTCTCGGTTAGCGCAAATATCGCAAATTTAAGCCAGACCGTCGATAATCGCGAGGTTTTGAAAAATTTAGAAGCCAACATCAAATTCGAAATTTTCGGTCAAGACGAAGCGGTGCAGAGCCTTTGCAAAGCGCTTCTTCGCTCATACGCGGGGCTTGGCGCCGAGACGTCGCCGATCGGCGTATTTCTATTCGCGGGCAGCAGCGGCGTCGGCAAGAGCGAGCTTGCGAAGGTCTTGGCGAAGTATCTGGGCGTGCATTTTGAGCGCTACGATATGAGCGAGTATATGGAAGCTCACAGCGTCTCAAGGCTCATCGGCGCGCCTCCCGGATACGTGGGCTTTGAAAACGGCGGAATTTTAACGAACAACATCAAAAAGCACCCTTACAGCGTCATTTTGTTCGATGAGATCGAAAAAGCGCATCCTAGCATGACCAACATCTTTTTGGGGCTTTTCGATAACGCGAGCCTGACCGATAACAACGGCGTTACGACTGATTTTAAAAACACGATCGTGATAATGAGCTCAAATTTAGGCACGAAAGAGGCGCCGCAGGTGGGGTTTACGAAGGACGAGAGCTACAAGATCGATAATGCGATCAAGAGCTTTTTCGCGCCGGAGTTTCGAAATCGCATCGATAAGATCATAAATTTCAACCGCTTAAGCACCGAAATTTTAGAAAAGATCGTGGACAAAACGATCCGCGAGCTTGAAGCGGGGCTGAAAAACGTAAAATTTAGCCTAAGCAAAGCGGCGAAAGATTTTATCATCACGCGCGGCTACTCCGACGAGTTCGGCGCGCGAAACCTAAAACGCGAGATCGGCACGCAGATCAGCGACCGTATAAGCGAGGAGCTGCTTTTCGGTGCGCTGCAAAACGGCGGTACGGTCGAGATCGATAGCGACGGCGCGGAGCTTGAGTTTAAATTTTTTGCCGCAAGCAAAGCCTTGCAGCTAAGCGGCGCAAAGGGCGCGACGGAGGAAGCGCTCGGCGAGGGCACAAAGGCCTTAAGCGAAAGCTGCGGCGGCGAATCGGGCGCTAAAGCGGCTGTTTCGGAAGCAAAGAATGAGAAATCATTTTAGAAATTTTAAAATTTCATCCGCGCGAGCCGAATCAGACGCGGGCGCAAAATTTAACGTAAAATTTCGTGCAGATTTTTTTGCTAGGCAGAGCAGGGGGCGCGGCGCAGAATTTGACCGCCCTTGCTCTATGCTATGTGCTGCGACAAAAGGCGAGAACAAAGCGAGCGGCAAAAAATTCTATCCGCGATCAGTCGCACTTGGCGCGAAATTTTGCGCGCGGCGAAGTGGTGAGCGCAGCGAAAATTTCATCGCGAAATTTTGCACGCGGCAGCTGGAATTAGGGCTTTTGCGCTCTATCGTAAAATTTAATCGTAAATCTAAATTTGACAAGGAGCGGGCTAAAACAAGCGAGCTTTGCCCGAATGAGTTTAAATTTAACGAGCAGATTACGTCTAAGTCGCAACGAAATGGATTCTGCGAAGTGCAAGTTCATAAATTTAGAGAATTTCAGGTAGCACAGGTGTGTAAATTTACAGAATTCCGCGTAGCTCAAGTAGGTAAATTTAAAGAATTTCACGAGGGCAAAGCGCTTGAGTTTAAAAAATTTAGCCCACAAAGCGTTCGGGGCGTACAAAATGTACAAAGCGCGCTGGGCGTTCAGGGCTTGCAAGGCGCTCAAAGCGCGCAGCATAGCTCGCGGCGCGGAGAAAATTTCATTGCTAAATTTCGAGATGAAATTTATGCAAAAGCGCAACCGGGCGCTAAATTTAGCGCGGGATTTCATGCGGGCAAAAATGTAGAGCTCGCCGCGAAATTTCATAAAGCGGTCGCCGCGGAGCTGCGATGAGAAAGTTCTACGACTTCCCCGATCCGCTATATGCGCCCGCTTTCGCGCCGCTTGCAAGCGGCGGCGATCTTAGCGAGGACTGCTTGCTTAGCGCTTATAGCGCGGGGATTTTTCCGTGGTTTAGCGATGATGAGCCCATTTTATGGTGGTCGCCCGATCCGCGCGCGGTGCTCGATCCGCGCGAAGTGCGAGTGCAAAAATCGATAAAGCCCTATCTGAAGCGGTATGAGATAAAATTTGACGCCGATTTTAGAGGTTTTATAAATTTATGTAAAAGCGTGCGCGAGCGCGAAAAACAGGGTACTTGGATCAGCGAGCAGATCGCGGAGGCATACTCGCGCCTGGCGGATGCGGGCATCGCTCACAGCGTCGAGGCGTACGAGGAGGGCGAGCTCGTAGGCGGGCTATACGGGCTTATTTTTGGCCGCGTGTTTTGCGGCGAGAGTATGTTGAGCCTAAAGAGCAATGCTTCGAAAGTGGCGCTGATTAGGCTTTGCGAGGTGCTTGCTAAGTTTAATTTCCTGATCGATTGTCAGATCATGAACGAGCATCTGAAATTTATGGGCGCAAAGGAGATGGCGCGCGAGGAATTCCTTGCTTTATTCGCCGATCTTAGCGCGCAAGATAGCGGCTTCGAGCGCTTTGCGGATCTTAAAATTCCGCGCGGCGTTTAGCCTTGAGCTAGACATTGAAACGAAATCGCGCGGGAAGCATGCGCGCGAAATTTAAAATTTTAAAGAAACGGTAGATGGTAGTAAGAGATAAAAGCTCCTCGGTCGGTATGATCATCGTGATGTTTATATTGGTGCCGGCGGCGCTTTTCGTATTTTTGGCGATTTTATATTTTTGGGGCAGCACCGATCGCAAGCTGCCGCGCTTGGACGTCAATGAAACCAACAGTGCGATCCGTGGCGCGGTGATCGCAAAGGACAACTATGTCGCGGCAAATTCCGTCAAGCTCTACAAAGTTAGCGTCGATGCGCGCAGTATCGACAAAAACAAGCTCGATCTTTTCGTGCGGCTATACTGCATCTACACGGGCGATAGCGAAAAGCGCGTAAAAAAGGCGATCGAAAACTCAGGCGGCACGACCGTGCTATCGTATAAGATCGACGCCAAGACCGCGGTGCATCTAAAAGAGCTTGCGTATAAGCTAAATTTAAAAAAGGTCTTCGTAAGCTTCATAGGTGCAAACGGCAGGCTAAATCCGCCTATCCGCATGAGCGTGACCGAAAGCGGCGAGAAGCGCAGCTACAACGTCGCAAACTCGCTCACCCCGCTGATCGGATATATCAATAAAAAAGAGGTCGGCGGCATCACTAAAGTAAGCGGCATCAAAGGGGTCGAGAAGTACTACGAGTATTATCTCTCGCCCGTTAAAGACGAGTTTATCATCGGCCCGCGCGACATCGGCGGCAATATCATCCTAGAGCGCAGCAGCAAAAAAACGGGCAGGATCGACGGCTATAATCTGCGTCTAAGCGTGCCTTTGGCATTTCAAAGACAGCTTGAGCGGCTGATCGACGAGAGCAGCGACAGATACGATGCGCGCGAGGTCGTAGTGGGAATTATGAACTCCAAAACGGGTAAAATTCTAGCCCTTGCGACCAACGCTCGCTACGATCCTTCAAATATCACGAAAAACGATCTTAAGAATTTAAATTTTACCGCGAGCGAATACGCCTACGAGGTGGGTTCCATTATGAAGCCGATAATTTTTGCGATCGCCTACGACGCCAAGGCCGTAAAGCCCGGCGAGATGATCAGCACCTACAACGGCAGCTACAAGCTCGGCTCGCGCATCATCCACGATACGCACCCTGCAAAGCAGATGAGCGGCGAGGATATCATCGCGCAGAGCTCAAATATCGGAATGATTAAAATTTCGGAGCGGCTGGAGGGGCAGACGATCTACGACGGGCTGATGAACTTCGGTATGTCGCAAAAAACCGGCATCGACCTGCCGTATGAGCAGAGCGGTAATATACCTAGCGTCAAAAGCCTGAATAATAAAATTTACAAAGCCACGATCAGCTACGGCTACGGCGCGCAGATGACCTTCCTTCAGATGCTCAACGCCTACACCGTCTTTAACAACGGCGGCGTGATGATCAGTCCGCGCATAGTGGAAAATCTCGAAAATAACGGCAAAATTTACACCGTCAACGAAAGCGAAACCCGCCAGGTCGTCTCCAAAAATACCGCCGACGTGATAAAAGGAATTTTAATTAAAACGGTCGAGAGCGGCACGGGGCGCAAGGGGCGGGTAGCGGGGCTGCAAATCGGCGGCAAGACGGGCACCGCGCGTATCGCCAAGGGCGGCGGCTATTCGAGCGCCTATAACAGCTCGTTTTTCGGCTTTGTCAACGACGCGGACAGCAGCTACACGATCGGCGTTTTGGTGCGCGAACCCAAAAAGGGTAGCTACTACGCCGCTCAAAACGCGCTGCCGATCTTCCGCCGCACGGTGGAAATGATGGTAAAAGAGGGCTATCTTAAGCCCGCAGCGGACGCAAACGCCACGCAAAAGATCGAGATCAAGGATGAAGCGGTTGAAATTAAAGATTAAATTTGCTAAATTTCGCGAGGTTTTTTAAAATTTTGCGGCGTCAAAATTTCACGGAATTTAGCGAGACTTTTGAAATTTTAAGGCGTTAAATTTTACGGCGCGGAATTTTGGCGGTATGAAATTTAGCGGCGCAAAATTTTAACGGCACGGCGATGGAATTTTATCGCGACGCGGGATTTCATGCTGTGCCGCTCGCTGCGCTAAGGCGATAGAGTTTTATCGCAATGCGGAATTTCGGTGCGACGTAAAATTCCGTATCAAGATAAAATTTTAAATTTCGCCGTGCAAATAAGCGCAAGTAAAATGGCGAGCGAGCTTGAAATGTTAAATTTTAAGACGCGCAATGTATCTGCGCAGCCCTGAAATTTAGCGAGTTTGGCCGCAAAATTTAACGATGAAATTTAACGCAAAGAAAAGAGGAAAATATGAAAGCAAATGAGGGAAAAATGAAAATAGCGATAATCGGGCTTGGCTACGTGGGGCTTCCTTTGGCGGCGGCGTTTGCGGCGAAACACGAGGTCGTGGGCTTTGACGTCTCGCAAGAGCGCATAGACGAGCTGCGCGGCGGGCACGATCGCACGCTGGAGCTTAGCGACGAGGAGCTTGCTGCGGCGATTCAAAACGGGCTCAAATTTAGCGCAAATCTAGATGATATGAGGCAGAGCAATTTTTATATCGTGTGCGTGCCAACGCCCGTAGATAGGCTAAATCGCCCCGATCTTACGCCGCTAATCAAGGCCAGCGAAAGCGTCGGAGCCGTGCTTAAAAAGGGCGACATCGTCGTGTATGAAAGCACCGTCTATCCGGGCGCTACGGAGGAGGACTGCGTGCCGGTTTTAGAGCGCGTAAGCGGGCTAAAATTTAACCGCGATTTTTTCTGCGGATATTCGCCCGAGCGGATCAATCCGGGCGATAAAATTCACACCGTCACTAAGATCAAAAAGATCGTCTCGGCAAGCACCCCCGAGGCTCTGGACGTCGTAGATAGCGTCTATCTTAGCATACTGCAAAACGGCACCTTTCGCGCTAGCAGCATCAAGGTCGCAGAGGCCGCGAAGGTGATCGAAAACACCCAGCGCGACATCAACATCGGCTTTATCAACGAGCTTGCGATCCTGTTCGGCAAGCTCGGTATCAACACAAACGACGTCATCGACGCGGCGGCTACGAAGTGGAATTTCTTAAGCTTCCGTCCGGGGCTTGTCGGCGGACACTGCATCGGCATCGATCCGTATTATCTGGCGCAGAAGGCGACCGAGGTGGGCTATCACCCAGAAATAATCCTCTCAAGCCGCCGCATTAACGATAATATGGGAAGCTACGTCGCTACGGAGGTCGTTAAGATGATGATAAAATACGACGAAAAGGTAAAGGGCGCGAAGGTCTTGATCTTGGGGCTGACGTTTAAAGAAAACTGCCCCGACACCCGCAATACGCGCGTCGTGGATATGATAAACGAGCTTAAAAATTTCGGCTGCGAGGTAAGCGTATATGATCCTTGGGCGAGCGCCGCTGACGCCAAGAGATACTACGACATCGATCTGCTGCAAAAGCCTGATTTGCGCAAATTTGACTGCGTCGTAATCGCCGTAGCGCATAAGCAGTTTTTTGAGCTTGATTACGCGGGCTCTCTGGTTTACGACGTGAAAAATGTCTATAAAGGCGCGCAAGGAAGGCTGTAATGATATCAGTGTAGTTGTGTGGCATTGCCGTAGAATTTAAATATGGTGTAATTGCGAATTTTATAAATTTTGCTCGACATATGACTTGGTTTGTAAGTTTTGATGACACTTTTGGGGTAGAATTTTGTTATAGCTAAATTTCTAGAATTTACTTTTTATAGATTTTTGTGTCCAAGTGCTAGAATTCGCGATGCAGAATTGTATCATTATCTGTTATAAAATTTATAAGGCGCTAAAACTTTACTTTGAGTGCAATCATCTGGTAAAACTCAATCGATTTTATATTAATAAATTATTATAACACTAAGTTAAATAAAATTTTGCTGTTTTTCATTTATTTCCAAGCTACTAAATTTTCAAAAAAATGAAATTTTTTAAGTAAAACTTAGGGGATAAGGGATATAATCAACATTCAATTTTATTAAAAAGGAATCAGTATGAAAAAGATTTTTTTTATTACGGTAGCTTTGGCGGGCTTTATCTACGCTCAAAATGGAGTACAAGAATTTGATGAGAATAAATATAGGACTTTGCCCGAAACACCGGCGCCCATAAGCGAAGCGATTAGAAAATGTATCGTAGAAAGTGATATAAAATCAGGGGATGACTATACGGGTAAAACAAGTATAGAAGGAGTAAAAAAATGTATTGCAAAAGATATGAAAGAAAATAATCTAAAATTTTGCTCGTTTTATAAGGATACTGTAGATTTTGTCGGGCGTTACGGAGAAGCATTGGACGCTAGAAGCAAATATTTTGTCGAAAAAAATGATTTTGTTCCTTCTATGCATATATTTGAAATTTATGATTATGCTTTAAATAAAATTTATAAGCAGGCTTTAGAGCAAATAAGCGATATAGAAAAAGAGGGATTTGAAGCGCCTTATGCTCATATAAAACCGGGTAGTTTCAGAAATTCTCAAAGAGCATGGTTGAGTATGAAAGAGGCTTTTTGCCCTTTTGCTGATTTAGAAAGCATTGGCGTCTTAAGTCTAAGTACAGAATGCGCAATACAACTAACTAAAAATAGGATTACTGAAATAAGAGAGTATATTTGTACTAGTGATCCGCATTGAAATTATGTAACTAAAAATCTAACGATTAGTCTAAAGCAGGGTTCTATCTAAGATAAATTTCGCAAAATCCTCGCGAGAGTTCGGGCATTTGCACACTTCGTAGTATTCGTAACCTAGCTCGCGCGCCTGGGCCCTATAAAAAATATCCAGCTCAAAATCGGTCTCGGAATTATCCACGCAAAACGCGATCGGGAATATCAGCGCTTTTTTGCTCTGCAGATCCCGCAAAACGTCCGCGACATTGGGCTCCAGCCACTTCACGGGGCCCAGGCGCGATTGATACGCCAAAATAATCTCTTTAAATTTAATCCCGCGCGCAGCCAGCAGATCTTTTAAAATCTCCACGTGCGCCTCTACCTGCGCCTCGTAGGGATCGCCCGCGGCGACCATTTTTACCGGCAGCGAATGCGCGGAAAATATGAGCGAAATTTGCGAAATTTCATCTGCGCTAAATTTTGCGACGCACCCCGTAATTAAATTTAGTAAAATTTCGTTGTAAGCGGCGCTGTCGTAGAAGATGTCAATGGTTTTATAATTTTTTATCCCTAGCCGCTTAAGCGCCGCCTCGGCAGAGCACAGGCTCGATTGTACCGTAGTTTTCGAGAAGTGCGGATACAAAGGCATCAAAATTATCTCGTCAAAATCCGAGTATTTTTTAAACACATCCTCCGCAAAGGGCGGCGTGTAATTCATCGCATAATCGCAACTTAGCTCGTCTATCGGTTTTTTATCCTGAGACACCTCGTTTTGTAGCGGCTCACCCTGCGTCGGGACATCCTGCGGCGGCTGGTTTTGCAATAGAGTGTCTTGCGCTGGCCCACTCTGCGTTGGGATGCTCTGCGACAGCTCATTTGCGGCGCTTGCGTCCGCCGCGCCTTTAAATTTCAATCCCGCACCTAATTTTGCTCGCGCGAGTAAATTTACCCGCTCGCAAAGCGCTTCGGTGATGGAACATATCGGCGAGCGCCCGCCTAGTTTTTCGTAGTTGCTGCGCGCCGATGCGGTTCTGCTTTTTACGATGAGCGCGGCTAAAACGCTACGCCAAAAATCGCTCTTAATGCCCAAAATAAAGGGGTCGTTAAACATATTTTTTAAAAAAACTTCAACCTCGCTCAGATTATTTGGACCGCCCATATTCAGCAGGATCAGGGCTTTTTTCATGAGATGATTTCTCGTATTTTTATAGCGTCCTCTACGCTTGCAAGTCCCGCGTCGGCGCTGCTGTCGCACATCGCGCAAAACGCTTCGTGCTCGCGCCGCAGCGAAAAGTCATCGCGATCGACGCGTAAATTTACGCGGCCTTCGGGGGTAATTTTAAAAAGAGTTATTGAGATTAGATCGCCGAAATATACGCCGCTGTCGGTGCAAATCTCGACACCGTGGCGCCTCATAGGATAGAGATTAGACTGCATGAGCGTGCAGTAGCAGCCGTTTTTGGTATGCAGCATCGCAGTAATGCCCAGCGTGCACTCTTTGGAGATATTTTTATTCACTTTGATATTTAAAATTTCATCTCGCGAAAGCAGTCTGATGAGATCGACGTCCCTAAAAAGCGCGTTCATCATCGTATCGTCTTTGTTTTCCTCCGCAAATCCGTTTATGAAGTTTATAGAAAAAATTTTATCCCCCTTGGCAAGTTCGCGAATCAGCGAGATAATCACGGGGTTATATCTATCCGAATACCCCACGGCTAGGCGCGTGCCATTGGTCGTCGCGGCGTAGTTGATCTCCCTAGCTTCGGCGAGGCTCTGCGCTAGCGGGGATTCTACGAAGATATTTTTGGTAAAAGGAATACATTTTAAAATGAGCTCTTTATGCGCCGAAGGCGGAGCCGTAATGACCACCGCATCGGGCTTAGCGGTATTGAAAAGATCGGTTAGATTATCAAAGATCGGATAGCGCGGGCCAAAATTTTCACTGCTGCCCTTATGATAAAGCGCTACGAGCTCGAAATAATCGCTCCTTCTTAGCTCGCTGAAGTGCTTTTGACCAAGCTCGTCCATGCCTATGATCGCTATCTTTTTTTTCATCGTTATGCCCTAAATTTAATCTTTCGCGCCATTATAACTAAGAATGGTTAAAATTTTATAGTTTTTAAAATCTAATTTGGCTAAAATGCGCTCCAAAATTTTAAAATTTAAAACAGGGAAATTTCATGGATATTAGAAGCGAATATTTGAATTTTTTTGCGAGCAAGGGGCATCAGATCGTTCCTAGCGCGCCGCTAGTGCCCGATGACGACAGCTTGCTTTTTACCAACGCGGGCATGGTGCCCTTTAAAAGCATATTCACCGGAGCCGTACCGCGCCCGACGCCGCCTATCCGCACGAGCTGTCAGACCTGCATCCGCGCCGGCGGCAAACACAACGACCTAGACAACGTCGGCTATACCGCGCGCCATCACACGTTTTTTGAGATGCTTGGAAATTTCAGCTTCGGCGAGTATTTCAAAGAGCAGGCGATCGCCTATGCGTGGGAGTTCGTAACCGAAATTTTAAAGCTTCCCAAAGAAAAACTCTACGTCACCGTGCACGAGAAAGACGACGAGGCGTTTGGGTTCTGGGCACAGCACATAGCGCAGGAGCGCATCTACCGCTTCGGCGATCACGATAACTTTTGGGCGATGGGCGATACCGGCCCGTGCGGTCCGTGCAGCGAAATTTTTTACGATCAGGGCGAGGAGCATTTTCACGGAAGCGAGGATTATATGGGCGGCGACGGCGACCGCTTCTTGGAGATTTGGAATTTAGTTTTCATGCAATACGAGCGCGACAAGCAGGGCAATCTAAGTCCGCTTCCAAAGCCGAGCATCGACACGGGTATGGGGCTTGAGCGCGTCACGGCGATCAAAGAGGGCAAATTTAGCAACTACGACAGCTCGCTTTTTATGCCGCTAATTAACGAGGTCGCGAAACTTTGCGGTAAACCTTACATTTATGAAGGCGGCGCGAGCTATCGCGTCATCGCCGATCATATCCGCTCGGTCGTGTTTTTGCTAGCGCAGGGAACGAATTTTAATCGCGAGGGCAGGGGATATGTCTTGCGTAGAATTCTGCGCCGCGCCGTGCGCCACGGTTATCTGCTCGGCATCAAAGAGCCGTTTATGTACCGCCTCGCGGATAAAGTATGCGAGCTGATGGGCGGACACTACGCCTATCTAAATGAGAAAAAGCAGGTCGTAAAGGAGCAGATCAAGCTCGAAGAGGAGCGGTTTTTCGCCACTTTGGCAAACGGCATCGAGCTTTTTAACGAGGAACTTAAGCACACTAAAGAAATTTTTAGCGGCGAGGTCGCATTTAAGCTATACGATACCTACGGCTTCCCGCTCGATCTGACCGCCGATATGCTGCGTGATAAAAACCTGCGCGTCGATGAGGCGAAATTCGACGAGCTGATGAGCGAGCAAAAGAGCCGCGCAAAGGCCAACTGGAAAGGCAGCGGCGATAAAGCTAAAGCTCAGGGCGATTTTGCGATCCTGCTTGAGCGCTTCGGTAAAAACGAGTTTGTCGGCTACGAAAAGCTAAGCTGCGAAAGTAAAATTTTAGCGATTTTGGATGAAAATTTTAATATTAAAGATGAAGTAAAAAGCGGCGAGACCGCCTGGCTGATGCTTGAGCGGACGCCGTTTTATGCAGCTAGCGGCGGACAGTGCGCCGATATCGGCACGGTCGGAAAAAGCGCCGTTTTGGATACGCAGAAATTTTTTGATTTGAACCTATCTCAAATTTCAGCCGCGCAGCCGCTTAAGGCGGGCGATAAGGTGGAGTGCGTGGTGGACGCGCCAAGGCGCACTATGATCGCGCGACATCACAGCGCGACGCATCTTTTGCACGCCGCGCTTCGTAAAATTTTAGGCGAGCACGTGACGCAGGCGGGCTCTTTGGTGGAGCCTAACCGCTTGCGATTTGATTTTTCGCATCCAAAAGCGATGAGCGAGGATGAAATTTTAGCGGTGCAAAGCTTTGTAAACGAAGCGATCTGTCGCGGCGCCGCGCAGAAAATGGAGATAATGGATATAGGCACTGCCAAAAACAGCGGCGCGATCGCGCTTTTCGGCGAAAAATACGGCGCGGATGTGCGCGTAGTAAGCTTCGGCGAGGTAAGTAAGGAGCTTTGCGGCGGCACGCACGTGAATAATATAAGCGAAATCGGCGCTTTTTTGATCTTAAAAGAGAGCGGCGTAAGCGCGGGCGTGCGCAGGATAGAGGCGATCTGTTCGCAAGAGGTGGTTAAATTTAGCCAGGATCTGCGCGATAAGATGAGTAGAATCGAAGCCGAGCTAAAAGGGGGCGATCCGATTTTGGGCATCAAAAAGCTAAAAAGCGAGATCAAGGAGCTACGCGAGGCCGCAAAAAACGCAAACGACTCGCATGCGCTAGCGTTTTTAAATATCGACGGCGTCAAACTCTGCGTCGCGGCAGTGGACGGCGGCGATATCAAAACTATGATCGACGAATTTAAAAATAGCCACGAAAAAGCGGCGATAATGCTGATGCAAGTGGGCGCAGACGACAAAATTTCAATCGCTGCAGGCGTTAAAAACGCACCGATCAAAGCGGGAGAATGGGTTAAACTTGCCGCATCGATTTTAGGCGGCGGCGGCGGCGGACGCGACGATTTTGCGACCGCAGGCGGCAAGGACGCGCTAAAAATCGAAGAAGCGATCAAAGAAGCGGTCGTTTTTGCAAAAGGTAAAATTTGAACGAGATCGACTCAAGCTTCGTCAAAGCCTCGCAAATTTTGCCGCTGATTCATATTTTAAGCGTGATTTTTTTGGTCTGCGCTCAAGTCTGCGTGATCTTTGTAGTTAGGGCTTTTATGCGCGAGCAGGAGCACGAAAGCAAGCCTTTGAGCGCTAAATTTGACGAGATAATGCGCTATTTTAGGCGCTACGAGCAGTGTTTCGCGATATTTCTGGCTCTTGTTTGCATTAGCGGATTTTTTCTATCAAACGGGAGCGATTTTAAATTTTCAGATCCGATGGTAAAGGGCGTAACGACGACATTGTGGGTAGCGGCGGGCTTTATCGTTTTAAATTTTGTCTATATCCACTATAAAATTTTGTCCTTTAAAAAGGCGGTCGCCGCGGAGGATGAGTTTGAGGCGAACGAGCATCTGATCATCGTCGTAAAATACTTCATCCCGCTAAATGTCGCGATAACCCTGATATGCGTATATCTGGGTGTGACGATAGGAAAATTTTGATGATCTATCTAGCTTCCGGCTCGCCCACTCGCGCTCAAATTTTAAAAGAGGGCGGCGTGGAATTTATCCAGATCCCTTTCGACTTTGAGGAGAGTGGCATTAGCAAGCAGGACGTCCGCACCTATTCGTACCGCGTCGCGCTTAGCAAAAAGGCGCAGTTTTTTAAAATTTATGAAAATTATGATAGAGTGCTGTTTGCCGATAGCTCCGTAATCACGGGTGGTCAAATTTTGGGCAAGGCGCGCGACGAGGCGGATGCTTTGCGGATGCTTAGCCTTCAAAGCGGCGCGGTTAGTAGCGTCTATACCGCGATGATCTTTGTAAGCAAAAACTTGCAGCTTGCCGCTCTAAGCGTCGCAAGCTATAAATTTGCAAAATTTAGCGAGGCCGATCTGCGCGAATACATCGCTAGCGGCGATTGGCGCGGCAAGGCGGGTGCGATGAGCATCGAGGGCTTTAATGAAAAATATATCCTAAGCTCGCGCGGTTCTAAATTTACCGCGATGGGGCTTGATCTGGAAATTTTAAAGAGGTTTATATGGTAAGAATTTTATTTAGTTTTATTACGGTTTGCGCGTTTGCAGCAGGCGGCATCTTTTTGTATTTTTATTCGCAGATCCGCTTGGAATCGGACTCCATAATCAATTATCATCCAGAGCTCACGACTAAAATTTACGATCGCAACGGCAATCTGATCGCAAACGTATTCAACGAACAAAATAGAATTTACGTCAAATACGAAGATATTCCGGGTCGCGTGATCGAAGCTCTCGTGGCTATCGAAGATACGGCGTTTTTCGAGCATAACGGCGTGAACGTCGAGGCGATCTTCAGAGCGATCGTTAAGGACGTTAAGGCTATGAAATTCGTCGAAGGCGCTTCCACGATTACGCAGCAGATCACCCGAAATTTAGTGCTTTCGACCGAAAAAAAGCTTGATCGCAAGATCAAAGAAGCGATCCTATCGCTTAAAATCGAAAACGAGCTAAGTAAGGAGCAAATTTTAGAGCGGTATTTCAACGAAGTGTATTTCGGGCACGGGTATTACGGTATCCGCACGGCGGCGCTCGGGTATTTCAAAAAGGATTTACAAGATCTTAGCATTAAAGAGATCGCAATTTTAGTGGGCTTACCGAAAGCGCCTAGCAATTATGATCCTACTAAGCATCTGGATCTATCGCTTTCGCGCGCGAACAATGTCGTTTACAGAATGTATGAGCTTGGTTGGATCAATAAAACAGAGTATGAGCTTGCGATGAACGAGCAACCTACGATTTACAATGAAACGCTCACGCAAAACGTAGCTCCATACGCGGTCGATGAGATCGTAAAAGAGGCTGAGAAGCTGATCCCCGATGTCCGCACTGGCGGATACCGTATCGAAACAAGCCTCGATATAAAAGCGCAGGAGATGGCGCAAGAGGCGTTGATTTTCGGCTACAACGAAATTCTTAAGCGCAATAAAGACGCCAATGCAAGCAACGTAAATGGCGCGATCATCGTTACCCATCCGCAAAACGGCGAAATTCTAGCGCTCGTCGGCGGCGTGGATTACGCTAAATCAAATTTTAACCGCGCCAGCCAGTCGCAGCGCCAAACCGGCTCGAGCTTCAAGCCGTTTATATATCAGATCGCCCTTGATATGGGGTATTCGACGATGACGGAGGTTCCGGACATCGCCAGGGAGTTTGAAGACGGCAGCAGCAAAACATGGAAGCCTAAAAACTACGACAGCACCTACAGCGGCTACATCACGATAAAAGAAGCCCTCACGCGCTCGCGAAATTTAGCCACGATAAATTTAATGCAGACTATCGGGGTCGATCGCGCGGTTAGAAAGCTGGACGAGTTCGGTTTTAAAAACATTCCGCCTGCGCTCTCCGTAGCGATCGGCAGCTATGGAATTTCGCCGCTTGAGTACTCTACGATGTATTCGGTATTTCCGGGGCTCGGTATCACGTCGAAGTCTAAATTTATCGTCTCGATCACCGATCAAAATGGCACTACCCGCTACGTAGAGCCTGAGCGCCGCCGCGTGCTGCGCCCGGAGCAGGCATATCTGATGACTACGTTGATGAAAAATATCGTCCAGCGCGGCACCGGCACTCGCGCGCGCGTGCAAGGAATCGACGTCGCGGGCAAAACGGGCACATCAAACGACAGCATAGACGCATGGTTTTGCGGCTTTACGCCCGATCTGCAGATCATCATCTGGTACGGCAACGACGATTATAAACCGATGCGAAAGGTCGAGGGCGGCGGACGTACCGCAGCGCCAGTCTTTGCGCGCTTTTTAGCAAACTACCTCAAAGAGTATCCGCAAACTAAACGAAATTTCACGGTTCCCGACGGCGTCTTTAGCAGCTCGTACAACGGCAAGGAGGAGTATTACACTAAAATTTCGCCGCTTCCTAAACCCCGCGAAAGTAGCAGCGACGGATCGTTTTAAATTTGGATGTAAATCCAAATTTAATCCGCAGATTAAAAGCGATAAAATATATGTCAATTTTAGGGGTCAAGATTGCAGGATTTAGAATTTGAAAGTAAAAAAGCAGGAACTGCTATATTTGCCGATAGATCAAGCTATGCTTTTAGCGCAGTATGCATTATTTATATAATTTTTTCTCTTAGCGCCTTTATAATTCCCGAAAACATTTTAGATATTTCTCCTGTGTGCTTAAATTTTGTAAATTTTATGAAGAATTATTTTCCAAATATCGAAATTATCGGTAGTATTAGTCCCTACACCCAACTTTCTGAATTTTACGTTAGTATTATGTGGATCTTTGGAATTTTTATTTTTTGCCTTTTGATTTTATTTCAGATAGTTTGGATTGGCTTTTATGAGCGCTATGATGATGATTCCAAAAATGACGCGAATAATAAAAAAGAAGCGTCCATTCTGCTTATGATATTCGGCATAAGCTTGGGAATTTTTATGTTTTGGGTTTATTATACCGGATATTTTGCAAGTAGCGGCATTAGCATAGGCGCAAGACATTTTATGCCGGAATTTCAAAGCAGATTTTCAATTTTTGGATATATCACTTTTTTTCAATCAGCCTTTTCTTTTTCGGGAATTGCTATTTTGGTGTTTATTTACGGACTTATTCGTAAAATTTATTTCTATTTAATAGAAGCTAAGCACATTGGGTAAAATCAATTAAATAGAATCCCGTATATGAGACGCCTGAAGCTTTTGCTCTAAGATGAGCGGCTATTTGTTGGAGATTTATATACGTAAATTTGCTCATCTTGGATGGTAAAATACTAAATTATAAATTCAAACTACTTATAAAAAACGTTAAAGCAGCTGTCGGCAAATCAAAAGCGTATCAAATTATAAATTTACGCCTCAATTCGTAATCGCCTCTACGGTGCTAGCAGTAGCATAAATCAATCCGCCTACGGTGATAAAAACTACGGTACCTACGATTAATACCGGTAGCGCTATGATAACGCCAAGAGGGTTTGGTCCGTCGCTTTCCCTACTGCCGGGTAGAATTTCTAGATTTGCTTTTATAGGCGTCTTTAATCTATCGCTAGGTTTCATTATTTCGTTTAAATTTTTTATATCCACTACTTGCGCGTCAAAGTTAAAAACAACCTCAATCTCGCCTTTTTTCTCATCTATTTCGAGGCGATCCGCCAGAGCCTTGATTTTGGCTACGTCTGCGCCTGCAGCGGAATTTAAAAATGCGCTAAATTCGCCCCGTGCGCGCCCGGTATCGGCATTCGTCACGACGATTTTAACAAGCTCGCGCTTAAGCCCCTTGGCGTAACCCTCGTCGTAGAAGCGCGATATGTTTTTAAGCGAAGAGCCGCGCGTTAGCACATAGCTAAATTTTTCGCCGACGATATACTCTTTGCCGTCATTTACAAAAAACGCCTTTATGCTCTCGCTCGTCTGTTGTTTAGCCGTCACGGAGCCCTGTTTGCATTGGCACCCGACTAGCACTACGGCTAATAAAATCGCGATAAATTTTTTCATACTTTCTCCTTGTTTCAACAACTGCCATCGACCGATTATTGCTTGATTTTATATCTTCAATTTTACTATCTCGGGACTTAAATTAGTATATTAAAATCTCACTTTAAGTGATCTTTCTTTGTAAAATTTAGATAAATTCCAGCTTAAGCAGATAAATTTTATCTTTTTATTGACGAGCCTCAATGCTTATCGAAATTTAAATAGGTAAAATTCTCTCCTAATTTCAGTTAAAGGAGTGAAAATGGCAGAGTATAAAAAGCTCTGGATGACGCTTGTAGCGGTACTCATCGTGGGCTTTAGTTTCTTGGGTTTTTACGGCGGCGAGGTGTATAGGCAGTCTCCGCCGGTGGTAAAATTTACCGATGCTAGCGGAGCTGAGCTAATCAGCACCGAGCGCATTTACCGCGGGCAGGAGGCCTGGCAGAGCATCGGCGGTATGCAGGTGGGCTCGATCTGGGGTCACGGCGCGTATCAGGCGCCCGATTGGAGCGCAGATTGGCTGCATAAGGAGCTAGTTGCGTTTATGGATATCAAGGCGCAGGAGCGTTTCGGCGCTAAATTTGACGCTTTGAGCGATGAGCAAAAGGCGCAAATTAAGGCGCTTACAAAGGCCGAGTACCGCACTAATACCGTAAAAGACGGCGCCGTTAAACTAAGCGATGATCGCTTAAAGGCTATGGCGGTCGTAAAAGACGAGTATATGGGCGTTTTCGGAAACGATCCGCGCTTTAAAAAGCTTCGCGAGGATTACGCGATGAAAGAAAACACGCTCGCAAACGAGCAACACCGCGCCGAGCTCGTGGATTTCATTTTTTGGACTGCGTGGGCGGTTTCTACGGATCGTCCGAGCGGAGAGGCGACCTATACCAATAACTGGCCGCACGAGCCGCTGATAGACAATGTCCCTACCACGGAAAACGTCGTTTGGACGATCGCAAGCCTTGTTATTTTGCTTACCGGCATCGGTCTTCTGGTGTGGTTTGGAAATTTCTACGGCAAAAAGGACGAGGATTTCGAGGCTCCTGCGAAGCTTAGCGCCGATCCGATCGCCGCTTTAGCGCTTACGCCGTCGCAAAAGGCGCTCGGCAAGTACCTTTTCGTAGCGATTGCGTTGTTTGCATTTCAAGCCTTCATCGGCGGCTTTGTTGCGCACTATACGATCGAGGGTCAGTCCTTTTTCGGGCTTGATATTTCGCAGTATATCCCTTATTCGCTAGCTCGCACCTGGCACGTGCAGGCGTCCATTTTCTGGATTGCTACGGGCTTTTTGGCGGCGGGATTGTTTCTAGCTCCGATCATCAACGGCGGCAAAGATCCTAAATTTCAAAAGCTCGGCGTTGACGTGCTTTTCTACGCGCTTCTTTTCTTGGTCGTCGGCAGCTTCGCGGGCGAATACATGGCGATTGCGGGTAAGATGGATCCAAGCAGTAGTTTCTGGATCGGACATCAAGGATACGAGTATTTAGATCTCGGTAGAATTTGGCAGCTGATACTGTTTGTGGGTCTGCTGATCTGGATGGTACTCGTGCTGCGCGGCTTTATCGCGGGCTTTAGAGCCGAGGGCGATAAGAATTTATTGGCGATCTTTACCGCTTCGGTCATCGCCGTGGGGCTTTTTTACGGCGCGGGTCTATTTTACGGACAGCGCTCGCCGATCCCGGTGATGGAGTATTGGCGCTGGTGGGTCGTGCACCTTTGGGTCGAGGGATTTTTCGAGGTTTTCGCGACGGCGTCTTTAGCGTTCGTGTTCGCGTCCTTGGGCTTAGTAAGCAAGAAATTTGCCACCTACACCTCGATTGCTAGCGCGTCGATTTTCCTAATCGGCGGAATTCCTGGTACCTTCCACCACCTCTATTTTGCGGGCACCACTACGCCGATAATGGCTGTGGGTGCGAGCTTCTCGGCGCTTGAGGTCGTGCCTTTGGTGCTTTTGGGTTCGGAAGCGTTTCATTACTACAAACTTCAATTCGCGCAGGATTGGGCTAAGCGTCTAAAATGGCCGCTTTACTGCTTCATCGCCGTGGCGTTTTGGAATATGCTGGGCGCGGGCGTTTTCGGCTTTTTAATTAATCCGCCGCTTGCGCTATTTTACATCCAGGGCTTAAACACCACCGCGGTGCACGCTCATACGGCGCTATTTGGCGTATACGGCTTTTTGGCGCTCGGCTTCGTGTGGCTCGTGGCGCTGTATATCTACAGGCAAAAAAGCTTTGACGATACACTGATGAAGATCGGCTTTTGGGCGCTTAACGCGGGTCTGCTTCTAATGGTACTGATTTCGCTATTACCTGTCGGAATTTTGCAGGCATTCGCGGCGATCGACGTTGGTATGTGGTACGCAAGAAGCGCGGAGTTTTTGCAAAAAGACAGCCTCTACGGGCTCCGCTGGGCGCGCATCATCGGCGATACGATCTTTTTGGTAGGAAGCGTGTGCTTCTTGCTTCAAATCGTGCGAATGATATTCTCGCGCGCTAAATAGAGCTTTCGCGAGCTTTTATCGCTTGTTTGCCTCGCAGGAATTTTATATTCTTGCGAGGCTTTTTAAATTTAGCGCACTTCGCGCGAGCTTTTTTCTGCAAATGGGAGCTGCGCGCGAGTCTTTGCCGCAGACGATACCCGCGGCTAGTTTTAAATTTAGCCGCAAATCGCGATCAATCTTTAAAATTTTAAAATTTCATCCTCTTAAATTTACCCGAGCCAAATTTTAAATTTGCTACAATTACCGCCGAAATTTTAATCTCAAGGAGTGAAAAATGGGTGTGCGAGAGCAAATTTTAGAAGACATTAAAACGGCGATGAAAAGCGGCGATCACTTCCGCAGAGACAGCCTGCGGATGCTTAACGCCGCGCTTAAGCAGGTCGAGGTGGATGAGCGCATCAGCCTTAGCGACGAGCGCGTCTTTAGCATACTTCAAAGCGAGATCAAGCGCCGAAATGACTCCGTGCAGCAGTACCGCGCGGGCGGTCGCGACGATCTGGTGCAAAAAGAGCAGGGCGAGATCGAGATTATCGCGTCCTATCTGCCCGCGCAGCTAAGCGATGCCGAGCTTGCCGCCGAGGTTGGCTCGCTAATCGCCGAGCTTGGCGCTAGCGGCGCAAAGGATATGGGGCGCGTGATGAAAGCCGCCAAGGAAGCGCTCGGCTCAAGTGTGGACGGCAAGCGGCTGAGCGAGGCGGTCAAAGCGGCATTGAAGTAGCCTGCGTTTGGGGCTAAATTTAAGTCCGGCTATGGCTAAATTGTATCGGCGCAAAATTTCGCTGCTGAAATTTTTTAAGATAGAGCTTTGGCTGCGGAATTTATACGCTAATTTAAAATTTTAAAGGATCATCATGAAAAAATTTATCGCTGTTTTACTAGCCGTCCTGCTTGTGGGATGCCAGTGCAAACAAAACGTAGTGCCTGGGGCGAACGAAACGCCCGAAAAAATCACGGCATTTTTTATAAACGACGGTAAAGAATACATCGTAGGCGAGAAACTCAGCTATGTGCTGACGGACGGCTCGTCGCTTAAGAAAATTTCGGAATTTTACGACGGCGGATACGCCAAGGGGCTTAAGCGCGAGTTTGTGCAGATTGAAGTGACGGATGCGAAAAATGGCGAGGTGCGCGGTAGCTTCAGTGCTTTTTTAAACTCTGCCGCAGGAGCAGACGTCGCTAAAATCAAGGCTCTAGCAAACCGCATCGAAATCGATGAGAAAAAAGGCGAGATAGAAGCGATTTTCTACTTCGATGCGCGCGTCGTACAGATCAAAAATCTTAGCGAAATAATGAAGCCAAGCGATAGGCTGCGCTCTCCGATCCCGGCAAATATTGAGGTTAGACCTGAACGCTGCGAGGGCAACGCTCTGTTGGATGCGATAGGCGCTATCGTGGCTATACCTGTGGTAATCGTGGGAGCGGTACTGCTTCTGCCTTTGATGGCTATTCAGGAATATAGTCCGCGATAATAAAAGCCGTAAAATTCCGTATCTTACAGCGAAACTTACAATGTAATGATCTATGAAGCTCGGCGAAATTTGGTATAACTTAGATCTCAAGTTCGATCTATTTATGATCGCATTTTATTTGGCGGCGATGTGGTACGGATTTCTTTTTAGCTTGAATCCTAAAAGCTTAGATGATCTGAAAATCGCAAATGGAATAATCATGGATGTCAGAAGCGATGATGGGCGCGAATATATGCAGATTTTTACGGATGAGCGCAAATTTATCAAAGTCTTTTTAAATGGCGATACGGATAACTTAACCTCTTTTTATAAAAATAAAATTTTGCTCAATGCAGCAATTGCTGAAGCTAATTTTAAGCGGTCAGGAGCGGACGAGTGGCAAGGTGTAAATATCAAGCCTTCTATCTCGCTAATCGCATACAAATGGCTGGAAGGCAAGCGAGTTAAAGCTTGGTATCAAAGCCGTCCGTTTCCGTTTCGGGGTCGCGGTACGGCATATCAGGTCTTATTTTTGGATTATAATGCGAGCGTCGATCCGCCGCAGCGCGAGTATCTGATGAAATTCAGATATGACAAATACGCTACGATGGATGATAAATTTACGGCTACGATATTTGGAGCTTTGACGCTCATTTTTCTTGCGATAATGGCGGGCAAATTTTATCAAGCATAGCGCCAACTGCAATAAACATTGCGCCGCGAAATTTTAATTAGCATCGGATAACCTGAAAACACGGCACGCAGTATTGATACGAAGCATTTTAAAAGGCGCTAGACTTGCGCTGCGTAATTTATCGCAGATAGCGGCGCGAGCAGGATAAATTTGCAGTGTTAAATTTGAAGCGCTATTAAAATACAGATCGAAACGAGATTAAAAATTTTTGATAAATAGTTTTCGCCGAGCTTTAAAATTTTGAGGCTCCGGCTGCGCCGGCAAGCGCAAAATTCTAAATTTTAAACTGATAAAATTTTAAAATTTAAACTGCGCGAGATTTCAAAATTTCAAAATTTTAAATCTCGCGCTCGTTTAGCAGTATCCATAAATTCCAAACGCCAAATGGGAGCGAATGGGCTAAAATAGTCCATTTATCAGCCCTTTAATCGCGTCTGATTGCTCCTTTTTCGCGTCATTTTTGCTGCTATTATCGTCCTTTTTGACGCCGAAAAGCTTGTCGATGCCCTTGCCGATCTGCTTGTCGAGCTTGCCCTTTAGGTAGTCCGATTGGATATTGTATTTCGGCTCTTTGATCGTGCCGGTGATGTTTATTTCAAGATCGGTTTTTTCGATGTTTGCCTTAACCGGCACCGAAATCGCGCCCGTTTTACTATCCAGCGTGCCGCCGGTAACGTTTAGCTTGCTTTTTTGCGCACTCATATCGGCGTTAAAATTTATCAAATTTTGCTTGATCGTGCCGTTTACTTTGGCGTCGTTATAGACCTCACCGCCTAGATCACGACCTAAAATTTTGCCGATTTTATCGATCAATCCGCCGCTAGGAAGGCGGCCGTTGTTGATGATCGCGTCGAATTTGCCGCTGTGCGAGCTCGTATTATACGTAAGATTTGCGTTGCCCGTGCCGTCGTAGACATGATCGATATTTAGAAGCGTCGTAAGCTCTTTGACGATAAAATTTTGGATTTTAAAGTTCGCTTCATCGCCCGCGATCTGTCCGTTTAGCTCGCCGCCCGCGACTTTGGAATTTACGGTCGCAAACAGGCTCTTGCCATCGTGCGAAAGCTCGCCGGTAGCTGCAATCTTGCCGTTTAGTCTGCGATTTAGAAAAAACTCGAGTCGCTGCAGGCTTGGGATCAGCAGCGCGTAGTTTGCTTTAAGCGCTTTGTTTTTGAGCTCGTAGGTGCCGTTTAGGCTCTGAAGCTGCACTAGATCGGAGTTTGCACTTACGCTAAAGGTCGCGACGGAGTTTTTGATATTTGTCTGCGCCTGCGCGTCCGCCTTCAGATCGCTTGGGAAGTTCTTGTCCGTCGCGCCGTCTAAAAATTTCTTAAAAATCACGCCGTTAGCAAGCGAAATTTGCGCCGTGCCGTTGATGCCGTCTTTTAAGCTTAATTTCGCATCGCCGTTTATCGTGCCCTCTCCGATGGCGCTACCGTAAAACAGAGCCGAAAGCACGGCCAAATTTAGATTGCTCGCCTTAAGCTTTAGATCGCTTAAATTTCCGCTCGCGTTCAGGTTGCCGCCCATAGCGTTTAAATTTAAGTTTAGATTTTTAAGCTCATTTTGCGCTAGAGCCGCGCTAAGCTCGCCGTTTGCCTTGCCCTGCAGCTTCACTCCCAGGACGTTTTGCAGCGCGGCCAGATCGTTTGCGTTTAGCTTTGCGGACAGCTCGCCGTTTTTGTTTTTCAGGTCAAATTTGGCCTTCACATCCGCTTTAAGCGCATCTTTAAACGCTGAAATTTGTGAGTTTGAAAGCTCAAGCGTAGAAAAATCGGTCTTTAAATTTCCGTTTGCTTTAACATCGCCCGAAATTTTACGCCCGATAAGGCTTTCGAGCTTCGCTAGATCGGGCAAGCTTAGATTAAAATCTGAGTTTAAAGTTTTGTTTTTCAGATCAAATTCCGATTTTTCGGCGTTGATCTTGCCTAGCGTCGAATCGATCTTGCTTGCTGCTCGCAGGACGTCATTTTGCGCCGTGATGTCCGAGTTTAGCGTGATCTGCACGCCCTTTGGGATAGAGATATTCATATCTTTAAACGCAGATTCGTTTAGGATCAAATTTGAGCTCTTGATACTTGCGTTGCCCTCTGCACCGCCGCTGCCAGCCTTGATGTCCGAGAGAATGTCGATATTTCCTTTGGCGTAGATTGGCAGAGAGGCTACGGCAAGGGCTTTTTCGACGTTTAAGCCCTTAGCGTCGATTTGCAGATCAAGCGGACTAAGGTCTTTTAAATTTGCTAAAAATTTTACGTTGCTATCAAAAATCCGCCCGCTGCCGTTGATACCGAATTTGTCAAGATCGCCTAAAATTTGCCCTTTGAGGCTTAGCTCTTCGCTCGTTTTTATGCCGAGCTTGGCTAGATCGTGCGCGTTTGCGTCGTAGCTAAGATCGAAAGAGCGCGCAAAAAGCGAGTATTTGCCCTTTACGTTTACGTTCGCAGCGTCATTTACGTTGGCGCTGATGTCCAGATCGCCGAAATTTAGATCGAATTTCTCAAGCTTCACGTCAAGGCCGCTTTTTTCTTTGATCAAATTTTCTATGTAAGGCTTAGCTAGATTGTTTCCAAAATCGCTGAAAAATAGGCAGCCCGCACCTACGATAAGCAGGATTAAAATTCCTGCGATTATGCCGAAAATTTTCATTTCGTCCCCTTAAAATTTAAAATTTGAGGGTATTATAGCCCTTAAAATTTAACGTTTGAAATCTCAATACTTGAGTTTAAATCACTAAAGTTTTATAAAAATTTTTCATAAACTATTGACAAGAATATAAATTTTGCATATAATCTTAGCACTCAAACACATTGAGTGCCAATTTTAGAAAATCACAAATCAAAGAAAGGACTGAAATGAAATTTCAACCACTTGGCAAGCGCGTTCTAATCGAGCGCGAAGAGGAAACCAAAAAGACCGCTTCGGGCATCATCATCCCCGACAATGCTTCAAAAGAGAAGCCTTCGACCGGCAAAATCGTAGCCGTCGGCAGCGAATGTGAGGGCGTGAAAAAAGGCGATACCGTAGCGTTTGCAAAATACGCAGGCAGCGAGATTAGCTTAGATGATAAGAAATTTCTTATCTTAAATTTAGAAGACGTTTTAGGCATAATTAAATAAAAAGGATTAAAAATGGCAAAAGAGATTATTTTTTCAGACGACGCAAGAAACAAGCTCTACGCTGGCGTGAGAAAGCTAAACGACGCAGTTAAAGTCACCATGGGACCTCGCGGTCGCAACGTATTGCTTCAAAAAAGCTTCGGCGCTCCTGCGATCACAAAAGACGGCGTAACCGTAGCTAAAGAGATCGAGCTAAAAGATACGCTTGAGAACATGGGCGCTTCTTTGGTGCGCGAAGTAGCGAGCAAGACCAACGATCAAGCGGGCGACGGCACTACGACTGCGACCGTGCTAGCTCACGCGATCTTTAAAGAGGGCCTACGCAACGTAACTGCGGGCGCAAATCCGATCGAAGTTAAGCGCGGTATGGATAAATTTAGCGCCGCGATCATCGAGGAGCTAAAAAAATCATCTAAAAAAGTAAGCGGCAAAAAAGAGATCGCTCAGGTCGCTACGATCTCTGCGAACAACGATAGCTCCGTCGGCGATCTGATTGCAGACGCGATGGAGAAGGTCGGCAAAGACGGCGTCATCACCGTCGAAGAGGCAAAATCGATCAACGATGAGCTAACCGTCGTCGAGGGAATGCAGTTTGACCGCGGCTACCTAAGCCCATATTTCATCACAAATGCAGAAAAAATGCTAGTCGAGCTCGGCTCGCCGTTAGTCTTACTATTCGATAAGAAAATTACGAATTTAAAAGACCTACTACCGGTTTTGGAGCAGGTTCAAAAAAGCGGCAAACCGCTTCTAATCATCGCCGAGGATATCGAGGGCGAGGCGCTTGCGACCTTGGTCGTAAATAAACTTCGCGGCGTGCTAAACATCTCCGCGGTCAAGGCCCCTGGATTTGGCGATCGCAGAAAGGCGATGCTTGAAGATATCGCGATTTTAACGGGCGGCACCGTCATTAGCGAGGAGCTTGGCAGAACGCTAGAAAGCGCTTCTATGGCCGATCTCGGACAAGCCGAGCGTATCGTGATCGACAAAGACAATACCACCATCGTAGGCGGCGCGGGCAAGAAAAAAGATATCGACGCGCGCGTTTCGCAGATCAAAGCTCAAATCGCCGAGACTACGAGCGATTACGACAAAGAGAAGCTTCAAGAGCGCATGGCTAAGCTTAGCGGCGGCGTTGCGGTTATCAAGGTGGGCGCTGCGACCGAAACTGAGATGAAAGAGAAAAAAGATCGCGTGGACGACGCTCTAAACGCAACTAAAGCAGCCGTAGACGAGGGTATCGTGATCGGCGGCGGCGCTGCGCTAATCAGAGCGGGACTTAGCGTAAAACTAGCTCTAAGCGGCGACGAGCTTATCGGCGCAAACATCGTTAAGCGCGCGCTTTTCGCTCCGCTTCGCCAGATCGCCGAAAATGCGGGATTTGACGCGGGCGTCGTAGCAAACGCCGTCGAGCAGAACAAAGACAAGAAATTCGGCTTCAACGCCGCAAACGGCGAGTACGTCAATATGTTTGACGCAGGCATCATCGATCCGGTCAAAGTCGAGCGCATCGCGCTTCAAAATGCGGTCTCCGTCGCAAGCCTGCTTCTAACGACCGAAGCGACCGTAAGCGAGATCAAAGAGGAGAAACCTGCAATGCCTCCAATGCCTGATATGGGTGGCATGGGCGGAATGGGCGGCATGATGTAGTCCCGCGGGGGCGTCATTCGGCGCCCCCATACGCATTGCGGCGGTGCTACGAAATCTCGCAGCGCTTTGCGAGGTGCCGTAAAATTTCACGGCACCTCTCCGCGTTATAAAATTTACGGCGTTTCGTCTTTCGTGCGGTTTGTCGCGAGTTTTTTTTATGACTCTTTATACAACCTTTTCATTAATTTCAAAATCCATCATTTTAAATTTACGGCGCGAAATTTTGAGTCCCGTACTTAAATTTAACGCCGCTTAATCTAAGCTCTGCTAAATTTCATCCTAAAGAAAGGAAGACGATGAAAAATTTTGCCCGCATTTTTATACTTGCGCTCGCTCTTGCTGGATCTACGGAGCTATCCGCTCAAAGCGCGGAGCATCAAATCGTCGCGCCGCAAAATCATAAAGCCAAAATCGCGATGCAAGAGGACGTGAAAACCAAAAATCATGCGAGTAAAAATTCCACGATCGAAATTTCAAATTTAAAAAGCTCCAAAATCGAAAAATCCGCCCTGAAAAGCTCGAAAGCAAAAAGCTTAAAAGCAAAAAATTCCGCCGCACACTCAAAAAAATCCGCTCCAAAAAATTCAGCTAAAAACGTTCCGTTCAGATCCGCACAAAAAGGCGACGGACGCGCTTTGCCGCCGCTTAGGCTGGAGGTAAGCGAGAGGGCGTATTACGAGGACGGTACTTGGAAGCTAAGCGATCCCGCTCCTTCTAGCGCGGGCACTGAGCAGGCGCGGCATCCCGGTAGGGGCTTTTCGTTCTCGCCCGAGTTCGGCTCGGACGTGCCTAGGTACAAATGGCAGCAGAAGGACGGCGCAGGCAGCAACAAAAGTCGGAGCGAATCGGCGCTGGATATTTTGCAAAATAAGATGGATACGATCAAGCTCGACGTGGAATTTAGGCACTAATCCAGCCTCGCCTGGTATGAAAGCTGGAAATTTATTGGCTCCGAAAAGGATAAATTTCAGCTATCGCGCCCAGTTCCACGTAAAATTTAGCCTGCGAGTGGCATTCGCTGCACGTGCGGCATAAAATTAAAAATCAAGCCTCACACGCTGTATAAATTTAGATCAAAACGAGCTGGCGGCAAAATTTAGAGATTAAGCGTTCTCGCGGGCGCAAACTCGCCGCTTGCGTCTATGAAATTTACGTAAAATCAGGTTAAAATTTCCGCGCCCGTATCGGTTTGATCTCGCGCCGCCCGTTTACTATGCGGCGGAATTTTATTTAAGCAAACGCCCCAGGCGCTCTTAAATTTAATAAACATTGATCGCACCGCACCCGCCTCGCTTTGAAAGATCCGCCGTTGAAATTTAATAGTTGAAATTTAGCAAATGAAATTTGCAAGCGGGTGGATAAAAGCGCTTGGCGCCGCTTGCGCTTGCCCGCTAAATTTATAAAATTTGCGCTTCGCAAAGATAATGCAAGCGATATTTTGCTAAAATATCCGCTCAAAGGAAAAAGATGCAAAGATATAAGACCAAGCAGATCAAAGTGGGCTCCGTCAAAATCGGCGGCGGCGCGCCCATCTCCGTGCAGTCGATGAGCTTTTCTAAAACGAAGGACGTGGAGGGCACGCTAGAGCAGATTAACCGCCTGTATTTCGCGGGCTGCGACATCGTGCGCTGTGCCGTGCTTGATAAGCAGGATGCGGACGCGCTCGCACGCATCAAAAAAAGCTCGCCGCTTCCCATCGTAGCGGACATCCATTTTAATTTTCGCTTGGCGCTGCAGGTCGCGGAGTTTGTCGATGCTATCCGCATAAATCCGGGCAATATCGGCGGCAGGGACCGCATCAAAGAGGTCGTGCGCGCGTGCAAAGCTCGTAGCCTACCTATCCGCATCGGCGTAAATTTGGGCTCCTTGGAGGAGCAGTTTGAGCAAAAATACGGCCGCAGCGTGGAGGCGATGGTGCAAAGCGCACTGTATAACGCCGCGCTGCTTGAGGATGAGGACTTTAGCGACATTGCGATCTCGCTTAAGACTTCGGACGCGCCGAGCACGGTGGCTGCGTATCGCGCGCTGCGCCCGCTATGCGAGTATCCTTTTCATCTGGGCGTGACCGAGGCGGGGACGAAATTTCACGCGAGCATCAAAAGCGCGATCGCGCTAGGCGCGCTTCTAATGGAGGGGATCGGCGATACGATGCGCGTGAGCATCACGGGCGAGCTTGAGGAGGAGATCCGCGTCGCGCGCGCGATTCTGCAGGATGCGGGCGTGCAAAAAAGTGGCGTCAATATCATCTCGTGCCCTACCTGCGGGCGTTTGCAAAGCGATCTGCTAAGCGCGATCAAAATCGTCGAGGAAAAAACCGCGCACATCAAAACGCCGCTAAATATCAGCGTCATGGGCTGCGTCGTAAATGCGATCGGCGAGGCGAAAGGCGCGGACGTGGCGATCGCGTTCGGCAACGGGCGCGGCATCGTGATGCGCCACGGCGAAGTGGTCGCCAAACTCGATGAGAGCAAGCTCGTGGAGCGGTTTTTGCAAGAGGTCGAGGACGAGGTGCGGGTTCGCGAAGGAGCGTGAGGGCTGCGGGGCGCTTAGCCGGTTAAAGCCGCTACGGCGCGCGGCTTAGTCCTGCGGTTTGGCGTTTCGGCGCGCTGGACTCACTGCGGTTCGTTTAGGCTCATCAACACAGCGTGTCTGAGGCGTAAAATTTTAAAATTTAATTCCGAGGCAGCGTTTTTAAATTTGAGCCTTTGGGAGTGCGGCTTGGAATTTTAGTTTGGAATTTCAGGTTTAAAATTTTAGCTCTAGGATTTCGTTTTGGAATTTTGGGTTTGAAATTTTAACTTTGCAATTCGCCGTGAAATTTTATTTTAAAATTTGAGCCTCGCGATTGGGCGCCAAATTTGCGGCGTAAAATTTCGATACGTAAAATTTTAAACCATAGAGCTCAGCGGCGTAAAATTTCAAGGCACGGCGCGGGAGTCGAGCCGCATTAAATTTAGCGTGACGGACGCACCGTTTGCGAAACAGCGAGCGAGCGTTAAATTTAAATGCCACGGCATTTGGCTCATTGTTTAAGGCGTTTGAAAAATTTCAGATCGCGACGTTTCGGTTTAAATTTAGCAAAGTTCGCTCGCCGCAGCTTGGGCGCGAAATTTAATGCCCGAGCCGGGGGACGCCAAATTTTTAATATGCGGGCTTAAAATTTTAAAGAATTATAAGCCCTAGCGAAATTTCAAGCTCTATGAAATTTCAAAATTTTAAATCCGCCGCGGCAGCCTTTGGGCGCAGCCTTAAATCGCCACAGTATATGCGGCATAAGAGCGTAGCGGCTTAAAATTGCGTGGCTTTTTGAAGCGCGAAATTTTCAAAGCTGCGATAGTTTCAAGACTGCGACGAGCGTTCAGAGCCGCATCGCTTTTCAAAAGCGCGTACCGGGGTTGCGGATTTAAATTTACGATTTTATAGAGCTTAAAATTTAGGCGCGCAAAAGCGCGCGAAACGACGGGGGAAGCGATGGCAACGAAGCAGAATGTGCCTGCAAATTTATACGATCTGGATATGGAGCGCGCGATTTTAAGCTCGCTTTTGCAAAACGAGGACGCATACGGCGAGCTGAGCGAGATAATCTCGGTCGGCGATTTTTTCTACAAGCCGCACGCCGACATCTACGAGGCGATCGTCAAGTGCTCCTCGCACAACGAGCCGATCGCGCCGAGCTTCGTTAAAAAATGGCTAGCCGAGCGCTACGACGATGGCGCATTTACCGAGGTCGTAGCCACCAGCGGCGTGGTCGATGCCCCAAAATACGCGCTCGAACTGCGCGAAAAATCGATCAAGCGCTCGCTAATCAAGGTAGCGCACGAGATCCCTTCGATGGTAAACGAAGCCGTGCGCAGCAAAGACACCGCCGATAAAATCAGCTCCAAAATTTACGAGCTCATCGACGAGGAGCGCCACGGCGGCATCAAAAAATCGCACGAGATCATCGCTGACGTAGTAGAGGAGCTGAAGCGTCAAAAGGCGCTCGCAGGCTCGGAGCTCGTGGGGCTGGATACTGGCTTTCGCTTCCTAAACGACTGCACGAAGGGGCTGAAACCGGGCGAGCTCATCATCATCGCCGCCCGCCCCGGCATGGGAAAGACCGCCTTTGCGCTAAATTTGATGATGAAAACGCTGCAAAGCGGCAAAGGCGTCGTATTTTTCTCGCTCGAGATGCCCTCCGTGCAGCTGATGTATCGCATACTAAGCGCGCTTAGCTCGATCCCGCTAAGCGACATAATGAGCGCTAAGCTCAGCGATGACGACTGGACGCGCTTCAACGACGCCTGCGACGCGGTGCTGAATATGCCGCTTTTCGTCTATGACAGTGGCTACGTGAACATCCACCAAGTCCGTACCCAGCTGCGCAAGCTCAAATCCGCAGACGCCAATATCGAGCTTTGCGTGATCGATTATATCGGCCTTATGACGAGCACGAGCAACTACTCCGAGCGCCACCTGCAAATCGCCGAAATTTCACGCGGACTCAAGCTCCTAGCGCGTGAGCTAAACATCCCGATCATCGCGCTATCGCAGCTAAACCGCTCGCTTGAGGCGCGCTCAAACAAACGCCCGATGCTAAGCGATCTGCGCGAAAGCGGCGCGATCGAACAGGATGCCGACATCATACTTTTCGTCTATCGCGACGAGGTTTATAAAGAGCAGATGGAGCGCGAGCGCATTTCGCGGCTGGAGGCCGAGGGTAAGGACGCTGGCGAGCCCGTGTTTAGGCGCAACGACTATCAGGAAAAAGCCGAAATCATCGTCGGCAAAAACCGCTCGGGCGAGGCGGGCAGGACGATCGAGGTGGGCTTTCAGGGCAGATTTACCCGCTTCGTAGATACGAGCTTCGGCGGCGAGCCCAGCGAGAGCGCGATCTTTAACGAAAATGACAATCTCGACTACGTCTCGCAGCTGCAAGATCAGGGCTTTGAGGAGCCCGCTGCGGCGCGCCTAGATATGCCGAATACAGATGCGGCTCAGAATTTGCAGCAAAATTTAGCGCAAAGCTTTAACGGCGCGGAGAGTTTTAACGAAGCGCAAAATAGCGGCGTAAGTTTAAACGAAAGCTCCGCTAGCACCCGAAATTCCGGGGTAAATATCGATTTTGACGAGATGCCTAGCTTCGGCCAAAGCGGCGGGCAAGATGGCGAGGAGATAGACGGCGAGTCTAAATTTAGCGCAGAGCAGGGCTTGACAGAAACACGGCGCGCGGCACAGGACGCACCGCAGAAGCAAGAATTTCAAGGGCAAAATTTATATGATACGAGAGCGGGCGGTATCTCGCCCGAAACAGAGGGCGTGCATAAAAATTTAGCGGGCACTCTGCGAGGCGCAAAAGACATATCGCGGGGCGCAAAAGACGCGCGGCAAGGCGCAGAGGGCACATCGCAAAGTGTGAGTAACGTACTACGCGAGGGCGGCACACATGTTGAAGATAATGATAGCAATGAAAACGATGAGCCGCCTTTTGAACCGCAAGAGGACGAGGCGAAATTTAAACCCGCACCGCCTTTAAATATCGAAGAGATGGGCATTCCAAAGATCAATGAGGCAAACAGGCTCGATGACGACGACGCGCCGCTGGATCTGTGAAATAGCGCTTAAGCTAGCGCTGATCGTTAGCGTTTTTTACTTCGCGCTTTACGCGCAGGATTTGGACGACGCGGGCTTTTGCGCGTTGGCGGCGCTCTGGGCTTACGCGCTATTTCGGGTGCTATTTAGCTTTTTTTACGAGGCGAAGCAGCGCGCCAATGCGGCGCTATTTCGCAGCAGCGGGATTTTGATTAAAATTTTTAGAGGCAGGCTGATAAGCGGGGTTTTAGCCTGTGCGGGCGCGATCATCTTAAGCGCCACTTTGGCGCTAGGCATAGCCGATCTGCGCGGCGCGGAGCTATTCGTGACGCTCGCGGCGCTGCCTGCAGCTCTTGCTCTGATGCGTCTGGCGGTGCTTAAGCTCAGCCTAAAAGAGATTAAAAATCCTAGAATTTTATCGCTTAAACTTAGTATTTTGCTGCTCGCAGTACTTGCCGTAGCAGTAAATTTCGCCATAAATTTGGCCTATTTGCGGCTCGCAGACGCTACGGGTTCAGCCGCACACTCTTTAAATTCCGCGATAAATTTTACTTCGCCCGCCCGCGCTACCGCATCCATGGGAAATTTCGCGGCAAACGACGCTTCCGCGCCCGTCGGAAATTTAGCAACAGATAACGCCGCTAACGCCGTTAAGAATTCCGCGACGAATAACGCCGCCATAATTGTGCGAAATTCAGAGGCTGATAATGCCGTCAAGCCCGCACCGAACGCCGCTAAAAATCTCACCGCTTCGCCCGCAAATTTTAAAGCGGGCTCCGTCAGAGCGGTGCACGCCTCGGCTAAAAATTCAAAGGCAGATCCCGCCGCCGCGCCGCAGACCTTCGCTAAAAATTCTACGACTAGCTCAGCCGCAGCGCAAAATTTAGCCCAAAATCCCGCCGCACCGAGTATGGCTGCCGACAATTCCGCCAAAAATTCCGCGCCAAGCTCCGCATCGGTAGCCGAAATTTTTGAAATTTTAAAATCTACCGCGCCGCAAGCGCACTTCAAATCCGCCCTGTTAAATGAAATTTACGCTTTGAAATTTTACAAAAACGCGCTGTTTGATCTGGCGCTGTCGCAGAGCCCTAGCTCGTTAAAAATCGCTCTTTTGTTTCTGATCTGCGCGGGAGATTTCCTCTTTTACTGCGCGATCTTGCATCTTTGTGCCTTCGTGCTTTTTATGCCGCGAGCCACGTCCGCGCCCAAAATAGGGCGCTTTAGCGGCACGATCTTCGCGCTTGCCTACGTCACGCTGTGTTTGATCTGCGCCGCGCAGACGCGCACGGCAGGCGGCGGCTCGGAGAGTGTGCATCCTAAAAGCGCGGTCGAGACGGGCGTGCAGATCGTGCTACAAAGCGGCGAGCGGCTGATCTTAAGCGCGCGCGAGGCGGACGCGCTAAGAGGCGAGCTAAACGCCACGCGCTTCGCCGCGGAGACAAACGCCGCATCCGCGCTAAATAGCTACATCGACGCCGTTTACGACGAGGGCGCGAGGCTTAGCGCACAGAAAATGGCGGATTTCAATTACTCGTTTCTAAGCGATTATCTGGTGCTGTGGCACGGCGTGTGGGACGATGACGCGGGGGCATATCTGAATGAGAAATTTGCGCTCTTCGTGAGCGAAAGCTTCCCGAAAGATTTTGGCGAAAATATCGCTAAAATCGCTGCGGCAAACGTCAAAAATTATGAGAGCTCGCTAAATTTTACGCTCAAAAAATACGGCGCGAAAATCGATCTTAACGTCACGCAAAGCTTCAGCCTAAAAAGCAAGGCGTATCGCGCGAGCGGAACGGGGCTGGGGGTGCTGGGCGCAAAGCTGATAAGCAAGAGCCTCGCTAAAACTGCGGCTAAGACGGGTGCGAAAACCCTTACCAAGGCGGGCGCCAGCGCGACTAGCGGTAGTGCGGGGCTCGTATGCGGCCCGGGCGCGGTGGTGTGCGTGCCTGCGTTTGCCGTGGCTACGTGGTTTGGGCTGGATTTTGCGTTTGCCAAGGGCGACGAGGCGCTCAATCGAGAGGGGTTTGAAGCCGCGATCGTGCGCGATATGATGGCGGCGAAAGAGGAGCTAAAGCGCGCGCTGGCGGAGGATTTCAACGCGACGATAGATGAAATTTCGAGTGAAATTTTAAATTTAGACGGGAGGTAGGGCAGCGGATTGAGGAATTTGCGTGCGCGATGCTTGCGCGACAGCGGCGAAATTTTAAAATTTCACGTAGCGCGTAAGAGCAGAATTTTATCTCCTGCAAAGAGCCATTGAGGTAGAATTACGTGCAAATTTAAAACAGAGGAATTTGATGAAAAATTGCGACAAAGAGCCGATAATCATAGAAAACGACTACTTTTTCAAGCTTACTATATCAAATAAAATCATGTGCGTGCTTATATTCTTGTCTTTTGTCTTGCTAAATTTAACGCCGGAGCTGGATCCGCATAAAGAAATGATGAGAAGGGCGTCATTAACGCTAGGGATTTTCGGAATTTTATTTAGTATTTTTTGGGAGATAAAAATAGCCTATCAAGAATTTTACAATAAGTTTTTTACAAAATTTTATGATGATAAAATTTCATTCGACCATATAGACGAACATATGAAATTTAAAACCGAAATTTTGCAAAAAGACGATCTCGTATCGGTAACTTGGGTGTTGATACCATACAATGAGCAAGACGTAAATATATGGATCAAAGATATAAAAAATAGGAGAAAGAGAATGGTTAGGTATTTGGTAAGTCCAATATTCTTTTTAATCACCATGCTACATCATTTTGTTTTCTTGGCGCTCAACGGATTTAAATTTAAAAAGTATATATTGTATAGGTTTAAATCGGGCATTATTGCGGTGCCGAATAATAAATTGTTGAGCGACAAAGACGTTAAATTTGAGCTCTCGTCTTTGTTCGGTCTATATACGAGCGATCTACTTTAAATTATTAAATTTCTTAAGGAGGAGAGAATGGCGTTTGTTGCGGAATATATTTCTAAAGAGGACTTGGAGAAATATGATATTATAAATCGTGTAGATCAGTGCCTAGCAAAATATCATTATGATCCACAGGAGCCCAATGAAATAAAGTGGTTGAACTGGGTCATCGACAGGCAAAGAGATATTTGGCTTATCTTTGTTTGTAGCCCGCATCTACCGGATCCAAGAGACGGATATACCGGAGAGGAGATTTGGCTGCTTTATTATAAGGATAGAGAAATTGAGCTTGACATTAGACGGGTCTATGACGAAACCACAAGTAAAATGCTAGTCGATAATCC